>DATLZU010000034.1:0-124058 GCA_035573855.1 Nitrospiraceae bacterium
GGACGAGTTCTACATTGACCGCGACATGGCGCGACACGCCGTCGAAACAAGGGGGATGTTCAACATGATCCACACGGCCTCGGTGGTCAAAGTGGATCTCATTGTACGAAAGGACACCGAGTACCGGCGTACAGAGTTCGCCCGCAGAAGGTGGGTCGCAGTGGAAGGCCAAGAGGTGTGCATCGTGGCGCCGGAGGACTTGATTCTTTCCAAACTGGAGTGGGCCAAGGACAGCCGATCCGAGCGGCAGCTTGAGGATGTCCGCAACCTGCTGCTGAGCGTTCCGGACCTCGACAAAGACTATTTGGTGCAATGGGCCGATCGGCTAGGCGTAGGCGCCCTGTATCGTGAGGTCTGTTCATGACCGACACGGCACCGGAGATCGAGCAGCGGTTTCGGGCGATGTTGCTGGCCCGTTCGGGCGAGGAACGGCTCAAGATGGGTTGTTCCATGCACCAGGCTGCGCAACGGCTGGTGCGGGCGTCGGTGCTGGCCCGAAATCCGCAGGCGACGCCTGCCGAGGTGCGGCGGGCGCTCGTGCTGCGGTTCTATGGGCGGGATCTCAATCCCGACCAGCTCCGCGCGGTCTTGGCCGTGGTGGAGGGCGAGGACCGAGGAGGATTCAGGCAAAGGGCGGGCCGAGCAGATTCAAAGGACTCCAGCGCCAGCGGTTTGGATTGATCGTGTTCGGTTCCAAAGAAGGTGATACCGGGCGAACATGGTTGTCGGAGAATAGCTCTCTGGTTTTCCAGAGGAGAAGGTGAGGGGAGCGTGGTGGCGGACAATCAATTCAAGGGATGGTTTCAACAGGTCACTGGGTATGCGCCCTTTCCGTTCCAGGCCCGCTTCGCCTGCGGGGAGGCCTTGCCCCAATTGGTGCCTGTGCCGACGGGCTTGGGCAAGACGGCCATGGCGGTCCTGGCGTGGCTGTGGCGGCGACGAGAACGGGACGACTTCGACAGCCCGCACCTGCGCATGAGGTTGGAAGATGATGCCGGAATATGAGTCACGGCCGGCGGACAGCGACGGGTGCCTGACGACGTTCGAAGGCGCCTGCCGGGAACAACTCCATCGCTGGGCGCAATTGCTGTTGGAAGACATCCTCAAGGCTCTGGAGGAGATGGAAGACCTTTCTCGGCAGTTGTGGGCGGCGCCTGCCAGACGTCCTGGCGAATCTGCGCGTGGTGCAACGGTCAACGACCCGTCACTTGGGGAGAGCCACTGGCGGCACCTGGCCGCAATTGTAAAAGTGCGCGAGAGGGCCGTGCTGGAGTGATTGTGATTGGGCAGGCTTTCATCATTTTGGTGTAACAAAGGAGGACCAGTCCATGAGTGAGGCGCTGTCATTGGAGAAATTGCAACAAGCTGTGCGTGGTTCAGCAGCAGCTTTTCGCTGTAGGAGGCGGATCCAGCCAGCAGGAGGCCAAGGCGACAAAGTTTTTCCTCCGACGTTCGCCGGTGCAGTCTATGCAGTCGAACAGCGGCGTGTTCTTGGGCGTGAGCAGCCTGTCACGTGTGTGTTGCTTGACAGTGTCCAGAGTCAGGCCAATCGGATGGAGCTGGCATTGCAGGAAGCGCTGGATGCGGGGAAAATCGAACTCCCTGTCTTGGTGGTGGACTTTACTGAGTATGGACCCTCCGGCGATGTCGAAGCCGACGAACAAGCAGGAAAGCTCATCGACGCTATTGGTAAGATTACCAGTCTTCAGGTACCGCACCGGATTGCTGATGCCATTTTACGGGATAGTCAAGTCGATGGAATAGCCTTTCGCAAATCAGAAAAGGGAAAAGCTCTCAACACTGTCAGCCTTGCTAATGCGACACCGTTGTTCGAATTGTGTCCGACGGCATTGTTGTTCGGCATGTGGGATTCCACTGGCCCTAAGGGTGGTCTCGGCCCGAAGTTCGAGAGAGCCATAGTCTCTGAGATCGTTGGTATTGACGCTCACGTTGGCGA
Source organism: Nitrospiraceae bacterium (assembly GCA_035573855.1). Taxonomy (GTDB): domain Bacteria; phylum Nitrospirota; class Nitrospiria; order Nitrospirales; family Nitrospiraceae; genus DATLZU01. The sequence continues at coordinate 1,958 of DATLZU010000034.1, forward strand.
TCTTCTCAGGGGTGTGCGGAAGGATCCATTTGAAGCAAGCAATAAAGTTCCGATCATCAAAAACAGCGCTTTTGATTGGAAGGTTTCAGATGATCCTAAAGAAAAAGGGGTCGTCGCCCCGTCTGCCGTCAATCACAGCAGTGTGCCCTTTCCGAAAGTCCGTGATCGCAAGACAGAAGAGAATCATTACGCTGGCGTGACCATCGAATATGCTGAGCAAGTCACCACCCTCTCGCTAATTTGCCTGCGGCGGCTTCGCTTCCCACTCAATGGCAAAGTAGATCCTGAGGTTGATGCGGCTGCTCGCACAGTCCTCGCCTCGCTGGGGTTGTGCGCCGCGACCCTTGCGTTTGAATCCGGGATGGGGCTGCGTTCCCGTTGCCTGCTCTGGCCTGAGGGTCCCATGGAGTGGGAACTGCTCGACAAACCAGGACACCCTCCTGCCCGATATTGTCTGACGAGCGAGGACGCAGTTAGCATCCTCAAGCAAGCAACTGAAATCGCAAAGCAGAAAGGCTTGCCATGGAGAAAAGACCCGCTTCCATCATTGAAGCCCTCACCTGAGTTGCTGAAACTGGTGCGCCTTAGCCAGATCGAGGCAACAAAGCAAACAGCGGAGGCGTGACATGCTCGCGCTGGGTATTCGCTATTTGAATGGGTTTTCGGCGGCGGCTGAGTTCGATAACCGCGAACGAGCCGAGTGGCCGCCCCACCCTGGTCGTATCTTCATGGCCATGGCCGCGGCTCATTTTCAGACCGGGGCGGATCCGACGGAGCGACAAGCGCTCGAATGGCTGGAGATGGAGCCGCCTCCGGAAATGAAGGTTCCGGAAGAGGTGCAACGAGCGGTGGTCACCCATTATGTTCCTGTGAACGATAAGGCTGGACCCTCATCTGCAATGCTCCAATCTGCTCCACTCACACGCGCCCGTCAGCCCCGCACGTTTGCCCGTGCGTGGTTGGAGGAGGACACCGTCTTTCTCATATGGCCTGGTGTTGAGCCTGGGGAGCCGATACTGACTGCGTTAAAATCCCTATGCGGCAAGGTCACTCGCATTGGGCACTCCTCTTCGCTTGTGCAGATGTGGGTTGCAAGGCCAGAGGAGGTGGGTGAATCAAACTGGGTACCAGATGAAGATCGGGCTGTTATCTGCCTGCGTGTGGCTGTGCCAGGCACGCTCGAAAGGCTCGAATTCCTCTACAACGGGCAAGCCGTCGAAAATTACTGTTCTCTCAAAGTGGCCGCGGAAGACGATTCCGATAAAAAGGCGCAGAAGTTAGCAAAGAAAAGACTGAAAGAGGAATTTCTCAATGGACCACCCCGACAGGATCGCCCTCGCCTCACTATCACCCAAGGGTACGCCAGGCCAAAGCAGCTAGGAGAAGCTGCCGCAGCGCCGGGAACTGTTTTCGATCCATATTTGCTTGTGCTGAAGCTTGAACCAGAAAATTCGCCCTACCGGTATCTCGACCTCCCCTGTGTGTTTGCCTTGATCCAACGGTGGCGAGATGCGCTCTTGAGTCACAGCAACGGTCTGCCTGAAACGGTTCGTCAGATATTAAGTGGACACGATTCAAATGGCGCCGTATTGCAGGCGCCGCATCTTGCATTTCTTCCTTTGGCATTTGTTGGGCACGAGCATGCAGACGGGCACTTGATGGGATTGGGATTGATCTTTCCTGCTAAGCTTTCCCGGGATGATCGCCGTGGAATTCTACAAGCGGCGAGCCAAGTCAGGCACCTTAAACTCGGACGTCTGGGGGTTTGGCGATTGGAAGCAGAAACGCGCGAGGGTGTTCCCTTTACCCTCAGCCCTGCCACATGGACGGCCCATCCAAATGGCCACAAGCGTTGGGCTACAGTTACTCCCATTGTGTATGATCGCCATCCTAAATCTACTGATAAAGCGACCTATGTGGCTGAAGTTGCTGACATGATTCGCCAGGCTTGTACTCGCATTGGATTGCCGGAACCACGAGAGGTCATTGTGACACCGGTCTCCGCACACCTAGGCGTTCCTCCCGCTCATCTGTTCCCCCATCTGCGTCGCAAGGATGACAGCCTGCGGCGTCATACTCACGCCATTCTTGTGTTCGACCGGCCAGTGCGTGGCCCGGTCCTTCTTGGGGCAGGCCGCTACCGCGGTTACGGTTGTTGCCGTCCCATGTTCGAAGCGGTTTCGGAGGTTCAGGAAGATGAGTGATCCGTTTCCGGATTTCGAGACGTTTTTTAAGACCCTATGGGAATATGAACCATTTCCGTGGCAAACCATGCTTGCCGAACGGGTCGCAAAAGATGGCTGGCCTCAGGTGCTGGACCTTCCCACAGCGGCAGGCAAGACGGCCTGTATGGACATTGCCGTGTATGCGCTCGCCTGCCAGCACGATGTGCCGGTTGAGCGGCGCACTGCCCCGCGCCGGATCTGGTTCGTCGTAGATCGCCGGATTGTCGTGGACGAAGCCTATGCCCGAGCGGAGCGCATGGCTAGGAAGTTAAGGCAGGCCGACGAAGGCCCGCTCAAAGAAGTGGCGCATCGTCTCAGGCAGATCAGCGGGACAGACCGTCCGCTGGCCGTTGCGCGGTTGCGGGGTGGGATGCTCAGTGACGACGGTTGGGCACGCTTGCCGTCTCAACCCGCTGTGGTCACATCAACCGTTGATCAGTTGGGGTCTAGGATACTCTTTCGCGGCTATGGCCGGAGCGATCTAACAGCCTCGATCTTTGCCGGGCTCACAGCCCATGACAGTCTCATCCTGCTTGACGAGGCACATTGCTCTGTACCGTTTCTCCAAACGATGCAGAGCATCGAACGGTATCGAGGAGAACAATGGGCAGAGCGGCCCATCCGAACGCCGTTCGCCTTTGTCACTCTTTCGGCAACGCCTCCTTCTCATATACCGGCTGGTGCGATTTTCCCGGGAGGTGAACGCGAAAGGGCTCTTAATCATCCAACCCTCCAAGCCCGCCTGCATGCTGCCAAACCGGCTGAGTTGGTGGAAGCGAGGGCGGCCCGTGGCAATGGGACCGACCCGCTGGTGGAGGAAGCGGTTTCCCGTGCGGACGGCTATCTCCAAGACGGGAGGATTCGCATTGCGGTGATCGTGAACCGTGTCCACACGGCTGAAGAGATTGCACTGAAATTTCGGGACCAAGTAGAAGGCAAGGCTCATGTCGTGCTGCTTACCGGTCGCATCCGTCCGTATGAACGAGACGGTCTGGTGGCCCAATGGGAGAGGTTTTTACGAGCGGCATCTCCGGAGAAGCCCGACAAGCCAATCGTGCTGGTATCAACCCAATGTGTCGAGGTGGGGGCGGATTTCAGCTTCGATGCGCTCATTACCGAATGTGCCAGCCTCGACGCATTACGCCAGCGCTTTGGACGACTCAATCGGATGGGACAGACCGATGAGTCTCCGGCGACGATTCTCATTCGCGACAAGGATGAGGAGAATGATGAAGATCGAATCTACGGCAAAGCGATGGCAGAAACATGGCGACTTCTCAATGACAAGGCCAATACCGTGGGAGGTGGAAAGAAGGGCAAGAGAATTATCGACTTCGGATTTGAGACGCTCAAAACCGCCTTGGGCGATGTGGAGGATCTGTCTTCCTATCTTGCGCCTCAACCCGACGCACCCATACTGCTTCCCGCGCACCTCGATCTCCTGTGCCAGACGAGCCAGACGCCGCATCCAGAGCCGGACATTCAGCTATTTTTGCACGGGAAAGAGCGAGGTACCCCTGAAGTCCAGGTGCTCTGGCGTGCTGACCTTGGTACAAAGGAACCCACTCGCTGGGTGGAAATCGTCTCGCTGTGCCCTCCTGTCAGCGGTGAAATGCTCTCTGTGCCGCTCTATCGCCTACGCCGGTGGTTGGCGCAATCTGAGGAAGTCGGTGATGATGCTGATCTGGAAGGGGAACGTCCGTTAGAAGAAGACATGCCCGATCGCATTCGTCCGTGCCTCCTCTGGCGCGGCCGAACGCACTCGGCGCTCGTCCGCAGCGCCTCCGACATACGCCCAAACGACGTTGTGATCACGCCGGCAGAATACGGCATTGCCGGCCTTGGTCAGTCGGTGGGTTCGGAAGCAATGGGCAAGGATATGCTTGATTTGTGGGAACCAGCACGGCAGAAGGCTGGACATCCGCCTGCACTTCGGCTGAATCACGCGGTCTTGGAGCCCTGGTTGGAAGATTGTCCTCCTTTGCGGGAATTGCTCGACCTTGCTGAAGCGCCCGACTGGGAACGTGATGCTGTGCAGAAGGCCATAGACGCGGTGTTGGAGCATAGGCCTGAAGATGATGGCCTGCCAGGGCTCCCTCATTGGATTGCTGGCTTGCTTAAGGCCGTGCGCAACGGACGCTTCGAGTGCCATCCCGGAGGGGGGATTGTTGCACGAGCGAGGCCAAGTAGCCGGAATATCCAGGAACTCGATCCTTTTGCCGATGAGGACGATCTGACTTCTGCCGTGACGCCCGCCGGGCAACGGGAGGTGTCGTTGGACATCCATAGTGCGTCGGTCAAGTGGGCGGTGGGCAAACTGGCAACCCGCTGCTTGCCACAAGAAGTCATAGAGCCGGAAAGGCTGGCCGCCTATTGGCATGATGTAGGGAAACTGGATGAGCGTTTCCAGTTCGTCTTGCGACAAGGCAACGAGCTTGCTGTTGCCGAAGAACCGTTGGCTAAGTCGGCTGACGTTCCGAGGTCAGCAGCCAGACGCCGTGAAATTCGAGAGGCCAGTAGGCTTCCCGATAATTTTCGGCACGAGATGCTTTCAGCGCAGCTTGCTCAACAGTTTGCGAATATTTCAGATGATACCCGAGACCTGGTTCTGCATCTAATTGCCAGCCACCACGGGTATGCGCGTCCATTCGCACCCGTTAGCATTGACCCGACTCCGCCATCGATATGCGGCCAGTTGGGTGAATATGCCATCAAGCTTTCTGCTGAAGATCGAGCCAAGCTTGTTCCTGCCCATCGTGCGGACTCTGGGGTCGCTGAACGTTTCTGGCGACTCACCCGCCGATATGGGTGGTGGGGGCTGGCCTATTTAGAAGCGATCCTGCGTCTCGGAGATTGGTACGGCAGCGTGTTCATCATGACCGGGAGCCAAAGTGAGGAAACAGCCAAATGAATGCGCATTTGGAGTTGCCAGCACTAGACGGAGCTAACCCACTAGGGTTCCTCGCGGCCCTCGGAACCTTGGCGACACTCCATAAAGTTGGCCAAACACATGCCAGGCTGAGATGGCGACGGACCGTGAGGTGGACGCCGGTGTTGGAGGGGATTTCCGCTGAAGACCCAAAGCAATTGAGCGACGTGCTGGCGCAGGCCTTACGCGGGACGCCGGTGGCCAGTGAGGCGGAAGAAAAAAGGAAAGCAGCGCAAGAAGAGTTCGATAAAGCCAAGACGGCGCTTAAAAACAAAAGAGATGAAATCAAGAAACGCCGTCTGCGCGGAGATGAGCGGAAGAAGGCGATCGAAACAGAGATCGAACCGCTTAAAGAAGCTCTCTCACAGAAACGTCGGGCATGGCTCGATGCCTTGAAAGATGCGGTTCCACGCCCAGAGCTTGCTCTCGGCAAACATCTGGACTGCACAGGAGAAGAGTTTCGTGAGCACTCTCAAAACTTTCTCGAAAGCGCCAATCATACTGATCGTGAGTCACTTGACCTGCTGGCGAGTTTTGCTTCTGATGCTTGCACCAAAAACGAGTCAAACCGCATAGAGGCAACACCGTTCTGTTTCATTACTGGCTCGGGCCACCAGTATTTTTTAGACACTGTACGCGAACTTATTGAGAAAGTTACACGGGAACGGGTACACGCGGCACTATTCGAGCCATGGACCTATCAAGAAGAAACACTTTCCATGAGGTGGGATCCGGTCGAGGATCGTCGTTATGCCCTCATGGACCGTGACCCGACTGCTAGTGATAATAAACCCCGCACGGTGTGGATGGCCAATCTTCTTGCATATCGTGGCCTTGTCTTTTTCTCATCGGCTCCGACAACAAAGGGGCTGGGTACTACATCGTGGAGTCATATCAATGGCGAACTCTCCTCCACGTGGCCTCTTTGGGAAGCTCCCCTTGGTCTAGACACAATCCGCGCTCTTCTGCAGGTTCCTGACCTCTGCTTGGACAGACTAAATAAATCAGTCCTTCAAGCGCTTGGAATCGTGGCCGTGTTTCGTGCACGACGGATTAAGGTTGGCGAGGGAGCCAACTTCAAGCTTAACTTCAGCCAAGCAAAGGCTTTATGAACCGGGACCCGTGCTGTAAGTTTTGGCCACTCTGCCCACTTCGGCTTGGGGCAGTTCATGCCGGTGGGGAAGCGTGAGGCGCGAGAGGGCAGGGGTAAAGCGCGATGCGACCGTCGAGAAAAATGAATGTGAAGTGTGAAATGATGCGGCGGCATTCAGAGCTGGGACCGTTCAGACCGTGAGTGAGGGCTAGAGGAGATCAACAGGAGGCGGTGCAATGGGGACGACGACTGGGGGCGTGGTGACACAGGCAGCCTTGAAGGCGATTGCGGACCGATTGCGCGACCGATATGGCGCGGAACGGGTGCTGGTGTATGGATCAGTCGCGCGCGGTGAGCCGACTGAGCACAGCGATATTGACCTGTTGGTAGTCGCCCCGACCAAGGAACGGTTTTATGAACGCATGGGGTCGATGCTGGCTCTCGTGAGAGACATCAGCCATGGGATGCCTCTTGCGCCGATTGTGCTGACGCCGGAGGAGTTGGCGACCCGTCTGGCGCGTGGGGATCAGTTTGTGGCGGAGATTGTTCGAACGGGGGTGGATCTGTGACGGAGCGACCGGATTCGCCCTACGCGGAGGATTGGTTGAAGGTCGCTCGCCGGGACTGGCATCGGATCCATGTTTTGCTGGCCGATGGGGATGCGGATGGAGCCGGCTTCTTTTTGCAGCAAGCCCTGGAGAGATATCTGAAGGCCTTCCTACTCAGCCAGGGATGGAAATTGAAGAAGGTCCATACGTTGCAAAGCCTCCTCGACGAAGCGGCCGCGTTCATGCCTGATCTATCGGCCTTGCGGCCGGTCTGCGAACGAGTGTCCGGATTCTACATTGGGGGAACGTTATCCCAGCGTCGGGGAAGAGGGATTGCAACTCGAAGACATTCGGCACGACTTGCCGGAGGCTCGGTCGCTGATCACCAAGTTGTTTCCCGGTGAGGGTCTGGAATAAGCCAGCCATGTGGCACTTCGGCCTGGGGCAGTTCATGCCGGCGGGAGAGACGGGGCGGCGTTCGTGAAGCGTGAGGTTGATGCGTGAGACGGCGAGTCGGCAAAGGGGGGATTGTACAGGCAAGGAGGGGCCCATGTGGTGGTTGATCGCGGTGCTCCTGTTCGCCGGTCCGGTTTCCACACAGGCGGAGTATCTCGGCGACCTGAGCGCGAATCCTTTCCATCCGAATTCGCTGGCGAATCCGTATGGCGCCGGATCGCCGTTTCTTTACAAGAGCCCGATGAATCCTTTTGGGCGATACGGCAGTCCGTTCAGTCCTTGGTCGGCGACCAATCCCTTTGCCACGCAGGCGCCGCGGCTCTACGACCGCGAAGGGAACTATCGCGGGCGACTGAGTGTGAATCCGTTTGACCCCGATTCGGTGAGCAATCCGTTCGGCCGGTATGGCAGTCCCTTCTCGCCGGACAGCGTGAACAATCCGTTCGGCGCGGGGAGTCCGTTCCGGTTCGACAGCCCGACGAATCCCTTCGGCTCAGGGTGGAGCATCGTCGGCGAGTGAGAGGCACGAGGGAGAAGGAGCAAGCAACAGGGGGAGCGCCTACGGGAGCAGGTCGGCGACGGCGATCGTCGTCGAGGCGGCGGCGAGGGGAGCAATGGTTTCGGAAGGACCAAGTTTCATGACGGCACGGTACGAGGCGGGTTGGCCGGGCGGTGTCATTGGGTCGCGGTAGACCTCCAGGCAACGCTCCGTGAGGTTGACGATCCAGTATTCCGGGATGCCGGCGCGGGCGTAGATGTGGGCTTTCCGGTCACGGTCCAGAGCAAGCGTCGCGTCGGCGACCTCGACAACGAGCAGGGCTGAGCGAGGGTGCTCCTTGACATAGTCCCTCGGGTTTCCTGGGACGACGGCGAGATCCGGCTCTGGCTCAGAGTCGGGGTCAATGATCAGCGGCAATTGGATACGAATCCAATGGTTGCGGCCGAAGGCGTGTTGAAGCGCGGTGTGCGCGAGGCCGATCGTGGCGGAATGCAGGCTATTCTGGGGCGTCATGATCAGAATCTCTCCGCCGAGCAATTCCACGCGCTCGTCCGGATTGAAAATGCCGGCTTCGGCCATGCGGTCGTATTCCTGGCGGGTCCAGCGCTTGGTTTGGATGGCGGGTGCGGACATCGTCGGCCTCGCATCGGCTTGCCGCAAGTCTAACAAACGGGGTGACCGATCACAAGCGATCGGCCCGGTTCTTTGACAACTGAATAGCGAAAGGAGTGGTGGTATGAGTGAGGAAGTCGGTGACACGCCTCTCTCGGTAATGGAGGAGCCGCTCCTTCCCGTCAGGATGCTGAACGAATTCGCGTATTGTCCTCGTTTGGCCTATCTGGAGTGGGTGCAAGGCGAATTCGCCGACAGCGCCGACACAGTGGAGGGGCGGTTTCACCACCGGCGGGTGGACGAGAGTCCCAAACGGCAGGTGGGGACTGGCTCCGGCGAAGCCGGTGCCTGTCCCCGTACCTCCGCTGAGGTGGAAGACGATACGATGATCCACCAGCGGTCTGTCTGGTTGTCGTCGGAACGACTGGGGATCACGGCCAAGATCGATCTGGTCGAAGGTGTCGGGGACGCGGTGGCCCCCGTGGACTACAAGCGGGGCAAGCGGCCGCATGTGGACAAGGGGGCGTGGGAGCCGGAGCGGGTGCAACTGTGCGCGCAGGGGCTTATCTTGCGCGACAACGGGTTCGAGTGCGACGGCGGTTTTCTCTACTTTGCGGGATCACGAGAGCGGGTGGCGATCGCGTTCGATCCGGAGTTGATTGAACGGACGCTCGCCTTGATCCACCAGATGCGACAGGTGGCCCGGGATGGGATCATCCCGCCGCCGTTGATGGACAGCCCGAAATGTCCGCGCTGCTCGCTCGTGAGCATCTGTCTGCCGGATGAGATCGGTTGGTTGCGCCAGGAGCACAAGCAGGAGCACAAGGATGACGAGCCGGCGGCCTCGACGGTGCGGCGGTTGTTGCCTAGTCGGGACGATGCGCTGCCGTTCTATGTGCAACGGCCGGGCGCGCGTGTGAAGAAGGACGGAGATTGTTTGAAGGTTGTCGATCATGACGAGGTGCTGGCGGAAGCCCGATTGGTGGAAGTGTCTCATCTGGTGCTTTTTGGTCACGTGCAGGTCAGCACGCAAGTGGTCCAGGAATTGTGTCAGCGAGAGATTCCGATTTCGTATCTCTCCAGCGGCGGCTGGTTCTATGGTCTCACGACCGGCCTGATCCACAAGAACGTGGAGTTGCGGCGACGCCAATACGCCGCCGCGATGGATCGGGGGTTCTGTCTCCGGCTCGCATCGCGGTTGGTGCAGGCGAAGATTGCGAATTGCCGAACGATCTTGCGGCGCAATCACATCGCCGCGCCGGAGACGGTGTTGCAGGATCTGAAGCGCGACCTGCAGCATGCGGGCCAGGCGCAGTCGCTGGAGGAGTTGTTGGGTATTGAAGGAACCGCCGGGCGCCGGTACTTCGCGGAATTCAGGGGCATGCTCAAGGCGGATGGGGAGCCGCCGGAATTTGATTTCGATGGGCGGAACCGCCGACCGCCGAAGGACCCTGTGAACGCGCTCTTATCCCTAGCCTATGCGATGCTCACTCGCGAGTGGACGGTGACCCTCCACGCGGTAGGGCTCGACCCGTTTCTCGGGTTCTATCACCAGCCGCGCTACGGGCGACCGGCCTTGGCGCTGGATCTCATGGAGGAGTTTCGTCCGCTCATCGCGGATTCCGCGGTGCTCACGGCGATCAACAACGGTGAGGTGCGATCAACGGACTTTATTCGGCGTATGGGAACTGTCGCGCTCACGCTGGAGGGGCGACGGCGCTTTATCGAAACTTACGAACGGCGGATGAGCCAGGAAATTACGCATCCGGTCTTTGGCTATCAGGTGAGTTATCGTCGCGTTCTGGAGGTACAGGCTCGTCTGTTCGGACGGTATCTGCTCGGTGAAATCCCACACTATCCGGCGTTCACAACCCGGTGAGCCATGCGGCGACTGTATATTGTGGCGTACGATATCTGTGATCCGAAACGATTACGGCGCGTCTATAGAACGATGAAGGGATTCGGCGCGCATTTACAGCTTTCGGTCTTTCAGTGTGACCTCCCGGAGATCGATGTCATCAAGATGAAAGCGGCACTGGCCGAGGTGATCAATCATCAGGAAGACCATGTGCTCATTGTGGACCTGGGGCCGACGGAGGGACGGCCGATTAAGAGTATCGAATCGCTGGGCAAGGGGTTCACGCAAGTGAAGCGACACGCGCAAGTGGTGTGAAGGAATGCGTGCCGTGCGGCGCGAGCGGTGGGGTGCCGGGGGAACACCCGGCAGCACTCGCGACGCTGCAACCACTTGAGTTGCCGGCGTAGAAGTGATGAGAGGAGGTGACACACGTGCGCGGTGTCAGGACACGTTGGCTGGAAAGCGGAAGCGCTCGCACAGTGCGTCAGGACAGACAGAAAAACGGAGACATCCATGAGAGCAGAGATTCCGCGGCAGCAATGCCGCGGCCCCATTGAACACCGATTTCGCGCTCGTGGTCCGCACGCGCGCAATGAGATTCCGCGGCAGCAATGCCGCGGCCCCATTGAAGCCAGACGCACGTCGCGTGCAGCGACCTGAATGATCGCGAGATTCCGCGGCAGCAATGCCGCGGCCCCATTGAAGCCCACTATTTGACAGCCTGGCGGCCGCAAAGGCCGCGAGATTCCGCGGCAGCAATGCCGCGGCCCCATTGAAGGAATGTCCGTGCGGAGCGGTTTCGCCTGCAGAGCCGGAGATTCCGCGGCAGCAATGCCGCGGCCCCATTGAAGCGATAGTCTTCATCCGGGGGCGGAAGCGCCGACGCACGAGATTCCGCGGCAGCAATGCCGCGGCCGGTATCTCGAGATTCAGGGGCGCCTCCAGACTCCCGGCGAGGAGAGAGATTCCGCGGCAGCAATGCCGCGGCCCCATTGAAGCTGTTCAGTCGGCATGGGAGCGCTGCGACCGCGGTCGAGATTCCGCGGCAGCAATGCCGCGGCCCCATTGAAGCTTTAAGTATACGAACCTTCTCTACGAGTACCGGGACCGATTCCGCGGCAGCAATGCCGCGGCCCCATTGAAGCATACAGAAGATTGCCAATGATCAATACGGGGTCATGGATTCCGCGGCAGCAATGCCGCGGCCCCATTGAAGCGGCTAGGCGGGTACGGCACTGCGCAACAAGCCGTCGGATTCCGCGGCAGCAATGCCGCGGCCCCATTGAAGCGTCCAGCACAAGTGCCGTGAACGTGTCGCTGGTCTCTGATTCCGCGGCAGCAATGCCGCGGCCCCATTGAAGCGCCTTGCCTTCGGCTGCGCGTAAGCCGTGTCGCTTCGATTCCGCGGCAGCAATGCCGCGGCCCCATTGAAGCGACCCAGCCCTATCCCAATCTCCTCATCCTCACGCGTCGATTCCGCGGCAGCAATGCCGCGGCCCCATTGAAGCGCATAGTCATTACATGTGGCGATGACGATGATAGGAGCGCGATTCCGCGGCAGCAATGCCGCGGCCCCATTGAAGCACCACCGAGGTGCTACCAGCCGCAGATGACCCTGAGATTCCGCGGCAGCAATGCCGCGGCCCCATTGAAGCAGCAAATTCACCGACTCCGCCAACAGCATGGCGGCGATTCCGCGGCAGCAATGCCGCGGCCCCATTGAAGCAAATGTTCTGTAAGCACCTCAGAGGGCGCCTTGGGTTCGATTCCGCGGCAGCAATGCCGCGGCCCCATTGAAGCTCGACATCTGGGAACGTCGCCTGTTTCGCCGGCGCGGTGATTCCGCGGCAGCAATGCCGCGGCCCCATTGAAGCCAAGTATTGGTAGTATCGGCCAGTACAGGAGAATGCGATTCCGCGGCAGCAATGCCGCGGCCCCATTGAAGCACGGAGGAGCAGCTCACGCGTTTGCGTGAGGCGGCGGATTCCGCGGCAGCAATGCCGCGGCCCCATTGAAGCACGGAGGAGCAGCTCACGCGTTTGCGTGAGGCGGCGGATTCCGCGGCAGCAATGCCGCGGCCCCATTGAAGCTTTCTTCCTTGCGCCAGCCAGGGACCGGCTGGCGGTGATTCCGCGGCAGCAATGCCGCGGCCCCATTGAAGCAGGAACATTCATGTTGTTAAACACACAGGCTATCGCGATTCCGCGGCAGCAATGCCGCGGCCCCATTGAAGCTTTCTTTGGGTTGTGGTGAACTGCTAGTAGCGAGAGAGATTCCGCGGCAGCAATGCCGCGGCCCCATTGAAGCGCACAGACCACAGATAACTGATTCGACGCATTGACCGATTCCGCGGCAGCAATGCCGCGGCCCCATTGAAGCGTGCTTCCCAGTCGGATGTATGTCTGCCGAGCGACCGGGATTCCGCGGCAGCAATGCCGCGGCCCCATTGAAGCGAGGGTGTTATCCTCTCGAAGGGGACGTACCTTCGGAGATTCCGCGGCAGCAATGCCGCGGCCCCATTGAAGCCTCCGCTCAGACCGACAGCGGGGTGACGCTGACGCTGATTCCGCGGCAGCAATGCCGCGGCCCCATTGAAGCTACTCGGCGTTCAATATGCCCGGATTGATCTGCGGGGATTCCGCGGCAGCAATGCCGCGGCCCCATTGAAGCCTGCTGCGCCAAATGTCGTGCCGGAGCTGCCCGCGCCGATTCCGCGGCAGCAATGCCGCGGCCCCATTGAAGCCCGTCTTTGGGGACTCCCTCGAAGGCTCCTTCGAGGATTCCGCGGCAGCAATGCCGCGGCCCCATTGAAGCAGTGGGGTAGACCGCGCCTTCCGCATCGCCGACATGGATTCCGCGGCAGCAATGCCGCGGCCCCATTGAAGCCGCCGACACCGTCTTGGAGGCGCATGGTCCAAGGAGGATTCCGCGGCAGCAATGCCGCGGCCCCATTGAAGCCGGGCACTGATCGCCTGGACCATCGCATTCACCCGCGATTCCGCGGCAGCAATGCCGCGGCCCCATTGAAGCGTATATCTTTGTCACATTTAACGCATAATTTTCATACAGATTCCGCGGCAGCAATGCCGCGGCCCCATTGAAGCATGTCCGATATGGACATCGAGGATTGGAAGAAGCTAGATTCCGCGGCAGCAATGCCGCGGCCCCATTGAAGCGAGCCCACCGAGGCCGCCGATTGCCGAGATCGGCACGGATTCCGCGGCAGCAATGCCGCGGCCCCATTGAAGCACCAGCCACGACCGCAGCGTGGCTGAGTCAGAGGTAGATTCCGCGGCAGCAATGCCGCGGCCCCATTGAAGCCTCGAAGCGCGCCGCAAGTACCGGGAAGGAATTGCGGCGATTCCGCGGCAGCAATGCCGCGGCCCCATTGAAGCGAAGTAGAGGACCCGACGTGGGGCGGGAATGTGGTAGATTCCGCGGCAGCAATGCCGCGGCCCCATTGAAGCACAGCGTCGTGAGGGGGTATGTCAACCGCACGTCTCCGATTCCGCGGCAGCAATGCCGCGGCCCCATTGAAGCGCGTGTCTTCCGGTGCGTGCGCACACCGAGCCCCTGATTCCGCGGCAGCAATGCCGCGGCCCCATTGAAGCCTCTGATCCGCCGCGACGTGCGGACCAGCCTGCTTGTGGGATTCCGCGGCAGCAATGCCGCGGCCCCATTGAAGCGAGCCGGCCGTCCACCCCACCGGAGTGGCCAGGGTGGATTCCGCGGCAGCAATGCCGCGGCCCCATTGAAGCTCTGTGATGTAATGATCGCTGTAGAGCGGGATGCCAGATTCCGCGGCAGCAATGCCGCGGCCCCATTGAAGTGAAGCGCCGTGCAACCGCCGGATGACGTGTCGGGTGCGACGCAGAGGCGAGGCATTGACAAGCGTGAACTTTGGTTTACTGTATTATTCCGGTGATTGCCTTCCGGCGTGGCCGAGCTCCCGTGGTGGGCACCGCTTCAGTGAAGGGACCTGTCGTCGTTGGCACACATGCTATGCGTATCGCCCAGATCGCGCCGCTGATCGAAAGCGTGCCTCCGAAACTCTATGGAGGTACTGAACGGGTGGTGGCCTATTTGACCGAGGCCTTGATCGACTTGGGTCACGAGGTCACGCTGTTCGCCAGCGGAGATTCATCCACCCGCGCTCGGTTGATCTCCACTGCGCCGCGCGCCTTGCGGCTCCACCCCGTCGCCATGCCGCAACTGTATACGCTCGCCATGATCGAGCGTGTCCGGCAATTGGCGTACGAATTCGACATCCTGCATTTTCACGAGGTCGATTTCCTCCACTTTCCGGTTTTCCGAGACCAACGGGACCGCACGATCACGACCTTCCATGGCCGACTTGATTTGCCCGATCTGGATCTGCTGGCTCGTACCTTCCCGGATATGCCGGCCGTGTCGATTTCGAACGCTCAGCGCACGCCTTTGCCCGGGTTGGGTTGGATTGGCACGGTCTATCATGGGCTCCCATCGGACTTGCTGGCTTTGAGTACGGAGCCGAAGGGCTACTTAGTTTTTCTCGGGCGGATCTCTCCCGAAAAGGGGCCCGACACCGCGATCCGGATCGCGCGCCGGGCAGGCCTTCCCTTACGCATCGCGGCCAAGGTGGACCGGGCTGATCAGGAGTATTTCAACCACGTGATCCGGCCGTTGTTGCGCGAACCGGGAATTGAGTTTCTCGGCGAAATCGGCGAGGCCGAGAAAGCCGAATTGCTGGGTGGCGCCTTGGCCATGTTGTTCCCGATCGATTGGCCCGAGCCGTTCGGGTTGGTCATGATCGAGGCCATGGCCTGCGGGACGCCGGTCGTCGCCTTTCGTCGCGGATCCGTTCCTGAGGTTCTGGAAGACGGCGTGACCGGGTTGATCGTGGAGAACGAGAAAGAAGCCGTGGCCTGTCTCGAACGCGTTCCGATGCTGGATCGTTGCGCCATTCGCCGGGAGTTTGAGCGACGGTTCACTGCCGACCGGATGGCCCACGATTACCTTCGGCTGTACTGGCGGCAACTCGAACGTCTTGCTTCGTGGTCCGAAGGAGCCGCAACATGAGCGAGCCCGGGCCGTCGGCCCCGACGTTCTATATTCCGGCCGTGGGCTCCGGGCTCGAACGCAGCCGGATTCTGAAGTACGGCGATACCTTCGCCGTCTTCGACGTGCTGGGCGATCTCTCCGGTCTCGCCGGCGGCGTGGAAGGGTTGTATTTTCGGGACACGCGGCATCTGAGTTTCTTGCGCTTGCGCATCCAGGGGCAGCCTCCGCTTTTTCTGAGTTCAAGCGTGCAGCGGAACAACGCGCGCTTGAACGTCGACTTGGCCAATCCGGACCTTTGGACCGACGGCCAGCTCCAGCTTCCGCGGGATTCGGTCCACATTCGCCGCATGAAGTTCGTCTGGGATGACACTCTGTACGACGTCTTCACCGTGCGGAATTTCGCCGGCACGGCGCTGACGTTGACGCTGGGACTCGAATTCGGGGCGGACTTCCGCGACCTTTTCGAGGTGCGCGGGATTCAGCGGGCGCGCCGAGGGAGCTTTGCCGCCGCGACTGAGGAGAACCGCCGGGTTTGGCTCCGCTACCACGGGTTGGATGGGCTGAGACGTTCGACGCGAATCGAGTTTTCGCCGCCGCCGGCTGAGCTGACCGTCGAACGAGCGGAGTTTGTTGTGCGGGTGGCTCCCGGCGAGCGGGTCCGGCTGGCGATGACGGTCCGCTGCGACAGCGACGGAACCGACGAGCGCCCCGTGTTGCCCTTCGCGGTCGGCGTGCGCCGGGCGCACCAGGCGCGGATCGCGGGGAGCCGCCGGCTGCCTGCGGTGGAGACATCCGATGAGCTGTTCAATGAATGGCTGTGTCGGTCCACTGCGGACCTCGTGATGCTGACGACGGACACCCCGGAGGGACCGTATCCCTATGCCGGCATTCCCTGGTTCTCGACCGTGTTCGGGCGCGACGGGCTGCTCACCGCCTATCAGGTCCTGTGGGCCAATCCGGACTACGCGCGCGGGGTCCTCCGTTTTCTCGCCGCCCATCAAGCCGATCGTTTCGATCCGTCGCGCGATGCCGAACCGGGGAAGGTGCTGCACGAAATGCGGCAGAGCGAAATGGCCCGTACGGGCGAAATCCCCTTTGGACGGTACTATGGCAGCGTCGATGCGACTCCCCTGTTCGTGTGGCTGGCGGCGGAATACTACCACCGGACTGGGGACATCGACACCGTCAAAATCCTCTACCCGCACGTGCAACGGGCCGTCGAATGGTTTGACCGGGCCGTCGATGCGCAGGGGTTCTTGACCTACGGCGGCGAGACCGCACGCGGCCTGCGCAATCAAGGATGGAAGGACTCCGAAGACGCCGTGTTCCATGCCGATGGGGAACTGGCTCGGGGGCCCATCGCGCTCGCCGAAGTCCAGGGTTACCTGTACGCGGCACGGCGGGCGGCCGCCGCGCTCGCGCGTCTGTGTGGTGACGGCGCGTTCGCGGAGATGCAGGAACAGCGCGCGGCAGCGCTCCGAGAGCAGTTCGAACGGCATTTTTGGCTTCCGGAGAAGAACTTCTATGCCCTCGCGTTGGACGGGACATTACAGCCGTGTCGGGTGCTCGCTTCGAACCCGGGGCATCTGTTGCTGACGGATGTCTGCGAGCCCGCGAGGGCTCGGGCCGTGGCTGACCGGTTGCTGTCTCCCCGGTTCTTTTCTGGATGGGGCGTGCGCACGGTGGCCGTCGGAGCCGCGCGCTACAACCCGATGTCCTATCACAATGGGTCCGTGTGGCCGCACGATAATGCGCTCATCGCCATGGGCTGTGCGCGGCAAGGGTATCGGGCCGGTTCCCTGGCGATCTTCCAAGCGATGTTTGACGCCGCGGTCCACATGGAATTGCGGCGTCTGCCGGAGTTGTTCTGCGGGTTCAGTCGGCGCCGGGATGCCGGCCCGACCCTCTATCCCGTTGCGTGTTCGCCGCAAGCGTGGGCGGCGGCGGTGCCGTGGGCCTTGCTTGGCGCGGTGCTCGGCCTCGCGATCGACCATGCCCGCTCCACGCTCGTGTTGACCCGTCCCTGCCTGCCGCGTTTCCTCAATTGGGTGAGAATCCGACGCCTCGGCGTGCTCGGGGGAGAATTGACGCTCCAATTACGGCGGACCAAGCGGACGGTCGCCGTCGAAGTGGAAGAGGCTACCGCCGGCTTGCATGTCGAGGTGAGGCCATGACGGTGAAAGGCGCGAGGCGTGACCAGGTAACCATGCCGCGGGTCGCGTTCTATTGCGCGTAGGCGGGGGCGTTACCAGGCTTCCATTTGATGCTGCAGCCGATGCTGGGTTTTTGGTTCTGATCGACCGGTTTGCCCGCGAGCACGGCCTCGATGGCGGCGCGGAGATCGCGGCCGGTGACGGGAAGGCCATTGCTCGGGCGGCTGTCGTCCAGTTGTCCTCGATACACCAGGCGCCGGTCGGCGTCGAACAGGTAGAAGTCCGGCGTGCACGCGGCCTGGTAGGCTTTGGCGACCTCCTGGGTCTCATCGAAGCACAACGGGAATCGGAACCCGAGGCGTTGGGCCATTTCTTTGAGCCGCTCCGGCGCGTCATCGGGATAGTGCGCCGGATCGTTGCTGCTGATCGCGATGATCCCGAGTGCCGAATCCGCGTAGTCCCGTCCGATCTTGGCGATCTCGTGCTGGACGTGCTGCACGTAGGGACAGTGCCGACAGAGGAATATAACCAGGAAGGCCGACTTGTCTTTGAACGAGTCGAGCGAGTAAACCTGACCGCTCACGACATCGCGTAATGCAAACGAAGGAGCGGGTGTTCCGAGCGGGAGCATCACCGACGCCATCGCCATAAAAACCTCATCGTGTGGAAAGAACGACGGTAAACCCTGGGCGGTACTGTATCCGCGCTTTTCCTCGCGACGCAAGCCGTGGTTCACTCTTTTTCTTTCCCTTCGTTGCCGCCGATCCGTGATGGCTCCAACCCGGCGGCTTTGGCCAATTCACGGTGGATGCGGGCCACGCGCTCCACCTGGCCTTTGGCGGGAAAACGTTCGTAGAACCCGTCGACACGGAATTGCCGCATCAGGTCCTTCCACGGCGCCAAACGGTGTTCCCAGCGCATAGGGCGGTCGGCGGCTGCACCCCGGTCCTGTGCAGCCAGATCGGCGCAGACGCGGACCATGGCCTTAAGCGTCACAGGTTTGGTGATCATATAATTAGCCTGTCCCCAGGCCTCGCCCCACACGCGCTCCGCCGCTTTGAAGAAATCGCGGACGATTCCGTAGAAACGGGTCACCTCCTTGACGCCAGTGCCTTCTTTTTCCAGTTTGCGCCAATCTCGGCTGATCCACCGGTGCAGCTCGTTGAACAACTCGGCCTGCAGAATCCATTTCTCCTGTTTGCTGCGGCCCCCCAAGCGATTGATGCGGTAGCGGAGCGGACTGTCCGGCTCGCTGTACAGTCGTTCGACGACGCGCGCGGCGAATTTCTTGTCCGGGGCCGCCCACGAGACGCGCTCGTACAAGTCCACCAGGTGACTCTTGTTGATCCGGGTGGGCGTCGAATTGATGATGACGAACATCTCGGTGGCGAAATCTTCGCTCCGCCCGTCGAAAATGACACAGGGAACGTGAATAGTCCGGGCTTCGTCCGGCCGATCACGGTAGTAAAAATGGAGGGCGGCCAGGCGATGCTGGCCGTCGATGATCAGATAGGGGCCGCTGGGCTCTTCCAGATGACCCGTGTGCTCGAAGGACCCGACTGGCTCGAACCGGAGCCGCTCCGAAGTGAAAAGCAGCACGGTGCCGGGGATGGGTGGCTGGCTGACCGCCGTTTCGTAAAAATTCACGATGGCCCGCACCTTGGCCCGCGAAAGCTGGCGTTGGAAGGCCTTGTCGCTGCGCTCGATCTTGGCGATGAAGTGCGCGATCTCGTCGGCTTCCTCGACCTCCGCCGGCACGATCTGCTCGCCCTCGCCGTAGAACCGGCTCATGAAGCGGACTTTCCGCAACAAATCTTCAGCCGGGTAGGCGACGAAGTAGAAGACGCCATCCTTCTGACGGACTTGCGTGGCCAGCATATCTCCACCTCCTTGTCCCCCGGAGGGGGGACGGCTTTCTTCGCCTGTACCTTGGCCGGTCCGGCTCTCCAGTCCGCACGAGCCTCGTCTCCCAGCAGGATGAGCCGCGCAAGGCCTTGATGCGCGTGTCCGAGACAGGGCGATTCGGATTTGACCCTAACAACCCTGCCCAAGGCTGTCAAGGACGGGAACCGATGGCGGAACCCCTGGCTGTCCGACAAGAATCCGAGCTTGCGGGTCGTTTCGACCTGGTGCTAAGATGCGCCACCCACGTTTCTTTTAACCGTTACTAAACGGCACCTGAACGGGAACAGCACCGATATGCCGAACGTCGTCTTGCTGTATTCGCCGACCTGCGGGGCTTGCCCCGCGGCCAAGAGCTTGTGGAAGGAATTGCGCGTGAAGTACAGCTTCAGTTACCGCGAAGTCGATATCACGACGCCGGACGGCCAGGAACTGGCCAACCGACATGCCGTGCGGGCCGTGCCGGCGACGATCATCGACGGCCGCCTGACGTTCGTCGGCGTCCCCAGCCGTCAAAGCGCCGAAAAGGCGCTGCAGTTGAAGATGCAAGCGCGCGCGACGTAAGACAAGAGGCCTTCCCATGTCGACTGAGGACGACGAATTCGAGTTGCCACCTTTGCCCGTGATCGAGAAGGGGCCTCCGCCGGATTGTCCGCTGTGCGGAGACCCGATGTCCTTCATCGACGGCGACTGGGCCTGCGTGGATTGCAACGGCGAAATTCTTGGGCCGGAGACGGGGTGACCTTGACAGTGTGGAAGATGAAAGAAGAATGATCCGAGCGCAGTGTGATGTTGCGCATCGTCACCGGTCCGTTCCATCCCTACCTGGAAACTGCCCTCGCTGATGAGATTCGACAGCTCAAAGCCGATGATCCCTTCGCCGCTGTCGCTGTCATCGTCCCATCCAGTCCGTTGCTCGACCGTGTCCGCTACTTGCTGACAGTCGAATCCGATCTCTGTCTGCTGAACGTCCATTTCCTCACGTTTCATCACCTGGCGTTGCGGTTGTGGGACGAATACCGGCACGCCTCCCGCGAAGCGGCCGCCTCCGCCTTTCAACTCGTCGATGACCTCTTTTTCGAACAGCTCATCCGCCGCATCGTGGATAGCCGACTGTCCGCGCTGGAACCCTTTCGACGCCTGGGGCACTCCGCTGGCACCTGGGCGGCGCTGTGGGCGACGGTGCGGGATCTCAAGGACGCTGCAGTGGATTCGGCCGAGGCGCTGCGCGGCGTCCGCGAAGGTGTGTTCGAGGAGGACGAGGCGCGGGGGCTGGAGGCCTTGTTTACGCTTCATGCGGCGGTGACGGAAGCGTCCAGAAAGTTGGGCGTCGGGACGGCGGACGATCTGGCGGGTGCCGTCGTTTCGTGTGTGCACGACTCGAAGTTTCTGGGCGGCCTCCGCCATGCGGTGTACTACGGCTTCTACGATTTGACCCAGGTCCAGCTCTCGCTTTTGGAAGCGGTGACGACACGGGTTACGACGACCCTCTTGTTCCCGCTGGAAGACGACCCCGCCTTTGCGTTCGCCCGGCGGTTTTTTGAACGCTATCTCCAGCCGCTGGCCCCGTCTGCAGACGCGGTGACTCCTCTTCCCCGGTCCGCGGGGCCCTTCGCCCGGCCGGCCGACGACCGGCTGGAGCTTCAGGTCATGCACACCGTCGGTCCGGAAGAGGAAGTGGCGGCCGCGTGCCGGGAAATTCTTCAGCTGGTCGAGACGCATGGATACCGCTTCGACGACATCGGGGTGACGGCCAGGACCCTTGACCCCTATCTCTCCTGTCTCCAGTCGGTGTTCGACCGGCATCGGATTCCGTTTACTTCGACGGCCGGACGGCCGCTCATGCACGAGCCGATCGTCAAGGTGTTGCTGCAGCTCGCCGCGCTGCCCGTGCAGGGCTTTTATCGGACGGCGATGATGGATGTGCTCACCTCGCCGCTGTATCGCGTGGAACGGATCGGTAACGGGACCGAAGCGCGGCCGGACCTGTGGAAGCTGGCGGTCGAGACGTTGAACATTACGCGGGGCGAGGAGGAATGGCGACGGTTGGCGGGCGCCGGGGGCGCGTCCCTTGCCATCGGTCGGGACGGAGAGAGTGAAGAAGACGGAGTCGGGCGGCCGGGGATCGAGGCGACGCAACTGGAGCTGCTGTGGCGGGCGGTCTCCGGCCTGATCGCCGATTGCCGCGCGTTGCCGGCACGTGGGTCGCCGGCCCGACTGACCGATGCGTTTTTTGACCTGGCCGCCAGACACTTGCTATTGCCTGGCTCGACGGCGGAGATGGAAGCCGGCGACCCGGAGGCTGCGCGGTGGGTGGCGGTGGGACAGGCGCTCACGGCGGTCGCCGCGACGCTTCGCCAGCTTGACCTGCTGGGCGGCGAATTGTCGTGGGAAGAGTGGGTCCGCCTCTTCGTCCGGGCGATTGAGGAAACGACGATCCCAATCGCCGGCGAAGACCACCGGGGAGTCCGGGTGCTGGACGCCATGGCGGCCCGCGGCCTGCCGTTTCGCGCTTTGTTTATTTTGGGCCTCAATGAAAAGATGTTTCCCCGCTCCATTCGCGAGGACGCGTTCCTTCGCGATGCCCATCGCCGAGCGCTGGCCGAGACCTTGGGTTTCAAGATCGACGAAAAGCTGGCTGGCTATGACGAGGAGCACCTCCTCTTTCGACTGCTCTGCGGCGCGGCGGGCCGCCGGCTGTATCTGATCTACCAACGCACCGACGACGCGGGGCGGGCGCTCGCCCCGTCAGCCTTCATCGGCGCGGCCGGCCGCTGGCTTGGCGTGGAATCTCCCCTGGAGGTGTCCGTGCCGAGGCGGCTTGTGGAGCGCCTGGAGCGGCAACCGGTGATTCGGTCGGTGTTGCCGCCTGTTGAGGTTGCGCTGTGGTTGATCCTGCAGGAACAGGATCCGTCCGCCTGGCTGCGGGCGGTCGGGCGGGACATCACGCTCTTCCTTCGAGGTTGGGAAGCCCTGGAACAGCTCGAAAGCGGGTCGCAGGACTTGGGACCCCACGATGGGCTGACCGGTCCGCTCGCCGCCCATTGGGCGGTTCTCGAGGAGCAGGGTGTGGCGCCGACGGCACTGGAACGGTACGCGCGATGCCCGTTCCAGTATTTCGCCGCGCAGGTGCTGCGGCTGGAGCCGGTTCGCCGACCGGTGCGGCGCGACCTCGATCCACAAGCCCTGGGCACCCTCTGTCATGCGGCCCTGCGCCGATGCTACGAGTGCCTGGTTGGGAACGAATGGCCGGAGAAGCCATTGTCCGCGTCTGCGGTTCGAGAGGTGGCGCGGACGGCGGTAGAGGCCGCCTTCGCGGAGTGTACCGCCGAGCGAGCGGGAGGGTACGCCTTGCTCTGGGACATGGCCCGTGAGACGGTCGCCGAGTTGGTGGCCCTGTGCGTGGAAGCCGACCAGGATGAGTACCGACGCGAGGGATTCAAACCGGCGGCGTTCGAGGTGGAGGGATACGGCTGGTTGACAGGTGCGGCAGTCGGCCGGCGCGATGCTATCCCGGTGAAGGGACGAGTGGACCGCGTGGATCGGCGAGACCATCCTTTCGCCCTGCGTGTCATCGACTATAAGGTCAAGGTCGGAGCCAGCATGAAGTCAGAAGACCGCAACCTGCTCCTGTCCGCGGTGAGGGGCGTTCGCTTGCAGCCGCCGCTGTACACGCTTATCGAGGTTCCCGGCCATCCGCCTCCGAGCCAAGTGGACTTTGTGTTTCTCGCCCCGAAATGGGAACGCCCTCTCGACCGATCGACCTTTCCTGCGTCCGCATGGAACTCGAGCGCCGGGCCGCAGCTTCGGCGGACCCTCGCGACCTTGATCGAAGGCCTCGCGGCGGGACGATTCTTCATTCTTCCTAACGGGTATTGCGACTCCTGTGACTATTTCGGTGCCTGCCGCCGTTTCCACGAACCGACCCGATGGCGGGCCTTCCGCGCTGAGCCGGCGAAGGTACTCCGGGAACTGCGCAGACAAAAGCTCAGCGACGGCGATGATGGGTGATACGGGAAAGCTACCTGCGTGAATCGAATGAAAGGTCGCAAGTGAGCAGCGAACAACCCGACATGGCGGTTCCTGATGCAGCGGTGCGACTCAAGGCCGAGACCACCTTTGATCGCAACGTCGTCGTCGTGGCCGGCGCCGGCACGGGCAAGACCACGCTCTTGGTCAATCGGCTGGTCAACCTGCTGATGAAAGAACCCGAACCGGTCGCCATGACGAGGCTCGTCGCGCTGACTTTCACCAACAAGGCGGCCACGGAGATGAAGGTCCGGTTGCGGGAACGCCTGATCGCCTTGTCCCGTGCGGGGACGGTCGGGCCCTTCGAGCATGCGACCGCTCGACAGGTGGCGGCGCTGCGCGAGCGGTACGGCCTCTCGACGACCGCCGTCGCTGCGCGGGCGGACGCGGCGCTGAGGGACCTGGAAAAGGCCCAGATCGGGACTCTCCATAGCTTCGCCGCGCATCTGTTGCGCCTGCATCCCTTGGAGAGCGGTGTGGATCCGGCATTCCAGGAAGATGACGGCTTGCGGTTCGACGAACACTTTACCGCGCGCTGGGACCTGTGGCTGGATCAAGAACTGGGACAAGAAGGTCCCAACCATGCTGTCTGGCGGCGCGTGCTTGCGCACATGGAGCTCGACCAGGTGCGAGAGCTGGCCCGTTCGCTCTGCAGTGAGTTGGTGGATCTGGATGCGTTGCGGAGTCAGATCCGTGGCGGTCAGCTTGACCCCGCGCTGCGCGACTGGCTGGCGGCCGCTGGAGACCGGGCCGAGCGGCTTTTAGCCGCCCACGACCGTCCCAAGCGCCGGAAAATCGAGTCGATGCTAGCGGCCGCCGCCGCCGTGTTCCGCGCTGTGACGAACTGCGGGTTGGACGGATTGGCCGGCGTGGATGCCGGTGTGCGGCAGGAGCTGAACCGAAATCTGGACACGCATGTCGCCAGCGGGTGGAGTGCGGAGGAGTTCGAAGAAGCTGCCGAGTTGATCGGCCGGGCGCAAGCGCTAGGGCAAGTCGATCAGCCGTTTTTCGGCGATCTGCTCGACTTGCTCGATCCTTTTGTGCGGGAAGTCCGGCGCACCTTTGTGGCAGATGGGTGGATATCGTTCGACGGCTTGCTGGCGAGAGCCCGCGGCCTCCTCCGCGATCACCCGCCGGTTCGGGAACGCATTAAACGGGAGTATCGCGCCGTGCTGGTGGATGAATTTCAGGACACTGATCCGGTCCAGTATGAAATCATCTTGTATGTGGCGGAACGCCCCGGTCGCTGCGCCCGAAGTTGGCGGGAGATCGAATTGGAACCGGGAAAGTTGTTCATCGTCGGCGATCCCAAACAGTCCATCTACGCCTTCCGCCGTGCGGATATCGAGGCCTTCGATCGGGTCGTCCGCAAGATCCGCGAAGATGGCGGAGAGGAATTGTCCTTGCGGACGAACTTCCGCAGTCATGGTTCCGTGCTTGCGGCGGTCAATGAAGTGTTCGATCGACTGTTTGAGCGGCGGGAACATCTTCAGCCGGAAAACGTCCGGCTGGAAGTTCGACCGAACCGCCAGCCGGCCACAACCCAGACCGGAGTAAACCTGCGCCTGGTGAAACCAGCGGATGGCGAGGCCGCCTTCGATGCCGCGGCCGCGACGCGCGCGGAGGCCGAGGCGCTGGCCCGCTGGCTCAAGGAGGAGGTCTTGGGCCGCGAAGCGGTGATGGACGAACGCGGGCAACGGGAGTCACTCAAGCCGGGCCACATCGCCCTGCTGTTCCGAAAGCTCACGCAGGCGGAACACTACCTTGAAGCCTTGCGGCGGCACGGCATTGCCTACATCACGGACGGTGAAAAACATTTCTATCGCCGGCAAGAGGTCATCGATCTCGTGAACCTGCTCCGAATCTTGGAGAATCCGCATGATGCTGTCGCGTTGGTGGGTGTGCTCCGGTCACCCTTGGGCGGTGTCCCGGACAGGGCGCTCTATGAATTACGGGAGCGCCGGGCGCTCGACTATCGCCGGCCTGATCGCCTGGATGGATGGGACAACCCGGCAGCGGTGAGCGTCCGTCTCCTGTACGGGAAGCTGGCGGAGCTCCGCCGGACGGTCGCTCGCCTGCCGTTGCCCGATGCGGTGGAGGCGATCTTCGATCGGCTGCCGATGCTGGAGCTGGCGGCGGCGTCGCTCCATGGGGAACAGGCGGTGGCCAATCTGATGAAGGTCCGGCAGACGGCCGCCTCCCTGGCCGATCGGCCTCATCTGACGTTGAGCGGATTCGTGGAATTGATGGTCGCCCGTCTGGAAGAACAGCCGGATGAAGCGGAAAGCCTGTTGGCGGAAGACTCGTTGGACGCCGTGCGCGTCCTGACGATCCATAAAGCCAAGGGGCTCGAATTTCCAGTGGTGATCCTGCCAGGGGTGCACCAGGGCGCGGGGTCCGGTGGGTCTCCTCCCATGGTGACGCACGATTGGTCCAGCAATACCTACGGTCTCACGATCGGCGACAAGCGGAATCTCGGCGCAGTGCTGACGCAGGCCAAGCTCCGGGCGCGGGAAGAGGCGGAACGGCGGCGCGTCCTCTATGTCGGCATGACTAGGGCCAAGGACTGGCTGGTGTTGTCCGGTGCCATCACGGCCCGGTCCGGACGCGACACGGTGCTAGCGCTGCTGAACGAGATAACCGAGGGTGACATCGGATCCGCGACCACGCCGGCACTGCGCGTCGGAGCGGTGACCATCCCTCATTGCGTCACGGTGCCGCCCGAGCGGAAGGGGGCTCGCCGAGGCTTCTCCCAGCCTGGCGTCGAGCCGGCGATCGATTGTGCGGCGCTGGCATCCGCCTGGCGTCGTCGAGAAGAGCAATGGCGAGCCGTTCGGGCGGCTCCACGCCGGTTGAGCCCGTCGATCATGAAGGCGGATGACCGAGAGCCGTGGTCCTCCGCGGGTTGGACGCGGGCGGATCGCGATCGCGGAGCACTGGTCGGCGTCCTTGCCCATCGCGTGTTGGAGGGGTGGGATTTTACGGCGGATCCCGTTCATCTGGAGGAGCGGATCGACGTGATCTGCCGTGCCGGCGTTCCGCCCGAATGGCAAGACGACGCCGTCGCCATCATCGGTGAGCTCCGCGAGATGTTCAAAATATTTATTGCTTCGGCGCCCTATGCGGCGCTCCGTCGCGCCACCGTGCTGGGGCGGGAAATCCCGTTTGCCATGAAGTGGGAAGGCGAGGGACGAGGGGCGAGGGGGGAGGGGGCAGGAAACAACGACGCCTGTGTGATGCACGGGGTCATCGATCTGGTCTATCGGCTTGACGGGCGGCTGTGGGTTGCCGATTATAAAACCGACCGTGTGGGGATCGAGGAAGTGCGGGCGCGAGCGGAATCCTACCGGGATCAAGCCGTTATTTACACTGAAGCGCTCTCGCGCTGGTTGCGCGAAGGACGCCCGCAGTTTCAGTTCATCTTTCTGCGTCACGGGATTGCGGTGACGGTGTGAAGGAAGGGGGGGGACTGTGCGTCGATGGGCGGTGAGTGTCATGACAGCACTTGTTTTGGGCGGCTGCATCGGCTCTCAGGAAGTTCAACAGCGGACCCTCCATGCGCCGTCCGGTACGCCGCCTGCCGCCGCGGCGAAGCTGGAAGAAGGCAACGCACTCTACGCGGCCCGCGACTGGGCTGGGGCGAAGGCGGCCTATGTCTCCGCCATCGAATTGCATCCCACGTTGGCGGAAGCGCATTACAACCTGGGGCTGGTCTTGGAACGGCTGGGGGACGGCAAGGGCGCGAGAAAGCATTACATCGAGGCGGCGAACTTGGCGCCCGGCCATAAGGTGATCTGGGATGCGCCTCCGCTCCGCGGTTACGGCTCGTTTGAAGAGGAGCGGTTGAAAGGCAAGTCGTTTTTGGATGCCGCTCCGCGCTGAGGGAACGGCGGGGGTCTGACAGGATGGCCCGGCGGCGGCGCGTTCTGGCGCTCTCGGAGGAAGAATTCGCTGCCCTCGTGCAACAGGCGCTCGACAGCCTGCCTCCCGACTACGCCAAACTACTCGGCAACGTCGCGGTTGTGGTGGAAGATGAGCCTCCGCGCGAGGTGCTGGAGGATCTGGAGTTGGAATCGGAAGACGATCTCCTCGGCTTGTACCAGGGCGCGCCGTTGGACAGCGAATCGTTTTTCCACGCTGGGGGTCAGTTGCCGGCGCGGATCGCCATTTATCGTGGGCCGATCTTACGGCTGTGTCGCACGAAAGCCGAGGTGGTCCGGGAGGTCCGGGATACGGTGGTCCATGAGATCGGCCACCACTTCGGACTGGATGATGAGGAGATGCCGTATTGAAAAATCGTGACGCGTCACGTGCCACGTTTCGCGGACTTTTGATACCCCACCGCCAGCATGAAGGCGCCGACCAGAATCATGGGGGCCGAGAGGACCTGGCCCATCGAGAACGGGCCGAAGATGAAACCCAGATGCTGGTCCGGTTCGCGGAAGAACTCCACCACCAGCCGGCACAATCCGTAGCCGGTGATGAAGCTCCAGAAGACCGTGCCCGGGGGCGTCGGCCGCCGCCCGATCCACCACAGGACAACGAACAGCAGCAGGCCTTCCAGCCCCGCCTCGTAAAGTTGGGACGGATGCCGGCACTCAGGTCCCCCGCCAGGAAAGACCATGCACCATTCCACGTTCGTCGGCCTGCCATACAACTCGCCGTTGATGAAATTGCCGATCCGGCCCAGGCCCAAGCCAATCGGTGTGGCAGAAGCGGCCAGGTCGGCTACCGTATAGACCGGGATGCCGCGCCGCCTGCTGAACCACCACAGCGCGATGATTGTTCCGATGAGGCCGCCGTGGAAAGACATGCCGCCTTCCCAGACCGCGATGATTTTCGCGGGATGTTCGAGGTAGTACGAGAAATTGTAGAACAGCGTATAGCCGAGGCGCCCGCCTATGAAGACGCCCACCGCTGCATAGACGATCATGTCGTAGATTTGATCTGCAGTCAGCGCCAGTTGCCGAGCGGCCGCTTTCGCCTTGATGAGAAAATACGCGGCCGTCAGTCCGATCAGGTACATGAGCCCGTACCAGCGGAACTGCAAGGGCCCGATTCGGAGAAAAACGGGATCGATGTTCGGATAGGGAATCACGTCAGTTGCCGCAACGGATCATCCTTGCAAAAGCGCGGCGATCATAAAAGAGGAAGGGCGGGGTTTGCAAGGTGACGCGTTGAGGAAGGCAGGTGCGCACGAAAACCTGCGGCGGTATCATACGACCATGCCGGTTATCGGACACCTTGGACTGATGTCCGCGTTGGGTACGGTCGCCGTCGCATTCTCCTCAGGTTGGGCGGCCGGCTTCTCAGACGTTCCTTCGGATGGACGCCTCGCGCAGTCGTTCGCGACCGCAGGGGTCTCTTCGCCTCGGACCCTGGACGGCGAAGAACTGCTCCGGATCGGCGATATCCATGAAGTGCAGAATCATCTCCAAGAAGCCATGCCGTATTATCAACGGGCCTTGGCGGCGTTTCGCGCCACGAAGAATCGGCGGGGAGAGGCGACCAGCTTGATGCGCATCGGGGCGATCCAGGAGCGCCAGGGGAACGTGCGTGCCGCCATGGAATCCGTGGCCGGCGCCGCGGCGATCTTTCAAACGCTTCCGGACAAAGCCGCCTACGCCCGATCGCTGCTGCAACGCGGTCGCCTTTCGGCAGCGCTCGGCGATCGCGTCGCCGCGGAGCGGTCCTATGAACAGGCGCTCGCCCTGTTTCGACAGGTGCGCGATCTTCATGCGTGGACGGAGGGTGCGATCCTGCTCGGCCACCTACGCATCGACGACGGACGGATCGAACACGGGCTTGCGTTGCTGGACGAAGCGCTGTCGGAAGCGCGTCAGCGCCAAGACTGGGGACAGGAGGCGAACGCACTGACGATCATTGCCGGCGCGTATGCGCGTCAGGAACGCCTGGAGGAGGCGAAGCGGTTGTATGAGCAGGCCCTTCGTTTGACGGAGCAACAACGAGACCAACGAGCTGAAGCGGGAATCCGAGTCGTGCTGGCTACACTTGATGCGGGTCTTGGCTTGCATGATGAGGGGATCGTGATGGCCAAGAAGGCCTTGGCGCTTCATCAGGCCCTCCACGACCGGGCGCGGGAAGCCGATACCTTGGCGTTGCTGGGCTCCCTGTATCAGCTTCAGGGCGACCTGGCCAGCGCTATGGAACACCATGAACGCGCCCTGGCGCTGTATCGAGCATTGCGGGATCGGGCGCGGGAAGCCGGGAGCCTGGTGAATCTGGCGGTTGTGTACGAGGCTCAAGGTGCGCGGGAGGACGCCCGTGAAACCCGAGGAAAAGCGATCTTTCTGCTGCAATCTCTCTCGCCGTAACTCCTTGTCCAGAGCGGCTCTGCGCCGATCCATGTGTCGCGTTTTTGAAACCGGTCACGCCACACCTGTGGAGAAAACGCCACGAGCTTGCTTGCGACTGTTTGACGGCTGTACGTCAACCACGCGATTTTGGCGGTCGTTCGCCCAATTCGATTCTGGCACGGTTGGTGCTGTATGATGAAATCGAACGCTCGAGCGGTTCAGGCAGACCTGTCACATCTGTTTGAGTGAGGAAGGAGGGTTTCAACATGTCAACCGAAGGACGTCGGATTGCGAAAGTGGCGGCATTGGTCGCCGGCGGAGCGGTAGTAGGCGCGGGCTTGGGGCTATTGTTCGCCCCGCAGTCCGGAGCGGAGACGCGGCGCACGATCGGGCGTTATGCCAAGCGCGCCCAAATCCAAGCGATGCGTTTCGGGCGCGCCGTGAAGTCCGGTGTGACCGAAGCCGTCGAACGCGGGAAACACCTTATACAGAAGCGTGACCAAAAACCCGTCGTCGAAGCGGCTTAATATCGACGCCCGGTTCATTCTCATTTCCTGTCTCTCCACCGACGGCCTGCCGTCCCTGTCGGCAACAGGCCGTCGGTGGGCCGCTCCTTGACCCCCTCGTTCCCGGGTGTTAGAGTCACGCCCGCTTTAGCTTCGATCTTTTCCCGGACAGGCCGGAGTGGCGGAACAGGCAGACGCCAGGGACTTAAAATCCCTTGGGCTCACAAGGCCCGTACCGGTTCGAGCCCGGTCTCCGGCACCACCGCTCCTTCAAATCTTTAATCTTTACAGGCTGCACCGCACTGCTCCGCTGAGAGCGGAGCGTTGTGCCCGAAAGCGGAGCGCGTGACAGATCCGGTCTTGCTTTGCTGGACTGTGCTGTTCTTCAGCGACTTATCGTGATGCTCACCTGATCACGGGCGGGACCTTTGCGCGGCGCGTCCTTTCGTTTTTGCCGATGGCCCGGCATGCCTCATCCACAGATCGGTTCACTGGCTTTCGGAAGGCCGGGTGTTTGTCCGGGAAGGCGGACATCGTGTTAAAACTCAAACGGGGCCCCTGCATTTCCTCCTTGCAGTGCTATACTTCGCCTAGGCTTGCTAACATAATAGGTGTTCCCATGGATATTCAGACCGGCATCATCATTCCCGAGATCCTGCCGTACCTGGTCGCTCTTCTGGCTCTGTTGGTCGTCTGGCAGTACTACCAGATGCAAATTCTGAAAGGCCGCATCCTGGCAGTTGATATCTTCGATCGGTCCGGAGTCAGGATGTATCTGTTCATCGTCCCGGCTGACAAGAGCACGTGTACGATTTGCCGGGAAGCTCACGGCAAAGCGCTTCTGCCCAGTGTCGTGGCCAAAAAGCAGTTCATCCCGTTGCGGGGTCGATGTACGAATCCCATGGGGTGCGGCGGTCTGTTAGTTGGAATCTACGGCGCATGGCCGGAGGCCCGGCACGTGGTAGAGCGACTGCGAACCGCCAAGACTACCGGCACCGTCCAGTTGACCGGACCAGAGCTCTCCGCGCTGATCAACGGACCCTGGGAACGTAGTATCAGCGCGGCGGCTGATCGGGTGGCGGTTCACATGTTGGAAGCGATGGTGGTGGAAGAATCCAAACCGGATACCGCAATGGTCAATTATCGATACGTCATTGAACAGGCCCAAGAGATGCGGCATCTCCATTTCGTCGTCCCCGCGTACTTCCGCCTTGTCGAGCTGCTGACTCGCCAGGGACGTTTCCGGGATGTCATCGACCTGATCGGGCAGTTCGAGTCGCGGTATAAAGATCGGCATGCCGGGCCCTATCTTCCCACCGAGACCCAACGCGGCCTGATGTCGATCAAGAAATCCCGCCTTGCGGTCCAACTCAAACCGGCTCAGTGAGCCCGTCGTCAGTCGCGGGAAAAGGTTTTCCTTACGCAGGAGCGGCGGCGTCTACAGGGATTTCAAAACACGGCGGAGCCGTGTTTCCTGGTCTGGATGCACCTGCAAGAAGTCCAAGCCGAAGTGTTTTCCGAGCGACCAGCGCACGACGGCCAGATCGATATGCAGCGGGGTATGAAGAGAAGGAGCCTCGATATGCAGTTCGAGAAACGTGCCAATCGGAAGGGTGGTCTCCGCTTTGATTCCGCACCCGCCGTGCGAGATGTTGAGCACCAGACCTCGTCCGACGACTTGATCGCCTGAATAGGCGACCGCCAGACTGACTTCATAACGCTGATGATCGCGAAGATCCAAGCCGGCTTTGTCTTTTCCGCGACGGCGGCGTGTCAGCATGCAGGAACCCTCACCATTTTCCAAGCCATCCCCGGCAGCCGGCGTAGTAGGACACTCCCGCGATTGCCAGAATAACCAGCCCATGGATTGCCTGTTCTGCGACGATGACGGGGTTCGTGATACGAGCGAACAATATCAGCGCGGCGGCCACCACGGTGATGCCGAAGGTCACCCGTTTGGGGCAGAGCGGCAGCTGTCGTTCCTCGTAGGCCCGGGCGATCCACACTCCGACCCAACCCACTGCGCCGATCACCAGGGCGCCGCCCAAATCGGCTAATCCGATCCAGAGGCTGTCCCAGGCCAGTTCGGCGGAGTCACGGCCGGTGACGGATTGTTGCAACCTCTGCCACTCGGCCGTTGCCAGAACCAACCAGATCAACGCCGAACCGATCAGAAAGTGGCGTTTCCGCATTTCCTTGGACCAACCGGCCAGGCGCGGCTTCTCCGCTGTTGGCGCGACCCGACGCCGCTGGATCTGAGGAACCAGATCGTATCCGCACTCGCAAGTCAACACGCCGTCGGCGTTCGTCAGCAGGCAACGGGGACATTCAATAGGCATTGGTCGATTCGGTAAAGGTCGGCGACTCGTGTTACAATCCGGCCGTCCCGCCGCCGGGTCCGGCCGACGCCGCCGGATGGGCGTCCCGGCTCTTTGCTATTCGGTCCTCGTGCGGGTAAATGAACACGGACATTATCGGCCATGCTGGAGATGAAGGCGCGCCGGTTTCTTATTATCGGATGTGTGTTCGCATTCACCGGAGTAGCGGCCGGAGCCTTCGGTGCGCATATGCTGAAACGGACGCTGGACCCAGGGATGTTGGCGGTCTACGACACGGCCGCACGATATCAAATGTACCATGCGTTCGGACTTTTTGTGGTCGCATGGGCGGTCAATCGATCGCCCAACGGGAGATTCGCCGCCGCCGGTTGGTTGTTTGCGGCGGGGATTGTGCTCTTTTCAGGTAGTCTCTACGCAGTCTCGCTGATGGGAATCACGTGGCTCGGCGCGCTGACTCCGCTCGGCGGGGTCGCGTTTCTGGCCGGGTGGGGAGTTTTGGCATGGCAGGCTTGGAAGACGCGCTGACTGCCTGTCGGCGGGCGCGGCGGGTATGACCCTGTCGCCCGCCGGTTTCGCCTCGCGTTTGTGCTTAGCGCGCGCTGCAACCGGCCGTCCGTTTGCCGGAGATCGATCCCCAGCCTCCGGCCGTGTTGACGAACGTACCCTCCAGGCGCTGGTCTTCTTTCGAAAACAACAGACTGTCCTCTTGGAGATGCCCGCCCGATTCCCAGCGCAAATACACGGCGTCACCCAGGACAACGACTTCGGCAGGGCGCGGCCCGTTGCCGGCAGTTGAACCGGGCGGGGGGAAGACGAGCGAGAGCTTCTGTTCGTGATGGTTTTGATGGTTATGGATGGTCCATTGCCAGGTGCCGCACAGACGCGCGAGCCCCCGTTGTTCACGAACGGTCTCTTTCCAGAGACGGAGCCGCAGCCACTGATCAAAGACCGAGCGGCTGGCTTCCGCTTGAGCCAGGCCGGCCAGCGCTCTCAAATGGGTGAGGAGGACGGGGCGGAGTCGACTCTCGACGTAACGGGCCGCCAGCGCCTGTTGCTCGGCCGGTTCGCGATCGCGGATGGCCGGCACGTCCCACAGGCGCTCGCGAATCGCCGCGATCCCATGCTGTTCCGCCAGGGAAAGCCAGGACGAAGGGCCGACCAGCGCGGGAAACCGCTGATCCAGTTGCGCGGCGTAGTCGGAAAAACGCCCGGGAACCAAACCGGTGTGGTCTTCGGTCAACGGGAAGGCCGCCAGCACTTGGGCGACCGCGACTAGTGATCCGAGAGCCTGCCGTCCGGTCGTTTGAACGATCCAGGCTTGTTGCTGGCTCAGTTCCTGCTCCAAGGTTCTCCATCGTGAAGGCTCTATGGCTGCTTGCAAGGCGGACACAGCGGCACGCCAGACGGCAAGTTCGGCGATCAGACGAGTGGATGTCCGGCTAAGCTCCTGGTAGACAGACTCGGCGAAGGGCTTTCTGGCCAAACGCTTGGTCGAAAGCGCGCCGATGACGTCGTTGAGGCCGAGAGCCGATCCGATTGTGGTGACGAATACCGCCTGGGCTTCGGCGTCCGAATTCACTGCGGCGAGCGCGTCCGCGTGGCTGCGCACGACCTGTTCGAAATCCGGCAACTCCGCGAGAGTCCCCCGGCCCGTTGAGATCGGAGACTGAGCGGCGAATGCGAGGGAATGGGCCGCTGCGGCGAATGCGAAGGCGAACAACACATTCTGCCGAGGTCTGCGCATGGTCATCGCGGTTACTCTAGCGTGTTGCTAACAAGAATGGCAATCGAGGAGACGCCTGAACAAGTTGACGAATGTGGAAGTCGGTCAGGGAGCCTGCAAAGCACGGAGGCGCTTACGCGCCTTGAAAGCAGGATTTCAGGAAATCGATACTGGTGTCCCAAGCCTCTCGCGCCGCATCCGCGCGATAGTATTCTTGACGAGCCTCGTTGCAAAAGGCATGGGGCGCATCGGGGTACGTGCGGACCTCGACCCGTTTCCCGTATTCCTTGGCGGCGGACAGGAGTCGATCCACATCCTCCTGCGTGGCCCACTCGTCCCGCCCCGCCTGATGATACAGCAGGGGGCACTGGAGATCCCTCAACAGCTCAGGCGGGCTGACCATCTTGCCGTAAAAGGCGACGGCGGCCCGCAAACGCTTCCGGTGACACCCAAAACGAATCGCCAAC
Source organism: Nitrospiraceae bacterium (assembly GCA_035573855.1). Classification (GTDB taxonomy): domain Bacteria; phylum Nitrospirota; class Nitrospiria; order Nitrospirales; family Nitrospiraceae; genus DATLZU01. The sequence goes on from DATLZU010000034.1 coordinate 36,654, forward strand.
GAGCCGCCCATGCCAAATCCCACCACCGCGTAGGTGTTCCGTTTGACGTACGTCTGGGTGTTGAGGAACTCGCAGCATGAGTTGATGTCCTGAACCAAGTCCGCCTCTTTGACGCGCCCCATCAACGCCGCCGCGACTTCGTCGCTGGCGGTTACCATGCCGCCGATCCGGCCATAGAGATTGGGAATGATGACGGCGTAGCCCTCGCATGCCAGGCGAGCTCCTAAGTCCTTAATCTGCGCCGTCAGGCCCCACCGTTCGTGGAGCAAAATGATTCCCGGATAGGGCCCTTGTTCCTGCGGCCAAAATTGCAGCGCTTCGACCTGATAACCTTTCGGAGGGCGCGACCGGCTGTAAGGATCGACGGCCAGATCGCTGGCGGTGGGGATGGGAGCCCCGCTGGGAAAACGAACCGCGCCGGTTCCGATCTGTTGCAACGTAAAGGGTGAGGTTCGCTCCGTCATCGAAAGACTCCGATCTCCGCCGATTCCCGCATGGAATGGTGCCACGTACTATAGCGACGGGGTCAAAACCTTGTCAATTGAAGCATCCGCGGTTGACCGACGAACCGGCCGCCGGTAGAGTGTCAATCTGCGGGCGACGGCTGCGCGGTCTGACTGAGTACAGGCGCGGCGAAGGAGAGCCGATGCCGGACATCGGGGTCGGGCTCATCGGGTTGGGCAGGCATGGGCTTCGGTACGCCTGCCATCTGCTTCGGGACATTGCTCGGGCGAAACTAGTCGCCGTCTGCCGGAAAACCGCCGAGCGCGGGCACGGCCTGGATCCCGGTCACGAAGTGCGATGCTACGGGGATTACCGCCGACTGATCGCGGATCCCCAAGTCGACGCGGTCATCGTCGTCGCGCCGCCAGTGCTCGCGCGGTCCATCTGCCTCGCGGCCGTAGAGGCGAAGAAACCCATCTTGATCGAGAAGCCGCTGGCGACCACCGGAGCTGAAGCGCGAGCCATCGTGCATGCCGCCGCGGCCGCCGGCGTCCCACTCATGACTGCCCAGACCCTCCGATTTGATTCGACCGTCCTGGCTTTCCGGGCTCGATTACCGACGGTGGGCCGGCGGCGCTATCTCACGCTGACGACTCGCATCGAGCCGTCGGTTCAAGGCCGCAGAGATCCCCACGATTATGGGGGCCGCGGCGTGTTGTTGGAGGTCGGCGTTCACTTGCTGGATTTGGTGCGGTTTCTGACCGAAGAGGAAGTGCGGGAGGTTCGTTGCGAGCTGGAGGACTTCGGTGGGCTTGGGGTGGAAACGAGGGCGTTCGTCACCCTCCGCACCGCCGGAGGCCTCTCATGCGTGATCGATGTGTCGCGCGAGAGTCCGGTGCGAACCAGCCGGGCCGAATGGATCGGGGAGGGCGGGCAACTGACGGCCGACTGGTTTCATCATCGGCTCGTCGTCCACTCGGCCGATGGCGCTTGCGCCGCCCATGATCTCGCTCCCCGGCCGACGATCGTGGCGGTCTTGGAGGCTTTTCTCGACGCGCTCCTGCGCGGAACCCCCATGCCGGTCTCCGGTGAGGACGGACAACGAGCCGTGGAGATCGCCGATGCGTGTTATGAATCCGCCGCGAGCGGGACAACCGTGACGTTGCCGTGATAGTACGGAGTGACGGTCCCCGGCAAAAACGGAATCCATGAGGACTCCGTCACGTTTCACGCATCACGTGTCACGCGATCACGTTTCCGCCACAATGTGGGTGTCGGTTTCTTCGACACCTTCGATGGTATGGATCTTGGTGATGACGATGTCCGAGAGGGAGCGTTCGTCCGGCACGTTGACAAAGCTGAAAATGTCCGGCTGGCCGAAACAGGGATGCGCCTGCTCGACGCCGTTGATCTTTTTCAGCGCGTGCAGCACATCCTTGGTTTTCCCGGCCTTCACCTTGATGAGAATGTAGGCTTTGGTCGACATGCTCTCCTCCCGTAGTTAGGCTGAAGTCACGATCCCGGCATTTCCCGCCGTCTGGCTGCATAGGTCTGGTGCAAGTCCCTGCCGTCCGCCGCAAGCCGCTCGCGGGCGGAGCGGAACACCCGTGTGAGCAATTCCCAGTCGGTCTTGCCGACGTTGAATGCCCGGAAGCCCTGCTCGAGGCCGTCACGGTCCCACACGGAATGGACGGCCGCGTAATCGACGACGGCTTCCAGCGATTCAGACGTCCAGCCGTTTATTCTGAACCGTGCGATGGCATCTGAGCTATGCGGGCCGAATTTCGCCTCGATCGCCTCGGTGAACCATCGACGCACCTCGGCATCGACGCTATTGATGAAAGCGGATTGAAATTGGATGAGGGCTTTGGTGAGCCGGTTGGCCTCTGGGCTGGACTCGGAAGGCAGAACGCCGGCGTCGTCGAATATCGCCAAGAGCGCCATGATGGCGCCCACTAGTTGGGGAGTGGCTCGTCGGGCTTGCGCGGCATTGCTCGGCGGGATGAAGACTTCGTTGACATTACTGAACGAGCCGCCCGGCCTGGGTCCTCCGGCCAGCACATAGAGACGACCGTCGACCACCGCCGACCCTAAACCGTGCCGCGCCGTCGGCATGGGCGCCATTGGTTGCCACCGGTCGGAGTCCGGAAAGTAGGCTTCGTTCGTTGCAAAGGTGCCCTCGGGGGCTTCTCCGCCGAGCACATAGATGGCGTCGAACATCGCCGCCGCGGTGATGCCGCTGCGCGGCGTCGGCAACTCCTTGATCCTGGCCCACCGGTTGACGGCGGGATCGTAGACCTCGGCTGCGGCGAGATTCCGGCCATAGTCGCGATTTAGCCGTCCGCCGACAGCGTAGAGACGATTCTTGACCGCAACGGCGGCAAGGTGATCGCGCGGCGTAGGAAGCGGAGCTTTGACGGCCCATTGATTCGTCGACGGGTCATAGACTTCGACCGCCCCCGTGTTGCCGTTACCGTCGTATCCGCCGATCGCGTAGAGTTTTCCATCCAGTTCGGTGGCGGCGAGCGCGCCGCGCGGGGTCGGCATGGGCGGCCCTTCAGACCAAACGCCAGCTCCCGGATCGTAGATGTATAGGTTGGCGATCGGTTTCCAGACGGACAGGAAGGATTGCACGAACCCGCCGACGACATACAGTTTGCCGGCAATGGCGGTCGACGCGGCATGGTGCACCTTGTTGGGCAACGGCGACGCGGTCGTCCAGCGGTTTGAGGCGGGATCGTAGACCTCCACTGCATCGGTGATCGCTAAACTGGTCAGGTTGCCCACACCCGGCTCCGCGAATCCGCCGATGAGATAAATCTTTCCGCCGAGCGCCGACGCCGTGACTTCGGTCCGTTTGGTAGGGGCCGGCGCTGCCGTCCGCCATGCGCCCCGAGCGGCCATGTCATCTTGGCCGCTGCCGGGCAGGACCTCGGAACCCAGCAGCCAGACACAGAGTGCAACGGCGGTACGCAAAATGGAACGTCGATGGCTGTCGGAGCGCGTCCTTCTGGTGGTGAAAGCGACAGGGGCGAGTGAACTGCACCGCTGGAGCCGAATCCTCAGGCGCATGAACCGGATTATACTGAAGGGGCTTCACCCAATCTAGCCCGTTCGGTTGTGCGGAACGCAATGATGCGTCTCGTGCGTGCGTCCGACGCAGGGCATGGTCGGGCTTCTGTTGAAAACCGGCAAAGGCCCGCCTATAATCCCGCAGCGCTTCGGGCGCCTTTGTATTTTTACGGATCGAACATGTTGGCGAAGGTCCTCAGTGCAGCGGTGGTCGGACTGGATGCCCATTTGGTCGAAGTTGAGGTGGACATCGGCGGCGGACTCCCGCAGTTTTCCGTGGTCGGTCTTCCGGACACCACGGTTCGCGAGAGTCGCGATCGGGTGCGCGCAGCGCTCAAAAACAGCGGCTTTTCCTTTCCGGTCAAGAAGATCACCGTTAATCTGGCGCCTGCCGGACTAAAAAAAGAGGGATCGGGCCTGGATCTCGCCATCGCCGTGGGCATTCTCGTTGCGGAAGAAATCCTGCCGCCGGAGTCGGTTCAGAAGAAAGTGTTCGTCGGCGAGCTGTCCTTGGATGGACGTGTGAAGCCGATCGCTGGCGCTCTCTCGATCGGGATGGCTTGTCGAAAAGCGCACGAGTTACTTGTGCCGGCTGGGAATGAAGCGGAAGCGGCGCTGGTGGACGGCGTGACGGCCTTTCCGGTCCATACCCTGCCGGAAGTCGTCGAGTTCCTCCGCGGTGCGCAGCATATTGCTCCGGCGCGCGTAGATCGGGAAGCCTTATGTTGCCAACCGCCGGCGGAAGACGAAGACTTCGGCGATGTCAAGGGGCAGGACCATGCCAAGCGCGCGTTGGAAGTGGCTGCCGCCGGCGGGCATAACATCTTGATGGTCGGTCCGCCCGGATCGGGCAAGACCATGTTGGCCAAGCGACTTCCCACGATCCTGCCAGTCATGCAGCCGGAAGAAGCGCTCGAGACCGCGAGGATCCAAAGCGTGGCGGGTTTGCTGACTGACGGCTTGCTGGTGCTCACGACCCGTCCGTTCCGGGCGCCTCATCACAGCATTTCCGACGCCGGTTTGATCGGCGGCGGGGTGGTGCCAAGACCCGGCGAAGTGTCGCTGGCGCACAACGGGGTGTTGTTCCTCGATGAAATCCTGGAATTCAAACGACACGTGCTCGACGGCCTCAGGCAGCCGTTGGAAGACGGAACCGTCACGTTGACGAGAGCCAGCGGTTCGCTGCGCTACCCCGCTAGGATCATGCTGGTGGCGGCCATGAATCCCTGTCCTTGCGGCTATTACGGTGATCGGACCCGCGACTGTTTGTGCACGCCGCATCAAATCCGCCGATACCGGGCCCGGTTGTCCGGCCCGCTCCAGGATCGGCTGGACATCCATATCGAAGTCCCGCCGGTGCCTATTCGAGCACTCGGCGACGACACCAGATTCCACGATACGTCGGCGACGATCCGCGCCAGGGTGATGGCCGCGCGCGCCCGACAGTCGGATCGCTACAAACATGAAGGGATCTTCACCAACGCCCAATTGAAGCCGCGTCAGCTCAAAAAATATTGCAGGATCGACGCGGCCGGTCGGGATTTGCTGGAGCGGGCTATGACGCGGCTTGGACTCTCAGCCCGCGCGTACGGCCGGATCTTGCGCGTGGCGAGGACGATCGCGGACTTGGCCGGCTCGGATGACATCATGACGATGCACCTCGCCGAAGCGATTCAGTACCGCAGCCTGGACCGGCGGGGCGAGTTTTAAGAAACGGCGCCATGTGGCATTCATTCAGGGTCTTCGGTTGGTGGTTCTTGATCGGCGCTACAATGGCGTTGGCGGTCATCATGTTGCAAGGCGGCATCCGCGAGGTCATGCAGGCCCAAGGATCGTTGTGGGAAGTGAAGTTGGTGGAGTTGCTCACCGCCATTATCGGCGGCGGTTTGCTGGGAGGATGTATCGCCCTGATTTTGGACAGGATCAAAAAACCGTAGCCCACAACCGAGAGGAATGCATGGATATTGAAATCGGATCAAACATGTATCGTAATACCAACGGCACGATCGAAATCGAGGGTGTCCCGCAGATGACCATTTCGTTGTCTCAGCCGGGCGGTCCATTGCTCGTCAGCTTCGCGATGTTCGATGAAAACAGTCGCATGGCCGTGAAGATCGTGGACAGTATCGTGGCGTTCAACGAAAAGCGCGCCTACGACCTGTCAAAGACGCCGACCAGCCTACTGCTCAAGCACCGGGAGACTGGAAAAGTGGTGCTGAAGATGGAGGTCAAAAAGGAAGGCGTCGTGGCCTTCACGCAGGGGGAGTTCCGTACGATCAAAGGCCATACGCTGGTCGTGTCGCCGACGGAATGGAAAATCGACAAGCTTCGGATGAGCGGAGGGGACAACGATATGAAGGGCGGGGCTGTGGTGATCGGATGAAGAACGCGGGAAAAGCGGCACGAAAGCCTGCTTCCCCGAAGATGATGCAACCTTACGCATGGTCGATGGGAATCCGACGTGGTTTCGTTTCCTCCCGCTTAGGCAGTATGATGGTCAAGATCCCGTTCTTGTAGGTAGCGGAAATTTTTTCGGCGTCCACGCTCGTCGGGATGCGAAATGCGCGTGAAAAGACCCCGCTCCGGAACTCACGGGTCACATAGATCCGTTTCAGGTTGCTCTCTTCCTGTTTCCACACGCCCTTGATGGTCAGGACCCCGTCCTTCATCACGAGGTGAATGTCCCGGCGATCCATTCCGGGCAAGGCGGCCTGGATCCAAAATCCCTGCTCGTCCTCATAAGCATTGCAGGCCGGAACCCAAACTGGCTTGTCCGCCGGAGAGAGGAGCACGTCATCCAGGAACCGATCGACATCGAAGAGCACGTAGGCTGTAAACGATGGGCTTAAACCGTCCTGTTACTTAAATAGCTAACGCGGGCGCTGACGAAAGTAAGCCCCTTCATCGCCGACTGAGCCTTGTTCTCTCCTCGAGCCTTCCGCAAAAGGCAAGGAAAGCTCTAGCCTTATGATCGTGGGGCATCGGCCGGGCTCGCCTCGAGGGTGGGGATGATGACAATTTGCCCGTCCTTGAGATCGACGGTGGCCGTATCCCCGTCCCGCAACTCCCCCTTGACCAGTTGCCTAGCCAACGGAGTCTCAAGTTCCTGCTGGATGAGGCGTTTCAGCGGCCGGGCGCCATACACCGGATCGTATCCCCGTGTGGCAAGACTCGCCTGAGCGGCCGGCGTGAGGACGAGCGAGATCCGCCGCTCGGCCAATCGCTCGCGCAACCGGCTCAATTGAATATCCACGATCTTGACCAAGTGCTCCTCCGTCAACGGATGGAACACGACGATCTCGTCCACGCGGTTCAAGAATTCCGGCCGGAAGTGGCGGCGCAACTCGGCCGTCACCAGCGCGCGCATCTGTTCATAAGACCCTCCGGCCTGTTGGGATTCGAGGATATGGTGACTGCCAAGATTCGAGGTCATGATCAGCACCGTGTTTTTGAAATCCACGGTCCGCCCCTGCGAATCGGTCAACCGCCCGTCGTCCAGCACCTGTAAGAGGATGTTGAAGACATCGTAATGCGCTTTTTCGATCTCGTCGAACAGGATCACGGAGAACGGTCGCCGCCGGACAGCCTCCGTCAGTTGACCGCCCTCTTCATAACCGACGTAGCCGGGGGGCGCGCCGATCAGGCGCGCGACCGTGTGTTTCTCCATGTACTCCGACATATCGATGCGGATGAGGTTGGCCTCATCGTCGAACAGGATCGCTGCCAGGGCGCGGGCTAGTTCGGTTTTCCCGACACCAGTCGGACCGAGAAATAGGAACGACCCGATCGGGCGGTTGGGATCCTTGATCCCTGATCGTGCCCGCAAAACTGCGTCGGCTACCGCGCGAACGGCCTCGTCCTGCCCCACGACGCGCCGATGCAGAAGCTCCTCCAGCTTCAGAAGCTTGTCCATCTCGCCTTCCATCAACCGACTGACGGGAATGCCGGTCCACCGGCTGACGACCTCGGCGATATCGTCCTCGTCAACCTCTTCCTTCAGCAGGCGGCTTTCGCCCTGTTTCTTGATCAAGCCTTGCTCTTCCAGCGCCAATTCCCGCTCCAACCGAGGCAGTTCGCCGTACCGCAATTCGGCGACCCGATTCAGATCGTAGGCCCGTTCCGCCCGTTCGATCTGCTGCTTGACCTCTTCGATCTGCTGGCGAATCTTGCGCAACCGTGCCACGGAGGCTTTTTCGGATTCCCATCGCGCCTTCAGCGCCTGCAGATCGCGGTTCAATTCCGCCAGTTCTTTCTCCAACGCGTCGAGGCGGGCTTTGCTGCCGGGGTCCTGCTCTTTGCGGAGGGCTTCCCGTTCGATCTCCAGTTGCATGACTTTGCGGGAGACTTCATCGAGTTCGGCCGGCAGACTGTCGATCTCCGTCCGGAGCCGCGCCGCCGCTTCGTCCACCAGGTCGATGGCTTTGTCGGGGAGAAACCGGTCGGCAATATAGCGGTGCGACAATTTGGCCGCGGCGACCAACGCCGCGTCTTTGATCCGTACCCCATGGTGGACTTCGTACCGTTCCTTGAGTCCGCGGAGAATGGAGATGGTGTCCTCGACAGTCGGTTGATCGACCAGCACCGTTTGGAACCGCCGCTCCAGCGCCGCATCCTTCTCGATGTGCTTGCGGTATTCGTCCAGTGTGGTCGCGCCGATCAAGTGGAGTTCGCCGCGTGCCAGCATAGGCTTCAAGAGGTTCGCCGCGTCCATCGCGCCTTCGGCGGCCCCAGCGCCCACGACGGTGTGGAGTTCGTCGATGAACAGCAGGATCTGGCCCTGAGCCGCCTGGATTTCCTTCAGCACTGCCTTCAGCCGTTCCTCGAATTCGCCGCGGAATTTCGCGCCGGCCACCAAGGCGCCCATGTCCAGAACAATCAGTCGCTTATGCTTGAGCCCTTCGGGCACGTCCCCCTTCACGATCCGCTGCGCCAAGCCTTCCACGATCGCTGTTTTGCCGACCCCCGGCTCGCCAATCAGCACCGGATTGTTCTTGGTACGACGGGAAAGGATCTGGATCACGCGGCGGATTTCGTCGTCCCGGCCGATCACCGGGTCGAGCTTCCCTTGGCTGGCCAGCCGAGTCAGGTCGCGTCCGTATTTCTCGAGGGCTTGGTAGGTGCCTTCCGGGTCCTGACTGGTGACGCGCTGGGTACCTCTGACTTTTTGAAGCGCGGGCAGAAGCCGGTCGCGCGTCAGGCCCAACCGTCGCAGCACGCCGCCTTCCTCGACCATCGCGAGAAGCACGTGCTCCACGCTGAGGTAATCATCTCGGAGCGTCTTTCTTTCCTCTTCGGCGCGCGTCAGGACCTGGCTCAATCGGGCGGTGAGGTGGATCTGGCCCGGTCCCGCTCCCGGTCCCTGGACTTGCGGGATCTTCGAGAGTGCCTGTTCGACGGCGCTTTTCACCGCCGCGAGAGAAACCCCGGCGTGCTCCAGCAGTGCGCCCGCGATGCCGCCTTCTTGCTCCAGCAACGCCAGCAGCACGTGTTCCACATCGACGCCTTGATGGCTTCGCCGCATGGCATGGCCGGAGGCGGCTTGCAACGCGTCCTGCAATTTGATGGTCATGCGATTTAGATCCATCGAAATGCTCCTTGGCGGGCGAACCGCCGATATCTTGTGGTTGTGGTTATAGCCATGCAGTAATCACGCTGCGGGACAAGTCAATACGCAACGCGTCGGACTTCACACGGGGCCGCGCGCCGGACTAGCGCGGCAGCTTGTCCCCGATTTGCGAAAGCTGTTCTTCGAGATGCTGAAGCCGCCGTTCGATCCGGCGCACCTTCCAGGCGGTGAGCGAAAGAAGGATCAGCGAAAGCAAGGCCAGACCAGCCACCAGGGCCAGACCGCTCATTATGTCGTGCGGCATCGGCAGCCCGACTCCTGTTTCGCCCGCATGTCCCGCGAAAGCCGGATCGATCATGGCGTGCTCTCCCGTCGCGATGGTGAAAGACCCTACCCCAAGGGTCGCTGCGGCACACTGTACCCGTTCCTACCGTTTTCGTCGAGGGCCTGGAGGCCGACTTGACCGACGCCGATCTTCCAGACTATTGTCCGCTTATGGTCGAGGACAGATGCACTCGGACGCACGGCGGTTCGCCGTTTGCGGTGGTGACTGGTGCGTCGCGCGGGATCGGCGCGGCCTATGCCCGGGCGCTGGCGTCGCGAGGATACGACTTGCTTCTGGTCGCGCGCGATCGGGAGGCGCTGGAGCGCGTCGTCGGCGAACTTCGCGCCTTTGCCGTGTCGGTACGTTGCGAGCTCATTGATCTCAGCGAACCGGAGGCCGCGCATCGATTGTATGCCGCGGCGCGTCAATGCCGATCCATTCCTGATCTGCTTGTCAACAACGCCGGGTTCGGGCTGTTCGGGGAATTCGCCGGCATGCCGATGGCACGCATCCAACAGATGCTCCGGTTGCATGTTAACACGGTGGTCGAAAGCGTGCGGTTGTTCCTGCCCGACATGGTGGCGCGAAAGGCCGGCTCCATCGTGAACGTCGCCTCCCTCGCTGGATTGTTCGCCGTGCCGTATATGGCCGAATACGCTGCGACCAAGGCGTTTCTGATCAACTTTTCCCAGGCGCTGGACGAAGAAGTCCGCCGGTCCGGCGTGCGCGTGCAGGTCTGCTGCCCCGGATCGACCGACACGGAGTTCCATCGCACCGCAGGCTTCCGGCCTCGAAACCCCTTCGGTTCCCAACGGCCGGAGCAAGTCGTCCGGGCGTCGCTCTCGGCGCTGAAGCAGGGACCCTCGCTGGTCACCGTGGGCGTGAGCGGAACGCTGCTGGCGATGGTGAGTCGTTGCGTGCCACAGCGGCTGGTGATCCGAGGCGCGGGTCGTTGGATGAAGCCGCCTGTCTAACCAGACGATTGCGGGGCGTGCCGATGTCGGAATTGCTTTTCGAAACGCTTGGTCTCTACAAGGATGCCTTGCGGGGGATGCTTGTGTCGTTTGCCAGGGGATGGGTTGCTGTCCCGGCGATGGTGGCCTTTGCCGCGGTGATGCTGTTCGCGACCAAGTTGGCGGCGCCGTTGGGAATGGTGGGAGGATTCGTGTTGGGCGCGGTGAATGCGTTGCTGATTGGGGCGATGCTGCGTCTGATCGAACAGGCGGTCCTGAGCACGCGGCGACTTGGGTTCCAGGATATTTGGGAGAGTGTCGGACAGTATTTTTGGGATGTCATCAGCGTCGGGTTTGTGCTGTGGGTCCCGATCATGTTGCTGGACAAAGGGCTCGCGGCCAACCCCAACGGGGCCTTTCTAGCCACCGCCGTGTTTCTCTTGTTGTTCATTCTGCTAAACCCCACGCCCGAGGTGATTTATCAGGTCAGGCACGGGTCCCCCTTGGAGGTGCTCAAAACGAGCTATGAGTTCATCATTGAAAACTGGATCGAGTGGTTTTTGCCCCTGGCGATCGTACTGGCGCCGCTAGGCTTGTCCTTCTTCTTCAGCCTGTCGAGCGTGTTGGGGAGGGGAGCGGGACTGGATTTGTTTCAGATGCTGGCTCTGCCGTTTAGCCTTTTGACGGCCTGGCTGGCGTATCTTGGTCTCCCCGAAGGCGCCAGCACGTTAGTGGTTTTGACCATGACTCCACCGCTGGCGGTCGGCATCATGTTCTTCCGCGGCCACCTTTTCGCCTCCCTGTACGGTTCGTCGCGGAGGCAACGTCTCTTTCGGCGTCGGTTCGGCTCCGCCTAGGCGATCCAATTTTTTCGTCTTTCATCCGTATCTGCGGGAATTCGCCATCAGAATCCAGTGAGCGACAGGCAACGTTTTTGCTCCTGCCATTCACGGTCAACACGAGGGGGATCTCGCCGCGTTCTCCCGGCTAACTCCTTGTTTCTCAAGGCTATTCGTTCTTATTTCCACCGGTCTTGCGTTTGTGCACCCGTGTAGGGTTCCGCATCCAGAACATGGATGATCGATTGAGTGTGGGCGGAAAAAGTAAAAGTTATTGTTATTCAATAAAAATTCATGTATGGATTCGCCTACATCCCTGAAGGTGCTTGTGCTATCGCGACCGTGAGCCTCAAGAGACGATCAATGGCCGGTCTTTCGATTTTCTGGCGATTGGTTCTCACGTCTATGGTCATCATCGCCGTGATGGTGGGAGTGAGCCTCTATGCCCTGCTTCAGCTGCGGCAGTTGACCGTCTTAAGCACGGAAATGGTGTCTCTGCACTATCCGGCGATTGAAACCGCCAAACGGTTGCTCACCTCGCTCTACAGTCAGATTCAAAGCGAGAAGAAATATTTCGCCGTCCGCGACGCCACGTTTCTTCACAACTTTCACGAAGAGGCCGAAGAGTTTTCGCGGCTGCTCCGAACCCTACTGGCCCAAGAAACGTCCTCGCAAGGGCAGCAACTCTTGAAGGATACGGAACGCCTTCACAAAGAGCGGCTGGCTCTGTTCGCGTCGGAGGCGGAACACGCCGCGAACGCTTCCAAAGACGTCCTGGCGGCGTACGAAAATCGGCGCGATGCCTTGACCGACCGGATAACCTCGACCCTGCAAGGCTATATCGGCTTGCACGAAGCGCGGATCAGCGTCGGCGTCAGTCAATCGCGGGCCAGTTCGGCGCGCGCGGAGACGGTGACCGAGCAACTCGCCCTGGTGGCGTTGCTGTTCGGTCTCGGATTGGCCGGTGTCGCCAGCTACAGCATCTTGCGCCCGCTCCGGCGTCTTCAGAGCCATATCAAGGAAATCGGACAGGGGAATTTCGGCACGCCGTTGCAGATCGTCGCACCGAGCGATCTGCGGGAACTGGTCGATACGGTCAATTGGGTGGGGAAGAAACTTCAGCAGTTGGACGATATGAAATCCGAATTCCTGGCCCATGTGTCCCACGAATTGCGAACACCCATGGCATCGATTCAAGAAGGCACGCAACTGCTCTTGGACGAAATTCCCGGGCCATTGACGCAAGAGCAACGCACGACCCTTCGCATCATGGCGGACAGCAGCCGCCGCCTCATTCATCTGATCTCGACCATTTTGGATTTGTCCAAAATGGAGGCCGGGATGATGGAGTACCGCATCGTCCCGACCGATTTGAAGCGTGTGGCTGAGATTTCCATCAACAAGGTCCGGCTGTTGGCTGATGCGAAGCATGTTCAATTGCTCATGGAAGTCCCCTCCGATCGAGTGTGGGTCAAGGCGGATTTCGCGAGGATCGAGCAGGTGCTCGATAATCTGTTGTCCAACGCGTTGAAGTTCAGCCCGGAAGGCGGCGTCGTCAAGCTGCTGATGGAGCCCGACCCCAACACCGGTGTGCTGCTGGTGACGGTTGCGGACGGCGGGCCGGGGATCGCAGCCGAAGATCTTCCCCATATCTTCGAGCGCTTCTACCAGGGACGGTTGAAAGGCAAGCACGTCTCGGCTGGCAGCGGACTGGGTCTGGCGTTGGCGAAGAAAGTGGTCGAGGCCCACGGCGGGCGCATTTGGATTGAAAGCGAAGTAGGCAAAGGGACGACGGTGCGGTTCACGCTGCGCCTCACCAAACCCGGAGGAGCGACATGAAGAAATGCGCTCAATCTCTGGAGGGGATCGGTGCCGTCTTGCTGGCGATGGGGCTGTGGGGCTGCGCCACCCTTGCCGACTCGCCCTCACCCTCAGCACCGTTCTTCACGGTCGACCAGACCGACGCGAAGATGCTGCAGGCCGTCGCGCGAAAGCAGGAGGCGCTGGCCAACAAGTGCATGGACCATAACGCGTGCGATCACGTGTACTTCACACGGGCGTTGGTGGCGCTGTTTGAAAGCCGAGAGCTCGCGGCGAAGTACTTTCACAAGGTCATCGCGGTGGCTCCCAAAAGCCGTCTAGCGGCGTCCAGCGCGCTCTGGATCCGACTCCTTCAGGAGATCCCGAATCCAGTCGACCGGTCCTGGGTCAAGTCGGTGTTGACCGCCCCGGCTCTGGTGGACCACAACGCGGCACTAGCCCAGACGGCCGAGCGCCTGGTGCGGGATTTGTTGGAGCGGGAGGTGGCGATCCAACAGCTTTTGGCGATGAAGGAGGCGGACACCTCGTCTGTGGAATCGCTCCAACGGGAGTTGAGCGAGCGCGACCGTAAGATGGAGGCGTTAATCACGAAGCGCGAATCCCCGAAACTCGGGGGCGCGGATGCCCTGACCCTGCAAGCGCTTCAGCGCCAGATCAACGATCGGGACAAGAAAATCGAGGAACTGACCAATCAACTCGAGGCGCTCAAACGCATCGACCAGGAGATGCGGGAAAAAACCAGGCCGATCAGACCTCCGACGACCGTCCTGCCGGCGCCGGGGACCGACACTCGTCCATAGGAGAGCGTATGGAACATGAACGGATTCTTGTCATCGACGACGATGAAGGGTTGCTGCATCTCTTGAAAATGCGGCTATCCGCGATGGGCTTCCAAGTGACGCCCTGCACCACCGGCCAGGAAGCCGTCGCCGCCGCGCGCAAAGACGTCTATGATTTGGCCATCACCGACCTGCGTCTGAGAGGCGAGGACGGCCTCGATGTGGCGGAGGAACTGCTTCGCATTCATCCGGGCCTGCCGGTGTTGATTCTGACGGCACACGGCAGCATTCCGAACGCCGTCGAAGCCATGCAGCGCGGCGCATGCGGATATCTCACCAAGCCGTTCGACGACAGGGATCTGCGGGCGACCATCGACAAAGCGCTGTCGCAGCAACGCATGAGCCGGGAGATCCAGCGGCTCAAGTCGCTGGTCAAGGAACTCTACGGCCTTGAGAACGTGGTGGCGCGGAGCGCCTCCATGCAGCGGCTTCTTCAGCAGGCCGCGCAAGTGGCGGATTCGGACGCGACGATTTGTCTCTTCGGCGAGACAGGGACGGGCAAGGAAGTGCTGGCTCGAGTGATCCATGCGAACAGCCGGCGCGCCCGCGGACCGTTCGTCGCTCTCAACTGCGCGGCCATTCCCGAAACCCTGTTCGAAAGCGAGTTGTTCGGGCACGTTCGCGGCGCCTTCACCAACGCGCACGGACCCAAGCGCGGGCTGTTTCAGAGCGCGAACGGCGGCACGCTGTTTCTCGACGAAATCGGCGAGATGCCGCTGTCCATGCAGGTCAAGCTGCTGCGCGCGGTGCAGGAGCGGGAGGTGAAGGAGGTCGGGGCCGACTACTCGACCAAAGTCGATGTGAGGATCATCGCGGCGACGAACAAAGACCTCGCGGAGGCGGTGAAAGCGGGGACGTTCCGGAACGATTTGTATTATCGAATTCAGGTCGTCCCGCTCACAATTCCGCCGCTGCGCGAGCGGCGCGACGACATTCCGCTCTTGGCGCAGCATTTCCTGAAGCAGAGCACGCAACGGATGAACAAAGATATCCGCGGATTCACACCGGCCGCCATGCAGAAACTGATGTTGTATCCCTGGCCGGGAAACGTACGCGAGTTGGAGAACGCGATCGAGAAAGCGGTGGTCATGTCTCAACAGGACATGATCACCCCGGATTTGCTTCCGTCCGTGAGCGTCACGGGGGAGATGCCGTTGAAGCCGCTCACCGAAGCCAAGGAAGAGTTCGAGCGAAATTACCTGAAGAGCGTGCTCCAGTTGACCGGAGGAAACATTTCCCGCGCCGCCCAGTTCGCCGGCCGATATCGCGCCGATTTTTACAAGATGCTCAAAAAATACGGCCTCCACCCGGCCAATACCAAGAGCAAACCCGAAGTGGAACTGGAAGATACGGAAGAGGAGAGCAATCTCACCCAGGCGTAGTCAATTTACCCCGCCCAATCGGCATCGCCATCCGACGGATTGACGTCTTGCCGTTTTCGTAAGCCTTCCTTGCGGTCGGATCAAGCCGAGAAGATTCCTGAAGAGGTCTATCGCCGCCGCGACCAACGCAAAGAGCGCCGGCCAAACGCGAAGAGAGCGCCGCGGCGTTTCTCCGCGCGGGTTCGCAGAGCGATAAAACACTGGTTGCGTGGTGGTCAAGGAGCGCGCTGCCGATCGGGTGCGAAAATGGACTAGCGGCTGGGCGGGACGGCGCATCGACATGGCCTCATAAAGATGAGGTGACTTGCCGGCAAGCCATACGAACCGCGAAGACCCGTTGCGTAAAAACATCGAAAAAGTTGCCACCACATTCGGTCGCCTTTAGAATTGCGGAGCTGTCCCGCGCTGATTCTTGCGATTCCGGCGCGGGATGAGCAAGCGGCATAGGGAGAACTGGTCTCCTGCGATCTTGGCAATCAAGCGACTGGAGGAAAACGTCATATGGATCGAGCCCGTGTCCTTGTGGTCGACGATGAACCCGTTGTTCGGGAGGTGTTGCGTGAAATCCTGACGGCCGAAGGCCATCACGTGATCTGCGTTGAGGACGGTCCAACGGCGATTCAAACCGTCAAGAGCGCGCCCATTGATATTGCGGTCATCGACCTGCAGTTGCCTGCGTTGGATGGATTCGCGGTGCTACAAGAGATCTTGCGGATCAACCCCACGACCGTGGCGATCATGGTAACGGGGTATGGCACCATCGATTCTGCCGTGAAGGCCATGAAAGCCGGAGCCTTCGATTTCCTGACGAAACCGTTTTCGGCGGAGACCGCTGTCGCGGTGATCACAAAAGCGGTCGAGGTTCACCGGTTGCGTCAAGAGAACCGACAATTGCACAAGGCCGTGCGAGAGCACTACCGCCTTGAACACCTGGTCGGCGACAGCGACGCCATGCGCCGTGTCCTGGATTTCGTCGGGAAGGTTGCCGATAGCGACAGCACCGTGCTGATCCAGGGGGAAAGCGGGACGGGCAAGGAACTCATCGCGCGGATGCTGCATTTCACCAGTTCCCGTTGCGACCGCCCGCTGGTTCCGGTGAACTGCGGCGCTATCCCCGAGAATCTGTTGGAATCGGAATTGTTCGGCCATGAAAAGGGGGCCTTTACCGGGGCTTCCCACACGCGGGTGGGCCGGTTCGAGTTGGCGCACGGCGGGACGATTTTTCTGGACGAGGTGGCGGAAATGCCTCTTCCGCTCCAGGTTAAGTTGTTGCGCGTTTTGCAGGAACGAAGTTTCGAGCGTATCGGCGGGACCAAAACCATTACGGTCGACGTCCGCATCATCGCCGCCACCAACCAGGACCTGGAACAGGCCGTGCGGGAGAAGCGATTCCGGCACGACTTGTACTACCGTCTGAACGTGATTCCCATCCACATTCCTCCTCTGCGCGAGCGACGGAGCGACATTCCGCTGCTGGTGGAGCACTTTATCGCCAGGTTCAATCGAACGAAGCACACCACCGTCGAAGGGGTGGATGCAGACGCGATGCGCGCGCTGACCGCTTACGACTGGCCCGGCAACATCCGCGAATTGGAGAACATGATGGAGCGCCTCGTGGTGCTGAAGAGGGCGGGAATGATTTCCGTAGCCGACCTGCCGAACAAGGTCGCGCCGCAGTCCCCCGCGACCGCGAAAAGGGAGAACGTGGTCCACTTCAGCGAACAAGGGATCAATCTGGTCAGAGAACTCGAACAGTATGAGAACCGGCTGATCTCGGAGGCGCTGCGACAGGCCAAAGGGATCACCAGCAGGGCTGCCCAGCTCTTACAGGTGAATCGGACGACACTGGTCGAAAAACTGAAGCGGAAGGGCCTCGATGCAAAAGCGCTGAGCTGTTCCATGCCGAACTAGCCTCTTGTTCCCTTCCCGTTGTAACGAACGAGTCGAGCGTATCGGGCGACCAATGCTGCCTGCGTGACCACCTAGGCAAACGCCTGATCCACACCATCGAACCCCTGGCGCAACGCGGGCGGTGCGCGGCTCGGTCAACTTCGGATCCATGTGCTGGACCCACGGCACCCTGCAGGAAGCGGGTTTTGCGCTCACGGGCGTTCTCTGTGATTCTTCAGTTGGAGGCAAAGCTTCTCTAGAAAGCAGGAGCAACACTGCCAGGCCCGTGACGCTTCATCGCCCATCTGCGTCAATCCTTTGACCTTTCTCCCAGCTTTGTCTCCTCTCCATTGGCGTTCTGATAATCGCCTCACGAACAATCAAGCGGCAACTTCAGCGTTTCGGCTCGCGGCGCGAATAGTGCCAGGGGCACAAAACTTGCTCGGCTCTTCTGCGTGGACAACGAACGCTTCCATCCTGCATCCACGGGCTTACGTATCGGGGTCTTGCCCGCTGCGCTGCTTCTGGCTGTGTTGACCCAGGTTCACGCGAACGAACGGCCGGGCGCCGTTGACCAGGCCGGAGAGCATACCAAAGGCGCGCCGCCCCATGTTGTTGAGGCATTGCTTCCCCTTCCGGACGACGGGCCTCGCCACGCGAACGTTGGGGAGGGACCGGCAACCATTGTGTTTCAGCGAGGAATTCAGGCGTTTCAGCGACAAGACTATGCTGTCGCGGCCGAGCAGTTCAACGCGTTCCTCAAAGAGAACCCGAACAGCCCGATGGTGCCCGCCGTCCTGGCCTTTCTGGCCGACGCGATCGTTTTGGGAGGGCAATCAAGTCACAGCCGGTCCGAAGCCATTGCCATCTACCGCGCGGTAGCCCGAGATGAGGCCGGCTCTGCGAATGCCGCGCGGGCGGAATGGCGGATCGGCGATCTCTATTTCGACCAGGGTTGGTATGACGAGGCGCAAGCGGCCTACGAGCGCGCGTTCACACGCGCGCGGTCCTCCTTCGATATGGACAGAGCACTGCTCGGATTGGGCGTCACCTTCATCGCGCTGGGAAGATGGGCAGAGGCGGAACGGACCTTCCAGACTCTCCGGCGACAAACCACGGACGAAGGCGTGCTTATGCGGGCCACGTTGGCGCTGGCCACGACATTCCATCAGCAGAACCGCCTCCCTGAAGCGCAGCTGTTGTTCGACGAGTGCCACCGACGATGGCCTGCGTTCATCAAACGCGACCCCGAATCCTTGCTCCGGTTTGCGGCCACGTTGTCGGCCACCGGTCAGCACCAGACAGCCCGGAACGTCCTCGCGGAATTTTATAACCTCTATCCGAGGCATCGTGAAGCTCCGTCCGCTCTCGTCAGGATCGGCGACTTGTTCCTTCAATCCGGGCTCCGCCGTCATGCGGAGATGTTCTATGCCTGGGTCTTGACCGCACATCCCGGAACATCCAGCGAACAGGTGGCGAAAATGCGGTTGGTCGAGTTGGGGCAAGCTCTATCCGTCGGCATCGGCGATCAGCCGCTGCGCCTGCTGGTCGAAGCGTCAATGCAGAGGATGCCCGGTCCGTATTTGGATCCGGAGGAACAACGTTGGATCCTGCGCGAGATTATTGCCAGGCCTCGGGACAACGTGCTTGCCAGCGAGGCGCAGTTTCGACTGGGGCAACATTTCGAATTGGCTCATGAGTGGCCTGCGGCGGTTTCCGAGTATCAGAAGGTGGTGGAGCATGCCGGACGGATCGAGCACGATCCCTGGCCAGAGGCCGCAGCGGTGCGGATCTCGGCGATCCTGGGTCCGTGGATCGAGGCGGCCCTCAAAGCCGGAGACGATCTGACCGCCGTGACCTTATTCCACCGACATGGGACGCTGGCCGATCGCGTGTATCGGGGGCACGAGCTGCTGCGCATCGCGCACGCCCACCGGCGGCTCGGCTTCAACGCTGAAGCCGCGCGTCTCTACCATGCCATCATCCAAGAGCCGAGCGCCAAGCCGCTTCAGGAAGAAGCGCTCATGGGACTGGGGAAAAGTTATCTCGCGCAAGAGGATCCATCCGCGGCCCGAAAAGTGTTTGCGAGGTACCGCTTTCAATTTCCTCTCGGTCAATACAGCCAAGAGGCGCTGTTTCTGCTGACACGGGCCATGCTCCGGCAAGGGGATCGTGACAGCGTCATCCACCTGTGCCGCGAATGGTTAAAGCGGCACACGCGTCATCCCGATCGGCCGCATATGCTCGCCCTGTTGGCGACCGCGCTGGCGGATGAAGGAAAGGCGGACGAGGCGATTCCGTTCTACGACGAGGCCTGGCGAGCCGGAGCGCTACGGAGCGCTAGCGCCCTGCTGCGATTCGGGGCCGTGCTGGATCACGACCGACGGTACGACCGTGCCGCTGCGGTGTACCGCCAGGCACTGGCGGCTGAGCCCGGACCCGATCAAGCACAATGGGCATGGTGGCAGCTGGGCCGCATCGCCTTCACGCAGGGGCGCTACAGGGAAGCGGGAGCGCTGCTCGAAAAGGCGGGGGAATCGGGGGATCCGCTGATCCGTCGGGTTTCGACGGCCCTCCGGCGACATCTTCCGCCCGAGCCAGAGCTGAAAGGAGGGTGACGTGACCGCAACAGGGCAAGGTTCCGCCATCGAGGAGCGAGAGCTGCTTCAGGATGCCTTCAAAAGTTTTGACGCGGCGGCCGCAACCTTGCAGGAGTCCTATCGCGCCCTGACGGCCCGCCTGGAGCGCTTGGACTTGGAATTGGCTGAGCGCAACGAGTCGTTGCGCCGGAACCTGCGTGAGAACGAGGAAATGCGTGAGCATCTGTCGGCCATCCTGGAGTCGTTGTCGACGGGGGTCATCGTGGCGGATCGTGCCGGCATCATTACCCGATGCAATCACGCGGCAGAGCGCCTCGCGGGAGCATCGCGCGATGCTATGACCGGTGAGGCGTTGCAGCGCTTTTTGTCCCGAGTCGGGCTGGACGTCGACCACTATCCCGTCGAGGCGCGCAGCGGTGCGGTGCTCACCATCACGCGGACGGGTCTGTTCAATCAGGCCGGTGAGTCCATCGGCAGTCTGGTGTTGTTACACGATATCACCGGGATTCGGCGGCTGGAGGAGCAAGTGCAACGCCGCGATCGGCTTGCCGCCATGGGAGAGATGGTCGGCCGTATTGCGCATGAAATCCGCAATCCGCTCGGCAGCATCGAGCTGTTTGCCTCGATGTTGCGCCGAGGACTCGACGGCGCCCGGGAGTTGCAGGCGTATGCTGACCACATTTCAGCGGCGGTCCAGGCGATGGACCGGCTGCTGACGAACTTGTTGCTCTATGTGCGGCCGCACCCCCCGCGGGCCCAATGGCACAGCGCCGAACGATTGGTGCGCGATGCGCTGGCCCTCGCGGCCCATGCGACCGAGAGACCCGGCATTGTGACCCGCACCTATTTTGATTCCCAAGTTCCGAGACTGTGGTGCGATGCCCTGCAGGTGAAGCAAGCGTTGTTGAACTTAATTCTCAATGCGATCCAGGCCATGCCGGACGGAGGAATGCTCACCGTGGCCGTCCATCGGGATCGGGAACGCCTCGCGAGCGTTTCTGGTGTCCGCATTACGATCTCAGATACGGGCGGTGGGATCGCTCCAGAGCATCGGTCGCGCATTTTCGATCCGTTTTTCACGACGAAGGAAGAAGGAACGGGGCTCGGGTTGGCGATCGTCCACGCGATTGTGGAAGCCCACCGAGGACGAATCGATGTGGAGAGCGCCATCGGTCGCGGCACGACCTTTATCCTGATCTTGCCGACCCGGCCGGCGGATGACGGAAAAATGGGACTCGGCGAAGCGGGCCGGCCGGACGCCGAAGGCCATCCCCAACCTGGGCCGCCGGAACGGGCATGTGAAAGGGGGGATCCTCGACTATGAGCGGCACGAACGGAACGGCTTTAGCGGGTTCGCCCGCTGAGCGGTCGGTGGAAAGCAAAACGGTCGCGATCGTGGACGATGAGCCTGGCATGCGGGCCGCGCTCTCAGAAACCGTGCGCCGTCTCGGTTATCAGGTGGTTGTGGCGAGCAATGGTCGGGAGGCGCTCGATCGCGCGCTGAAAAGCCGGCCGTGGCTGGTGTTGACGGATCTTCGGATGCCGTGCCTCAGCGGGATCGAATTGGTGCAAGAGCTGAAAAAACATTTGCCGCCGACCAAAGTCGTCCTCATGACGGCGTACGGAACGGTGGAAACCGCCGTGGAAGCCATGAAATACGGCGCCAGCGATTACATTATGAAGCCGTTTTCGGCGGACCTCTTGGAACGCATCATCGCCAATCTGAGGGCTGCGGAGGCAGAGGGAGCCGCCGAATTCGCATCGCCGGAGATCCGACCAATCCTGACCGAAGACCCGGGCATGATTCGGCTGTTGAGCACGGTGGAGGGAGTAGCCGCCAGCCAGACCACGATCCTCATTTCCGGCGAAAGCGGAACAGGAAAAGAATTGTTGGCGCGGTTTATCCACAGCCGGAGCCCGCGGGCCCACCGGCCGTTCGTCGCCGTGAATTGTGCGGCACTGCCCGATGGGTTGTTGGAGAGCGAGCTGTTCGGGCATGAGCGGGGCGCTTTCACCGGAGCGCTGGTCCGCAAACTGGGCAAATTTGAGATGGCGCATACCGGCACGCTGTTGTTGGACGAGATCAGCGAGATGCCTCTCGGGCTACAAGCCAAGCTGCTCCGCGTGTTGCAGGAGCGTGAAGTCGATCGTGTCGGTGGAAGGGATCCGATCCCGATCAACATTCGCGTCATCGCGACGACCAATCGGTCGCTATATCGGGAAGTCGAGCAAGGGCGATTCCGCGAGGATCTGTTTTATCGGCTCAACGTGTTCCCGATCACCGTCCCTCCCTTGCGTGAGCGGCCAAGTGACATTCCATTGTTGGCTCATCATTTCGTCAAGGCGGCGGCGAAAAGAAACGGCGTGGAGCCGCCGGCACTCTCTCAATCCGCGTTGGAAGTCCTCAAGCGGCTGCCTTGGAAGGGAAATGTCCGGGAGCTGGAAAACGTGATGGAACGGGCGGTCCTGCTGGCCGTCAACGGCGCCATTGGTCCCGAGCACTTGCCTGGGGAGGCAGAGTGTCCTCCGCGCGAAATCGGAACACGTGCCGGCGCGGCTTTCCTCTCATCGGAGTGGCGAGGCAGTCTGTGGGAGATGGAGCGGGAATTAATTTGCAAAACCCTGGCCCGGGTCAAGGGTAACCGGACCCACGCGGCGAAAGAACTCGGGATCAGCGTCAGAACTTTGAGGAACAAACTGCGCGAATACCGGCAGCTTGAGGGGCTGACCGTCGATGAGTCGAGTTGATTGACGACCGGACGAAGGCCTCTTTGTCCGGGAGGCAAACTTTTCGCTTGCGCCCGGAAAAATCGTCCGGTCGCCGGTCGATGCTGTGGCGCCATCGGCCCACCCCAGGAAGCCGTAGGAAGCGATCGAGGCGGGTTCGTGTTCCGGTATCAGGCTTGCACCGCTTGCCGGCGAGGGGAGGATCGCGATCATGACCATCTTTGACAAAACCATGAGGCTGATCGAGCGAACGCTGGATCTTGGCGCGGCGCGCCAGCGGGTCATCGCGTCCAATATTGCGAATGAAGAAACTCCTGGCTATCGCGCCAAGGAGCTGTATTTCCGCGACGCCTTAGCGGCCGCGGCAGGCGGGCGACCGCCCATTGCGCTGGCGGCCACCCACGGCCGGCACATCGGACTGCGGGGCGAAGGCGTGTCGCTGGTGATGGGAAAAGTGGCGGAGATGCCTGCGGGGGATCTTCCTTTGGACGCCAACTCCGTCAACCTCGACCTGGAGATGGCGAAGCTGTCCGACAATGCCATGCGGTACCACACGGCGGCGGTCATCATGGCGCAACGGTTTCGCCAATTGATGAACGCGATCCGAGAGGCGAAGTGACGCGTCGAGGAGCCGTGCGTCATCGATGCGCCTCGAGACGAAATCTTCAATGCGAACGACGCGTAAGGAGGTGGCGATGGAACTGACTGACAGCATTGCGGTGTCGGTCTCCGCGCTGGATGCGCAGCGGCGGAGGCTCAATGTGATCGCGAGCAATTTGGCCAACGCACATTCGACGAGCACGGTTCACGGCGGCCCGTATCGGCGCCGGGACGTCGTGTTTCAGGCGATTCCACTCCGCGGTCCCTTTTACCGCGCCGTACGTCAGGTGGCCTTGGGATCGGCGACCCAGGCGCTGGCCGGAGTCAAGGTGGCGAGAGTCGTCGAGGACCCGAAGCCGGGCCAAACCATTTATGATCCCCGACACCCTGACGCAGACGCCAAAGGGTTCGTCAGGTTGCCGAACGTCAACATTCTGGAGGAAATGGTGAACATGATCAGCGCGTCTCGAGCTTACGAGGCCAACGTTCAGGCGATCAACGCCACCCGCGCCATGTGGAACCGAGCGCTCGAGATTGGGAAATAACGATGATGGACCATGTACGGATCGGACCACCCGCCGGTCAACCGATTGCCGAGTCGGCTTGGGCGGATGCTCCTTCACAGGCGCAGGGAGGGGGAGGGTTCTTTGCCACGCTCAAGGAAGCGATCGCCAAAGCCAACGACATCCAGATCGAAGCAAACCGTCAGGTGGAGGCGCTCATGACGGGCCAGTCGGATAACGTCCATGGGACAATGGTTGCGCTCCAACAGGCTGACCTTTCGTTTCAATTGATGATGCAGATCCGCAACAAACTGATCGCCGCCTATGAGGAGATCCAGCGGATGCAAATCTGACCGAGTTGCCAAGAAGCGAGATATCGTCCTTCGCGCAACGGTGAGCCACCTGCTCCAGTAGGCCTTCAGCCGAGGTCGTATGTTTCAGAAACTGAGTGACTTTTCCATCCGTCAGCGACTGGTCATCCTTGTGGCCCTCGCTGCTGCCGTGGCCGGTCTGATCGCCGTTGCGCTCTGGACGCAGCAACCTGACATGCAGGTGCTGTTTTCCAATCTGGCGACAGATGACGCCGCCGCGATCGTCGAAAAACTCAAGGATGCGAAGGTCCCCTACGAAACGACGGCGGGCGGCACGACGATTTTGGTCCCCAGCGCCCAGGTTCATGACCTGCGTCTCCAGTTGGCGGGCCAGGGCCTACCGCGCGGAGGCGGCATCGGATTCGAGATCTTTGATCGTTCCACGCTGGGCATGTCGGAATTTGTGCAAAAACTCAACTATCGCCGTGCGTTGCAAGGCGAATTGGCCAGAACCATCGCGCAAATGCCGGAAGTCGAACGGGCCAGAGTGCACCTGGCGCTACCCGAACGACGGCTGTTCGCGACCGAGCAGGATCGGCCCCGTGCGTCGGTCGTCGTCGCGTTGCGAAACGGCCAGGTTCTGGGCAAAGCGCAGGTTCAAGGCATCGTTCATCTCGTCGCGAGCAGCGTGGAGGGTCTTGCGACGAAAGACGTGACCGTCGTAGATGGTCACGGCCATCTGTTGTCCGCCCCGGCGGCCGCGGAGGAGTCCGCGCAGTTGACCGGTTCGCAACTGGAGTACCAACGAACCCTGGAGAAGGAGATTGAAACCCGCATTCAGACGATGCTGGAGCGGATCGTCGGCGTGAACAAGGCCGTCGTCCGCGTGTCGAGTGTCCTGGACTTTCGCAAGATCGAGACGACTGAGGAGCGGTTCGATCCGAACGGGCAAGTCGTGCGGAGTGAACAGCGGGGGCAGGAGCGGACGAGCGGGATCAATGGTGTGTCAGGGGGCGTGCCCGGCGTGCAGTCCAATGTCCCGCCGGGCGCAGAGGCTGAGCCCGCCCAAACCAGTTCCACCAACACCCAAATGAAGAACGAGACCATCAATTACGAAATCAGCCGTACGGTCTCCAGGATCGTGGAGCCGATCGGTACGATCAAAAAGCTCTCGGTCGCGGTTCTGGTGGACGGAACCTACGAAATCGTCAAGCCGGCCGCAGGCGAGACACCGGCTGCTGAGCCGGTGCGCAAATACATTCCGCGTTCGGAAGCGGAGATGAAGCAGATCGAGGACATCGTCAAGAAAGCGATGGGCTATTCGGCGGAGCGACAGGATCAGGTGCAGGTGGTCAATGTGCAGTTCGGGTTCGGCGCCGAGGACGGCACGCCGACCGGCGCGGAAGCGGAGGCTTCACCGGCGAAGGCGTGGGCACCGTACGTGCGGTATGCGGTGGGCGCCGCGCTGTTCGTGCTGATCCTGCTGTTCGTCGTCCGGCCGTTGTTGGGCATGCTGGCGGCGACCATCCGACCGAAAGACCTGGCGGAGACGCCGCCTTTGCCGGCTCCCGTGCGGGACGTGGAGACGGCCCTCGGAGGGGGGACCAGACCGCGGACGACAGTCGTGGAACTGGCGAAAAGCAATCCGGAATCTGCCGCGGTCGTCGTGCGGCAGTGGCTGAAGAGCAACGCCTGATACGTTTATGGCCAGGAAACTGAGCGGAGAAGAGAAAGCTGTCATTTTGTTGCGCGCCATCGGCGAGGATGCGGCGGCGCAGGTTCTGAAGTGTCTGGAGCCGAAGGAGATCCGAAAAATCGGCGCGCTTATGAAAGAAACAGCTAACATCACCCGCGAAGAGGAAGAAGAGGTAATTGCGGAATTCGAGAAGGCCAGCGCCAGCGGAGAGATCGGCTTCGAAGGCAAGGAATACATCAAGTCGGTGCTGACGAAAGCCCTCGGGCCGGAGAAGGCAGCCAGGATTCTGGAATCGTTGACCTCGGCCAGCTACCCGGGTTTGGAGGCGTTGAAATGGGTCGATGCCAAAACAGTGGCGCAATTGGTCAAGGTCGAGCATCCCCAAACGGTTGCGGTCATCTTGGCGCACATGGATCCGGAGCAGGCCAGCCAAGTGTTGGCTGGATTGCCGGAAACCCTCCGAGCGGACGTGGCGTTGCGGTTGGCGACCATGGAGGAAGTGCGGCCGGAAGTTTTGCAGGACCTGAGCGAAGCCGTGCAGGAATCTCTTTTGGCCGGCACCGGATCGCGGGCTATGAGCATTGGCGGGGCTGAGGTCATCGCCGATATCCTGGCGCGGCTCGACAAGGGGACGGAAAGCGCCATCCTGGCCAAGATCGCCGAGCGGGACCAGATATTGGCCGACAGCATCCGGGCGCTCATGTTCGTCTTCGACGACCTGATCAAATTGGACGACCGCAGTGTGCAGGAGCTACTGAAGGAAGTCGGCAAAGAGGACTTGCCGCTCGCGCTGCGAGGGGCCAGCCCGGAGGTGAAAGAGAAGTTCTTCCGCAACATGTCCGCTCGCGCGGCCCAAATGCTCAAAGACGACATGGAAGCGCGAGGACCCGTCAAGTTGAGCGAGGTGGAAAAAGCCCAACAGAACATCCTGAAGGTGTGCCGCAAGCTCGAAGAAGAAGGACGGATCGTGATCGCCGGTCAGGGAGAGGAATTGGTCTAAGTGGGCGTCCCAGGGGGGATCCAAGACGCGCCGACGGGCTGTGCGGCCCTTGTGGCGTGGCGCCTCGAATCGGAATCGGTTCTGGTGGTGGATGATGACGCCGGCATCCGCCGGTTGCTGGCAGAGGTGCTGGGCGGGAACGGCCTGCGCGTGGCCACCGCCGCAACCGGGGCGGCCGCGATCGCTTGCCTGAGGCGTCGGTCGGTTCCGGTGCTTGTCGTCGATCTCCATCTGTCCGACATGGACGGGCTCGCGCTGATCCCGCAGGTTCTCGAGATCGACCCTCGCACGTTCATCGTCGTGGTGACCGGGTACGGCAGCGTCGAAACGGCCGTCAAGGCCATGAAAGCCGGGGCGTCGGATTTTCTTGCCAAACCCTTTCAACCCGAGCTTGTGCTCTCGACCGTCAAGCGTCTGCTGGAACTCCATCAACTTCGGCAGGAGCGCTCTGTGCTGAAGGGTACGGTCGTGAAGTCTGGTGCGGTCCGGCTGCGAAGCCCGCGCTTGATGGATTTCGGTCAGAGAGATCCGGTTCCGGCACCAGACGGCCTGACGGAGTTCGAACGCGGTGTGGCGGAAGGCGAACGACGGATGCGGGAGCGGGAAGGAGCCGTCCGCGCACGTGAACACATGCTCTTGGCCGAGGTGATCCGTCGACTGGAGCAGACGATCGTCGGCCTGCACGCCACGATCGAAGAGGAAGTGCGCGCATTGGCGTTTGCCATCGCGACGAAGGTTGTTCGGCGGGCGGTGGAGGCGAGCCCGGACCTGGTCTTGGATCAGGTTCAGGCCGCGCTGGCCCGCGTCAAGGATTCTCCATCCGTGCGGGTTCTGGTTCATCCGCAGGATGTGCCCATTCTCGAGGGCGCACGCGAGGCTTTAACCGCCGCATGCGAAGGGGCGGTCAGTCTGGTCGTAGAAGGCGACAGCGGAGTACCGCCGGGTGGATGCGAAGTGCAGACCCCCACCAGGCTCGTGGATGCGACGCTGGAGTCGCAACTGATTCGGTTAGGCGAAGCGCTAAAACGGCGTGGCTAGTGTCGGATATTCACATGAAGGCTATAGAGCAGTTGCACAGCGTCGAGCCGGTCGCCGTGCATGGGCGGGTCGCCCAGGCGGTGGGAATCGTGATTGAAGGATACGGCCCGGTGACATCGGTCGGTGAAATCTGCGAAGTCACCCTCGAAGACGGGCAGGGTACGGTGCCGGCTGAAGTCGTGGGATTCCGCGGTGAACGTGTGTTGTTGATGCCCCTGGGCGAAATGCGCGGGATCGGTCCGGACAGCCGGCTGATCATGAAAGGTCGGTCTGCCTCGGTCAGCGTCGGGCCGCAGGTGTTGGGCAGGATTCTTGATGGTCTCGGGAACCCGCTCGACGGCGGTGCGCCCATCGAGGGTCGAGAGTGGTATCCGCTGCATGCTGCCCCGCCCAACCCGCTGACTCGCGCGCGCATCGCGAAACCGCTCGACCTTGGCATTCGGGCGATCAATGCCCTGTTGACCTGCGGCGTGGGCCAGAAACTGGGCATTTTCGCCGGCTCGGGAGTCGGAAAAAGCGTCTTGCTGGGGATGATCAGCCGCTACACGGTCGCGGATGTCAATGTCATCGCCCTGATCGGCGAACGCGGCCGCGAGGTGAAAGAGTTTCTCGAACGCGATCTGACGCCGTCGACCATGGCGCGATCTGTCGTGGTCGTCGCGACGTCCGATCAGCCGCCGCTGGTGCGGATCCGCGGCGCCCTGATGGCGACCACGATCGCCGAGTATTTCCGGGATTGCGGGAGGCAGGTGCTGCTGGTGATGGACTCGCTCACCCGGTTGGCCTACGGACAGCGTGAAATCGGCTTGGCCATCGGGGAGCCGCCGACGACCAAGGGCTACACGCCGTCGGTCTTCGCGTTGCTCCCAAAGCTGTTGGAACGAGTCGGCACTTGCGCAGGACCGGGCAGCATTACAGGCCTTTACACCGTGCTCGTGGACGGCGACGATCTCTCCGACCCCGTCGCCGACACGGTCCGGTCGATCCTCGACGGCCACATTGTGCTCTCGCGCGATCTCGCCGCTCGGAATCATTTTCCCGCGATCGACATCTTGCAAAGCACAAGCCGTGTTATGCGGGACATCGTGTCGCCTCAACATTTCACGGCGGCCCGGGCCATTGTCGAGTCCGTCGCGACGTATCGGCGATCGGAAGATCTTATCACGCTGGGCGCCTATAAGCCGGGGGCCAGCCGGTCGCTGGACCGCGCCGTCGCAGCCCATGAAGCGATCACCGCGTTCCTTCGGCAGGAGATCGACAAGCCTGCGGACTTCGCGAGTTCGGTCGAGGCGCTCCACCGGCTGGCTGAGGCGGTGTCATGAACGTCGCGACCTTAAAAGCCTACCAGGCGCAGATCGAGGACGCGCTGCGGATCGAGATGGAGCGGTTGGCACAGCGGCTGCGCGAGGTCGAAGCACGACGCGCTCGTCTGGAGTCGGAAGCCGATGCCGTCGCCCGCGCCTATACGCAGCGTACGAAGTCTGGTATTTCCGCGCGCGAAGCGTTGAGGGAGTATGAGGCTCTTGAACGGTTGGCGCGATCGATCCGACAAGCCAAGGACGGGGCAGCCGTTCTGCGTGAGGAATGGGAGCGAAAGCGGCAGGAACTGCTGGAAGCCTCGCGGGAACGTCGCAAATTGGAGTTGTTGGAGGAGCGAATTGAGCGGTGCCGGCGGCGCGCCGCTGAACAGCAAGATCAGCGGTTGGCGGACGAAGTCGCCGGTCGCCGGACTTCCGGGTGAAGAGGGCCTGGTCGAGGCCTATC
This sequence comes from Nitrospiraceae bacterium, assembly GCA_035573855.1. Taxonomy (GTDB): domain Bacteria; phylum Nitrospirota; class Nitrospiria; order Nitrospirales; family Nitrospiraceae; genus DATLZU01. The sequence continues at coordinate 66,024 of DATLZU010000034.1, forward strand.
ATGGTACCAAGCAGTAACTACAGGCGGAACGATCGAATCCACATCAGCCGGGCGGCACGGGAGAAAGCCGGCGCCCTGTCCTCGCGAAAGCGCATCCGACCCATGACGGTGATTCTCCTCGTCGCCGGCACGGTGTCGTGTTTGTGGGGGCTTTCTAAATGGGGACAGGGTTCCTCCAGGGCGGCGCAGGAAACCGAAGTGCCTCATGCCCCAGCCGCAGCCGAGCGCACTACGGCTCAAGCGATCGGCCAATCCGTTTCTGTCGCCGCTCCGGCCAGTGTTTTGAATCCTGCGGTCAGCAGTCCAATACAGGGCCCTGCCATTGATGTTCCCCGCGAAATCGTCGAAATGCTCGATTTGCGAAAAAAGGAACTGGATCGCCGCGAAGAATGGCTACGCTCCGAGGAAGAACGGTTGAGGATGCTGAGAGCGGAAATCGAGCAGATTTTGAGCAAGTACGAACAGGCGGTGGAAGCGGAGGAACGGCGCCGAAAAGCGGCGCAGGAGGAGCTCGCCAAGGCCGAGAAAGAGCGAAAAGCTCGGGAAGAACAACAGGCGGGCGAGAGGCGAGAGAAACATCAGAAGGAGCTCGCAAAGATGTATGAAGCGATGGAGCCCGAAGAGGCTGCCGCGCGTCTCGAAAAACTTCCGGACCGTCAAGCCATCGCGGTCTTACGCCTGCTCAAGGGCAAAACCGCTGGAGCCATTCTCGCCCAGGTCAACCCCGTTCGTGCCGCCAAGCTGACTGCACAACTTCTCGTCACTCCCTAATCGGCGGCGTATCCCCGCCGGAGACGGCCAACCCGGGAAATTCTTGCCCTGTTGCCTCGTCACCTTTTGCCGACTTTTCCCTGTCCCTAAAACGACGCGAGAAAAACCGGTCGTTTTTCCAGGCGCTTGAACAGTCCAGACCGGTGGCACGGCGCTTGTACGTCAGATCCTGGAGCCCCGAGCGGGGCGGCTCAACGGTCGGACGAGGTGGAGTGAATGGAAGCGTCGCTTACCCATGCGCCGGCAAAGCCTGCGTCGAACGGGAACGGAACAGGTGGGATCACGCTCGAAGGGACCAGCCTCGCGATGACTCCCGGTTCAGACACCTTTCGCAAGATGTTGGAGGATGTCGACTCGGAAGCCTGTTGCGCCGTGGCGCGTGTTTGTGGCGAGGCGGAGCGGGTAGCCGGGCTTTTCAAGGAGACTGGAGAAGCGGAGATTCTGTGCATCATGAGTGCTGCGGCTGGTATCAGTCCAGCCGACTCCGGTGGTGTATCTGTTCAGCAGAGCACCGCGCGCGCCATCGGGACCCTCACCGGTGATGAGGCACACGACAAGGGGACCGTGGATCTTCCGACCGCGGAAGAAGTGAGGGCAGTGCCTGAGGCTTCCGAGCGGGCTGAAGAGACGAACGGCCAGCCGACGGGCGACCCATCGGGTGAACTCTCTTTTGTGAGGGTGGCCGTCCTGCCGCCGCTCTTCACGGGAGCCGCAGCTCCGGCGGCGCCAACCGACCACATCGTCCCTCGCCAGACGGCGACCGGCGACGCCAGACCCGGCGTCATCGAGAGCGCGCCTGCGAGGCCCATTGCTCCGTGCCTGAATGGGGCAGCAGAGGATCCGCCGCCGCCGCAACTCCGAGCAGAACCCGCCTCGCAGACCTCGCAATCGGTCGCCCAATGGGCCGTGCGGTCACGGGATCGAATGGATCAACCGGGAGCAGACAAGCGTCTCAAACCAGCCGAGCCCTCCGGACCTGCAAGGGGTCAGGTCGACCTTAATCCCCAGGCCGAGTCGGGCCGAGTCATGGACCTCGACGAGCTCGTGGCGTCGGGACCAGAGGGGCGGAACCGTTCGGTGAGCGCGGCAGGTTGCGAGAACGGTCACGTCGCCGAGAACGCGGCGGGCGACAGTGCCAACTGCACGGGTGAAGGCCGGACGAGCGATCAGCCGACGGCGAACGAACAAAAGGGGGAAGAATTCGTCGGCCTGCCAAAGAGTCAGGCGGTCGTACGTCTGCACGAAAGGGATCACAGGTTCTCAATCGAGTCTGTCCCGCCTCACATGCCGACCGTGTCCGGCTCGGCTCCGGGATTTCAACCGCCGGATCATCCGTTCGACCCGGCCCCGATCCGTCCGGATATGTTGCCTCGACCAACGGCTGGTTTCGGGGAGTCCGGCGCAGCAAAGACGGTTCACGCCGTCCAAATGAACCTGGATCCGGACGACCTGGGCTGGGTGCGGGTCCGCGTCGTCCTCGCCGATTCGACGGTCCACACGCACGTCACCACCGAGTCTGCGGACCTCGGCCAGTTTTTGATCGGTCGGCGCGACCAGTTGGAGTCCGCTTTCCATGCCTCGGGTTTGGACATGGGGCAGTTCAAGGTCCATATCGATCAGCAGGGATCGGGGCAGTCGGCCAACGACTGGGCCGCACGGTCATTCGGCGATCAGCCCCAGCATCCGCATGGGCGGCACAAGCCGATGGTGCCGGACCAGAGCCAGCCGTATGCCGCCGAGCCGCACGGATTGAGCGTGTTCGCCTGATCAGATCGAAAAAGGAGCCGACACGATGGCCGCCATTGCGACAACCGGATCCACCACCAGTGCCGCGCCGTCGCCCTCGAACGCATTGGGCGCCCGGGAGCTGGGACAGGATGATTTTCTGAAACTGCTCGTCACGCAGTTAAAGAATCAAGATCCTCTCAAGCCCATGGATAACACCGCCTTCGTCGCGGAACTGGCGCAGTTCAGCCAACTCGAACAAAGCGCCAAGCAGGTCAAGTTGCTCGAGCAAAGCCTTGCGGCTCAAGCGGCCAGTTTGCCATATGCGCTGTTGTCTCTGGTCGGACGCCAAGTCACGGTGAACGGCGGGGTTGTCCAGTTGGAGACGGGGCCGGTGCCGCTGACCTATACGCTGGACCGCGATGCGGCCGCCGTCCAGATCACGATTGCGAATATGCACACTCAACTCGTGAGCACGCTGGAGGGTGGTCCCCAGGGAGCCGGCGCGCAAACCGTCAACTGGGAGGGACGCGACCAGAACGGGAGACCGCTCCCGCCAGGAGTCTATCGGTTCTCCGTCACGGCGATTGATCGCCAGGGCAAGACGGTCGGCGCGACGACGCAATCGCGACTGACGGTGACGGGCGTGCGCATGACAAACGGGCAGCCGATGCTGCTAGTTGGAGATCACGAGCTCGATCCCACTATGGTCCTCGAAATGCGGTGAAGAGGGAGCGTCTTTGCCGCGGACGGCGGTCACAATCCCTCTTCGTACGGTAAGAGTCGGCCGAGGGGCGAAGGACGCGAGGGGATACACCTTGCGCCTGGCCTTCTCTCAGGCCGGTCGACAAAGGAGGTCATGACACATGGGCATTCTCTCGTCTCTCTTCGCCGGAGTCAGCGGGCTCAACGCCAACGGCACGGCCTTGTCGGTCATCGGCAACAATATCGCCAACCTCAGCACGGTAGGGTTTAAATCCAGCCGAGCCACATTTGCGGACCTGATCAGTTCCTCGATTTCTGGCGGGTCGGGCGCGATCCAGACCGGTATCGGCGTGGCGCTCACCTCGGTGCAGGGCAACTTTTCCCAAGGCTCACTGGCGACCTCCAGCAACGTGTTGGACCTCGCCATCGACGGGAATGGGTTTTTCATTCTCAAAGACGCGCAGGGCGGCACGTTCTACAGCCGTGCCGGGCAGTTTCGGTTGGACAAGAACAACAACGTGGTCGATCCCAGCGGCTTCAAGCTCCAGGGATTTTTGGCGAACGCCAACAACGTGATCACCGGGACCATGGGGGACATCTCCCTGCCCTCGACGACCGCCCCGCCGAACGCCACGACCACGGCGTTTATCGCGGCAAATCTCAATTCTCAGTCGACGGTGATCGGCACGGGCTTCAGCATCAATGATCCGACCGGGACCTCGAACTTTTCGACGGCGATGACGGTATACGACTCGCTCGGCAACCCCCATCTATTAACCACGTATTTCACCAAGACAGCCGCGAACACCTGGACCTATAACGTCGTGGCAAGCACCAGCGATATCGTCACGGCCAACTACCATGCCGCCAACATCAACACCTCGTTGGGGATCGTGCGGGTCGGATCGGGCACGCTGACCTTTACCACCGACGGGCGGTTGGATACCGAAAGCGTGGCTACGCGCTATGACGACGGGACGGCTGCCGGATCGGCCGGGACGGTGCCGGGGCAGCTTCAAATCGATTTCGTGGGAGCGACGCAAGATCAATTAATCACCTATAACTTCGGCTCCAGCGTCACCACGGAAAGCGGCACGGGCCTGGACGGGACGACGCAGTTCGGATCCCAGTCGGCGTTGGTGCAGCAGACGCAGGACGGCTACGCGGCAGGTTCCTTACAGGCTTTTTCGGTCGACACCAACGGCGTGATCAACGGCCGGTTTTCCAACGGTCAATTGCGCGCTCTTGCTCAGGTGGCCCTGGCGCGTTTTCCGGACCCGCTTGGCCTGACCCGGACCGGCAAGAACACCTTTGCCCAGTCCGGCAACTCCGGCCAGCCAGTGGTCGGAACGCCGGACAGCGCCGGGCTGGGACGGGTGTTGTCCAACTCGCTGGAACTGTCCAATGTGGATCTCGGTGAGAGCTTCATCGACATGATCGCTGCGCAGCGCGGCTTCCAGGCCAACTCGCGGGTGATCACGACTTCCGACGAAATTCTCCAAGAATTGGTGAATCTCAAACGATAACTGGGTCCTTCTGTCTCGTCACGCGGCGCCCGCTGAAGCACCCGGGCGCCGCGCCCGCTGGAGTCTGCCATAGATCATCGACGCATCTTGGGCCTCATCCGGCAAGAATGTCCACAAAGCCCGTCGCCCTGTCGGGCGCATGGCGCCCCACCGCGTCAGCTTTCTGACGTTGTCAAGAGACCGGTGTGCTTCGTGGCGCCGCTGATAGCACGGGCTTCCATGAGGCGGAGCCAAGCACGCAGTTTTTGGGCCTTTTCCCCCATCTTGTCGACAAGAGTGCGTCGCCGGCGTGGGCATAAGCATTGCACACCTGCTGCGCCGGACAGTTAATGCAGCGGAGGTGCTTCATGGCGGAAGCGGTTGGAGAAAAAACTCTCGCGGCGGTTCCGGCCGGCGTTCCCTTTAAGCTGGTCATTGTGATCAGCCTTGCGGCGCTACTCATCGGGCTCGGTGGCGCGTTCGCGTTCTTAAAGTTGAGCGGAGGCCACACGGCTCAAGACAAACACGCCGGCGGCCAGGCATCCGGAAGCGGCGAGGACGGCAGTACGGCCCACGGCGCGTCGACCGTTCCGTCGGGCGTGCCAGGGGTCATTTACGATCTCGAACCCTTCATCGTGAATCTCGCCGATACTCCGGAGATCCGCTATCTCAAGGTCACGATCAAGCTTGAGCTCGACAGGGCGGACGCCGGGTCCGAAATCGCCACGCGGTTACCCCAGATTCGGGACTCAATTCTCGTGCTGCTTACCAGCAAGGACTCCGCCAGCGTCCGCAGCCCGCAGGGCAAGTTCCAACTGCGCGACGAAATCACTCAGCGCGTGAACCAGTTGCTGCCGCGTCCAGGCGTGCGAGCGGCCTACTTCACGGACTTCGTCGTGCAGTAGGCGGCACGCGGGCCGAACAGAGCATGGCGCCGATGGAAAAGATTTTGTCGCAAGAGGAAGTCGATGCCCTGTTGAAAGGCGTCGTGTCCGGCGAGGTGGACACGATGCCCAAGGAAGAGGCGCCGGGCGGGATCAGGACCTACGACCTTCTCAATCAGGAACGGATCATCCGTGGGCGGATGCCCACGCTCGAGATGATCAACGACCGATTCATCAGGCGGCAGTCCGCGTCGTGGAGCAGTCTGCTTCGTGAACCGTCGGACTTCATCATCGTCGGAACGCAGATCATGAAGTTCGGGGAGTTCCTCAAAAAAGTTCCGTTTCCGTCCTCGCTGAACGTCTTTCACATGGACCCGCTGCGAGGCAACGGTCTGTATGTCATCGACGCCTTTTTGGTGTACCTCATCGTGGACTACTTCTTCGGCGGCAAGGGCCAGACTCATGTCAAGCCCGAGGGCCGCGATTTTACGCCGATCCAGATGCGGGTCATCAAAAAAATCGTGCAGCAGGCGTTCGTCGACTTGGAAAAAGCCTGGCAAGCGTTGCTGTCGGTCAAGATCCGCCATATGCGCTCGGAGAGCAATCCGCAATTCGCCATGGTGGTCTCGGTGTCTGAGATCGTCGTCGTCGTCACCCTGCAAGTGCAAATCGGCGAGACGACGCGTGATCTCTACGTGGTGTACCCGTATTCGATGCTCGAACCAATCAAAGAGAAACTTTATTCGGGGCTGGTATCCGACCAGGTGGAACAGGACGGCAGTTGGGCCAGCCGGTTCAGGGACACATTGCAGGACTGCCCATTGACGCTCACGGCTCGGCTCGGAACTGCGACCGTCCGGGTTCGGGATGTTCTGAACTTTGCTCCCGGCGACGTGTTGGTGCTTGATCAGCGGCCCGATGATCCCTTGGAGTGTTTTGTGGAAGGGTTCCCGAAGTTTCTGGCCAGTCCGGGAGTCTTCAAGGGCAACTATGCCTGCCGTATCACCCAAGTGCTCTCGTAAACCGTCCACCCGAGCGAAGGAGACGATCCGATGACACAGGCTGAAACCAACCCTCCGGCGGGCGGAGCGCCCGCCGGAGTCCAGGCGGCCGATCCGCAGCCGGCCTCGTTTCCGACACTGGACAATTCGGGCGCGGCGTCTGCGGTCAAGAATCTGGATTTCATCCTCGATATCCCGATGCAGGTCACGGTGCAAGTGGGGACCGCCCGCATGGCGATCCGCGACCTGCTGCAACTGGGGCAGGGATCGGTCATTGAGCTGGAGAAGTTGGCCGGCGAACCGATGGAGGTGCTCGTCAACAACAAGCTCGTGGCCAAGGGCGAAGTTGTGGTGGTCAACGAAAAATTCGGGATCCGTCTGACCGATGTGGTCAGCGCGGCGGAGCGGATCCAGCAATTGGGGTAACGCAGCGCTGCGTCATGTGGGACGGGCGATGCATAGCGCACAACGCGTCGCGCAGCACCGGGAGGGCGCACGATGCGGCTCACCTCACGGAATGAGCAATGGACTTCACTGATGGTCTCCTGCGTTCGGCGTGGGCATTGGCGATCGTGTTGAGCCTGATGATGGCCGTCGCGGCGGCGGCGCGGCGCCTCTTCCGCGGGCGCGTCCTCTTGCCGGATCAACAACCCGTAGTCCGGATCTTGGGGGATGGCTATCTTGGGGCGCGCAAGAGTATCGCGGTCATCGCCGTGGCCGAAGAAATCTTTGTCGTCGGCTCCACCGCCGACAGTCTTGTGCCGCTGGGTCGCATCACGGATCGCGAACAGGTCCGGCGCCTTCTCTCACAGTCGCCGGCCGTCGGCATCGGAGAACGTGTTGTTCCGGGTCAACCTGACCCGATGTCGCCGATGACATCGCTCGGGGCACAGATACGCGCGTTGTTCCACAAAGCGGATCAGTCACCGACCAAGGGTGCGGGTGAACATGGGACGGGTTAAGGGCGCGGCCGGGCGGTTCACCGCCCGGCGGCGGTTCTCATCGACCATGCTCCTGGGCGCCGTGGCAGCGGGCTGGTTGTGGGGCCAACCGGACCAGGCGCTAGCCGGGGGGCCGTCAATCACGATTGATCTGGGAAGCGACGTCGGCCCGAAGCCGACGGCGGTCGTGATCCAGATCCTGGCCTTGCTGACGATCCTGTCGCTTGCGCCAGCCTTTGTCATCATGGTGACCTCGTTCACGCGCATTGTCATCGTGCTGTCCTTTCTCCGGCAAGCCTTGGGCACGCAGCAGGCGCCGCCCAACCAGGTCCTGATCAGCCTGGCGCTGTTCTTGACGATCTTTATCATGGCTCCGGTGGGGCAGAAGGTCTACGGTGATGCCATCCAACCACTCTTGGCCGAGCAGATCGGGTATGAGGAGGCTTGGGCGCGCGGTGTCGAGCCAATTCGGAAGTTCATGCTCGGACAAGTCCGCGAGAAGGATCTCGAACTGTTCGTTGAACTCGCCAAGTTGGAGAAGCCGCCTTCGCCGGATCAGGTGCCGACTCACGTGGTGATTCCGGCTTTCCTGCTCGGCGAACTGCGGACGGCCTTTCAGATCGGCTTCCTCATCTATATCCCTTTCCTGATCATCGATATGGTCGTGGCCAGCGTCCTCATGTCCATGGGCATGATGCTGCTTCCGCCCGTCATGATTTCTCTGCCGTTTAAGCTGGTGCTGTTTGTGGTGGCAGACGGCTGGTACCTGGTCGTCGGATCGCTGATACGGAGTTTTCAGTAGACGGCAACCGGGGATCGACAAGACTGACCCCCCCTTCGCCCAACGCGCGAAAGGAGACGCGATGACACCGGACTTGGTGACGGAAATCGGGAGACAAGCACTGGAGACCATGATGCTGGTGTCGGCGCCGATGTTGGGCTTGAGCCTTGTGGTCGGGTTGCTGATCAGTCTGTTTCAGGCGATGACCCAGATCAATGAAGCCACGCTCTCGTTCGTTCCGAAGATTCTTGCCATCTTCGTCGCGACGCTGCTGTTCTTTCCGTGGATGTTGAGCACCTTGATCGCGTTCACCACGAATTTGCTGGGGAATATCCCTCAGTACGTTCGTTGAGCGAGGAGAACGATGACGAGCCCGATGCAGTGGGCGGTTCCCGAGATTCACTCCTTTCTCGCCTTGTTGTTCCGCGTGAGCGGGATCATCGCAGCCTTGCCTCTTGTCGGCAGCCGAACGGTGCCCGTTCAGATCAAGATCGCGCTCTCGGTGACGACGAGCATGGTGCTGGCACCCGTTGTCAAACCGCTCAAAATGCCGGCCGATCCGACGCTCTTGGCGGCCGGCGTGGCCGGCGAGTTGGTCGTCGGGTTGGCCATCGGGCTGGCCAGCCGTCTGGTGTTTGCCGCGCTGGAGATCGCGGGAGAACTCATGGGTGTGCAGATGGGATTCGGTGTGGTGCAGTTGCTGGATCCGCTCGCGGCGCATCACGCCCCGCTGCTTGGCAACCTTCAGACGATCATGGCGTCGTTGACGTTTCTGTCGTTCGACGCGCATATCGAGTTCCTGCGCGCGATCGCGCAGAGCTTCGAGTCGATCCCCCCGTTCGGCGCCGGCCTCTCGCCCGGATTGGTCGAAGATTTCCTGCGGCTCTCGCACAACATGTTTTTGGTCGCCCTCAAGGTGGCCGCACCGGTCCTGGCGACCGTGGTGTTGGTCAATATCGCGTTGGCGGTCCTGGGACGGGCCGTGGCGCAAATGAACGTGTTGGCGCTGAGCTTTCCGGCGACGATCGCTGCGGGCTTGCTGATGATGGGACTGGCATTGCCGCACGCCCAGGTCCTGTATCAGCGCGAAGTGATCGGGCTCGGAGAGACAATCCGCGGATTGCTGAAGGTCTTGGGACATGGCTGAGCACGCCGGCAGCCGGACCGAACAGGCAACGCCGAAACGGAAGACCGAGGCCAGGAAAAGGGGACAGGTCCCGGTCAGCCGCGACGTCTCCACTGTGGCGGTGCTGCTGGGGGGGATCGGATTGTTGTACGTCGGGTGGCAACCGGCGTTGGCGAAACTGATTGGACTTACCCGAGAATGGCTCGCCCGGTCGGCTCAACGGGCGGTCGGTGATCCGCTCACTGCGGACGGTCTCCAACAGATCATGATCCGTCTCTCGACGGACACCATGGTGCTGGCCTTGCCGATGGTGCTCGCCATTGCGATGGTCGGCGCCGGCGCGTCCGTGTGGCAGACGGGGTTTCTCTGGCGGGCCGACGTCTTTCAATTCGATCTTGCAAGGCTCAACCCTCTGGCCGGGCTGCGGCGTATGGCCTCGCTGCGGTCGGCCGCCGAGCTGATCAAATCGTTCGTGAAAATTGTCGCCGTGGGCGCCGTGGGATTTTGGGCCATCCGCAGGCATCTCGGCCTCCTGCCGGACCTGATCTCGTACGACGTCTGGGATGTCCTGTCGGTCGTCGGCTGGCTGTCGTTCAAGGCGGCCGGTGCCATTGCCTGCACCATGGTTGTGGTCGCGGCCGCGGACTACGCTTATCAACGGTTCGAGTGGGAACGCAGTCTGCGCATGACCAAAGAAGAAGTGAAGGAAGAACTCCGCGAGGCAGAGGGCGATCCGATGATCCGCGCCCGGGTCAAACGCGTGCAGCGCGAAATGGCGAGGAAGCGGATGCTGGCCGCCGTGCCGACCGCCGACGTGGTTGTCAGAAATCCCACGCATTATGCGGTCGCTCTTCGGTATGACCCGGCCAAGATGGCGGCCCCGGTCGTGGTGGCCAAGGGCGCCGGCTATATCGCCGAGCGGATCATTCAGACGGCGCTGCAATACGGCGTGGCCGTGGTCGAAGACAAAGTCGTCGCGCGCACGCTCTACACGCTCGTCGACGTAGGTCGCGAAATTCCGACGGATCTGTATCGCGCCGTCGCCGAAATCCTGGCCTTCGTGTATCGGGCCCGTGGGAAGGTGCCATCCGTCAGAGGGAACGAATGAACGCCGCAACACAGGGCATCGCCGATCGAGCGGTTGTGAAACATCCGGATCTTGTGATGTCCGTCGCCGTGGTCGGGGTGCTGATGGTCATGCTCCTGCCGCTGCCGCGGTTCGTCCTCGATGTGCTGCTGAGCTTCAATATCACGCTCTCCATCATCATTCTGCTCGTCGGCATGCAAGTACGGAAGCCGCTTGAATTCTCCGTCTTTCCGTCCATCCTCTTGATGGTCACCCTGCTGCGGCTCTCGCTGAACATCGCGTCGACGAGGCTCATCCTGCTACACGGCAACGAGGGGACGGCGGCGGCTGGCGAAGTGATTCAGGCCTTCGGCAATTTTGTGGTCGGCGGCAATTACACGGTGGGCCTAGTGGTCTTCACGATCCTCGTCATCATCAACTTTGTGGTCGTGACCAAAGGCGCCGGGCGCGTGGCGGAGGTCGCGGCGCGATTCACGTTGGATGCCATGCCCGGCAAGCAGATGAGCATCGACGCCGATCTCAACGCCGGTCTGATCAACGAAGCAGAAGCCAGGCGGCGTCGGAAACAGATCGCCGAGGAGGCGGACTTTTACGGCGCCATGGACGGCGCGAGCAAGTTCGTCCGTGGCGACGCGATCGCCGCCGTGGTCATCATTCTCGTGAACATCATCGGTGGCCTCACCATTGGCGTGTTGCAGCAGGGAATGCCGCTGGCGGCGGCCGCGCAAACCTATACCTTGCTGACCGTGGGGGAAGGCCTCGTCGCGCAGGTGCCGGCGCTGATCATGTCCACCGCCGCCGGTATCGTTGTGACACGGGCCGCTGCGGACGCCGACCTGGGGTATGAAATCACCAGGCAGGTCTTGATCTCGCCGAAAGCCATTGGTACGGCCGCCGGCATTTTGCTCGCGCTGGGTCTGGTTCCGGGGTTGCCGCATGTCGCCTTTTTGGGGTTGGGCGGCGGTGTGGCGTGGGTGGCGTATGAACTGGTTCGCCGGGAGCGAGCCGAACAAGAAACGCCGGCCAGGGCCGCGGAGGCGGCCAAAGCCGAAGATCCGATGCCGCGCGTGGTGCCGTTAGATCAGATGGAAATTCAAGTGGGATACGGCCTGGTCGCCCTCGTGGAAGGGCCGCCGGGCGGGACGCTGCTCGACCGCATCAAGGCGCTGCGGCGCCAGATCGCCGAAAGCATGGGCTTCATCATTCCTCCTATCCATATCCGCGACAATCTGCATCTTCGGCCGAACGAGTACGCCGTCATGCTCAAAGGCGTCGAGCTGGCCAAAGCCGAGGTGGTCCCGTCCCATCTCCTGGCGATCGATCCGGGGTCGGCCAAAAAGGGCGCCGTCCAGGGGGTGGCGACGAAGGAGCCCGCGTTCGGCTTGCCGGCCCTGTGGGTGCCGGAACAGGCGCGTGAGCAGGCGCAAGCAGCTGGCTATACGGTCGTGGACGCGAGCGCCGCAATCATGACCCATCTGTCCGAGCTCATTAAGCGTCATGCCCACGAGTTGCTCGGCAGGCAGGAGACTCAAGCGTTGCTCGACGAGTTGGCCAAGGTCCATCCGAAACTGGTGGAAGAAGTTGTGCCGGCCGCGGTGCCGCTGGGCGTGATTGTCCGGATCTTGGGGAACCTCCTCCGGGAAGGCATCCCCATACGCGACTTGCGCACCATTTTGGAAGCCGTCGCGGATCATGCCGGCCTCACGAAAGATCCCGAGGTGCTGACAGAGGCGGCGCGCCAGGCGCTTGCCCGGACGATTACCCGCCAATACCAGGCGCCCGACGGGACGTTGACGGTTATCGCGCTGGACCCTCGCCTCGACCGCATGCTGGCTGAGCACGCGGCCGCTACTTCCGCCGGCCAATTCGGGCTCGATCCGAGCGTGTCGCAACAACTGCTGAACGCATTAAAGCAGGCGGCCGAGCGCACCGCGGCGAAGGGATTGCAACCGGTCATTCTCTGCTCGTCGGCCGTTCGCCGGACTCTGCGGAAGCTCTCGGAACGGACCCTGCATTCGGTGCCGGTCCTGGCCATGTCTGAAATCGACGAAACAGCCAGGCTCCACGCCATTGAAACCGTACGGATTGAACCGGAGGGCGCCTAAGCGATGAAAATCAAGACGTACCAGGCGCTGACGATGCGAGAGGCGCTCAAGTCCATTAAGGAAGAGTTGGGACCCGATGCCGTCATCCTTTCGACTAAAGAAGTTCGCAGAGGCGGACATCTGTTCGGCCTGTTCAGCCGCCCTGTCATCGAAGTGACGGCGGCGACCGACGATGCCGCTAGGGCGACCAGCGGCGGGGGACAGGCTCCGGACCGGAACGGCGTTCGGTCGCCCACGGAATCTGTGCCCGCAGTGCAGAAGTCGGCGTTCCTGAACGCCCTTCATGCCTCCATCCAGTCGGCTGGCGAAGCAGTCGACGCGACCCCGGGCCAGGCACGGCAAAACCACTGTGCTTCGGCAGCCGCCGGAGTCGAGCGGGAATTACGAAAGCAACTGGAACAGATCAAAGCCGAACTGCGCAGTCTCCACGCCATGGTCCGCTCGATGGAATGGAAACCGGTTGGCGATCCGAAGGGCGACTCGTCCGTTCCCGAGGAGAGGCTCTATCAGGACCTCGTCGCCCAGGGCGTGCAACCGCTCACCGCCGAGTCGCTCCTTACCGAGACGAAGTCCCGGTTACTTCCGGCGGATCGGCACTTGCCGGTTGCCTGGCGCCAGGCGTTGCACCGGACGGTGACCGAACACACCAAAGTGAGCGGGCCGCTGTTGGGGCCCGGCGAACAGAAGATTGTGCTGTTCATCGGCGCAACCGGAGTCGGCAAGACGACGACCATCGCCAAGCTCGCCGCTCATTATCGGGTGAAAGAAAAGCGCTCGGTCGCGCTGATCACTCTGGATACCTATCGCATGGCTGCCGTGGAGCAATTGCAGACGTATGCCAAGGTATTGGGCGTTACCCTGGACCTCGCGCTCACCAGGCGCGAGGCGTTGGAAGGGATCCGGCGTCGCCGGAGTTCGGAGTTAATCCTTATCGACACGGCCGGCCGAAGTCCGATGGACGCGGAAGGGCTGAACGAACTGAAGGACCTGGTGACGATCGGCCCTCCCTTGGAGACCCATCTTGTGCTGTCGGCGACCACCAGCGAGCGTGACCTGCTCCAGGCGCTCACCCGTTACGCGCGGCTGCCGATCGACCGTCTGCTCTTTACCAAGTTGGACGAGGCGTCCGGCTTCGGAGGCATCCTCGACACGATGCTTCTCACCGGCCTCGCGCTCTCGTATTTCAGCACGGGCCAGCGGGTGCCGGACGACCTGGAACTCGCTTCACCTGAGCGGCTGGCGAATCTGCTTCTGGGCGGGCCGGTGAAACCGTCGGGTGGACCCCAGGCCAGTCCTCCGAACGAGTCGGCTCGGCGAGCCCATGAAACAGCCGGACCTGGTCGCGGACCACGGCGGGTATGATGAAGGAGGACTCGATGGATAGGACAAAACAACCCCATGCAACGGGCTGCAGTCTTGTGGCTCCGCACCCCGGACATGTCCAGGTTATTGCGGTGACAAGCGGAAAAGGAGGGGTTGGGAAGACGAACGTCGTGGCAAACCTTGCGCTCGCGCTGGCGCAAGTCGGCAAAAAGGTTCTGGTAATGGATGCGGACTTGGGACTGGGGAATATCGACGTGCTGCTGGGGCTTGTGCCGCAGTTTACGCTGGAGCATGTGCTGCGGGGAGAGAAGAGCCTCTCGGACATCGTGTTGGTTGGTCCCGGCGGCATCGGTATCCTGCCCGCCAGTTCGGGCATTCCGCAGCTCACGGCCTTGACGCGGGAGCAACAGGTGATTTTGCAGGACGAACTCGATCGCCTGGCGCAATCGCTGGATGTGCTGCTGATCGACACCGGGGCCGGCATCTCACCCACCGTGACCTTCTTCGCCGCTGCTGCCCAGGAGATCATCGTCGTCCTGTCGCCGGAACCGACCTCGCTCACGGATGCGTACGCCCTGATAAAGGTGTTGTCGATTCAGTATCGAGAACGGCGTTTTCGGGTGCTGGTGAATATGGCCAAAAGTGCCCGCGATGCGACCGAGGTGTTCCTCAAGCTCCAGGCGGCGACCGATCGTTTCCTGAACAGCTCCGTCGACTACCTCGGGTTCATTCCGGCCGACGAGTATGTGCCGATGGCGGTGACTCGGCAGCGGGCCGTGGTGAACCTTTATCCTCACGCGCCGGCCAGTCATGCATTCCGGCGTTTGGGAAATCTCGTCGCCCAATGGAAACCGTCGCCGGTCCCCAAAGGCGGCGTCCAGTTTTTGTGGCAGCGGTTGGTGAGGCGGCCCGTTGAGTGAAAATGACGTACGTGGAGGGAACTGGTGTCGGCATGGCGAGCAACCCCGCGATGCAAAAGACGTTGGACAAGATCGGCGTGGACCAGAAAGACCGTGAGCGAATCATCCGCGAATTCGCGCCCATGATCAAAACCATGGCTCATCGGCTGGCATTCCGGCTTCCGGCGCATATGGATGCCGAAGACCTCGTGTCCGCTGGCATTATCGGTCTCATGGATGCGATGACCAAGTATGATCCCACGAAGGAGGCGCAGTTCAAGACCTACGCCGAATTCCGCATTCGAGGCGCCATGCTCGACGAAATTCGGTCGGCGGACTGGATTCCCCGGTCGGTGCACGAACGCATCAACGTGCTGCAGAAGACGATAAGCGAGCTGACGAAGCGCTTGGGCCGGGCGCCGTCCGACGAGGAAGTGGCAACAGCGTTGGGGGTGTCGGTGGCAGAATTCGACGAATTGTTGGTCCAGGCCCAGGGCGCGGTGCTGATCAGCCTCGATGATCTGGGAATCCAGGAACCGGACGGCCCCAAAATTCTTAAGGTCTTGGCCGACACGCAGCACCCCGATCCCCTGTCCACCGTCGTGAACGAACGAGAGCGACAGCGTCTGGTGGATGCCATTCGCGCGTTGCCGCACAGGGAACAACTGGTGCTGACGCTGTACTATTACGAAGAATTGACGATGAAGGAGATCGGAAGCCTCTTGCACGTGACGGAATCCCGGGTGTGCCAAATTCACGCCAAAGCGATCCTGCATCTGAAAGCGAAACTCCTGGCAGCCGAATAACCCGTTTGGGCCGCGGCGTCACGACCGATCGTGCCAACCTCCTTACGCCTGACAGCTCCCACCTTTTGATCTGTTCCGATCCGTTGATCTTCATTGCTGCCGGTTGGTGTCGAGCCGGGTTCGGGTCCGCACCCTTCCGCAGGGTGGGCTTCAGGCGGCGCCCGAACCGTCCGATAGAATATCCGGTCCGCCAATCGCGCGCACCGACCGCGAGCCCGAGAACCGCATGCTTGCCAAAGCGTATCCAGGCCCGACCGCCATGCTGTTCGTCCTCGATCGGATCTCCTCCACGGCTATCCCCTCGGACGAGGAGGGTATGCTGTTTCTTTTTCTGCCGACGCTTCTGACATGGGTGCTTATTCTGGCGAGCGCGGCCGTCATTGTCCTTCTCGTCGGTCGGATCTGCGGGACCAGCCTTACGGGAAGGGTACGCAGAGGAGACGCGCAGCACCTGGAACCGGCCGTGTACGATCCGGTCACGGGGTTGCCGGGACGACGACTGTTTCTCGCCATCGTCGGACAAGCGCTTGCTCGCGCGACCAGGATGGGACAGACGGTCGCCGTCTTCATCGTCGAACTCGATCATTTCAAAGTCGTCACGGAGACCCGCGGACGGATGAACGCCAACGCGGTGATTCGGGTACAAGCTGCCAGATTGAAAGGCGCCCTGCGTGCACGGGACATGCTGGCGCGACTGACACCGGACCAGTTCGCTGCGGTACTGGAGAACGTCGGGTCGGCGGTGGAGGTGTTGACGATCGCGCAAAAGATGCACGAGACCGTCGGGTTGCCATTGATGCTGGAGGGAGACGAACTCTTTCTCTCATGCCGCATCGGCTGCGCGCTGTATCCGCAGGACGCCGAGGACGGCCCGCGCTTAATTGAGCAGGCTGCGCGAGCCCTCGCAATCGCCAAAGCGGGAGGGCAACCGATCCATCCTGCCACCCTCAGCGTCGAATCGCATCGATCCCCTGAACCGCCCCTGTGGCCAGTCGCGCACTCTCGATAGCCCGGCCGGAAAGTTTTTTCCTGCTTCCGGCACTCCTTGCCTAGTCAGCCCCTTCTCATGATCGGGCATGATCAATGAAACGCGGGGCGCGGAAGCCGCGGATCATCAACGGACGCGCAGCGCGTCTGGCGCGCCGGCGATTCGCATTCGCCGTGGCATGCATGTTGCGATCAGACGATGGCCGATTCCCTCCCGACGGAGTCATGCATGGATCGAGGCATCTATCCGATCTTGTCCGGCGCCCTGGCGGTTGAGCGACGCATGCAACTGTTCGCCAACAACTTGGCCAACGTCAACACGGCTGGCTTCAAGCAGGATACACAGGCCTTTCGTGCGGTGATCGCCCGGCGGATGATCGGGCCAGTGCACCGGGCCACGATCCCCGCGGCCGGAAACCTCCTCGCGACGCGATCGGTGGGAGCAACAGAACGGGTCTTCGTCGCGCCGCATGGGACAAAGACCGCGTTTGAGCCGGGGCGTATCCGTCTCACCGGCAATCCGTTGGATGTGGCGATTCAAGGAGAGGGCTTCTTCGAAATCAAGACGCCGCAGGGCTTCCGTTATACGCGGAACGGGATGTTCTCGTTGGACAACCAACGGCGGTTGGTCACGCATCTGGGGTATCCCGTCATGGGTCTTACGGGCGAGCTGACGATCCCGCCCGGGATGATGCACATCTCCAGCCAAGGCACGATTCAGGTCGATGGGCGAACGGTCGGGACGATCAAGGTGGTGGAGTTCCCCGCTGAAGCTATGCCGACCAAGCAGGGCGAGGGGCTGTTTTTCGGGGAGAAAGCCAAGCCGCTCAAGAACCCGCAGATTCAAGTCGGATATCTCGAAGAGTCGAATGTGAGCGCGATCGGTGAGATGGTCAACATGATCGAGGGCATGAGAACGTATGAGTCGGCGCAGAAAGTGATTCAAACCTTCGATCGAATAGCGGAAGTGGCGATTCAGGACGTGGGAAAAGTGGGATAACGCACGGACGAGAAACCAGGGCGAGCGGCGAGAGGCCTGTCGCCGCTGGCCCGTCACTTTGGGGGGAGAGAGCGATGATCAGAGCCATGTGGACTGCGGCTACCGGAATGACTGCTCAGCAACTCAATGTGGACACGATCGCGCACAATTTGGCCAACGTGAATACCAACTCGTTCAAGCGGAGCCGCGCGGAGTTCGCGGATCTGCTCTACCAGGTCCACCGGTTGCCGGGCACCAACGCCTCCAACGTCGGCGTGTTCCCCGCTGGAGTTCAGGTCGGGGCGGGCGTCCGACCGGTGACGGTGGCGAAAGAATGGCTGCAAGGCAACATGCGCCAGACCAACAACGAGTTGGATCTGGCGATCGACGGTCCGGGGTTTTTTCAGGTTGCCAGGCCGGACGGCACCATCATGTACACGCGCAACGGATCGTTTAAACGGGACAATGTCGGCAATCTCGTGACGGGCGACGGCGATATGTTGAATCCGGTCATCACGATTCCGTCGGGCGCGCTCAAAATCGACATTGCCCAGGACGGCACCGTGTCCGTGTTGCTGCCCGGAGTCACGCAGGCCTCCCAGGTGGGACAAATCCAACTCGTTCGGTTCGACAATCCGTCGGCGTTGATTGCGGTGGGGAACAACCTCTTTCTCGACAGCTTCGCATCCGGGCCGCCGATCCAAGGGACCGGGGGATTCTCGACCGGTTTCGGGGTGATCCAGCAGGGATTCCTGGAAAGTTCCAACGTCAATCTGGCGGAGGAAATGGTGAACATGATCATCGCCCAGCGCAGCTATGAGATCAATTCCAAGACGATCCAAGCCGCCGACGAAATGATGGCGATCGCCAACAACCTCCGACGATAAACCACCGATGGAGCTGATCGTGATGATACGCCGCTTGCGCAACGCCGTGATGATTCTGGGATGTCTCATGTTGGCAGCCGGTTGGGCGGAGGCGGACCCACGGACCCTGGCGCCGGCGGCCCAGGTCCAACCGCGCCAGAGGGACGCCGTTGTGCAGCCTGACCGGATCCGGCAGACGGTCGCCCGCTATTTCGAAAAACGGTTCGCCGGAAAAGCGCACGACGTCCACATCACGCTGCTCGATCCACAAGAACCGGTGGCCGTCCCGCCAGGGGCTCTGGAATTGAACGTCCTGCCCGGCGCTCTGGAGGAGAACGTCGGCCGACGGTTGATGCGCGTGCAGATCCTCGTGAACGGCCGCGAGGTAGGTCTCGTAGAGACGCTGGTTGAAATCGCGGCCTACGCCGATGTGATCGTGGCGCAACGACTGATCAAGCCGGAAGAATTGATCGAACCGGAAGATGTGGCCATCGCGCGAATCAAACTCCACGATCTCAAACACCAATTCGCGGTGGAAATGGGTGACGTCGTAGGGAAAAGCGCTGCCCGGCCGATTCCGGCGCACAGCCCGGTGAAGTTGTCCCAGCTCAAGCCGCCCTACGCGGTGCGCAAGGGCGATCGGGTGATCATTGAGGCCCAAGGCGGGGGACTCTCGATCCGGACCGCGGGCATCACCAAATCCGGAGGGCAGGTGGGACAGTATGTGGCGGTGTCCAATGTGGATTCTGGCAGAGAAATCAAGGCGAAAGTTGTGGCACCGGGAGTCGTCCGTGTCGACTATTGAGCCTGAACCGGCGGTGAACCGAAGTCACAGGCGCATCGGCGTCGTGTGCGCTGTGCTCGGGCTAGTCGGGAACGCCTTGCTCGTTGGATGCCAGTCCACCGAACCGGTTCACTCCAAAGTAGTGGTGGCGCCGTTGCCGCCCCCCAAAACTGTGGGGTCGCTGTGGCAGGAAGAAAACGGTCGCGCCTATCTCTACGAAGACCTGCGCGCGATGCGCGTCGGAGACATTCTGACGATTAAGATCGTGGAGAAGCACAGCGGGTCCAAAAGCGCCGACACCAAGGCCGAGCGGGAGTCGACGCTCACGAACGGACTGTCGGGCTCGGGAGTCGGCTATCTCGGCATTCCGGGATTCCGGTTGGGGGCCGAGGCCATGCGAGGGCTCGGCGTCGACGCCGAAGCCAAGAGTAAGTTCGGAGGCAAAGGCGCGACGAGCCGCGCGGATACGCTGACCGGCACGATCTCGGCGATGGTGACCGAGGTGTTGCCAAACGGCGATCTCCGCATCGAGGGCAGTCGGGAAGTGACGGTCAACAGTGAACGGCAGATGATGAAGATTGCCGGCGTCGTCCGCCGCGTCGATGTGGATACGAAAAACACCGTGCTCTCCACGGCCATTGCCGAAGCCCGGATCGAATATTCGGGTCTGGGCGTGGTCGATGACGTGCAACGGCCGGGCTGGCTGGTGAGAATCTTAGACTGGATCTATCCATTCTGAGGAACGGCACGCGGTGTGAAGCCGGCAGCCAACCATAAGGATTTCACAGTTATGAGCTTTACGCGATCGATTGTTCGCCGTTCGCTCGTTCTCTGCTGGGTGCTGCTTGCTGTCACCTCTGTCCTCTTTGGCGATACGGCCGAGGCCGTACGAATCAAGGACATCGGCACCTTCGAAGGTGTCCGCGAGAATCAGTTGATCGGGTACGGCCTTGTCGTCGGGTTGGACCGGACGGGCGACCAAGTGATCGGCGGTCAGTTCACCATCCAGGCGATGATGTCCATGCTCAACAAAATGGGCATCAACCTGGTGATCGATCCGATCCAATTGCTGACGCGGAACATCGCTTCAGTGATGGTGACGGCCAAGCTGCCGCCCTTTGCCAAGCCCGGCATGACGCTCGATGCCGTCGTGTCGTCGATGGCCAACGCGAAAAGCCTGCAGGGCGGGACCCTGCTGCTCACGCCGCTGAAGGCGCCGAATCAGCAAGTGTACGCCGTGGCTCAAGGACCGGTGTCGATCGGCGGTTTCTTGGGAGGGGTCGGCGGCCCCGGCGGCGCGACGGTGACCAAGAACCACCAGGCCGCAGGAGTGGTGCCCGGCGGCGCGATCGTCGAGAAGGAAGTCGCCGTGGACATTCAGAACTGGGATTCTGTCTCGATTCTCCTCCGGTATGGTGATTTTACAACCGCCATTCGCACGGCCGAAGCGATCAACGCGGTGTTCGGCCCGGGCATGGCGGTGCCAGTCGATGCGGCGAGGGTGAAGGTCGCGCTTCCCGTCGGGTTTCATGGCCGTGTGGCCGAATATCTCGCGCAGATCGAGGGATTGGACGTCGCGGTCGATGCGCCGGCCAAGGTTGTGGTAAACGAACGAACGGGCACTGTCGTGCTGGGCGAACATGTCCGGCTCTCGACGTGCGCCATCTCGCACGGCAATCTCACTATTTCCGTGAAGAGCACCCTCAACGTGTCGCAGCCGCCGGCCCCGGTCATCGGTTCAACAGGCGGCCAGACGACGGTGACGCCGGACGTACAGACCGAGGTCAAGGAACAGGAAGCGCGGCTAATGGTAGTGGACGAAACGGTGACGCTGGGGGATGTCGTGCGGGCGCTCAACGCCGTGGGCGTGACACCGCGTGACCTTGTGGCGATTCTGTCGGCGTTGAAGTCCGCCGGCGCGCTGCAGGCAAATCTGGAGATTATTTGAATGTCGCGCACGAGGCATGAGCCGGGAAGTTGGAATCGGGACCGTCACCGGTGGCGCGCGGCTTGCTTCACTGGGGAGCGAAGAGTCGGTGGGGCAGCGGGGTGCAGCGGGAGGTCGCGGAGCGGGCAAATCCGGTTCAACAAGCTGAACAGGCGCCGCGGGCTTCACGGGCGGAACGAGATGGGATCTGGACAGGAGGTCTATGAATGGACGGCGTACTGCTGCGAGACACAGGTTGGAAGTTGGCCGAACTCAGCGTGGGCTTCGCGGGAGACCAAGCGGGCCACATCCTTACCAGGAACGCTGCGGAGCCCAAGCGCCTGCGGGAGGCGGTGCAGGAATTCGAAGGGTATTTCATCGGGCAGGTGATGAAAGTGATGCGGGATACCGTCCCGACCGGACTGTTGGCGAACAAAGCTGGCCGGTTGTTCTTTAGCTTGTATGACGAGGAGATCGGCCGACTGGCCGCTCAGGCCGGTGGCCTGGGGTTGGCCCATCTGATCGAGTTGCATTACGCTCAGAAGTCCTTGGAATCGCAGGACAAAAAAGTGCTCAAGTCCGAGCCGAATGCTGCCGATACACAGACCGAGCAAGGAGACGCTTTGGCGGAAGTCGTCCTTCTGCCGCACGGTTCGTCTCTTCAGAAGCGAGAGCGAGAGGAGTTGAGCGATGCGTATTTCAGACCAAGGGCGGGCGAACGAGTTGGCGACTGTGCTGCTTGGCATCAAAGAGACGGAACGGGTCTCCGCCCACCGGCAGGCCGAAACGCCTGCCCGGCGGGATCAGGTTGAGATCTCTGAAACGGCCAAGGAGCTGCAACGGATCAAGAAGTTGGTGGATCAACCCGCTCCAGGCAGAGCCGAACGAATTGAAGAAATACGAAAGGCGATCGAGGCTGGTAGCTATGAGGTGAAGGGCAACCAGGTCGCCGACAAGATCATCCGGAACGTGCTCACCGAGGCGGTTCTCTGACCCGCGCCTCCCAGCAAGGGGATCGCCTCCGAGCAGGATGCGCGGCCGGGAGCGTCCAGTTACTCAACCGATCTCGCTTGCGGGAACGAACATGCGGGCTACCCATTCGGCCATCACCCACCTCTTCGACCTCCTCGGTCGCGAAGAGACGCAATGCGATCTCCTGGAGAGGACCATCCTTGAGGAACGGGATGCTATCCGCAGACTGGCGATCGAGCGGTTCGCCACGATCAACGACGCCCGAACGAATGTTCTTCGGACCCTTCAATTTTTGGAAGAAGAGCGCGCTGCCCTCCTCGACCGCCTTGCCGAAGAGTGGGGGATCGACGGGCATGCAATGAGCCTATCGCAGCTCTGCGCGCGCCTCGATCCACCCGACGCACAAGGGCTTGAACGGCGCCATGAGCAGTTGGCCGCGAAAATTCGTCGCCTCCACTGCGAGATCGCGCTTAACGCCATGACGATCGCGGAGTTTCAGCGCGTGTTGCACGGCGGACTCCAGGCCTGGCAAGACGGGCGGGGTGGAGAGAGCCTGTATTCGGCGTCGGGCCGAGCCCGAACGGCTGACGCGGTTGTGGTCAGGCGGAGAGGATGACCCATGGGGATCACGGGCCTGTTCGACATTGCGAAGAGCGCGTTGTACGTGGCACAACAGGGGCTCACGGTCACCGGGCATAATGTCGCCAACGTCAACACGCCGGGCTATTCGAAGCAGGAAGTGATGCTGAGCGAGAACCAACCGGTGAACCTTCGGCCCGGGCAGGTCGGGACGGGAGTCCAGGTGACGCAGATTCGCCGGGCGGTCGATGCGTTTGTCAACCGTGCGCTCACGGATTCCTATGAAAGCACCGGCCGGCTTGCCGTGTTGCGTAACGAGCTGTTCCGGCTTCAAAGTCTCTTCGCGGATTCCAATAATCAAGGACTTTCGGCGTTGCTAGACGATTTTTTTAAGGCACTCTCGGATGTCGCGACCGCGCCGAGCCAGTCGGCCCCACGATCCGTGCTGTTGGCCAAGGCCGGAACGCTCGCCGGCGGTCTGCGCGAATCGGCCTTGTCGCTGAATCAGACACGCCTGGCTCTGAACGCCCAGGCCAAGCAGACGATTGCGGAGATCAATGCCCTGGCCGCACAGATCGCGGATTTGAACGGTCGCATCGTCTCGGCGGAGGTGACCGGCCAAAACGCCAACGATTTGCGGGACCAACGGGACCGAGTCCTCAACGACCTGGCGCAACGGATCGCGGTGACGACGTTTGAAACCTCGACCGGCGCCGTGTCGGTCTTCATCGGCCAAGGGCTCTCGTTGGTCGAGGAGACCACGACCCGCAGCTTGACGGCCGTCGAAAACCTCGACAACGGCGGCCTGGCGGACGTCGGCTACGCTCTTAGCGGGACGAAGACCGCCTTGATCACGTCGCAGCTTTCCGATGGAAAGCTCTACGGGTTGCTGCACGTCCGCGACGCGGTCATTCCGGATCTGCAACGCCGCCTCGATACCCTGGCTGCGGCTTTGATTAACGAAGTCAACCAAGTTCATCGCCTCGGCTACGGCCTCGACGGTTCGACCGGAGTGGACTTTTTCGTTCCGTTTTCCGTGACGACGGCGGGCAAGAGCGCAAACGCCGGGACCGGCGCGATCGGAAACGGCACCGTCGCCGCCAACAGTCTTCTGACGTTCCACGATTACGAAATTCGGTTTTCTTCGCCCACCACCTATTCCCTCGTCGACTCCAGCACGGGCGCATTTGTTCGAGGGAACTACACGGGCACTGTCGTCACGCCGCCGACGCCAGAGACGCCGATCTCGATCGTCACGGGCACGAACGACACGTTGACCGTGGCTGTGGATGGGGTGGCTTCGGGGACCATCACGTTGGCGGGCGCCGGGTCACCCGGCCGGCCTTATACCAGCGGGGCCGATTTAGCCTCGGAGCTGCAGAGCAAAATCAACGCGGATGCAGCCCTGAGCGCGGCGGGCAAGAGCGTCATCGTCACCTATGATCCGACGACCAACCGGTTCGTCATCACGTCCAATTCAGCCGATGCCGCCTCACACGTGGACGTCACCGGCGGCACGGCCCGCGCGGTGTTGGGCCTGCTGAGCGGAACTAGCACGGCCGCGTCAGGGACGTACAGCGGACCGCAAAACTTCGTCGTCGACGGGCTCGCCGTAACCGTCACCGGCGTGCCGGCGGCCGGTGACGCCTTCACGTTCAATTCGCGCACCGATGCGGCCAAACATTTCACGGTTTCGCTGACCAACGGCCGGCAAGTCGCCGCCTCGTCGACGTTGGCGGGCCTTCCGGGAAACAACGCCAACCTCCTGGCGCTCGCAGCTCTGCAGGAGAAGCCCTTGGCCGGATTGGACGGCGTGACATTCAATGAAGCCTACCGGCAGGCGGCTGCGGATCTCGGGGTCGCCGCACAGGCGGCAGACCGAGAATTCCAAGCCCGCTCATTCGTGCAGGAACAACTCCAGACGTTCCGGGCGCAGGTTTCCGGCGTCTCGATCGATGAGGAGCTTGTCGCCATGCTGAAATATCAGCGGGCGTTCGACGCCGCCGCGAAGCTGATCGTCGTGGCGGACGAAATGCTGCAAACCTTGCTGGCACTCAAACGTTAGTGGATTGGGGCGTCATGCGCATCACGGAAACACAGCTCTTTTCTTTACTGACGAACAACCTCCAGCGAGCTCAAGCGCGGCTCCTGACGATCCAGGAACAGATCTCGACGGGCAAGCGGGTCATCCGACCCGCCGATGATCCGGCTGCTTTCAACGCCATCGTCTTCGACAAGACCCAGTTGGCGCAGATCGAGCAGCGCCTCAGGAATATCCAGTTTGCGACGACCAGGCTGGATCTCACGGATAAGGCGTTGAGCAGCGTGACCTCCGTCCTGGCGCGAGCGCAGGAACTCGCCGTGCGGCTGCGGAGCGATACGAACGGCGCGCCGGAACGCGCCGCCGGCGCGCGGGAAGTCCGCCAGCTCCTTCACGAGTTGCAGCAGATCGCCAACACGGAGCTTCGTGGCGAAGCGATCTTCGCTGGAACGGGCGCGCACGGCCGGGCCACCGGCGTGGAGATCGGAGAACCGGTTACCTTCAGCAACGGGGTGAACGACACCGTACAAGTCACGGTGGACGGAGTCACCTCCGGCGTAATCGACTTGACCGACGGCGCGGAATCGTTCACCGGCGTCGAGCTAGCCGCCCGCCTGCAAAGCCGCATCAACGCCGATGCCGCACTCCGCGTGGCAGGCAAAAGCGTTACCGTCACCTTCGAGGGTGGGCGACTGGTGATCGTCTCCAACGGATATGGAGCAACATCAACCGTCCGCGTCGTCGCTGGCAGTGGACTCAGTGCCTTGGGATTCAACGGTGGGAGCACCACGACCGGTGCCGTCCCCTTCGCGCTTACCGCGACGATCCAGCCGGCCAGCTCGAACACTGGCCAAGGCCTGATCGCGCAGGGGCGTGTGACGGACCCGAGCCTCGCGACATTCGAAAACTACATGATTCGATTCAGCTCGGCGACCGCGTTTGACGTCTACAGCGTATCCGCGCCGGTGAGCGTCAGCCCCCGCGAAGCCAATATGGGAGGGGCAGGGGTAACCGATGCTGGTGTCGTCGATCCGACCGCTGTGACGCTGGACGCGTATGAAATTCGGTTCACGTCGACCGATCAGTTCGACATTGTCAACACGACGACGGGGGCGACGGTGTCCATGGCCAACACGTATCGGTCCGGCGAGGCGATCGACTTCGACGGGCTCCGGGTGGTTCTGAGCGACGGCCTTCGGGGCGCTCCCCGGAGCGGAGACCGCTTCGCGGTGACGTTGGAGGCGCGCGCGGTGTTGACGAACTGGACTTACGTGTCGGGCAGCCAGATAAGCTTTGAGGGCATCAATGTCTCCCTCGCCGATGGAGGATCGGGGCCGGCGGCGGGGGATCGGTTCAGCGTTGCGACCGGTGTCCAGTATCAAGGCAATAACGGGATCCAATACATCGAAACCGGAAGCGATCAGACGCTGCAGAGCAACGTACCGGGCAGTCAGGCGTTCTCTGGTCCGACGGTGGATCTTTTTGACGCGATGGCTCGACTCTACGGAGCCCTGAATGGGAACTACCGGGGAGGAATCTCCCAGGCCTTGGCTGAGATCGAGGAGGCAGTCACGCAGATTGCCTCCATCCAAGGGGAAGCCGGAGCGCTGACCAATCGCCTGGAGATGACGGCCTCACGCCTCGACGCAACCAAGGGCTTCGTCACCGAGATGCTGTCACAGAACGAAGATGTGGATGTGGTCAAGGCGATTTCGGATCTCACGTTGCAACAATACGCGCTTGAAGCGGCCAGCCGAACCTTGACGACGATTTTTCATAGCTCGTTGCTGAAGTTTTTGCGGTAAAGGCTCAGCGCGATGTTGGTGCTGACGAGAAGGCGGGGCGAGGGGATCACGGTGGGGCCGGATGTCCGGATCGTCGTGCTCGGCGTCAAAGGCGGTCAGGTCCGGTTGGGAATCCAAGCCCCTCTGCGCGTGGAAGTCCATCGCGAGGAGCTGTATGCCCGAATTCAGGAAGAGAACAGACTTGCGGCGTCGGCGAAGACCATTCCTCCGGAAGCCGTCAAGAGGCTCATTTCCGAATTCGGCCGTCGGGGCCGATGAAGGCTGCTCATGAAGGTGACCTGTACCCGCTTCGGCACGCTCGATGTCCGCGATGAGATGGTCTGGACGTTTCCCTCCGGCATCCTGGGGTTTTCGGAGTGGACCAAATACATTCTCTTGGACCATGATACGGACGCACCGTTCAAATGGCTACAGTGCGTGGAGGAAGGAAGCCTGGCCTTCGTCATCATGGATCCGGCTCTGTTCAAGCCGGACTACCGGGCTGAGATTGTGGAAGAGGCGCTGGCCGAAATCAAAGCCCGGGACGCGGGCGATCTGGCGCTCATGACCATTCTGACGATTCCATCGGAGGATCCGACGGCCATCACCGCCAACCTGCGAGGACCGCTGCTGATGAATTGGCGCACCAGACTTTGCAAGCAACTGGTGCTGGACGAAACCTTTCCCACTCGCTATCCGATTTTGCATGCCGACTGCCGACCATCACCGCGCGCGACAGAAGTCTTGGTCTCCGGTCATTAAAGACCAAGAAAAGGAGTCACCAGAGAGAAGAGGGAGAAAGAGAAGAAAAGGGGTCGGGAGTCATTTTAAGCGTACAATGCATAGGAACGGTGGCGTGTTAAAAAGACTCCCGACCCTTTTCTTCTGTGTTGGTCATCAGTGATGACGATCTCGGCGGAGAGCCTGTTCGGCCCGCTTCACACAGGGGATCACGATTCTCCGACCGTCATGGAGGATCAAGCCTGCCCGTGCCAGCTTCCGTACGCTGCGGCTGACCGTTTCCCTGGCCAATCCCGTCAGTTGCGCCAGGCGAGTTCTGGTCACTTCGGCCGGCAGGGAGACGCCCCGCTGATCGGTGACTCCAAGATTCCGGGCGAGATCGAGGAGACACCGCAAAATGCGCCCACCTGCATCCCGACTTTGCCCCGCAGCGAACTGGTGCTCGATGGAATGCATTTGAGAGCCAAACTGCTTGAGCAGTGTGGCGAGCAGTCCCGGCTCCATCGTGACCGCTTTCAAGAGAGCGGCCGGCCGGACATAGGCGAGGGTCGTCTCCACCAAAGCCTGGGCCGAGCATGAGAAGGTCGGACGCTCCAGAAGCCAGTCCATTACGCCAATAAAGGTGCCCGTCCCGCCCGTGTGCAGCGTGATCTCCTCTCCGCCTTCCGTCAGGAGACTCGAAACGACCATCCCGCGGCAGACCAGGGGAAGAGTTGTTCGGATGTCTCCCTGCCGAACAATAGAGACTCCTGCGCGATAGCGGTGCACAGTGATGTGTCGGTGGAACTCATCCTGTTCTCGCTCCGGCAGGCGCCGCAAAGCCGCCGGAACGATACATGACAACCGCGCGCGGCACTGGGCACAGAATTCTGTCAGCGGCCGGGCGCTCAGCGGAGTGTGAGACGGTGTTTTGGATCGAGGATGTTTTCTCATGAAACAATGGCAGCCGTATGGACCACATTGGTCAGAACCGATGCATGTGAGGTCATCATACCAAAGATGGCGCCGCTCTGCCGTTTTCAGGGCGAGCCGGTAAAAATGAAAGGCGCAACCGCGCTCTTCCTCCGGAAAGCCCGGTTGCGCCTTCGGCTGACCGATCCGATGTTCTGCCCGCCAAGGCGAGTCGATCGTCTGTCGACCCAGTGTGGTGACATCTCTATCGGCTGATGACTGATGAATCTTGAGTGGAGGCAAAACCTGTGATTGTGGTCACAGACTGAGCGGATCCTTCTCGCTATACTCACGGTCCTTGTTCAGCGAAACCTGTCACGGTCGACGTTGAATCCGCCTCTGTTTCTGACCAGGATCCTCCCCGCTCGCCTGACCCGCTGGCTCGCTCTTTGGGTCGTGCTTACGGCCCTGCCATCTTTGCTCGTCGGCGGGTGGTTGTTTGTCGTCGTCTATCGCGATCTCGGCGAAGCCCGGCAGGCCGGCGCCGCAGCCCTAGCACGATTGGCTGTGGAGGCTCTGGATCGGCTTCTTTACGAACGTGTCCAAGACACGCTCGTGTTTTCCAGGCTCCCGGCGGTCCGTGCTTTTGATCTCACGAAGCTTCACGATGTCGCGGATGAGCTAATCAGGGGCTATGCACCGTACTATGAGGTAGCGGTGGCGATTGATCAAACCGGCCGGATTGTGGCGGCCAACCGTGTTGATGCAACGGGTTCGTCGATTCCGGCGGAACAGTTGATCGGCCGGTCCGTGGCGCAGGAGCCGTGGTTCACCCGCGCCCTGCGCGCCACGAGCGGTGTGGTCATCGAGGAGCCTCATGTCGATCCCTTGGTCGAGACGGTGATGCCCGGTCAACGCCCCGTGCTGAGCTTCTCCGCGCCGGTCAAGGCGTCGAACGGACAAGTGGTTGGGGTGTGGTCGACACGGGTGTCCCTTGCTGCCATCAAATCTGCCTTGACTCGACTCTCAGGCGAGGGCGTGTCTCTCGCCTTCCCGTTGCTCGTTCGGTCGTCTGCCGGCTCGGACATCGGCGTTGATGGCCTTGATGTCCCGATCCGTATCGGCCCATGGCCGTCCTCGAAAGCCGCCATGGAGGACCTGCCGCGTTTGGCCCTGGCGGCTTCGACCGGATTTGCGGACTGGCCGGGACTCGGCTGGCGGGTCGAAGTCTATCAACCGGCGAACGGAGTGCAGTGGCGGGACGTTCTGCATGGCTTGATCGTGTGGGTCGGTCTCTTGGCGGTGGGAGGCGGCATCGGGTTGGGCGTCATCGTCCACCATCGTCTGGTCCGGCCGATGCTGGCTCTGAAGGCGTTGGCCGAGGGACGGGCCCGTGCGGCTCGCACGGTGCCAGTCGAGCGAGTTCTGTCACCCGGAGAATTCCCGGTCCACCGGGCACCGGCTAAAGAGCGAATAGCCCCGGGCGAACTCGGAGAGCTGACACGGGCGGTTGGCGTGATGATCCAGGAACACGAGCAGCAGGTCGCCCGGCTTACGGTGCTGAATGGTGTAGCACAGAGCTTTCAGCGCGACGTCATTTCGGTCCCCGCACTGATGACCCGCATCGCGCAGACGGCAAGGGAGCTGACGGGTGCCCGGTATGCCGCACTAGGTCTGTTTGATGAAACCGGTGAAGAGATTGACCAATTGTTCACAGCGGGGATCGACGAAGCCACAAAGGCCGCCATCGGTCGGCTGCCGACCGGCCGTGGCCTTCTGGGCCATTTAGCCAAGGCGGATGGAGTCTTGCGTCTCGCCGATCTCAGGCAGCATCCGGCTTTTACGGGGTTCCCTCGGCATCACCCGCCGATGACCTCATTCATGGGGATCTCCATCCGCGCCCATGGGCAGCTCTTCGGACGGCTCTATGTGACCGACAAGATGGGGAGGGCGGGCGAGCCGGAACCGTTTACGGACACCGACGAGCAGATGATCACCGCTTTGGCCTATCTGGCTGGAGCCGCGATTGAAAGTGCCCACCTTCTGCGGGAAATCAAAGTCGCGGAATCGCGGTACCGCTCCATTCTGAACGCTATCGAGGAAGGCATTTTCGGCGTCGATATCTCCGGGCTCTGTCTGTTCGCTAACCAGGCGGGTGCCGGCAAGCTCGGCTATCTTCCGGACGAGATCGTCGGACAATCGCTTCATCAGCTGGTCCATCCTAAGCGGGCCGATGGACGGCCGTGTGCTGAAATCATCTGTCCCCTGTGGGAAACGCTGCGAACATCTCAGCCTCGGCGCGCCGATCGCGAGGTCTTGTGGCATCGCGATGGGCCGCCTCTTGCCGCGAGTTGGTCGTCCGCGCCGCTGCGCGATGACGAAGGCCGAATGATCGGCATGGTGGTCAGTTTCACGGACCTCACCGAACGAGAACGTCTGGAAGAGCAACTGCGTCAGGCCCAGAAAATGGAGGCGATCGGGCGATTGGCCGGCGGCATCGCACACGATTTTAATAACATCCTCACCGCGATCCTGGGATTCAGCGCCATTCTTTCAGAACAAGTGGATCCGGATCACCGACGATATGTGGATCAAATCCGGCGAGCCGGCGAACGGGCCGCCACGCTGACCCGACAGATTCTGGCTTTCAGTCGCAAGGACCTGATCCTGCCGCGGGTGCTGGATCTTAACGACGTGCTGGCGGAGATGGACGAATTCTTGCGCCGGCTGATCGGAGAGGACATCGCGCTTCTCGTAGTCGCTGATCCAAACGTGTGGCCGGTCAAGGTTGATCCGGGCCAGGTCGAGCAAGTCATTATGAATCTGGCGATCAACGCCAGGGATGCCATGCCCGGCGGTGGACGGCTCACGCTTGAAACCGCCAACGTCACGCTGGACGAAGCCTACTGCCGAACCCATCCCGAAGTCAGTCCGGGCTCCTATGTCATGTTGGCCGTGAGTGACACCGGTCACGGCATGGATGCGGCCACGCTGGCGCGGTGTCTCGATCCGTTCTTTACGACCAAGCCGGTGGGGAAAGGAACGGGACTGGGACTTTCGACCGTGTACGGCATCGTTAAGCAAAGCGGCGGGACGCTGTCCATCTACAGCGAGCCGGGTCACGGCACCACGGTGAAAATCTTTTTGCCGCGGGCTGACGAGGCGCCGACACCGCGGCCGGAGGCGCCGGCCCCGGCATTAGGGAAGCCCTGCACCGAAACGGTGTTGGTCGTCGACGACGACGAGGCGGTGCGAGATTTCGTGCGCACGGCGCTGGCTGAATGCGGGTATACGGTGCTGGTCGCCCAAACCGGCGAAGAAGCCCTCGCATTGAGCGCTCGCTTGAGCGGGCGGATCCATCTTTTGTTGACCGATGTCGTGCTCAGCGGCATCAACGGGCGCCGGCTGGCGGAGCAGCTTCAGGTCGAGCGGCCTGACCTCAAAGTGCTGTATATGTCCGGATATGCCGAGAACGCCATTGTGCATCACGGCATCCTCGATTTCACGGTCGAGTTTCTGAGGAAACCCTTCACTGCAGACGATCTGCGGGCCAAGGTTCGACGGGTCTTAGATTCGTAAGGGAAGCCGGTAGACCGATCAGCGCCGATGCCAGATTCCGGGTCACAGATGGGACGGATCCTGATTGCCGATGACGATGCGACGTTTCGTGAAGTCGCGACCGAGTGGCTGGGCCGGGCGGGATTTCAGGTCGATGCAGTGCCGGATGCCCGTGCGGCTGAGGAGGCTTTGACGCGGCACTCTTACGAGCTCTTGATGGCTGACATCCGGATGCCCGGCAACACGGAACTTGAATTGCTCCGGTCGCTCCGCGACCGGGGGGTGGCGGTTCCCGTGCTGCTGGTCACGGCTCATCCGTCACTCCCGACTGCCATCGAGGCGCTTCGGCTTTCGGTGGTCGATTATCTGGTCAAACCGGTGAACTTTTCGGTCGCGGTTGAACGGATCCGACGCGCAGTGGAGACCGGACGGTTTCTGCGGTCGCTCGAACAGGTGCGTTACGAGGCGGCACAGGTGCTGGAAGTCGTGACGCGGTGCGAAGAGGCGTGTGGTCACCGGCCCGGACCGGTCGAAAAATCGCCTGATGCGGCCACTCGCATCGAGCAGGCGGTCGGCCACCTGCGCCTCGAGGTCCTCAAACTGGCTTTGACGTTCAATCAGGCCCTGAGTTTCTTCCCTCTTTCCCGCCAGATCCGACAGCTTGATCTCTGCAACATCCTTTCCTGTCCTCGACGCATGGCTTACGAAGACGCCCTCGTCCAGACGGTCGGCATTCTCGAACGGACCAAGCATGCCTTCCGCTCCAAGGACCTGGGGATCCTGCGCCAGCAGCTTGAAGCACTCCTGGAACGGGAACGCCGGGCCACTCAAGTCCGGAGTCAACCGACCGATACAGAACCAGAACAGGGACTCAACCTTTCGGCCGATCAAGGGTCGGCCGGCCTTAACGGGTAGGGGCAGCCCTGCCAGTTGAAGGCGCAACCGGAAGGCCTGGGCGGACAGCCGAGGGGGACCGGGAGCGCCTTTTGCGTTTTAGGGAACTGGCCGGAGGACGTCATTGTGGCCAACGGACGCGGTCGGCAACTCGTATGGCGGTTGCCGGTGCTCTCGCTGGGGATCGCGGCGGTGCTTGTGGCAAGCGGGATCCTGCTGGTCCGCTACGCGACGAATCAACTTCTCGCTCAAGGCGGGTCTCTTCTCACCCTGGCGGCCTCCGAAGTTGCCGACAGCATCGATCGGATGCTGGCCGAACGGTACGGCGATCTCACGCTGTTGGCGCAGCATCCAGCGCTTCGCGGTCGGGACCGCACGGCCATCAGCCAGCTCCTGTTCGATCTCCAAGCCGCCTATTCGGGCCACGATTGGCTTGCGGTGACCGACGCGGAGGGAGTCGTCATCGCCGCCTCGGAACCGAACACGGTCGGCAAGCGGCTCGGTGCCGAATCCTGGTTTCAGGCGCTCAAAGCCGGAGGTGCCGTCGATCTTCGCGACGCCCAGCCATCGGCAGAAACGGGAGGCATGTTCGCGGTGAGGATCAGTCGTCCGATCACGGGACGGGAGGGCCGATTTCTCGGCGCCGTCACCAGCCAGGTGGGGTTGTTCGCGCTTGAAGACCAGGCGCGTCGCACGCTCGTTACGCTCTTGTTGCAGTACGGGACCTCCGCCCGCATTGAATATCAGTTCCTCAACCGCGCGGGCGACCTCATCGCCGACTCGTTGCTCCGGGAAGAAGGTCGCAGCAATCTGCTGGCGCTCGGGGTGCAGTCCGTCCAACTCGCGGCTGCCGGGCCGCCGGGCTTTCTCGAGGAGACCCATCGACGCATGAACCGTCCGGTTCTCACGGGATATGCCCGCACGAGAGGCTATGACAATTTTCCGGGATTCGAATGGCGGATTCTGGTGCGGATGGATCGGAGCGACATTCTTGGCCCGCTGTGGGGCTCGCTGCTGCCGTGGGTGGCGGTGGCAGGGATGGTGTTGGTTCCATTGAGCGGGCTGCTGCTGTGGACGAGTCATCGTCTCGGCAAAGAATGCGAACGTGCGGAGGATGCCGAGGCGGCGCTCCTTCGACGCACGCACGCGCTGGAAGGGCTCGTCGAAGCGGCGCGGACCATCTCGGCCGGACATAGCGTTCAGGCGGTGCTTGAGCGACTGCTCGAGACGGCCCGTCGATTGACGGGCGGCGCGTATGCAGCGCTGACGGTGTTCGATTCGGGAGGACACGGCCGGCCGGCGAGCTTTATCGCGTCCGGCATGGATCAGGCGACACAAGAGGCAATCGGGCGTTCACCGACCGGTTGCGGTCTTCTCGGGCGCTTAGGCGGGACGACCGCCGTCGTTCGTCTCGATGATTTGACGCAACATCCCGCCTTCACGGGGTTTCCGCCGCACCACCCGGTCATGCGTTCTCTGCTCAGCGTGGCCATCGTCGTCCGCAACGAACTGTACGGGCGCATCTATGTGGCCGACAAGGTTGGTTCCACCGGAGCGGTCACGGCCTTTACGGATCTCGACGAAACGGTTCTTGTCGCCCTCGCCTCGCACGCAGGCATCGCGATCGAACAAGCGAGACTCCTGACCCAAGCTCAAGAAAGCGCGAAGCTCAAATCTGAATTTTTGGCCACCGTCAGTCATGAGGTCCGAACGCCCTTGAACGGCGTGATCGGCATGGCCGAGCTGCTCCTGGATACCGGCTTGACCGAGGAGCAACGCGAGTATGCCGAGACGATCCGTTCATCCGGAGAGCATCTCTCGAATCTCATCAACGATATTCTCGATTTTTCCAAGATGGAAGCCGGCAAGCTCGCGTTGCATTTAGCGGAATTCGACCTTCGAGCTCTGGTGGACGGTGTCGTGGCGTTGTTCTCCGGGCGGGCTCACGCCAAGGGATTGACGATGGTCTCGCTCATCCGGGCGAACGTGCCTCGCTTGCTGCGGGGCGATCCGGGACGGTTGCGGCAGGTGCTCGCGAATCTGATCAACAACGCTGTCAAGTTTACGGAGCAAGGGGAAGTGGTTGTCGAGGTACACAGCGTGGAGAGTCCGGAGCGAGGAGAGGACAGCCGAGGGGAAGAAGTTCTCCTGCGGTTTGCCGTCCGTGACACCGGGATCGGCCTCTCTGAAACCCAGAGGCGCCGACTCTTTCAACCGTTCACCCAAGGTGATGGATCCCATGCCCGCAAGTACGGCGGAACGGGGTTGGGCCTCGCCATTGCCAAGCAGTTGGTCGAGCTGATGCAGGGGACGATCGGCGTGGAAAGTCTGCCGGGCCAAGGCAGCACCTTTTGGTTTACGGCCCAGTTCGGGGCGGTTTCTTCGGCGCCGTCGTCGACGGTGCCTTCACCGGGCCAGGGGCGGATCCGGCGAATACTCCTGGCCGAGGGCCACACCGCGATGCGCACGGCCCTCGAACACGCGCTCCGGTCCGAGGGCATCACGACGACGTGCGTGGCGGATGTGGGCGAGGTGTGGGGGCTTTTGGAGCGAACCGCTGAAACCGGTTTATCCTACGACGCGGTGATCCTCGATGGTGATCAGATGAGGCTGCGGGACTGGAGCGTCGTGCGGACGATCGCCACGCACCCTCAGACTCACGAAATCCCGGTGATCGTTCTGGCGACCGTGGGGTACCGAGGGGAGGCCAAGACCGCGCAGGATGCCGGGGCTGCGGCCTATTTGACCAAGCCGGTGCGACAAGCGCAGCTCCTCGAGTGTCTGATGATGGTGTGTGAGCGAAAGGGTTCGATCCCTGACGGGCAAGCCGACCAAATTCAGGCTGTTTCGGCGGACACCCATGGACAACGCCGCAACGAAATTTCCCTGATTACCCGACACAGCCTGGCCGAGCAGTCGGCTCGCAGTCGGAAGCGGATCCTCGTTGCGGAGGATAACGAAGTGAATCGGCTGGTGCTCGTCCGACTGCTGGCGAAGTTCGGGTACCACGCTGATGTCGTAGACAACGGCCGCACAGCAGTCGAGGCGTTGATCAGGGATCGGTACGACCTGGTGCTAATGGATTGCCAAATGCCGGAACTGGACGGCTTCGAGGCCACCCGCATGATCCGAAAACATGAAGAGTCAACAGTCGGTGGTCACCCGTCCGAAGCCGAAGACCAACAAACAGGACTAATGACGAAGTCCACAGGACGGCCGTCGACCGCCCGTGTGCCCATCATCGCCCTGACGGCGAACGCCATGGCTGGCGACCGTGAGCGGTGCCTCGCGGCGGGGATGGATGACTATCTGAGCAAACCCGTCACCTGCGACGCCTTACGCGAGATGCTGGAACGGTGGATGTCGGGCGCCAACCCCAATCAACTGGTCGGCATCGGATAAGGTCCGCGCGCAGGAAAAGATTTCCCTTGCCAACGCGGTTGAGCCTGCAGTACTGAGGCAAAGCGGACACACGTGCGGCATGCACCATGTAACGCGTTCGCCCTATCGACCGCCAGTCGCAATTGGAAGCGGACTCAACGGCCACATTGGCCAGGGGAACGGCACGGCGTCAGGGGGCCTCGAGCAGCGCTGACTCGAGAGGAGGCCCTTCTGCTACAGGCCATGGGTCACGTCATCGAGGACGACGCTGTGGAAGGTTCGCAAAGCAATCCCGGCGCGGCAGGTTATCTCAGCCTGCGGAGGCTGGAGGGAGGCAAACGCCGGCTCACATCAGATGGCAGTCTTCGGGATAATCATCAGCTGTCTTGGCTCTTGCCAAACTCCGAAAGAATCCCGACTTCTTTTAGTGCTTTCTTAAAAGCTCCCGACCCCTTTTCGAATTCCCGCTCATCGCGTTGCAACGGGGTGGTGGCTTCGGTAGACTGGAGCCCATCTGCAGAACGATACCATGTTTCAACACGAGCGCGACGTATTGGCCGCGATTGCGGCGAAGTTGGCCGACCTTCCATCGGTGTTGCAGGCCATTGCCTATGGGTCCCGAATCCGGGGCGAAGAACGCGCTGATTCGGACTTCGATATTCTCGTCGTCGTGGCGGGGAAAGACCGTGCGGTGAAAGACGCGCTTCGCGATCTGTTTTACCGGTACGAGCTGGAGAGCGGCCTTTCCTTTTCGGTGGCAATCCTAACGCGCGACGATATTGCCATGAACGAACGGCTCGGCAGCCCCTTTCTCAAAACAGTGAAATCCCAAGGAGTGGCGTTTTATGACGCTCAATCGCGAAGAGAAGCGCGCCCTGTCGCGGTACCGGCTCGACAAAGCTGACCGGTTGCTTGCGGATGCCGGGCTCTTACTGGAACAAGGCCGATGGGAGTCGGCAGTGAACCGAAGTTATTACGCCGCGTTGAGTGCCGCCCGTGCGATTCTCATCCTCTTCGGGGGAGACCCGAGGACGCACGAAGGCGTTAAGACCATGGTGAATCAGAAGCTCGTGCTTGGGGGCTACTTGTCCAAGGAATATGGCCGATGGTTTCGCGAACTCTTATTCGATCGCGAAGAGGTCGATTACGCCGACTATGTGACGATCGACAAGGCGGACGCGGCCGCGGCCGTTGAGCGTGCCGAGCATTTTATTCGGGAGGCGAAGCGCATCGTCGAGCGGCTGGACCAAGAATCAATGTCGGGCTGAGAGAACACGGATCGTGGGTTCAGCGAAGGCCGGTCTATTGCTCGCAGTTGTCGGATGAAAACAGTGGCGTCGCTCGACGCCAGGTCGAGGGAGCGGTTATGGTCTGTGGTCTGAAAAGACTCCCGACCCCTTTCTTATTCAATGATGCTGTCAGCGAAGGAAGCAAGTGAGGACGGTTGCAAGCTTGCTGGCTTGCCGTTCCAATTCCCGACAGGCGCGAACCGTTTCCTCGGTCAGCCCGAGCCGGCTGAGCGCTTCGACCTGCCCGGCGGCGCGGACCAAGTCGCGCGCGCAGAGGTTGGCGGCGGTTCCCTTCAGCGAGTGGGCCGCATGTTCGAGTTGCACAGGATCCCGCCCGGCGAGGGCCTTGTTGGCTTGGTCGAGGGCGGATTGATAGCTTGTTAAATAGAGCCGGATCAACTCCTGTTGAAGCTGGGTGTCCCCGCCGATATTGCTCAGCATGGCGCGGGGATCAAAAACGCTGAGTGGTATGTCCTCGGGAGAGTGCTTCATGGTCGAGTGCGCCAGGCCATTCGGCTCGGAGGCTCCGACGGACGGGATCCAGCGTTCGAGAACCGCTCTGAGGTCCTCGCTCTTCATCGGTTTGGCGAGGTAATCATCCGCACCAGCGGCCAGACAGCGATCGCGATCGCCTGGCATGGCGTTCGCGGTGATCGTAATGATAGGGATACGCAGGCCTGTCGATCGTCCGGCTCCAGGCTCCGCTCTCGAGGCTTCACGCGGACCGTTCGAAGCCTCCCACGCGCGGATCCGCTGCGTGGCTTCCAAACCATCCATGTCCGGCATCTGCACATCCATGAGAATCGCGTCGTAAGAATCCTGCTGGATCGCATGGACGGCCTCTCGTCCGTTGCTCACCACGTTAGCGCGATACCCGAGCCGTTCGAGCATCTTGACGGTCAAGACCTGATTAACGGGGTTATCTTCGGCGACGAGCACGCGAGGGGATCGGGGCGATGCCGGGACGGTGTTACCGGTGATCAGGGGAGTGTCCGCCGCCGGCTTGGGCGGCGATTCATCAGATGGCGGATGGACGGGCGAGTGAGCTCCCAGGGTGAGGTGCAGGCACTCGAAGAGTTGGTCGTGTCGCACTGGTTTGGTGAGGTAGGCCGACGCGCCGGCTTCATGGGCTGCCTTGGCCTGTCCGCGCTGGATGAGGGAAGTGAGCACGATCAGCGGGGGCGCGGCGGAGCCGAGCAGGGCCTTGATGCGACGCGTCAACGCGATGCCGTCCTGTCCCGGCATCATGACGTCCAGGATGGCGACGTCAAACGGCCGGTGTTGGGTCACGCTATGTTGAAGGGAGGCGATTGCCTCCTCCGCTCCGGCGGCCAGCACGGCGTCCATTCCCCAGGAAGAAACCAGATGGTGAAGGATCAATCGATTGGTGGCGTTATCATCGACGATCAACACACGACGCCCGCCCAAGCCCGCGCGCGCCGGCTCCGCCGGCCGTGCCGGCTTGGCCAGTCGGATTGTGCACCAGAAGGTGCTGCCACGGCCGGGTTCGCTCGTAACGCCGATGGTCCCGCCCATCAACTCGACGAGTTTTTTGCTGATGGACAGGCCAAGGCCGGTGCCGCCATATCGCCGCGTGGTGGAGGTGTCGGCTTGCGTGAAAGGTCGGAACAGTTTGTCGATGACATCCGGGGCGATGCCGATTCCGGTATCCTTGACCGAAATGAACAACGGAACCTCATCTGGCCGGGCGAGACGGTGATTCTCCTGCACGTGATTGTCCGTTGGTTGAATTTCAAGAACAACCTCGCCCCGGTCCGTAAACTTGACGGCGTTGCCGATCAGGTTGGTTAAGATCTGTCTCAGCCGGCCGGGATCTCCCACCAACGTCTCGGGGATGCTAGCGTGCACCAAGCCGGCGAGCTCGAGGCCTTTCGTCTGTGCCGTTTCGGCAAACTGTGCCAGCACCTGGTCGACCAGCGCCCTGATTCGAAATTCGATGGATTCCAGCTCGAGTTTGTTCGCCTCGATCTTGCTGAGGTCGAGGATGTCGTTGATCAGCCGCAGAAGCGCTTGTCCGCATTGGCGGATGGTTTCGGCAAACGAGCGCTGCTCAGCTTGAAGAGGAGTGTCCAACAACAATTCGGTCATTCCTTGGATGCCGTTAAGCGGCGTCCGGAGTTCGTGGCTCATGGTGGCCAAAAAATCGTTTTTGATTTTGACCGCCTCTTGCGCGCGCACGAGCGCTCGATCGAGTTCCTTGTTGATCTCCCGCAGGTTGCGCTCCGCCGCCTTGACGGCGGTCAGATCGATGGCGTAGCCGCGCACGGTTCCGGTCGAGGGGGCCGGACAAAAACTCCAGACATAGGAGGCGGAGGGCAGCTCCACTTCGCGTTGGTGGAGGGATTGGCCAGAAGCCAAGCACTGTCGCACGACGTCGTTAATGTCAGGTGGAAACACAGCGGGAAAGCCCTGCTCGGTATAGCCGAAGCGATCGATCAAGTCGGTCATGGCCGCGTTGGCGTACAGCAGATTGGCGAACGCATCCAGCTCAACGACGGGCGATGGACTTTCGTCGGCGATGCGGGCAAGCCGATCGCGATCGCGCTGCAATTCAGCCTGTCTCGAACGGTCTTGCAGAGTCAGGACCACCCGGTCCGGGTAATCCGGA
Source organism: Nitrospiraceae bacterium (assembly GCA_035573855.1). Lineage (GTDB taxonomy): Bacteria > Nitrospirota > Nitrospiria > Nitrospirales > Nitrospiraceae > DATLZU01. The sequence goes on from DATLZU010000034.1 coordinate 105,985, forward strand.
AGCGGTGCGCACTGCCACTCCACGCGTCGCTCGCGTCCGTCACGACGGTGCAGAATTGCGTGGCCGCTGATGGAGGGTCGGCAATTCCGGAGGACCTCACCGATGGCCGGACCTCCGCTGCAGTCCGTCTGTGTCTCGCCGCTCCAGCGCAGCACTTCGCCCAATCGCCGGCCGATGGCGTACTCTTCGCTGATTCCAAGGAGCCGAACCGCTTCTGCGTTTAGGGAGACGATCCGTTCCTGTCCATCGATCAGGCAGACTCCGATCGGCAGGGCGTCCAGAAGCACATGGTGGAATCCGGTGTTAAGAAACGACTCACGGGCTGATGTGTGCCGAGCCGTGCGTCTGGAGTTCATGAGACCGCCCGCTTGGGGGGTGAAGGGTCCAAATACACGGCGACGTCGACGTGCTCGCGCGCCGGATCCATCGTCTGCACGATCATCCTCGTCGGGCCGGTGGCGTCCTGAGCCGACAAATCCACATACAAGGGATCGCGGTACGGATGCCCCTGGGCGTCCGCGATGATCGCAATGACTGGATGGAGGCGATGGTGCGGATTGGCGGCCACCACAATGGCCCGCTCTCCTGAATTGAGTTGGACCAGACTGCCGATCGGATAAATGCCCAGGCAAGCAATGGCCGCCTCGACCAGCGTGCGGTCGAACACGCCCTGTTGCCCCCAGCTAAACATTTGTGCGACCGCCCGGTGAGGGAGCAGCGGAGCGGTTCCGCTTCGGGGACAGACGAGGGATTGATAGGCATCGGCGAGGCCAACAAGCTGGCCGAGAGAAGAGAGCCGTACGCCGCTCAACCGAGCGGGGAATCCTGATCCGTCAATCCGCTCATGGTGCTGTTCGACGGCGTGCCAAACCGTGTCGCGCACGCTTGCCTGGGCCTTCAGCAGAGTCGCGCCCAACCTCGGGTGTTGTTCCATCAACCGGCGTTCCCGCTCGGAGCACTGATGCGCCTTGCGAAACACGTTGCGCGGGAGCCGCAAGTAACCGATGTCGTGCAGCAGTGCGGCAAGGCCCGCGTCTTCCAGATCCGATCCGCTCAACCCGTACGTCGCTCCAAACAGCAGGGTGAGCACTCCCGTATCAAGGGCATGGGTTGACAGTTCGCGATCATACTCGCGCATTTGCCTGATAAACAGGTGGGTCAGCATGGCCGTGCGATCGGCCAGCAGACGGTCCAACAGGCTGCCGACGATGCCGGCGAGCGCATCCGCGCCCGCCCTCGGTTTTCGGGAGGCCTCCTCGAAGAAGCGATCCACCGTGGCTCGCGCTTCGTCATAGGTCTGCCGGGCGGCCTGAAGTGCCTTGCTCCGGGCTTGCGGCGTGTTGGCTTCAGCGAACGAACAGGCCGCGGCGGCGCCCTGGTCTGCTTGGTCGATCGGTGGGGGGGCGCTGTGTTCATCCACGTCCGCGCCCTTCGTCACGTCGATCGTAACGTGCTGGATGCCGTAGCGCTTGAGTGTGAGGATCTCTTTCGGCTGTTTGATGTGTCGTTGATGCAACAGAAACGGCGTCTTCAGCCATGGGCGGTCCAGGGCCACGACGAACATGCCGGGTTTCAGTTGGTCGACAGGGATCCGTTTGACTGTACCCATCGGCGGCTTGAGCGACGGGATCGGCCGATGCGGGGCCTGCCGTCGGCGAAGTGCGAGCGCAACAACTCCGCGGTTGGTTATCGGCATTCCTCCATCCAAACTTAAGGGCATGCGGTTGGCCGAAGGGAGCCGCCGGACCGGTCGAACATGCTGTTCTCCGATGTTCCGTTCTGTCAAGTTTTGCTCGGTTGTTGCCGATACAACACCGATGCTGGATGGGCTGAGGAGTCTGCGCTGAATAGTCATGGGTGTGGTGCGCAAACGGATCCCGATCGACCAGCTTGAGTGTGGAATGCGGATTGTCGATCTGGACCGATCGTGGCTCGAAACGCCGTTTTGGCGTCACCGGATGAGGGTGGCCGGGGCGTCGGACATCGAGCGGCTTAAAGCCTGCGGCGTGCGCTTCGTTGAAGTGGAGCTGGAGGAACGAACCGACCGTGCGTCCAAGCCCAGCGAGGTGGATGAACTTGAGGGCACGATGGACAACCTCACCGAGCCGCCTGTGTCGGCGGAGTCGCTGGTCCGACCTGCATCGGGCGACGCGGAAACGCCAGTCGAGGTGACGACCACAGACGCGCGATCCTTCGAGGAAGAGTTGCCCGCGGCGCGGGAGACGTATCAGGCGGCCAAACGGATCATCCGCGACACCATGCACGAGGCGCGTCTCGGGCGAGACATCAACCTGGAGGCGGTCAACCGCGTGGTTTCGGCCCTGGTCGACAGCCTTTTCCGGCATGCCGACGCCTTGACCAGCCTCACACGCCTCAAGCGCTTCGACGAATACACCTTCTACCATTCCGTCAACACGGCGATCCTTGCGTTGGCGCTAGGCCGCCGCCTTCATCTTAATGCAACGGCGTTACATCGGCTCGGTGTGGGGACATTGCTCCATGACATCGGAAAAATGCGCATTCCGCCGGAGATCCTCAACAAGCCTGGAAGACTGAACGCCGATGAGTTCGAGCTCATGAAACAACATGCGCTGCGCGGCGCGGAATTCTTGGCCGAGACGACCGGATTGGACGACACCTCCGTGAAGCCGGCCCTCGAACATCACGAACGAGTGGACGGATCGGGATATCCGTTCGGCCGGAAACGGGCCGAGCTGAGCGCGTTCGGCATAATCGCGGCGGTCGTCGACATGTACGATGCGTTGACGAGCGACCGCTGTTATCACAAGGCGAAACCGCCCCACGAGGTTCTCCGGTTCCTGTACCTGCTGGGTCGACGCGGGCAACTCCACTTCGGGCTCGTGCACCGTTTCATCAAGGTGGTCGGTATCTATCCGGTGGGCTCTTGCGTGGCCTTGAATACCGGTGAAATCGCGGTGGTGAGCCGTCTCAACCACCAGCAGCCGCTGCTGCCGACGGTTTTCATCGTCAAAGACTCCGGAGGACGTCAGGTCGTGAAACCGGAGCCGCTCGATTTGACGACACAGACGACCAAACCGCTGCGCGTCGTTGAAACAGTGCTTAATCCTACACATGTCGGTGTGGATCCCGATCTGGTGCTCGACGGAGGCGAGCAATGAACGATGAGCACGTCAAGGAACCGGGGTTTTTAGCGGTCGGTGTGTCGCTTCAACTGGGGGTGCCCGCCGGCACGGAGATCGTCCAATCCGGGTCGACGCTGCTGGGGTGGAAGGACGGCGCCTGGTTGATCTGCGAATGGCCGTTTCAACTCGGGCAGGCGGTGGAATGCCCACCGGGCTCGCCGTGCACGGTGCGTTACATGTATGCCGGCAAACTGATCGGGTTCCGAAGCGAACTCTGCATGCGTGTGGCGCAACCGCTGCCGCTGTGGTTTCTGGCGTTTCCGACGACCGTGGAACAGGTCATGGTGCGAAAGCACGTCCGCGTGCCGAGCCACGAGCCGCTGGTGCTCCTCAGAACGGAGGGGAATCAACTCGCCGGTTGCGACGTCTTGGGTCCAGTGGCGGGAGGAATCCTCCTCGACCTGAGTGTCAGCGGCTGCTGTGCGGCGCTGACAGCAAATCACGCCGACGTGATCCCGGGGACATCGGTTCGCTTGGAATTCGACCTGCCCGGCATCGGCCATGTCAGCAATCTGGCCGGGGTCGTCAAAAACCTGACCCTGCACCAAGACCGACTCCATGTCGGCATCGAATTTCTGTTCAATCGGGCGGAATACATTGAATACCGAGGCTGGGGCGGATCGGTGAGGCAGGCCATTGAGCAATGCGTGGTGCAGAAGCAGCGCTGAGCGGTCACAGCGTGACGGCGTGGGATGGAAGCGGCAAAAGACGACCTCATTGGAAAAATCTGCCGAGTGCGTGACGGCTGATCGAGATGGAGGGCAACCGGAAAGGGGAATTTGCTAGCGCTGCAGATGGCGTGACCCTTGCATCCTCCGCTGCATGTGGAAGCGGGCGCGCGCAGAGAAAGGCCCAGCGATCGCGTCCGAGCGGCAAGAAGAAGTGTGGGACGGCATGAGATGAGAGACGGAAGCACAGCGACCTGGCAAAAACGCCAGAGCCTCTGCGCTGAGGCAGGAACCGCAGCGACGGACAAAGCAATAATTCCTGGCTCCTGTTCCCTCAACCGTGATCAAGAAAGGGCCACGCCGGGGTAAGGCGGGGAGAGTTCATCGCTGTGTCCCGTCCCTGATGTCAGCGAGGAACGTGTGCTCAATCTAGGATACCCTTTACTGACGGTTGATGATGTCATGGCTTTGAAGGCATTGGTGCGTGAGCAGTACCAGCGTGTTGGTCGGCCGCTACGAGGTGTGGAGATCGGTCCGTGGCTGGGGCGGTCGACCGTGAGCATGCTTGCCGCTGATCTTCCGCTTGGACTGCCATTGCCGTTTGACAACCATCTCTATGAGTTCATAACCGCTTCTACGCCCGATCAGGGTACATTCCAGTGGTCTTGGCGAGTGGAGCGCAAGCACCAGTACTTCGAGCAACTCTGGTGTTTCGACACGTGGCGAGGCATTACGAGCGAGACGTTACAGTACTTCCGCGAAACGGCAACTGGTGTCCCCAAGCGCATGTTTCTGGAAAATATCGAACGTGCCGGTTTCGAAAGGTCGTCTCAGCGGTTGAACGAACGCAGACGGCGTTTGAACAGATTGTTCCTGGCCCGGTGGATTTTATCTTCATCGATGGAGACCACGAGTTTGCCTCGGTCGTGGCGGACCTCTATGCGGTTAGGTCCCTGATAAGTCCGCATACGCTATTGTATGGCCATGATATCCGTAACGTAGAGCGTTGGCCCGGTGTTAGGTCGGCTGTGGATTGGTTTGTTCAAGATTATCACGTTCGGGCCAACATTTGGGTTGCCAATGCTGGAGGACTAGCCCATCTGCAACAGGCGCCGGAATACGGAACCATCTCCGATCTGGTGAATGCGGTGCAGACGCAACAGTCGCTGCGTTACCAGGACCCTGTGTGTTGTGCTCGATTCAACATTGCAACCCGATCCTCTGTGGCGTCATCTGACACAAACCGCGAAACGGGAGTGCCAACGCATTAAAAGATCGCCGGCGAGTGATTCGCCAGATATGGAGGAGACGTCACAGCAAGCTAGATGCCCAAAGAGGAGAGGGATGTCATGGCAGAGCAACGAAATGATGGGTATGTGTTACATCCATCGGGACAATTGAGCCGAGGAGCGGTGCTGGACGTTGGCCTGAAATGCGTCCACTCCTGCAAGTTCTGCTATTGGAGCTATCTCGACGGATCGGACGATCAGTTCCGGGGTATGCGTCGGGCAAAGTTCCGATCGCTAGAGGACTGCAAGGAGATCCTGCGGCGTCTCAAGGCCAACGGGTTCGTGAATTTCGACATCACCGGCGGAGAACCCACCCTGCATCCGGATATCATTGAAATTACGCGTTATGCCCATCAGGACCTCGGGCTGAAGGGCCGAATCATCACTCTCGGTCAGTACCTGATGCGGCGCATGTCGAACTGCAGGCGTGACCGTTTGATCGACGACTTGCTCGATACAGGGCTAGTCAATTTTCTCTTCTCCATGCATGCCGTGGAGACCGGACTTTTCGAAAAGCTCACTGGAGCGTCCTGGGCTAAGCAGAAACAGGCGATGGATTACCTCGATGAGCAGGGCTTCCAGTACACGACCAATACGGTGGTCATGGAATGGAATTACCGGCACCTGCCTGACATTGCGCGGGAAATCATCGAGCACCGGATTTACCTGTGCAATTTCATCATCATGAATGCCTATTACGAATGGAACCGTGATGGCAGGGCCATGGGCATCCAGGCGCAATATTCAGCTATTCATCCGTATCTCAGAGAGGCTGTCGACTATCTCGAATCGCACGATGTCGCGGTGAACATCCGATATGCCCCGCTTTGCACAATGCGAGGGATGGAGAAAAACCTGGTGGGTGTGGTCGGGGTGCGCTACGACCCGTACGAATGGATGAACGCGGGCGGACACCAGGGCGGTGGACCGGAACAATGTGCGGCCAGAATTCCTGTGCTGGAAGGCGGGCTTGAGGCCGATTTCCAATACCGAGATATTCGGCAGACGCTAGACAACGGTCTGCGCATCATCGGTGTGCGGGGACAGAACCTCAAGTTGTTCCCCGAGGTCTGCGCTACCTGCAGCGCACGGCCGGTCTGCGACGGCGTCGACCCCAATTACCTTCAACATCACGGCGCCTCCGAATTCATTCCCTACACGGAGCCGCAGGGGACTCTCCTGCACAAAGACCGTCTGACCTACTCCATGCCCTTTTTCGTTAAAACGGAGCCGTACGCGAACATGCAGGCGATAGTGAAACAGGCCTTTGCCGACTGGCGTAAGAGTCGACAGCCAAGGGCAGTCCTGGCTGATCCTGCGCTCCGGGGAGACAGACCAGGCGTCCAAGCTGATCCGTTCCTCTCCGTGATTGTGCCGACCTACAACCGGAGCGCGGTCCTTCGGAAGACGCTCCAGGCGTATGCCGCTCAGACGTGGCCTGCAGCTCGCTTTGAGGTTATCGTTGTCGATGACGGTTCGGGGGATCAGACCGAAGCGGTAGCGACAAGCCCGATATGGCCGTTTCGTGTGATGTTTATCCGACAGGAACACGGAGGCGCAAACGCCGCCCGAAACCGGGGGATCGCAGCGGCGTCAGGCGACATCGTGCTCTTGACAGGCGATGACATGGTTCCGGCGCCGGACTTCCTCCAAGGGCATGCCGAGTTTCACCGTCGGCATCCTGACTACCAAGATGCGCTGCTCGGCGGCATCGAGTGGTTCCCGGAGATTGAGATCACCCCGCTCATGCGCTATGTCGTCTCGCCGGAGGGAGGACAGCAGTTTTCCCTGCACTTGGCACGGGACGGGCGAGCCGACTTCCGCACATTTTACACGTGCAATGTGTCGGTCAAGCGCCGGTTGCTCGCGACTCAGAATCCGGTTTTCGATCCCGCGTTCCGCTATCCCGCGTATGACGATGTGGAGTTGGGGTATCGATTGCAGAAAGCCGGCATGCGCCTCCACTATCGACCGCAGGTCGTTGCCTACCACAATCACCCTCTCACGATTGACGACTTTGCCCGCAAGATGCGCCAGGCCGGCTGCATGGCCATCGTGTTGGCCCAAAAACATCCCGAGTTAGAGACCTCGTTTTTGAGACTGAACGATCTCCTGAGCCGGCTGGACCGCTATAGCGAGGATCTTGCCGCCTCGCTGCGGTTGACCCTTGCCGAACTGGAAAAGGTCCATGTCGCCACATTGGCGACTCTACGCCTGAACGGCCGGTCCTTTGATGCGATCTATGCCGAGCGGGTGTTGCATCCCGTGTACGGGGCGTTTTTCGCAACCATGTATGCGCTGGGGGTTGCGGACGCTGTTCAGGCGGTTCCGCAGAGACAAGAGGTCCGGTACGAGAGAAGCCTGCCCGCTTGCTCGATCGACTCAGCAACGCCGCCCAGCAACGGCGGCATAGAACCTGCCGAGGACCGTTCTCGATCTCAGCCGTCAGAGGGCAATCCTGAGGTGCCGATGCCGCCGCAGAAAACGATCGTCCCTGGACCGAGCCCGGCTTTCCGAGGACGGAGGTTGCCAAGAAAGGGGCAACCGTTCGGCATCAACCTCATCGGCTATCTCAGCGGAAATCTGGGGCTCGGTGTGTTTGCCCGACATGTGCTGCGCCTGTTGCTCGATCGGAATATTCCCGTCGCGGCGGTGGACCTGGATCCCGGCTGCGGTCGGGCTCAAGCCGATCGGACTTACAGTCATTTGTTCGCCAAGAGTTTGGATGAGTGTCGCTATCCGCTCACGCTGTTCGCGCTGAATGGCGAGTCCCTTGCCAGGGTGCCGCCCCACGTGCTTGAGGCATTGGCGGCCCACAGCCTGTTGACCGCCCTGCCGTTTTGGGAATTGCCTGTCCTGCCTCCCGCGTGGCTCGGCCCGCTGCAGCGCTTGGATGCGCTGGCAGCGCCCAGCGACTTTGTGCGGTCGGCGTTGGAGAACGCAATCGCTGGGATTCCGATTGTCCGCGCTCATGTGCCGATCCGCCTGCCGGAGTCCATTGCTCCGGATCGGCAGAAATTTGGACTGCCCGAGACGGCGTTCGTGCTGCTGGCGTGTTTTGAACCCCACAGCGATCCGGTCCGCAAAAATCCCCAAGGGGCGATCGAGGCGTTTCGGTCGGCCTGGCCGGACGATCCGTCGGTTCGGTTAGTGGTGAAGGTTAACAACGCGGCGGTAGGCGAGCGCGCGCATCCGGTGATGGAACACTTGCGCAAGGAAGCCGGCCGGGATCCGAGACTCATCCTTCTGGATCGGCCGTTACCCTACCGCGAGGTGCTGGAGCTGCTGGCGAGCATCGATGTGTTCGTGTCTCTGCACCGTGCGGAAGGGTTCGGCTTGCCGATGTTCGAAGCGATGGCGCTGGGCAAGCCGGTCGTGGCCACGGCGTGGTCGGGCAACATGTCGTTTATGACCTATGACGCTGCGTGCCTGGTCGGGTATCAATGGCGGCCGGTGCAGGGGTCGTTGCCGGTCTATCGACCGGAGTACCTGGGGCGAGACTGTCACTGGGCGGAACCGTCGATCCCCGAGGCGGTTGCCTGGCTGGACCGGCTGCGTCGCGATCCCGAGCTTTGTGCGGCGATCGGGGAACGCGCAAAGGCGCGGGTGAACGACTACAACGCGGCGGCCCAGCGAGGACAATGGATTGAAGAGTTGGCCGCCATTGTCGCGGCGCGCGAACGAGGAATCGGGGGGAGCACCGCTTGGAAACCCTCGCCTGCAACGGCGTCCGACGCGACGTTCGAGTGCTCCATCATCATTCCCGTGTGCAACAAGGCGGAATTGACCGCTAATTGCCTCACGGCGTTGGCCCGCCACACGCAACACGCGAGCTACGAAGTGATCCTTGTGGACAACGGGTCGACGGACGAAACGCCCTCCTTGCTGGCGAGCCTGGGGGGGGATGTCCAAGTGATCCGCAACGCCGAGAATCTGGGGTTTGTGAAGGCGTGCAATCAGGGGGCCAAGGCGGCGAGGGGCCGCTACCTGGTGTTCCTGAACAACGACACGATGCCACAACCGGGCTGGCTCGATGCGCTGGTCCGCGAGGTTGAGGAACATGCGGATGTTGCCGTAGTGGGGAGCAAGCTCTTGTATCCCAATGACACGGTCCAGCACGCCGGGGTGGCGATCTCGCGTCAGGACGGGATTCCCTATCACCTGTACCAGGGGTTCCCTGCCGATGCGCCGGCGGTGAATCGGCGGCGCGACCTGCAATGTGTCACAGCGGTTTGCATGCTGATTCGCCGCGAGATCTTCCTGACCGTAGGCGGATTTGACGAAGGGTATCGAAACGGGTTCGAGGGCATCGATCTGTGTTTGAAAGTCCGTGAACGCGGCCATCGCGTGGTGTATCAACCGCACAGCGTTGTGATCCACCTCGCAGAACAGACGCCGGGCAGAAACGTCCACGACCATGAAAATATGGACCGGTTCCTTGAACGTTGGGGAACGCGATGGCGGTTGGCGGATGAAGACCTGCTCGCCTTCGAGGACGGATTTTGTTGCGACCATCTCTCGCCGCACCTTGTGCGCTGGCGCTCTCTGGCAAGCGACCTGGAACGCGATGCCTGGCGGTATGTGGCCGATGTTCAGCGCGCGTTACAGCGGCGAGACGACGAGACGGTTCGGCGGTTGATTCGACAACCCGGGCGTTGGCCGGCCGATCCCGCGGTATTGCGCTGGGGAGCAGCGGTGGCCAAGGCACTCGAGGAGACGGAGGCCGCGGGATTGTTCTGGCAGCGGCTGCTCCTCCTTTGTGAAGACGCCGATGCGCGCTTGGGCTTAGCCAGGCAAGCGATCGTCGATGGCCGACTGGAAGAGGCGCAACGTCATCTTGACCACCTTCCGCCCCATGCGGTGAACGGCGGAGAGGTCTATCTGGTACGCGGTGTGCTGGCGATGCAACGTCAGGCGTTCAGCGACGCGGCGGAAGCCTTTGAGGCCGCTCGAGCTCACGGCGCGAACCAGCGCAGAGCCGTCATGGGGCTGGGCATGGCCGCATTGGGAGCGGGCCAGATCGAGCGAAGTTGGGACGCGTTTCTCGCCGTCTTGAAACAGGAGCCGGATGACGCAGAAGCGGTGCACTGGCTGCTCCGGGCTGGCGCGGCGCTCGGCCGCTGGAAAGCCTTGGCAGAGGTGTTGGCTCGATTTGTCGATCGCAATCCCGGTGACCTGACCACACGGTTCGCACTGGCAAGCGTCTTGCTCCGGGACGGGCGGGTCGCAGAAGCTCGGCGAGAGGAACAGGTGCTGCAACTGCTCGATCCGCAATATGAGGGACTCGATGAGTTAACACGGGCGCTCGACGGACACCCGTTGTGCGCTCCCTCGAGCGTGTCCGGATGAGCGCTCCGGTCTCTCGCGCCGTGCTGCTTCAACTCGCCCGTCTCGGGGACCTGGTCCAATCGCTCCCGGTGATCGCGGCGCTGAAAGCCGGCGGCATCGGCTCGCTGGACCTGGTGTGCCCCGCTCCGTTCGCGCCTCTCGCCTCGCTGTTTTCCCAGATCGATCGGGTGCTGCCCTGGGATGGGCTCAAATGGCGGACTTGGGCGGATCTCTGGAAACGGGCGCCGGACGCCGTCGTGGACGAGGTGAACGCCTACATCCGGACTCTGACGGATGAGCCCTATCCGGTGGCGTACAACCTCAATCAACACCCGCGGGCTGTGCTCGCGGCGTATCTTCTGGCCGATCGTGTCATCGGTCCAGGCGAAGGCGGCCCGCTTCGGAAGGATATGCCGCCCTGGGCGGCGTACTTGCGCCGGGTCGCGCAGGACCGGTCAGGCAATCGCGTTCATCTGGCCGATGCGTTTTGTGGGCTCTGCAGGGTCCGGGCGACAGGCAGGGCGCCACACGTGCCGGCGCGCGAGGTTCGCGTTCCAACGGACCTCGAGGCGGTCGGACAAGATGATGGCGTCTGGGTCGCTGTCGTGGTGGGGGCCGGCGATCGTGATCGTTGTGTTCCGCCGGAAGTGTGGACAACTTGGATCACCGCGCTGCTTGACAGCGAGGAACGGGCGAAAGTCGTGTTGGTCGGGGGACGTGCTGAACGCGAGCGGGGCTATGTGATTCAAGATGGTGTGGCGCCGCTGCTGCAAGGTCGAGTCTGGGACGCCGTCGGACGCACCGATGTCCGTGAACTGGCTGGTCTGCTTTCGCGATGCCACTGGGTGATCGGAGCCGATACGGGGCCGTTGCACCTTGGCGCCGCCACGGGCGCGAAGGCCATGGGTTGGTATTTCGCCAGGGCTCGAGTCCATGAAACGGGTCCCTACGGCGAAGGCCATTGGGTGTGGCAAGCCGAGGTACCGCTGATGACGGATGACAGGCCTTGCCCTGCTCGAGCACATGACCGCCGGTCCAGTGCTCGGTGGCCGGTGAAGGAGAGTGTGGAACTGTTGCTCACAGGCTCTTGTCGCTCCCTCGTGGATGGGTGGTCGCTGTGGCGGAGTCGACTGGACCGCCTGGGCGCCTATTTCACCGTGGCCAACGGCCCTTCAATCCCGGACCGCAGTCGCGAAGCGATCTGGGAACGCTTGTGCGGTGCGCCTTGCGTTCAGTGAGCGCCGCGTGAGAGGCGACCAGGCCCCGCGCGATGCGTACGGGGACGCGTGACCGTATGAATCCGTTGGACGTCAACTGTGCCCTCCTTCGTGCACGATGGCCTAGTCTGGCGGCCGAGGTCCGCGAGGCCGGCGGGGGCGTGCTCCAGATTCGACCGGCGAAGAACGGTCTGCCGACTGCGCTCGCGAATGGCAAATGGATTCACAGCCAGTATGATCCCGTGCGCGAGGCTTCGGTTTGGGCCGAGGCGCAAGGAGCGCAGGTGCAAGCCGGAGAACTCGCTGTCGTGCTGGGGATCGGCCTGCTCTATCACGTAGAGGCACTGCGAAAACACATGCCCCGTGATTGGAAAGTGGCGGCGGTGGTGCCAAGCCGGCAAGAACTGCATGATGCCTTTGGTGCGCGACCGCTGGGCGAGTGGGTCACACAGGTGGACTGGCTGTACGGTTCTCCCGATGACATCGCCGCGCGGTTATCGATGGCGCGATCTCCCTTGCGGCTCCTGACCTATGAGCCGGCTGCCGGGCTCCATGACGACTTTCACCGCGCGATCGAACGGTCGTTGCGGCAGCGATTGGCCGCCCAAGCCGGTGGTCGTTTGCACGTCGCTGTAGTTGGCCCGCTCTACGGCGGATCCCTGCCGATTGCTCGCTACGCCATGGCTGCGCTGGAATCGCTGGGCCATCAGGTCATGTGGGTTGATCACAGCGCGCACTATGGGGCGTATCGGGTTATGGACGGCCTGAAAGAGGCGCGGCACCGGGCGCTGGTCCAGGGGAAATTTGTGGAGTCGCTCGGCCTCTACACCGTGAGCCGCCTGGCGGAGGATCCTCCCGACCTGGTGCTGGCCCTTGCACAGGCCCCGCTAGAATTGCCGATTCTCGAGCATTTGAACCGCAAGCGGTTCGTGACCGCAATGTGGTTCGTCGAAAACTATCGCCATCTGACATACTGGCGTCATCTGGCCCGGGGATACCAGCACTGGTTCGTCATTCAGAACGGAGCCTGCCGGGAAGCCTTCCGGCAGGCCGGCGCGCAACACGTCGCTTACCTGCCGCTGGCGGCCGATCCCTCCGTCCATCGACCCCTAGCGTTGACACCTGAGGAAAAAACGGAATTCGGGGCGGATGTGTCGTTCGTCGGGGCTGGCTACGTGAACCGACGGCGGATCCTACCGCTGCTGACTAAACAGAGCTGGACCTTCAAACTTTGGGGAAACGAGTGGGAGGGTGCGGAAGATTTGAAGCCGGTCCTTCAGCGAGGCGGCCAGCGCATCGAAACGGAGACCTGCGTGAAGGTGTTCAACGGCACTCATATCAACCTCAATCTCCATTCGTATACCGGCGAAGGGCTGGATCCGCAGGCGGATTTCGTCAATCCCCGGACGTTCGAGCTGGCGGCCTGTGGCACCTTCCAGTTGACGGATCACCGTGCGCTGCTTCCGGCATTGTTCAGTGAGAATGAAATCGCGACGTTCCGGAATACCGAGGAATTGCTGAGCCAAATCAGCACCTGGCTGCACGAACCGGAAGCGCGGGCCGCGATGGCCCAGGCGGCTAGACGTCGCGTCCTGGTGGAGCATACCTATCGCCATCGCATGGAGACTCTCTTGGCCGCGATCGGCGTCAGCCGACCTGATCGGATCGGCGCCATCCTCCGCGGAGAGCGGCAGGCCGGGTACTTGGCGACGCACTGTTCGACCGATCCGGAGTTGGCGCGGTGGCTCAGGGAATTCCCAAGCGGCCAACGGGTGGAGCTCAAGGAGGTGGCCGCGCGGATTAAAAGCAAAGGGCCGACGGCGGTCCTGACGCGGGACGAGCTGTTGCTTCTCATGTTGGACGAGTACCGGATGGAAACCAGGGATTTGTTCTGACGCCTAACGCCGGCCGTGCTCAAGTGACGGGAATAAACACCGGCACGGTGTTGCCGTAGGCTGCCTCGATGGCCACGCAAGTACTGATCATCAATATCACGCGCATGGGTGATCTGGTTCAGACCGGCCCGTTGATTGACCGGCTGCATCGGGAACAACCCGGAGTGGCGATCGATCTGGTCGTCGATCGGCGTTTCGCCCCCATGGCGGCCTTGCTGCCGGGCCTCCGGCATATTGAAGCGTTCGATTTCGAGGGACTTGTCGAGACCTGCCGGGTTATGGCGAAGGACGTCACGGCGCTGTACCGGCAAGTGGCGGACTGGGCGCAGCCGCTGGTGGAGCGCCGCTATGACCGCGTGATCAACCTCACCTTTAACCGGCGGAGCGGGTTGCTCGCGGCCTGCGTCGGCGCGCCGGACATCCGCGGCGTCGCCGCGGCCCGAGACGGGACGACCGTCGTGCGCAATCCCTGGATGGGCTATTTCACCGATTTGCATCACTACCGACGCTTCAATCGGTTCAATCTGGTCGATCTCTATGCCCTCGGCGGAAGCGGTCACGGACCGTTTGCGCCGCTCTCCTTGCGGGTCGATCCGGCGGCGACGGAGTGGGCGCGGACTCAGATCCGCGACGCCGGGCGATCGCGACAAGGCGCCGCGGGCAGCTTGCTGGTGCCGCAACGAGAGTCCGTTGACCCTCGCCCGTTGATCGGTGAACCGGTTGAACCAAGATACTGGGTCGCCGTGCAGGTCGGGGCCAGTGACGTGACGAAAGCCTGGCGCCCCGCCTACTTCGGTCGCGCGATGGCGATCTTGAGCCGGCACGTACCGGTCGGATTCGTGATGATCGGCGGTCAGGCCGAAACCGATGCGGTGCGCCAAGCGGTGGCCGCATACAAGGCGGCCGAGGGAAGCGGGCCGCTGCGTGATGTGTCGGGTCAGACAACGGTGGAACAGCTCGTCGCGTTGCTGGCGGAATGCCGGCTCCTGCTGACCAACGATACCGGGCCGATGCACGCGGCCGTGGCCGTGGGAACTCCGGTCGTCGATATCTCCGTTGGCCATGTGGACTTCCGGGAAACCGGGCCGTATGGGCCGGGCCATTGGGTGGTTCAGCCGGACATCGCCTGCGCGCCCTGTGGATTCGACCAGGTCTGCCTGCACCACACATGCAAGGAGCACGTCACGTGCGATGACGTCGCCGCCCTTTGCCTTCACGCGCTCGGTGCAGGTCCGTTCCCGGGGCACATGAGGGGAGTGCGGGTCTACGCCTCGGCGGTCGATGACGATGGGTTGGCAGGTTATCACCTGCGCGCCGGACGCGAAGACGCGGCGACCCGGTGGTACGGCGAGTTTTGGCGACGCTACTGGTTCGAGGCATTGACGGAGCAGCCGAGCCGACTTGCCCCCACCGTCGGTCCGGCTCCCGACGCGCCGGAGGTCCGGGCCCTGTTCAAGGAGTTAAAACCCCTGGCGGAAGTGCTGGTCAACCGGGCTGACGCGCTGCCGAGCCTCTGTCGCCGGTACCCCTTGCCGGTCGAGACCATCCGGGACACGCAAGCCGCGTTGCGGAAGGATCTCCAACGTGCGCTGAAACTCACGGTGGCGTCTCCCGCGTTCGGTCCGCCCACCGTGGCGTTGGTGCGCGAGACACACAATGCGGAAGAGCAGGGCATCGTCGCCTTGGCCCTCGCGCAGGCGCGCGCCTATGCCACTTGGCGAGATCGATTGGCCGAGGTGGCGGCGCAGGTGACTGAGGAGCCCGCGCTCGGTGCTGGTAACAAGCGTGCTGAGACGGAGGGCTGTTACGCGAGGTATGAAGCGTAAAACGCCTTCGGCAATGTGAGTCCGATGAGAATGAGAACCCAACGATCCACGATCGAGTCTTGACGACGAGGTTCAACCGAGGAGGTGCCGCGATGCAGGTCATGCTGGACGACGAGCAATGGGAGGTCAACGGCGAGGCGTCGTTGGGGGAGATTCTGGCGCAAGTGAACGATCGGGCTCAGGCGAAGGATCGCGTTGTCACAGGGCTTGCCATCGACGGCCGCCGGATGACCGACCGCGATCTGACCCCTTCGTTGCTTACGCGGGCGGCGAAAGACGTGGCGACGGTTCGGGCCGCATCGTGCACGATCCCCGAGCTTGTCGCGAGCGCGCGGGAATCGCTGAACCAGTTTGCGACGGTGTTGAAGCGCGAAGGGGAGATACTGGTGAGGGACTTGAGAGCGGGGCACGGGGATCTGGCGCTGTTCGATCTCTGGTTGGGCAAACTCGCTGACTATGTCGAACTGGCGGAGACGGTTCGCCAGAAGGGGCACGAACCCGCTGCCGGGGCAACGATGGCGATCCCGTTGACGAACTTGATCGACGCGCGCACCGGCCTCGATACGGTCCGTCTGGCCGATGTGTTGGAGTATGAACTCTTACCGCGCTTGGATGGTCGAGCCTGACCAGCTGCTTTTTAGCGGTGCGAGATTGATTCGTCACCGCCGCGGCGCGCTCAAGTCTCCGACACCATCCGCCGATAAGTTCCTCAGCAAGCCCGGGCGGAATCAAGGGGGGCGCGGAGCACTTCCTCTTGGCCGACCGGGCAGACATGAGGCCTTCGGCACGGAAGCCGAGGGGCTGTGGCATAGGTTGCTGTCAAGAAGGAGGAAGCCTCCATGGCTCTTACCATCAACAACAATATTGCGTCGATCTCCGCGCAACGCAACCTCAGTGTAAGCTCGGAGGCGTTGCAGCGTTCGGTGGAGCGGCTGTCTTCGGGTCTTCGGATTACCCGCGCGGCCGATGATGCGGCGGGACTGGCCGTATCAGAAACCTTGCGCGCCCATATCCGGAGCATCAACCAGGTCATCCGCAACGCGAACGACGGCATCAGCCTGACCCAGATTGCGGACGGGGCCGCCTCGACGATCGGGAATCTTCTGACGCGGATGCGGGAGCTGGCGTCGCAGGCGTCGAACGGAACCCTCGGCTCGACCGAGCGGTCGTATTTGGATCAAGAGTTCCTCGCCCTCCGGTCGGAAATTGATCGGATCGCCAGCGTGACGGAGTTCAACGGGAACTTCCTGCTGAGCGGCACCTCGAACAGCTTCACTTTACAGGTGGGCTTTAAAAGCGGGGCTGGCAATACCCTGTCGATTGCGCTCCGAGATCTGGACCTGCAATCCCTCAGCCTCAGCTCGGTGAATATTTCGACGGCAGACAACGCGCAGAGCGCATTGAGCAACATCGACAGCGCGATCAGCGCGGTGGCAACCGCCCGAGCCGACTACGGCTCCTATCAGAACCGCCTCGAGGCGACGATTGCAAGCCTCCAAGTGGCGAGCGAAAACCTGAGCGCAGCGGAATCCCGAATCCGCGACGCCGACATCGCGTACGAAACGGCTCAGTTCACGCGAAACCAGATCCTGGTGCAGTCTGGCATTGCGGTCTTGGCGCAGGCGAATACGCTGCCGCAGCAGGCGCTCGCCCTACTGCGGGGCTAGGCTAGCCCGTCCGTTCGCCCGTCCTCTCTCCGCACGAGCGGGGAGGGGACGCTGGCGGATGAGCGCGCCGGGAGGGGGCTCCGATGATCAACAACATCGCAGGAACTGGGGAGCTTCGCCGAGTCCTGCGCGACTTCGGCGCCGGCCATTCGGTCGCGGACCGGGCCAAAACGCCGGAAGCGGTTGCCGGCCGTGCGATGATGGAGCGGGACGCGGCCCCGGATGAGCAGGCCCTTCAGCGTGCGGTCGCGCGGGTGCGGGAGGTGTTTCAGGGTGCGGATGCACGCTTGCTGATCGAGATCGACCGGGGGTTAAACCGAGTCGTCATCAAGATCGTGAACGGCCAATCCGGCGAGGTGATCCGGCAGATTCCACCCGAAGAACTCCTCGATCTGGCTAGACGGTTCGACGGCGTGACCGGTCTTTTGCTGCAAGAACACGTGTAATTCCACCGTTACGGGAAAGCGATGGCAGCCGGCATTAGCTTCGGTGGGCTCGGCAACGGGATCGACTTCGGTCAGGTCGTCGATCAACTGGTCAAAATCCAGCGCCTGCCGATCGACAAGTTGGTTCAGACACAGACCGCACTCAAAAGCAAGCTGACCGATTACGGAGTGCTGGGAACGAAACTCCTGTCGCTGCAGGGCGCGGCGGATGCCCTCCGTTTAGCCACCACGTTCGATCGGTCGAGTGCGTCCGTCGGCGACCCGACCGTTCTGATCGCCTCCGCGTCCTCGACGGCGGCGGCCGGCACGTACACGGTGAATGTCACGAAGTTGGCTCAGGCGCATCAGATCACCAATAAGGCAGCCAAGGCCGTCGCCACCCCCACCGCGGACATCGTGAGCGGCGCGTCCGCTTCGTTTACGTTCCGGGTCGGATCGGGCCCCGATCAGACCGTAACTCTGGGCGCGACCGCCACCTTGGAGGATCTCAAAACCGCGATCAACGATTTGGGCGCTGGCGTCTCGGCTTCGGTGCTGAACACGGGAACGGACGCGGCGCCCGCCTACCGGCTGG
>DATLZU010000035.1:0-126792 GCA_035573855.1 Nitrospiraceae bacterium
CTATCTGCGGTATCCACTCGGCGACAAGTCCGACGACGTCCGGTGGTTTGTCGGCCAGCGTTATACGCTCGGACAGAATCTCGCGGTCCGCCTGGAGTACACGCACCGCGATCGGGACAACGACGTGCTGTTCACGGTGCAGGGTTACTTTTAGAAGGACTCTGTGGGCGTTTGGCTGTTGTGCCTGCTCGGCAGGCCGGCACAGAAGAAGCAAGACTACCGTCGTGCCGTCGGCGTCATTGTAACATCCGTTCCACAGTGGCGCGCGGAAGCGCAACGGCACCGACGCCGATGATCTCGCCGGTTTCAACACGAACGACCTTGGAATTGACTTCAACGCCGAGCGGTCCCAGATCGGCAAAGAATGTGGTCACGACAGCGTCGACGCCCAGCAGCCTGCCTATTTTCATCGCGGAGTCCTCGTCGAAGCCGCCTGTGCGGGTTAAGGCCAGTTCTTGGGTCGCTTTGGACAACTGCGATCGTTCCACTAACGTTGCCGTGCCATCCTCATGCAATTTGGCGGTCAGCTTCTCGGTTACATAATTGCAGAACGGTTTATTCTCTTTCCCGGTGGCGTCTTGAGCAGGTAAGACGACGATACGAACAACACCACGGCCTTTCAGATTCGTTGAGAGGCGGTGCGCCAGCTCTCCAAACTTGGCGTCGATAGTCTTCTGTGCTGCCTCGGGGTTTTGAGCAGACGCCGAATCGCTTCCGCTCGCTCGGGAGGCAGGCGGGGCCTTGACGAACTTTCTCTGGCCCTCTTCGGCAGCTTGCAGCGCGGGTGAGGGAGGAGGAGGTCGATAGCCGGAGGTTTCTAGGACCCTGTCGTCCTGGCTATACACGACTTTCGTCTCTTCATCGTGACCCTGGAACAGTTCAATGAGGCTGTAGATTGGTTCTCCAAGAATTCCGATAATTGTTAGATAGGCATAACCATAGACAGCGGCTCGTCCTGGGTTCGAGGTATTGCCCATTTCGTACCGATAGGTGTCTTCGCGCTTCCCATCGCCGAGATCTTTGGTGGTAACCGGCTTGCCGAACTCCCGCTCCACGTCCTCGCGCGTGGCGCCAACCTGGAGCGTGTCGAAGTTCGGTTCCGGGTGTCCGTGAAGAGCCATCGCGATCGAACAGCCGGACAATAGAAGCGTCCAGCAAACGCCGGCCATGATCGAGGACAATGGGCGGTCAAGAGGCCCTTTCTGGGCAAGCGGCGACAAAGCGGACATAGGTTTCTTTCCTACAAACCAAAATCAGGCGAGCACTTATACGAGATCATGGCCAGATTAGGCAATCACCAAAAGGAGGGGCAGGAATCGATGATGGTCGAGCGAAGTCAATGGATCTACGACGGCACGCATGAGTCTCCTTGACAGTCTCTTCGTCTATCACCCCGATCCCTGGCAGGACCGGGATTGGGCCAGGGCTAGCGGGCTCCCGCTGGAGGATGTCTGGTTCCCGGCAGCCGATGGGACCACGCTGTTCGGCTGGTATGTCGAGTCTTCGGAGACGCCGGCGGTCTTGCTTTGGTGCCATGGCAACGCGGGCAACATCATCAACAGGCTGGACAATCTGCGGGAGCTCTACCGCCTCGGGTTGTCCGTCTTTCTGTTCGACTATCGGGGGTATGGCCGCAGCGAAGGCCGCCCTTCGGAAGAAGGGCTCTATCAGGACGGCATCGGCGCCTACGAGTATGTGACCCACGCCCGCCGTGTCAGACCCGACCGACTGATCCTTTTCGGCCGCTCTCTCGGCGCGGCCGTCGCCGGCGAAGTGGCCGCCCGAAAACCGGCCGCCGGACTGATTCTGGAATCGTGCTTTCCCTCCATCGAGGCGCTCGCCAAGTTTCATTACCTCGGCTTGCCGGTGCACTGGCTGCTTGGCGCGAAGTTCCGCCTCATCGACCGGCTGCCGCATATCTCTCTTCCACTGCTCGTGGTGCACGGTGATCGCGATGAGCTGGTGCCGCTGCAACTCGGCCGACAAGTGTTCGAAGCAGCGAGGGAACCGAAGGCGTTCTATGTCGTCCGAGGCGCCGACCACAACAATGTCCCATTCGTCGGCGGCCCCGCTTACTTCGCCCGGCTCAAGGCCTTTATCCAGAGCGTCTTAAGGAGGTGAGAGGCAGAGGATGTTGTAGGAACTTCTTGTTTTTTTAAGGGTGTCGATGCGAGAGGCTGATTGGTGGACGACCGGGCCCAGGTCCTCGAGAGCCGCGTGCTATCTTGTGTGAAGAGATTCCCGTGACATCTGGCTGATCACGTCGAGCAACAAGGAGGGACAAGACATGAAACATGTGGTGCTCTCGATCGGGGTCGCCCTCGGTTTGGCGACTGGGATTGCCGCCTGTGATTCGGGCGGTCTTCCCGGAAACCCGAAAAAAGAAGCCACAACTCCCCTTGGAGACGCCCCCATCCTGGCGGCCGCCTCGTCACCAGGGCAGGCCGACAACAACGCCGGCGTCGAACACTACAAGGAACGACGTTGGGATCTCGCAGAGCAACAGTTCCGCAAAGCCGTTCAAGCCGACGAAAGGCTGGCCGAGGCGCATTACAACCTCGGCCTGGCGCTAGACAAATTGGGCGATCATGAAGGCGCCGCGGCGGCCTTCAAGCGAGTCACAGAGTTGTCGCCCAAGAACTCGTCGTTGAGAGACTCAATCATTCTCAAAGAGCATGTCGGGCTGTAGCTCTTTTCTTCCCGTGCAGGCGACCTTCGCTCTCGCGGACGCCCCTGCGCGCGCCTTCCCGCCGTGCCGACCGCGTGCCGCGATAAGCATACGTAATTATTTGGCGCTTTCGCCGACATTCTGGTAAAGTGCGCAGGATTTTTCCTTCGGCGGCCGCTGAAGGTAGGGCACCGCCATGAGGCCGACCATGCGTCCTGATGGCGAACAGGAGTGGAAAGGAGGAATTCGTGCGGCGATGGTGCGAAGGACTGCTCCGGATATGCATGACAGTGATAGCCATCGGGTTCGGGGGCTGCGCCGACCGGTTCAACCAGCGGCTCGACTTCTCCGTGACCGCGCCATCGGCCTCTTCCGGGATCCTCCTGGATCCAGCGCCGCGGTCGGAGCAAACGAAGGAGCAACCTCTCGCGCCTGTCGTGCCCGTGATGGCTCAACGCGAGCCGATCCTCGCGCAGACCGAATCCCCGCCGCAGACAACCCAGGACGAGTTCTATGATCCTTTCGCCAAACCCGGCGAGGTCCTGTCCGAACAGGAAGAGTACGATCCTTGGGAGCCGTTCAACAGCGTCATGTTCGAGTTCAATCGCAAGGTCGACAAATATGTGGTGAAGCCGGTCGCGCAGGTCTACAACTTCATCTTGCCCGATCGGGTGCAGGTCAGCGTGAGCAACTTCTTTCATAACGTTCGGTTCGTCCCGCGGTTTGTGAACAACCTCGCGCAGGGAAAGGTTAAAGGAGCTGGTTTAGAACTGGGTCGGTTTGTCGTGAACACGACGTTAGGCGTCGCGGGATTCTTTGACGTCGCGAAGGACGGGTTCCATTGGCAGACGCCCGATGAAGATTCGGGGCAGACTCTCGGCGTCTATGGGCTCCGGCCCGGTCCGTATGTGGTGCTGCCGCTGCTTCCGCCGCTGACGGTCCGGGATGCCGTCGGGTATGTCATCGACCTCGCGCTTGACCCCATTAATTGGCTGGTCTTTCCCATAGTCGAGGTGGGAGGTGTTCCGTCGCTGGTTGCGCACAAGAACCGGACCACGTCCACCTTCGCTCAGCTCGGCACCCGCGCCGGCCAGATCGTCAACGAACGATCACTGAACCTGGAAACATTCGAAGGAGTGGAGGAAGCGACGCTCGATCTCTACACCGCCGTGCGCAATGCCTACCTACAGAAGCGGGCGAAGGCGATCCGGGAATGAAAAAGAACATCGGCGTGTGAGTTTGGTTTATTTCGTTGATCGGATTGCGAACCCAAGAGACTCGACCAACGAGACAAACCAGCACACTCGCTACGTGATGACGCCCAGTTCCCGCCCGACCGCCGCGAAGGCCTGGACGGCCCGTTCGAGCTGCGCCCGCGTATGGGCGGCCGAGATCTGCACACGAATCCGCGCTTGCCCTTTCGGTACCACCGGATAACTGAATCCCACCACATAGATCCCTTCCCGGAGCAAGCGGTCCGCCATTTGTGTCGCCAGCTTGGCCTCGCCCAGCATGATCGGGATGATGGGGTGGTCGCCGGAGATGAGGGTGAAGCCGAGCGCGGTGAGCTGCGAGCGGAAGAACGCCGTGTTCTCGCGGAGGGCGGTGCGTAGCGCCTCTCCTTGCGCCACGAGCTTCAGCGCTTGGAGCGCGGCGGCCGTGATCACCGGCGGCAGGGCGTTCGAAAAGAGATAGGGACGTGAGCGCTGTCGGAGCAATTCGATGATCTCGCTCCGTCCCGAGGTGAACCCACCCGCCGCGCCGCCCAGCGCCTTGCCCAGTGTGCTGGTGATGAGGTCGATCCGGTCCGCGACGCCGAAGTGGTCCGGGGTCCCGCGCCCGCCTTTGCCAAGCACGCCGGTCGCGTGGCTGTCATCCACGACAACGGCCGCGTCATACTGCTCTGCGAGCGCCGCGATCTCGTCGAGCTTCGCCGGATCGCCGTCCATCGAAAATACGCCGTCGGTGGCGATCAGTCGGAGCCGACAAGAGGACGCCTCCTTCAACTTCGCCTCCAGATCGTTCATGTCGGAGTGAGCGTAGCGGAACCGTTTGGCCTTGCACAAGCGGATGCCGTCGATCAGGCTGGCGTGATTCAGCGCATCGCTGATGACGGCGTCCCGCTCGTCCAGCAAGGTTTCGAACAGCCCGGTGTTGGCGTCGAAGCAGGAACTGTAGAGGATCGTATCGCCGGTTCCCAGGAAGGTGCTGATCGCCTGCTCGAGGCGTTTGTGCAGATCCTGCGTCCCGCAAATGAAGCGGACAGACGCCATTCCGTACCCGTGTTGCTTGAGCCCGTCGATTGCCGCCTGCCGAACATCGGAGTGGTTCGCCAATCCCAGATAGTTGTTCGCGCAGAGATTGATGACCTCGCCCTGCGCCACCCGGACGAGGGCGCCCTGCGGCCCCAAGATTTGCCGTTCGGCCTTGTACAGGCCCGAAGCGCGAATCTCAGCCAACTGATCGGTGACGGCTTGTTTCAGCGAGCGATAAGCCATGGATTCTTGCCGGTGGATGGCGAGTAGCGGACAGATCAATCTGTTGGCTGCCAGTTTATAGCGATTTGCTACGGATACAAAATCACTTTCCCACACTGCCCCGATTTGATCAATTCGAAGCCGCGCGCAAACTCGGTCATGGGAAAGGTATGGGTGACGGCTGGTCGAACATTGAGCCCGGCTTTGAAGAGTCCGGCCAGGCGGTACCAGGTGCCGAACAGCCGCCGTCCAGTGACACCGTACACGCGGATGCCCTTAAAGATGATCTCATTGGGGAGGTCGAAACAAACTTGCCCGGTCGGGATGCCGAACAGGGTCACCCGTCCGCCGTTTTTCACCGAACGAAACGTCTGATGCAGCGCGGTGGGATCGCCGGACATTTCCAGCGCCGTGTCCACGCCCTCGCCGCCGGTCATTTCTAGAATCGTCGCCGCGACTTGCTCCGGCGAGTCCGTCTTGACGTTGATCGTATGGTGGGCTCCAAGCTGCTTGGCCAGCCCCAACCGGTAATCGCTCACGTCGGAGGCGATGATAACGGCAGCGCCGGCGACTTTGGCGACGGCCGTGGCGAACAGCCCGGTGGGGCCGCAGCCGGTGATCAGCAGCGTCCGCCCGGTCAGGTCCTCCGCCAGGGCGGCGTCCACCGCGTTCCCCAACGGTTCTTGGATGCAGGCCAGCTCCGGCGGGATTTCGGGCGATGTTTTCCAGAGCACGCGCTCGGGCAGAGCGACATATTCGGCATAGGAGCCATCCCGGTCGACACCGAGAATGCGGTAATCCCGACAGACATGGGCTTGACCGGTCCGGCATTGGAAGCACCGTCCGCAGGTGATGTGCGACTCCGCTGCGACATAATCTCCGACGGATACCAGCGTGACGTTCGGCCCGACCTCCACGACCTCGCCGCACATCTCGTGGCCGATGATACGGGGAGGATGAATCCGGTTCCGAGCCCATTCATCCCAGTTATAGATATGCGCATCGGTCCCGCAAATGGACGTGGCTTTCACCCGGACGATCGCTTCCCCCGGACCGGGCGTCGGATCCGGCCACTGGGTCAACGTCAAACCCGGTTGCGGGGTGGCTTTGACGAGGGCCCTCATTTTTTCTTTTCCCTGCTTGTTTTGATTATACACAAGCCAAACGGATCGGGGGCCGATTAGGCGGAAAAAAGATGGTTGATCGGCGCGCCGAGTCTCGCTAGGATTCCACTATGGCGTTGTGGGCACCGCGATTTCTGTGGACCGCCGCGTTCTTGGTCGCAGTGAGTGTGCTGGCCCCTCTTGCCGGCGTCTCAGCCGCTCCGTCGCAGTCCGGCCCGTCTGCCATACCCAAACGCTGGGTGCAGTTCGATCTGATTGGCGCCGACACTGACGGGGTGGTGTCGGTGGACAAGGGCTTCGAGTTGGCGGTGGTGCTCGGCGGCGTGCCTTCGGGGAGCGATCCTGTGGTTGCGGTGTTCGACACTCCCTGGTTCAAGCGACGGGTCGTTCCAATGACGCCGGATTCACTCCCCATGACCCTCCGCGGATCGGTGGTATTGGAGCCGCATCCGCTGGGCGCGACGTCGGTTCCGCCGAAGGCCGCCAGAATTCAAGTGACTTTCGCGCGCTTTCGGAACATGAAGCTGGACCGCATCATGACCCGGATCGTCTATGTGACGCTGGGCCGGTCCGAAGCGGCGGCGCAAAGGGACGCGATGGCAACAGCGGAAGAAGAGAAAGATACAGCCGATGCGTCTCAAGATGACGCTCAGTTGGAGGTGCAGCCGGATGTGAAACCGATGGCCAATGCCTTGATTTCCGAGGAAGACCTGCTGCCGCTGCCGATGCCTGACGAGGGCAGCGCGTATTGGCAGGAAGTGAGCCGGTTGATCAGCCGCAGTTGGAGTCACCGTATGCGCCACCAGCGGCAGATTCCCGCGCAAGAGACCGTGCGGGTCCGCTTTCGGATGTACGCGAGCGGCCACGCCCAGTTGATCGAGATCGAACGAGGGTCCGGGGTGCGCGAAATCGACGAGGCCGGCATTCAGGCCATCGTCCAAGCCGAACCGTTCCCGCCGTTCCCGGAGGAGTTGGGAGCGGAGGCCGTCGATGTGCATGTCCGGATGCGAACCGGGTTGCATTCCGTGGTCAAGAACATCCATTCTCTCAAACGCCGGCGCGACGGCTCCGCGACGGTGACCCCGCAGCTCAAGCCTTGACCAGTCTACGTCGAGCATTACCGCCCACGAAGCCATCCAGCGAATCATGAGAGCCATGGTGTTGGAGAAACCCGGCGAAGTGGCGACCGAGCCGCTCGCCCTGCGCGACGTGCCTGCTCCGGAGGTGGGCAGAGGCCAGGTGCGCATCCGGGTCCGCGTGTGCGGTGTCTGCCGAACCGACTTGCACATCGTGGAGGGAGAACTGCCTCCGGGTAAGCGGCCGGTGATTCCCGGTCATCAGGTTGTCGGGATCGTGGATCAGGTGGGCAAGGATGTCGCCGGCGTGAAGGAGGGCGACCGTGTTGGCATCGCCTGGCTTCAAGAGACCTGTGGCCGGTGCGAGTTCTGCGCAAACGGGCGGGAGAACCTCTGCGTCGCGGCGAAATTCACCGGGTATCACGTGGACGGCGGCTATGCCGAATGGGCGGTCGTGCCTGTCCGCTTTGCCTATCCTGTCCCGTCGATTTTTAGCGACGACGAAACGGCGCCGCTGCTTTGCGCCGGCATCATCGGCTATCGGGCACTGCGGCTCAGCGGCGTGAAGCCGGGACAACGGCTGGGGCTTTACGGGTTCGGCGCCTCGGCCCATATCGCTATCCAAGTGGCGCGCCATTGGGGCTGCTCGGTCTATGTGTGCTCCGTGAAGGAAGAACATCGCGCGCTCGCCCGCGAACTGGGCGCGGTCTGGGTTGGCGGGGCGGCCGACCCGCCGCCTGACAAATTGCACGGCGCCATCATCTTTGCGCCGGCCGGCGACCTGGTGCCGCCGGCGTTGCGGGCCTTGGAGCGGGGGGGGACTCTAGCCTTGGCAGGGATCCATATGTCGACGATTCCGCCGTTGGATTACGACACCGAGCTGTTCGGCGAGCGAGTCGTCCGCAGCGTGACGGCGAACACGAAGCAGGACGGACTGGACCTGCTGCGGGAGGCGGCGGCCATTCCAATTCGGCCCCGCACCCAGCGGTTCCGGTTGGAAGAAGCGAACCAGGCGCTCCAGGCGCTGAAGGCCGGGAGGATCAAGGGCGCCGGTGTGCTCGTGCTGTGAATCGAATCCATTGAGCATGACCCGCCGGGTCTGGAAAACGATGGCTGTCTCGTATAGGATGAGCGCCATGGTACGTACGATTCCAACCGTCTTCTTGGCTGCGTTGGGGTGGTTTCCGGTTTCCGGCGTCTGGGCGCTGGAATTCACCGCCGATCAAATCACCAAAATCGACGGTCATGTCCGCAAAGCCAATATTTACTATCGGGACGACATGTGGCGACTCGAGCACCACAACCTCAGCCCGGTCAACGTCACGATCGTCCGGAAAGACAAGCAGGTTATGTGGCTGCTGCTTTCGCGGATGAAACATTTCAAAACGGTTCCCTATGATCCCGAGCAGGCACCCAAAGTCAGTGAGCATCTCGAGGGCGAGGTGTCGCGTGAGGAGATTGGGACGGAGGTGAGAGAGGGGCATCCCACCATCCTGTATGAGGTTACCGTCAAGCAAGGCGACCGGATCGACGTCTATTATCAATGGTTTGCCACCGATATCCGCTTCCCGATGAAACTTGCGCGGAAGGACGGCAGTTGGATCGTCGAATACCAGCATGTCAAGCTCCGGTCCGTCTCGGACTTTCTCTTTCAGTTGCCGGTGAACTTTCGGCCGCTGGAAGAGTTTGACGGGCCGCAGAAAGAGAAGAACGACAAAGGGATGTAGGCGGAGGGGAGGAACACGACCGTGAGCGCACGAAAGGCGATGTCGGTAGGGGTGTTGGTTGCAGTGGCCGTGGGCGGTGCGAGCTGGGCGTTGGATGTCGCGGACGTGACGCCTGAATGGACCCCGGAAGGGAAGAAGATCGCCGTGGAGCGGGCGAAGTTGCCCGCCAGGGACGAGATGGTGCGCATCCCGGCTGGTTGGTTTCTGATGGGCAGCGACAAGAAGGTGGACAGGAACGCCTACCAGCCGGAATTCCCGCAGCGGAAAGTCTACCTGGACGCCTATGACATCGACAAATATGAAGTGACGACCGTGCAGTTTCTGAGGTTTGTCCTGGCGACGAACCGTCCGCCGCTGGTGGATTGGAAGTACGACGGCGGCAACTTTCAGGAAGCGATGGCATCCCATCCGGTGATGCACGTGTCGTGGTACGAGGCGGACGCGTACTGCCAATGGGCCGGCAAGCGCCTGCCGACCGAAGCCGAATGGGAAAAAGCGGCACGGGGCGACGACGGGCGCATCTACCCCTGGGGGAACCAGCCGGCCGGATTGTCGCGCGCGAACTTCGGCCGAACGGGATTGTCGGGGCCGGTCCGCGATCGACCGGAGCGGCTGCTGCTCTATCCACCGATCATCTCCGTGGACAAGTACGAGAATGCGGTCAGCCCGTACGGAGTGTTCCAAATGGCGGGTAACGTCGCGGAGTGGGTGGCAGACTGGTACGACCCCGCCTACTACAAGATCGCACCGGAGAAGAATCCCAAAGGACCGGAGCGCGGTACACAGAAAGCCTTTCGCGGAGGAGGATGGATCGACAGTACGCCGGCCGTTCGAGTCGCCCAGCGCAACGGAACCGATCCGAACACGAAAATGAACTGGCTCGGCTTCCGCTGCGCGCGTGACGCGAAGGAGAGCGGGGACCAGGCCGAAGCGAAGCCGCGGCAAACCGGCTAACCCGAATGGAGCGAAGCTTTTGAGCTCGGCGGACCGCTGTCACGATCTCTCATCCCTGATCTCTAAGAACTCCGACGTTTGGCATCGAGAAAAAGATGCGCCCGCTCGCTGGTCTCTTTGACCAGGGTGCCCATTTTGGGATGGGAGGGCTCCAGGTCCACGGGCAGGCCATAGCGGCGAAGGCGCTCACTGGCGGTCGGGCCGATCGAAGCCAAGACGATGCGTTGCAGCGCATGCCGAAACTGGTCCGTCGTCTTGTCCTCCTCCAGTAGTTGCATCAGATGGTCCACTTGCGCCGCGTTCGTGATCAGTACCACGTCCACCCGGCCGGCGAGGATCGCGTTCAGCGCCTGTTTGAGCGGGCTGGTATCCTCCGGCAACGCCCACCGATAGACAGGCACCCGCGTCACGCGAGCGCCGCGCTCGTCTAATGCCTTGAGCAATTCCGTGTTCGAGACGCCGTATTCCTGCACGGCGACGTGAAGGCCCTGGACCGGCTTGTGTGCGTCGATGGTCTGAAGGATGTCACGCCAAGTGTTGGGCTCCGGGACGGTCAGTTCAGGCGCCAGACCGAGGTCTTTGAGAACCGCCACTGGCTTCAGCCCCCGTGCGACGAGGCACGCGCGGGAGAGCGCCGCCGTGACGGCCTTCCGCGGATAGCGGGTCTGCAGCACGTCCACCAGCGCGCGCGTCCCCACACCGGTAAGCAGGATGACCATGTCTACCTGACCGACCAGCAGTTGCTCGCCGAACCGGAGCGCCTCCGCGTTGTTCTCCAGCGGGACCTCGCGCAACGCGGGAGCGACGAGCGGACGGCCACCATGCCGTGTGATCAACCGCGCCATCTCGGCAGCCATACGGCTCTCGAAGGCGGCGACCGTCAGTCCTTCAAAGTTTGATTTCGAGAGCCGGTGATTCAGCACGGTCATCGAATCCAGTGGTAACGCCGGGTCATCAAATCCTACTTGGCCACTGCGTCCTTAGCACATCGGAACCCGGTCGATTCGTTGCGGATCGTCGGATCGCTTTTGACCCGGGTGAAGATGCGCACGAGCGGCGTCTCGACCTGCCAGCCGGAACTGCGAAGCACCTTGTGCGTGCCGGTCTCCGGTCCTTTGGGATTCTTGGCCGGGCTCTTTTCGTAGTAGGTCGGATCGTACCAATCCGCCACCCATTCCCAGACGTTGCCCGCCATATCGTAGGCGCCATAGGGGCTCTTCCCGGCTTCGTAGCTGCCCACCGGCATGAGTGTCTTCTCGCCGATCCATTGCTGGTTGTAGTTGAGGTGCTTGGCCGTCGGTTCGACGTTGCCCCAGGGAAAGCGGCGGTCCTCCGTGCCCTTGGCGGCTTTTTCCCATTCGGCTTCGGTCGGCAGGCGCTTACCGGCCCATTGGCAGTAGGCTTCCGCATCGTACCAATCGACGTTGACGACGGGCCGGTCGGTCAAGGACTCGGAGATCGCGACACCCTGCCACAGGTTGCGGGTGGGATTCTTGGGATTTTGCGGCACGCGATGGCCGGTGGCTTTGACGAAGGCCAGGTACCGACCATTGGTGACTTCATATTTGTCGATGTAGAACGCATCCAAGTAGACCTCATGGCGAGGATACTCGTCGCGACCGCCGTCTCGGTCGCCAGCCGGCACGCCCATGGGAAAGAGCCCAGCCGGTACGAGGACCATCGGCGCGCCATCTTGGCCGATGATCTCGATCGGTAATTCCTTGGGGTCTGGCGATGAAGCGGCCAGGGTTGGGATGGCCAGGATCGCCAGGACGGCAGACAGAAATAGGACGAAAACGACGAGCGAGAGAACGGTTCGAACGTCCATAGTGCTGAACTCCTTAGTTTCGTCGCGAGAGAGTGACCGGTATCCTATCATAGGCAGTCGGGGAACGGACAGATACAGAGAATACTCAAGGCCAGGGCGAACGCGCCTGTTGGCCGGAATTTCCGTTGACGGGATGACGGCATCTCCCTACTATAACCGCCAGGAAAGCGGCGAATAGGCAAAGCGAATTACCAAAATGGAGAGCAGGGATTCGCCTGTGAGCCTGATGCTTGCGCGGCTGGCTGAAAATCGAAGCGACAAGTGGGAGCGGACGGCCTCACACTGTGCGCTGCTCGCTGCCGGCTGTTCGCTCTTGTAGCAGATGTCCATAACGATACCACCGCATCGAGGGCTGCGCCACTTGGCGTTGCGAGTGACCGACCTCAAACGATCGAAGCTGTTCTATGAGCGCCTGCTCGGCATGAAGGTCGTCTGGGAGCCGGATCCCGACAACGTTTATTTCAGCTCAGGGACCGACAATCTGGCCTTGCACCAGATTCCGCAGGCGGAGTTGGCGCAGTACCGTCCTCCGCGCGGCCAGTTGCTGGATCATTTCGGCGTCGTCCTGGACAGCCCGGAAGCGGTGGATCGAATGTTTCTGGAGGTGAACCGGGAGCTCGATGCGCTGGGCGGAACGCTAGTGAAGCCGCCCAAGCACCACCGCGACGGGAGCTATTCATTCTATTTCGCCGATCCGGACGGGAATGTCATTCAAGCGCTGTATGAGCCGACGATCAGCAAGAAGACGTGACGCATGAGGCGTGACGCGCAAGGAGAAACTCATTCGCGCCTCACGCCCGACGCCTGACGACGATGTCGATCTGGGACAATTTGCCGCGCGATCACTATCTCGGTCTTGCGCCGTGGACGTGGGTCCAGTTGGAGAGCGCCGAGCCGCCCGGCCCGTTCCCCTTTATGGGGGGCGTGGCGCCGGAAGTCGTCGCCAGCCTGCACGAGGCGCACAGCCTCCTTTTGAGCTGCGTCGAGACAGCGATCAGCGATGTCTTTTCACACCGAGCCCCACTCGACGATCCTAGGAGATCGGTCCGCCTCGAGGACGCCTACGCCGAACTGGTGCAGTCGCGACCGCACCTGAGCCGGCACATCCACTGCGGCCGCAAGCCGGATGGCACCTTCTATTGGGAGTTTCCACTGGATCCGACTAAGTCCGCGACCGTCACCAATGCGGGACTGCGCCTCTTTCAAGCGGTCAAGCGTCAGGCGATTCCGTTGGGCTTCGAGCGTCCGATGGGCCCGGCCGTGGGCAAGCTCCTCGGATTCCTGGATGGGACACATCGGATGGAGGAAATCCGCACGGTGGTGACCTCCGCTGGGAGGGACGCCGAGCGTACGTTGACGCGATTGATGGAATTGCTGCTCCAGCACGAGTGCCTGGTCCAATCACGCCAGGCAACGGTGCAGACTCGCTGGCTGGAGGCGACGCGGGATCGGGATACGGTGCACCTCGGCCACGCCGCCCTGCTCTACCGACAACGGGAACAGTTCTTTCTCTTCGATCCTTGGCTCATGCCCTGGTTCGCCGAGGCGCCGGTGCCGTCGCTTTGGGTCTCACTTTTGCCCCGTCCGTCGGCCATCTTTCTGACGCACGACCACGACGACCACGTGGACCCGCGGACGTTGCTCCATCTGCCAAAGGACGTGCCGGTGTTCGTCCCCAGCCGGAGGAACCGGCGCAAGCTGTATTACGACTATCTCCCGCTCCTACGGGAATTGGGTTTTGCGCAGATCGTCGAACTGGCGCACGGCGAGACTTGGGCATTCGACGGCGGGGCGGTGGTGTCGGTGCCCTTTTTTGGCGAGGACCCCTGCGACCTCGAAATGCCGCGCAACTGCTACCTCATCACCGATCGCGGTCATAATACCCTGGTGCACGCGGACAGCGGGCCGACGAACTCGGGCAGATCGGCGATCAAGGAAGGCGTGATCCAGGACCTCGTCACGCGCTATGGGCCGATCGCCGCGGTCTTCGCGTCGCAGCAACAACTCCTCGAAGTCCGGACCTACGCCGCCCATGCCTGCCTCTCGCCTCCCGGCCGCTGGCTGGAGGTCGGCGAGAACGGGTATCTGACCAACGCCTATCTGGCCGAGCTGTGCGCAACCGCCCAAGCCAAGTTCTTCGTGTCCTATGCGACCGGCGGCGCCGATTGGTATCCGGATCACCTGTCATTCATGTTCAGCCAGCGCAATCCGGCCCGGACGGCTCTCCTTACCGCGCATTGGGAGCCGCCGGAAAAGTTAAAAGAACTTCTGGAACCGCAGGGCTGCGGGTATCATTACAGCCGCGCCCTGGATCTCTTTCGACCTCGGTCCGACGGCGGCCTCGACGTGCTCTCCATCGCCGACCAACTGTCCCCAATGAATCTGTATCGGCTGGACCACGGCGATCCGCCCTTCGCGCGTCAGGGCGGGAGGGCATAGCCTTCAGATCCTGTGCAGGTGCTGCCCGCGGTGAACCAATGGCCAGTGTAGAGGCTTCTCAACAGCTCTCCCTGCCTCGCGTGGCGGTGGTTGGCTCTGGCTATTGGGGCAAAAATCTCGTCCGCAATTTCCACGAGTTGGGGGTGCTCGCGGCGATCTGCGACAGCAACGAGGACACGCTGCGGCAATTCGCCGGTCAGTACCCGGGGTGCCGGACCTATCGGGCCTTCGGCGAAGTGTTGCGGGACGAGTCGATCGCCGGGGTCGCCATCGCGACGCCGGCGGAGACCCATGCCAACCTGGTGCGGGAGGCGCTGCTGGCCGGCAAGGACGTGTGCGTGGAGAAGCCTCTGTGTTTGTCCGTTCAAACCGGCGAAAGTTTGGTCGCGCTGGCCCAGGAACGCGGACGTATTCTGATGGTCGGCCATCTCTTGTGGTACCACCCGGCGGTCCTGCGGTTGAAGGAACTGGTCGAAGGCGGAGAGCTCGGACGCATCCAGTACATTTATTCGAATCGGCTCAACCTGGGAAAGATCCGGCGCGAAGAAAACATCCTGTGGTCGTTCGCGCCCCACGACATTTCGGTCATTTTGGGCTTGCTCGGCGAGATGCCCGATACGGTCCATGCGCAGGGCGGCAACTATCTCCACCAGCGGATCGCGGACGTCACGGTGAGTTTGCTGTCCTTCCCCAGCGGCGTGAAGGCGCACGTGTTCGTGTCGTGGCTGCATCCGTACAAAGAGCAGAAGCTCATCGTAGTTGGCGACCGGAAAATGGCGGTCTTCGACGACCTGGAAAAGAAAGACAAGCTGCTGCTGTACCCGCATTCCATCGAATGGAAACATCACGTGCCGGTGCCGAACAAAGCGGAAGCGCAGACCGTTGCGGTCGAGTCGGTCGAGCCGCTGCGGGCCGAGTGTCAGCACTTTCTCGACTGCATCCGCTTCCGTCGCCAACCGAGGACGGACGGGCAGGAGGGGCTCCGGGTCCTCCGCGTGCTCCAACAATGCCAGGAGGCGCTGGAGGTGCGGCCGTTTCTGTCCGCCGCCCCGTCGCCCAAGCCGATCCCGCCGGCGCGCCCCTATTTCGCCCATGAATCCGCCTTCATCGACGAGGGCGTGGAGATCGGGGAGGGCACGAGCATCTGGCACGTCTCGCACGTGCTCAAAGGGTCCCGCATCGGCAAGAACTGCAAGATCGGCCAGAACGTGGTAATCGGTCCCAACGTGGTGGTCGGCGACGGCGTCAAGATCCAAAACAACGTCTCGGTCTACGAAGGGGTCACGCTGGAGGACGGCGTCTTCTGCGGCCCCTCGATGGTGTTCACCAACGTCTTCAACCCGCGCAGCGAAATCCCTCGCATGAAGGAGCTTAAGCCGACGCTGGTCCGTCGGGGCGCGACGCTAGGCGCCAACTGCACGATCATCTGCGGCATTACCATCGGCCGTTACGCCTTCGTCGGAGCCGGAGCGGTTGTGACGAAAGATGTGCCGGACTATGCGTTGGTCGTCGGCACTCCCGCGAAGCTCACCGGCTGGATGTGCGAATGCGGCGTGAAGCTGAATGTGAGGGGCGCGAGGGCCGTCTGTCCGGCCTGCGGGAAACGCTACCGAAAAGAGCGCGACCGGATGACGCCCGCTTCGTGATTGTGGCCTGGGCGAAACGGGGTGATCCTAGATCGCGTGAGCGGGTGAAGGAGCGCACAGTGAGTCAATCGAACGCGGCTGATCCGGTGATCCTGGTGACCGGCGTAGCCGGCTTCATCGGCTACCACGTCGCGCGACGACTGCTCGAGCGCGGCGACCGGGTGGTAGGGTTGGACAACGTCAATGCGTACTACGACGTCCGGCTGAAAGAGGCGCGCTTGGCCCAGTTGTCGCCGTTCGAGCGTTTCCGGTTCGTCAAACTGGATCTGGCCGACCGCCGCGGCATGCGGGCGCTCTTCGCGGACCATCCCGTCCGCTGCGTCGTGCACTTGGCCGCCCAGGCGGGCGTCCGCTACTCACTGGTCAACCCGCACGCCTACACCGACAGCAATATCGAGGGGTTCATGAACATCCTGGAGGGATGTCGGCTCGCGCGGGTGGAGCACCTGGTGTACGCCTCCTCCAGTTCGGTGTACGGCGGGAACACGCACATGCCCTTTTCGGTGCACGACAATGTGGACCATCCGGTGTCGCTCTACGCCGCGAGCAAAAAGGCCAACGAGCTGATGGCCCATTGCTACGCGCATCTGTACAAAATTCCCTGCACGGGTTTGCGGTTTTTCACCGTGTATGGGCCATGGGGCAGGCCGGACATGGCGCTCTTCATCTTCACCAGGGCGATTCTGGAAGGCCGTCCGATCGAGGTCTTCAACTACGGCCGGATGCAGCGCGACTTCACCTACATCGACGACATCGCCGAGGGTGTGGTCCGGGCCCTCGATCGCCCGGCGCAACCCGATCCAGCCTGGTCCGGCGAGCGGCCAGACCCCGGTACCAGTTCTGCGCCCTATCGCCTCTACAACATCGGGAACCACCAGCCGGTCGATCTGCTCCGCTTCATCGAGGTGCTCGAGCAGGCGCTCGGCAAAAAAGCTGAGAAGAAGCTCCTCCCCATGCAGCCCGGCGATGTGCCTGCCACCTATGCCGATATCGACGACCTTACCCGCGACATGGGCTTCAAACCTACCACGCCGATTGAAGTCGGCATCCCGCGCTTCGTGCAGTGGTATCGGGAATTTTATAAGGTTTAAAAGAAAGCATCCCGACAGGCAACCAGGAGGGGCCGGGCTGTCCTACTTCCACTCGCACCCATTACACGCGAAGCCGAATGGCACAACGGGTTCCCGTCCGTTTGGGTCCGCCGTGGGCCTCATCACCCGTTGCACTCAGCCCGTTGCACTGAAAAGCAACGGACGCCCCGGCGACGGGTCCCTGGCTCGGCTGCGCCACTTGTCTCGCCCGGAGCTCCGCACGAACGGGACTTCGGACAATGCTCGCCGCCCGTTTTCAACGAGCCCTTCGGCTCGGCAATGGCAGACGCAAACGGCCTTGGCTTTGAGCGGAAGCAATGAGTCCGGCCATCTTCGCTCTTCATCAGCCAGGCGAAGCGCTTCCTCCGTGCTGGGCCAGTCGGTGCTCGATTCCATCCGACGTGATCCCTTCCAGGCTCGGCAGTACCAGATGGGCCTCCGTCAGTTGGTCAACCGGGTAGGTGGTGGCGAGGGCGACGACCTTCATGCCGGCGGTCAGCGCGGCGCGGATGCCGGCGCGTGAATCTTCGAGGACCAGACATTCGCCCGCCCTGATCAGCGGCGGGCGTGGCGTTAAAGCATTCAGGCGCTTCAGCGTCAGTTCATAGATCTCCGGGTCCGGCTTGCCGGTGGTTGTGTCTTCAGCCGAGACAATCACCGGGAAATCCCCCTCAATCGGCGTGCCGCGCAGCGCATAAAGGATCTGCTCGCGCCGTCCGCCGGAAGCGATGGCTAGCCGGCAGGTTTTGGCGGCCGACTTCACGAATTCCACAACGCCGGGAAACAGTTCCGGCTTATGGGTTGCGGTATAGTCCCGAAAGAGGACGGCCTTCCGTTCCATGATCGAGCGCAACCTGGCCGGATCACAGGAGCCGGTTGCCGCCGTGAGCAACGCAGTCGCACAGTTCCGTTCATCCATCCCGAGATAGGTGCCGTAATAGTCTTCTTTGGTCAGCGAGAGTCCGTGCTCGTTCAGCGCCTGCTGAAAGGTGAGAAGGTGGGGCGTCTCGTCGTCCGCGATGACGCCGTTGAAGTCGAAGATGATCGCTCTGATCCCGGTCATAGCGCGCCTCACTCTACCTCACGCGGAAACTTGCAACAAGATGCTCTTGCTTGCCCGTCCGCGCGCCGTCCTGTATGCTCCGGCCTGTTTCCGGTTTTTCAACACAAGACCGACCCGATGTCGGAGCCGGCGGCCGGCTGCGCATGACGAAAGCCCAGCGCGCATGACCGATCACACCGTTCTCAGAGAGTTGCTGCTGATCTTCGTCGTCTCGATCGGGGTGGTGTTTGTCTTTCATCAATTCCGGCTGCCATCGATCGCGGGGTTTTTGGCGGCCGGTGCGCTAATCGGCCCGCAGGGGCTGAATCTGGTGTCCGATCTGACGCAAGTCGAGGTGCTGGCCGAGATCGGAATCGTTCTGCTGCTGTTCACCATCGGTATCGAGTTTTCCTTGGCGAATCTGAAGGCCGCCCGGCATGTCCTCCTGCTGGCCGCGCCGATCCAGGTGGGCGGCGTGTTGGTCCTGGCGATGCTGGCTGGGTGGCTAGCGGAAATTCCCGCTCAGCAAAGTATTTTTTGGGGCTGTCTTTTCTCGCTCAGCAGCACGGCGATCGTGCTCAAGGCGCTCGCCGATCGAGGAGAGACCGACTCGATGCACGGGCGCATGACGGTGGGCATCCTGATCTTCCAGGACCTGGCGGTCGTGCCGATGATGCTGCTGACCCCCATCCTGGCGAGCCCCGCGGAGGATGCGGCGAAGACTGTGTTGCTTGCCCTGGCCAAATCGGCCGTGTTCGTCGGCGTCATCGTGGTGGCGGCCTGGTATCTCGTGCCCAAGCTGCTGGAGCACATCGTCAGGAGCCGCAGCCGGGAGCTCTTCCTGCTGACGATCATCGTGTTGTGCCTGGGCATCGCCTGGCTGACGTCCTTGAGCGGGCTGTCCCTGGCCCTGGGCGCCTTCATTGCGGGGCTGGTCATTTCCGAGTCGGAGTACAGCCACCAGGCGATGGCCGAAGTGCTCCCTTTTCGCGACAGCTTCAGCAGCCTGTTCTTCGTCTCGCTCGGCATCCTGTTGGATGTGCGTGCGGTGTTGGCGCATCCATGGTTGGTTATCGGAGTGATCGCGGCCGTCTTGATCGGGAAATTTCTCGCCGGTGCCGTCGCAGTGCTGGCGGCGAGTCAGCCCCCGCGTGCCGCGGTGTTGACCGGCGTCGCCTTGGCGCAGGTGGGAGAGTTCAGTTTCATCTTGGCGCAGGAGGGCGAGAAAACCGGACTGTTGGCCGGCGAACCTTACCAACTGTTCCTGGCCGTGTCCGTCCTGACCATGGTGATCACGCCGTTTTTGATTCAATGGTCGCCGCATTTGGCCAGACGGACCGAGGCGCTCCAGCGGCTGCACCATCTGCTGCCGGGGCGGACGATGGCCCATGTTGCGTTGGCCGAGGGACAACAGCTCAAAATCAGGGACCATGTGATTATCGTGGGCTACGGGCTCAACGGCCGGAACCTCGCCCGGGTGCTTGCAGAGACTGAAATCCCCTATGTCGTCCTCGATCTCGACGGCGATACTGTCAGGCGGGAATCGCGCCACGGCGTGCCCATTTTCTATGGAGACGGGACGAACCCGAACGTGCTGCGACACATGAAGATAGAAGAGGCCAAGGTGCTGGTGTTGGCGCTTTCCGATCCCTTCACCACTCGCCGGGCGGTCCAGGTGGCGCGGGCGCTGAATCCCAAGCTGCACATCGTCGTCCGGACCCGGTACCTCCGCGAACTCGACGAGCTACATCAATTGGGCGCAGACGACGTCGTGCCGGAGGAGTTCGAGACGTCGATCGAAATCTTCGCGCTGGTGCTCCGCACCTATAATATGCCGCAGGACTTCATTGTGCAGAAGGCGGAGCAGATCCGGCGCGAGGGCTATGCCTTGCTTCGGCGGAGCGAGTTGCCGGAATTGGCGCATCACTTGAGGGGCGGGACGCTTACCGACGTGGAAGTGGAGACCTGCCGAATCGATGAGGACTCGCCGGCGATCGGAAAGTCGCTGGCGGAACTGTCCATCCGGCCGCGAACCGGTGCCTCGGTGATCGCCTGGACGCGAGACGGGATCACCCAATCAAATCCGTCTGAAAAAGTGCGGCTGGAGTCCGGAGACGTGGTGGTGTTGCTCGGGTCGCGCGAACAGATCCGGCGCGCGATGAGTCTCCTGGCCGAGGCGAAGACTGAATAGCCCGGTCACGGCGGGGCTTCGGTCATCAGGGCGTACGCTTCCTGCAGAGACCCGATCTCGATCACGGTTATCTGCCGCTGTGCGGCAAGTTCCGTGAGACTCCCGTGCGGAGTTCGTATTTGGCCGCGGGGAACCAGCAGCGTGGTGAACTTCGCCCCGGCCGCGGCCTCCAGTTTGCTGGGCAGGTCATCCACCTCCAGAATCCGGCCGTCCGCTGTAATGGCGCCCGTCACCGCCACGTCCGGTCGCACCCGATCGCCGCGCCAGGCGGCCATCACGCCTACCGCGACCGCGCTGCCCGCGCTTTCCCCGTCGATCACCGTGTTGGGCGCATGGTTTTTGATGATGACCGTCCATCCGCGCGGATCCCGCCCGAGCGCGTTCGCCGCGGCGATCACAGCCAGCCGTGCAGCGGCTTTCCAATCCTCCCCGACGACCGAGCCGCCGCGAAACGACGATTCGTCGAACAAAACCCTGGGTCCATTGAGTCCGGCGTTCTGATCGACTTGGATGACAACGTAGTGAACGCCGCCGACCCCTTGGAAAGTCGGGCTCACGGCCAGCGCCGGCACGGTCGCGAAACGATGTGATGAGGCGGCGTCGGCTCCGCCCGTCGCAACCCACATTAGGCCAGCAACGGCGGCAGCGAGCAATTCGGCCCGCCATCCCAGTTGGTTTGCGGATCGCGTTATCATCGTAAAACGCAGCGCGACGGTCAGCTTCTCCACCGCAGCGTTACCGGCCCTTTGAGCGGATGATCGAGAGGCTGGCCGGTCTCCGCGGCGATCAGATAGGCCGCTTTCAATTTGTAATACCACTTGGCGGGTGTGTCGGCGTCGTCCAGCAACATGAGGGCGGGTTTGTACCGGAGGCCGACGGCTTGACGTTCCATCGCGCGCTTGTCCTGGTTCAGGAAGGCCGCGGCGAACAACCGGAACAGCGTTTTGGCGAACGGAACCCAGCGAAAACAGTTCCAGGCGGCGCAGAAGTCGATCCGGCATTCGTGTTCGGTGATGGGCGTGACGGTCGCGCGGGTGGACACCCACCACTTTCCGCACTGCACGAATTCATACCGCAGGTTGGGCAAGACGAAGTCGATCGTCGTGGTGAGGGGGCCGCTGCCGGCCAGGCCGAGCAGTTTATAGGGACCGCTGTTACGCGAGGGTGTATGCGCGACCATCCGGAACCCGCCGGGAATGGGCTCGAAGGTCTTGGCCTTTTCGTGGATGCTCTTCCGGGTCCGCCACCAGGCGCTGTGATGCACGAACGGGCCATGGGCCGGGTCCATCAGTCCGACGATGCCGTCGTCGATGGTGCAGTTCAACATGGTCGAGATATGGAGGAGAGTATGGGGCTTGGAAGGAACCGGCAGGCGCGGTACGTCGGGTCGGGGACGATTCGGATCGCGAGCATCCACCATGTAGACCCAGATGTAGCCGTCCTGCTCCTGGCACGGATAAGCCTTGACGCCGATTTTCTCTGGCTCGAGCGTTCCGTTCACGAGAGACGGAATCTGCTTGCAGCGACCGTGCAAATCGAACTGCCAACCATGGTAGGCGCACTCGACGCGGTCTCCGTCAAAGCGCCCGAACGAGAGCGGCATACCTCGGTGCGGACAGATGTCCCGGAGCGCAGCGATCCGGCCCTGCGGTGTCCGACAGAGGACGAGCGGTTGTCCGAGCAACACCTGCGCTTTCATCTTGCCGGCGCGCACTTGCGAGCTGCGGGCAGCCGGATACCAAAAACCGAAAAGCGGACCAGTGCGTGACGGCCTGAAACCGATCTCTGTCTCGTGCTCTGTCTCGGGGTTTATGGAGGAGGATCGCTGCACGTGAGATGGATCCATGTGAATGGAGGAGACACTGAAGACGGACTATAGCGGTCCGTGAGTGCATGGTCAAGCCTGGCGGCATTCGAAGCTCCGGAGCGAACCGCGGCTGGCGCAACGTTCGCGCGCGGTCGCCTTGACAAGGCGAAGAATCGGAGAATATAGTCACCTCGCGCAGTTTTCGCGTGCGTGGGATGTAATCCATCCAGAGAAAGCATTGAGGTGACGCCATGAGTATTGCGCAGATCGAACCGGCCGCCGCATTGGCGGAACTGGAACGGACGAAGCCCGACAAGGTGACAATTGTCTTGCTCAGTGGCGATATGGATCGCGCAATGGCGGCCTTCATCATCGCGACCGGTGCGGCGGCGATGGGCATGGAGGTCACCATGTTCTTCACGTTCTGGGGCCTCAACGTCATCCGCAAGGACGGTGCGACCACGACGGCGAAAGATTGGCTCCGCCGCATGTTCGGATGGCTGAACAAGGGAGGAGCGAGCCGGTTGCCGCTTTCCCGGTTTCACTTTTGGGGTTTGGGCACCAAGATGATGCACAAGGTGATGCGGGACCATCGCATGCCCGGCATCCCTGAGTTGATGCAGATGGCCCAAGATCTCGGCGTTCGCTTCATCGCTTGTACGACCACGATGGGTTTGATGGGGGTTTCGAAGGAGACCCTGATCGACGGTGTGGACCAGTTGGCGGGCGTGACCACCTATCTGGCGGAAGCGAAGCAGGGCAGCGTGAATCTGTTTATTTGACAAGCGAGACATGCGGGACTGGCGAGAAAGGCCAGAATGGAGGTATGGCTCGTTTCTCGTTTCGCGCCCATCTCGCTTGCCACGTGGAGCTTGAGCATGATGCAGGCTGATGTGAAACTCGATACCATCGGGTATTTCTGTCCGATGCCGATTATTATGACCTCGAAGAAGATCAAGGAATTATTGCCGGGTCAGGTTTTGGAAGTCCTCTCGGACGACGAGGGCATCAAGAAAGACATGCCGGCCTGGTGCCAAACGACCGGGCATGAGATGCTGGGCCTCGAAGAAGAGCAGAATCAGTCCAAGCGAATCTACAAGGCCTTTGTCAAGAAAACGAAATAGCTTGCTTGCAGAGTGAGCATCATGAAGCCGCGACTGTGGAACAAGGCACCGGCTTCCTTATCGACAAGTCGTCCACAGTATCGAAACAGGTTATCTTCAATCTTTCCCCAAGATATTGTTTGTAGCTAATTCAATCCCCCCGCATATAGTAGTTTTTCATTGACACGCAAGGAACCCTCTGGTACAACGCAGCTCGATTCTCCTTGCCGGATCGGCGACAAGCTGCCTAGCTAAGTCCTGAAAGGCCACCCGTTTGGGAGGCAGTCAAGGATGGCGAGTCGGAGTCGGCAGCAACGCACCTGCCTGTTGCTTCTTCTCAACGCGATGGTCTCGGCCGGATTTTTCCAGGTACCGCTCCCGCCCTTCCGCGGTCGACACAATCAGCCGCATCAGTCGGCAGCGTCACGGAACGGATGGACTCAACCAAGGAGGTTCCCAATGGCGACGTCTGCACCTGTCGTGGACGAACAACTCGAAAGGATTTCCAGTGAGATTGCCGCCAAACTGGATGGAGGGCGAACCGGAGCGCTTTGCGATCCGGACACCGGTCAGCAGGTGGGGATCCTCGTGAGTTCCTTCCTGGAGAACGTCGCGATCTTCGGTCACACCGGCGAGACGTTGTCGTTGGCCGATGTGCGTCGCCTGCACCGTGCGGCTGTGCAGGCCCATGCCCGGCGAGCCCTCCTGTGTGTGCCGGCCTCGACGATGATCCCCAATTCGGTTTTGCTGCTGGCGACGCTGTCGAAGATCCGCATTGTGCGCCTGCAGGACTCCGAACCGGTGTTGTGGTAAGGCGGGTCGGAAGACGGGCTCGGAGATCCGTCGTCCCGTCCCCGAGGAGGCCATTCATGTCCGGACCGTATCGTTTGCGACTCTTTCATTTGTTCGTGAATCGTCGATCGGCCGGCGCCTTTATTCTGTCGAGAAACGGCCGACTGGCGGATTTCGTCGGGTTAAGCGCCGACGATGTGGCCAGCGCGTTGGCTCGATTCCGAAACGGGTCCAGGTATCGGTATTTTTGGTACGCCTACGCGCGGTCGCCCACCGAAGCAGCCTCTCTTGCCGGCTATTGGTATCATCGTTATCGGCCGACCGATAATGTCGTGCCTCCAGAAGGGACCGTGCATTCCGGTTGGCGATGCTCGATAGCCGGTTGTTCCGCCTGTGCGCTTACACTCACGGGCCGCTGAGCGGGACTCTCCGCCCATCCCCCAGCGTCCTTGTGCCTCGCTTGACTTGGCTCAGGGACGACTTTAGGGTAATCATCGTCTTGACGATCGACGCCATTCGGCCTGCCGAAGAGACGAATCTTGCAATCGGTCGGAACGAGACCGCTTCTGTTGATCAATTGCCGCCAACTTCTGACGCTCCGGGGAACCGCCAGCCCACGAAGCGGCGGGGCCATGGGCGAGCCGGGGTTGATTCGCAACGGCGCCGTGCTGATCCACGGCGCGACGATCGAGCTGGTTGGCCCGCTGGACCGTGTCACGCGATCCCTGGCGGCCCGCAGGGCCGAGTGCATCGATCTGCGCGGTGGAGTCGTTCTGCCCGGCTTTGTCGATTCCCACACCCATGCGCTGTTTGCCGCGTCGCGTGTGGACGAATACGAAGCCAGAATCCGCGGGGCTACGTACAGCGAGATCGCTGAAGCAGGCGGGGGCATCCAAGCCAGCGCCAGGCAGATACGAACGATGAGTGAGCGGAAATTGATCCGGCGGCTCATGGAGGTGGTCGGCCGGTTTGTCGAGCACGGCACGACGACTCTTGAGATCAAGAGCGGATACGGTCTTGAGCCGGCGCAGGAACTGAAAATGCTGCGGGCGATCAAGGAAACCGCCTGCCGCGTCATAGGCGAGT
Organism: Nitrospiraceae bacterium; assembly: GCA_035573855.1. Taxonomy (GTDB): domain Bacteria; phylum Nitrospirota; class Nitrospiria; order Nitrospirales; family Nitrospiraceae; genus DATLZU01. The sequence continues at coordinate 25,052 of DATLZU010000035.1, forward strand.
TGATCCCGACGTTGCTCATCCATGATGTACCGGCTCGACTCAAGCCCAGACGGACGGCGTATCTTCGTCTCATCGTCCGGCGCCTCATCCCTGAAGTCGTGCGCAGGAAGCTGGCGGACTGTTTCGACGTGTTTTGCGATCGCGGATATTTTTCAGTGGCGGAAGCAAGGACCCTGTTGGCAGCCGCCGCTCAGGCAGGCTTGAAGCTGAAGTTACACGCCGAGCAGCTTGCGCATACCGGGGCGGCCCGTATGGCGGCCGAAATGGGGGCCGTCTCGGTCGATCACCTCGATCATGTGAGCGACGCCGATATACGACGATTGCGGAAACACGGGACGATCGCCACGCTCCTGCCGGGCAGCGTTCTGCATCTGAATTCCGGTCGGTATCCTCCGGCCCGCCGCCTGATCGATGCGGGCGTGCCGGTTGCGCTCGCGTCCAACTTCAATCCGGGCAGTTCCCCCACCCTGAACATGCAGATGATTCTGGCCTTGGCTTGTTCCCAGATGCGCATGACACCGGCGGAGGCGATCGTGGCCGCCACGATCAACGGCGCCTATGCCGTTGGCCGCGGCGATCGTGTGGGGTCATTGGAGCCAGGGAAGCAAGCGGACCTTACGGTGATGGACGTGGACGACTACCGAGAGATTCCGTACTACTTCGGCATGAATCACTGCAGACTGGCGATCAAGAAAGGGCGTCTCATATTTTCGAAACGGGGTGAGGGGCTATAGCCAGCGCCTCTCGCCCGGAGCGTCAGCGATGGACCACATTGTCGAATGTGTTCCCAATTTCAGTGAAGGCCGGAACCCGGAGACGATTGCGGCGCTGGTGGCGGCGATCCGGTCGATTAGGGACATCTTCCTGCTCGATCAGGAGATGGACTATGACCATCATCGCGCGGTCATGACCTTCGCCGGCTCACCCCACAGCGTCGCGGAAGCGGCCTTTCAGGTCACCCGCGCCGCGACTGGCTTAATCGACCTCCGTGGGCATCAGGGGGGGCATCCGCGAGTCGGTGCCACGGATGTCGTCCCCTTCGTACCGATTCGCGGCGTCACGATGGACGACTGTGTCGCTCTCGCGCGCGAAGTCGGGCGCCGCATCGGGACCGAGCTCAACATTCCCGTGTTCCTCTATGAACGGGCGGCCAGCGCGCCGCATCGCACGAATTTGGAGGCGATCCGGAAGGGAGGGCTGGAAGGGCTGGCCGAACGGATGCGTCACGATCCGGCCTGGCGACCGGATTTCGGGCCGCCTGCGCCCCATCCGACCGCGGGGGTGACCGTCGTCGGCGCGCGCCCCCCACTCATCGCGTTCAACGTCAATTTGAACACCGGTGACCTGGAAACCGCCAAAGCGATCGCCAAGAAAGTGCGGTTCTCCAGCGGCGGGCTGCCTTACGTGAAGGCGATCGGGGTCGAGCTGGCGAGCCGCCGGCTCGTGCAGGTCTCTATGAACTTGACCAATTTCGAGGAGACGCCGATCCACGCTGCGTTTGAAGCGGTGAGGCGGGAAGCCGAGATGCGCGGCGTGCAGGTGGCCGGTAGCGAGATCGTCGGGTTGGTGCCGCAACAGGCGCTGCTTCACGCGGCTCAGTGGTTTCTCGCACTGGAACGCTTCGATTCGAGTCAGGTGCTGGAGACGCGGCTGGCGAACGCGATCGCGCAGGGCGGATCGTCTTTGGAGCGGACCGCGCCAACGTCTTCCGCCGAATGGGCCGCTTCAATGACGGCTTTCTTGGCCGCCGTTTCCGCCGGTACACCGACGCCGGGGGGCGGAAGCGTGGCGGCCTTGGCGGGCGCCCTGGCGGCGGCGCTCGGCGTAATGGGGTGTCGGATCGGACCACCGCGGAGCGGCGGTGCAGCGGCGGACTCCCCGGCGGCTTCGAAGCCGGATCTCGATTGGGCGAGGATCGAGCTCCGCCTTCTGGAGCTACGCGACAAGTTGCGACAGTTGATGCAAGCCGATGCCGACGCCTACGAGACCGTGCTGCGCGCGTATCGCTTGCCGAAGACCGATCCGGTGAGAGCCGAGGCTGTCACGGCGGCCTTACAAAAGGCCACGGAGGTGCCGTTGGAGACTGCGACCTTGACGGCGGAAACCGGGGAGCTCTTGCGCTCGCTGCTTCGCCGCGTCAAGCCGTCCGTCGCCACGGACGTTAAGGTCGGTCTGTGGATGGCGGTTGCAGCGATTGAGGGTGCAAGGGAGAATGCGGCGGTAAATCTAAAATCGCTAACAAATCAAGATGTTGCCAGTCACCTCAAGACGAAGCTTCAGGCTGTCGAACGGAGCCTTGAGGACCTGAAACGTTTGTGATATACTTCCCCCCTCGCGATTTTGCACAAGCAACCTAAACCTAATAGGTGGGTGATTGTTCCACGGGAAGGGCGCAGGCAGAGTGACATGGAAATCAAGGTATTCAACAACAATGTAGAAAAGGCGCTGAAGGTCGCCAAAAAAAAGCTGGCCGGAGAAGGGCTTTTCCGTGAGCTGAAGCGGCGCCGGTTCTACGAGAAACCCAGCGTACGCAAGAAGGCCAAGCAACGCGAAGCTCAGCGGCGCCGGCAGAAGTGGCTCGCCAAGCGTCGGATGGACTGACTCCCTCGCAGCCTTTCCCCTCCCCGCGCCGGTTTTTGCCTTTCGGGTTGTTCGCGACCTCCCGCGTTAGCATGCGTGACGAGGAGATTCATGCCGTGCTGCGCATCCTGCGCAAGGAAGTGCAGCGGTGGCAAGACCCTGTGGTGGGCGTCGTGGCCAAGGAATCCGGTCGCGACCCATTCCGAATTTTGATTTCCTGCCTGCTCAGCCTCCGGACCAAGGACCGTACGACCGCCGAAGCCAGTGCGCGGCTGTTTGCCTTGGCCGCCGATCCGGCCACCATGCTGGAACTGCCCAGGCAGCGCATCGAGCGGACCATCTATCCGGTCGGGTTCTACCGCACCAAGGCCAAACAGATCCACGAGATTTGCCGCCGGCTGTTGGATCGCTACGGCGGTCGGGTGCCCGACTCAATCGATGAACTGCTCACCTTGCCCGGGGTCGGAAGGAAGACGGCCAATCTGGTCGTCACGGTCGGTTATCAAAAGCCCGGCATTTGCGTGGACGTCCATGTTCATCGGATCAGCAACCGTTGGGGATACGTGAGGACGAACACCCCGGAGCAGACGGAGGAGGCCCTCCGCAAGAAGCTGCCGCGGCGATACTGGATTACTTACAACGACTTACTCGTGCCATTCGGGCAGAATCTCTGCCTGCCGGTCTCTCCTTACTGTAGCCGGTGCAAGCTCACCCGATATTGCGAGCGGGTGGGGGTGGCGAAATCCCGTTAGAGGAAAAGGACGCGTTTGTTTGGTTTGTCTGGTTTATCCGGTTAAACCAAATAAACCTGCCAAACGAGACAAACCAGAAGCATATTCAGATGAACAGCTTCGTTTCCGCGTCGGCGGTGAGAGTGAGAATGGCGGGCAGGCCAAGGATTTCATCGACGTTCTTGGCCACGGCGGTGGGATCGACGCCCATATATTCGAGTCCGGCGCTGCAGGCGATCACGCGAAAACGTCCTACCAGGCGGGCTTCCTGGAACATCTCTGAAATTTTTGGAACTTTTTTTTCTTGCAGGAGTCGGCGGACTTCTTCGGCCGAGCCCATATATTCCGATGGAAAATCGATCTCGTCGATCCGTCCCTGGGCCAATTTCTTGATCGTCCAGAACAACAGGATGACGATCACGTCTTTGCCCATTGCGGCGGCGGTCAGCCCCAAGGTGGCGACCTGGTGGAGTTTGTCGTAGGTCGCATTGTGGGCGAAGATGACGAATTTGGGTTTCTGTTGCACGGGTTTTTCCTCGGCTCGTGGGAGGTGATTATACCGTCGGCGTCAAAACCTTCACAAGCCGCGGACGCTGGCGCCTAGGAAGATTTTGTCATGGGGATGTCCAGGCGATGACGCGCGGCCGCGGTAATCGCCTCGGGATATCCGGCGTCGGCGTGCCGCAGAATAGCGAGGGCCGGATCGTTCGTGAGCACGCGCTCGATCTTTCGAGTGGCTTCCGGCGTGCCCTCCGCCACTGTGGCCTGGCCTGCGTGCAAAGAGTAGCCGATCCCCACGCCGCCGCCGTGGTGAAGCGCAACCCAGCACGCGCCGGAGGCGGTGTTCAAGAGCGCATTGAGGATGGGCCAGTCGGCGATGGCGTCGCTGCCGTCGCGCATGGCTTCCGTTTCTCGATGGGGAGAAGCGACCGAGCCTCCGTCCAGATGATCGCGGCCGATAACGACCGGCGCCTTGAGCCTGCCGATGCGAACCAGCTCATTGATCCGAAGACCCATCGCTGCGCGCTCACCGTATCCCAGCCAACAGATCCGCGCCGGCAACCCCTGGAACGCCACCCGTTCGCGCGCCAGCGTGATCCACCGTTGCAGCCGTGCGTTGTTTGGGAACAGCTCCAGGGCCGCTTGATCGATGACCGCGATGTCCGAGGGGTCGCCCGACAACGCGATCCAGCGAAACGGCCCCGTGCCTTCGCAAAACAGGGGCCTGATATAGGCGGGTACGAAACCGGGAAACGCATAGGCGTCTTTGACACCCCGCTGAAATGCCATCGTCCGGATGTTGTTGCCATAGTCGAACACGATCGCGCCGGATTTTTGCATAGCCAGCATGGCCAGCACATGTGCCGCGATCGAATCCAACGCCCGCTCGACATATTCGGACGGCTTGCTTTGCCGCAACTCAGCCGCCGCAGCGAGGGAAAGACCGGCCGGGATGTATCCGTTGAGCGGATCGTGGGCCGAAGTCTGATCCGTGACGAGGTCCGGCACCACGCCGCGACGCACAAGGTCGGGCAGGACCTCCGCGCAGTTGCCCACCAACCCAACGGACAACGGCTCCCTCTTCGCCCGGGCCGCCATGACCCAGGCAAGCGCCTCGTCCACCGAAGCGGTCATCCGGTCGCAATAGCGGGTCTTGATCCGACGTTCGATCCGGAGTGGATCCACTTCGACGCACAGAATGGCGGCGCCGTTCATAGTGGCGGCCAGCGGCTGGGCGCCACCCATGCCCCCCATGCCGCCGGTCAGGACGAATCGTCCCGCGAGATCGCCGCCGAAATGCTTCGCCGCCGCCGCGGCGAACGTTTCGTATGTCCCTTGCACGATGCCTTGCGTGCCGATGTACATCCACGATCCGGCTGTCATCTGGCCAAACATGATCAAGCCCAACGCTTCCAGCCGATGGAACTCTTCCCAGGTGGCCCATCGGCTGACCAGGTGGGAATTGGCGATCAATACCCGCGGCGCCCACTCATGTGTGCGAAGAACGCCCACCGGTTTGCCCGATTGCACGAGCAGGGTCTGATCGTGGTCCAAGGCTTGCAGCTCGCGGACGATGGCGTAGTAGGCGTCCCAGTTGCGCACAGCCTTGCCGCTCCCGCCGTAGACGATGAGATCGCGCGGGTTCTCCGCGACCTCGTCGTCCAAGTTGTTCATCAGCATGCGGAGCGCAGCTTCCTGCGGCCAGCCTTTGCAGGAGAGCGTCGGCCCGCGCGACGCCCGGATCATTTCTGTTTCTCCGTCTTGACCTGGGCTTTTACCCCGTTGATGAAGGCGTCGATGGCAGCGTCCACTTCCCCCGAGGTCATGGCGCGGTCGTGGTTCTCGCTCTCGTCCACGATGTAGGTCTCGTTGTCTTTTTCCTGACGGACCACCACAGTGTTCTCAGGAGTGACCTCGATCATCATGAACCACTCCCTGGCGCCTTTCCGAATGGAGACTTCTTTCGCGAAGGTGCCTGAGCTGACTGTCCCTCTCTTGCTCACTTCAACCATCAGGTCGTCGCTCTCGGCGGCGACGGACCGGGTTGCGAACATGGGAATCGTGCCGGCTGCTCCGGCCAGGACGACTGACAGGAGAGTCGGCAAGCCGGTCACAAGTGTCCGTCTCAGCGTGCAGAGAATTGGGCTCCGGTCGTTCATGACGGTCTCCTTCGTCTGCGCTTCGAATCGGAGAGCACGGTGGTCAGCGCGCCGCTCGCCACCAAGCTCCGGACCCGCTCGATGTCGGGCGCCAGAACACGGTCCTGCACGACGCGCGGAACCCGCTGCCTGATGAGTTGAAGGGTCCGGCGGCTTCCTGCGCCGGGTTGCAAGGGGCGATGGAATTCCACTCCCTGAGCCGCGCACAACAGTTCGATCGCCAGGATGTGTTCCGTGTTGGACAGGATCTGCTTCAACTTCAACGCCGATCCCATGCCCATACTGACGTGATCTTCCTGGTTTCCGGAGGTGGGAATCGAATCGACCGAGGCCGGGTGCGAGAGCACCTTGTTCTCCGAGGCTAAAGCCGCGGCCGTGACCTGCGCCAGCATGAAACCGGAGTTCAGTCCCGGGTCCGGGCTTAGGAACGGAGGCAAATCGCCGTACTCGGGATTGATCAGACGTTCGATGCGCCGCTCGGAGATGCTGGCCAGTTCGGTCATGGCGATGGCCAAATAGTCGAGCGCCAGACCGAGCGGCTGCCCGTGAAAATTTCCGCCGGACAGCACTTCCTCCCCTTCGGCGAAAACCAAAGGATTGTCCGTCACACTGTTCATTTCGATGCACAAGGTTCCGCGGACGTGATCGAGTGCGTCACGCACAGCACCGTGTACCTGCGGCATACAGCGGAGACTATAGGCATCCTGCACGCGGGGACAGCGCAGGTGCGAAATGCGGATCTCGCTCCCGGCCACGAGGGCCCGCAGATTAGCCGCAACGGTGCGTTGCCCCCGATACGGACGCAGTCGATGGATGCGCGGGTCGAACGCGACCGGCGTCCCTTTCAAAGCTTCCAGTGACAGGGCGCCAGCCACATCGGCGGCGTCGACCAGCAGCTCGCAACGGCGCAAGGCCAGTAACCCGACCGCGAGCATCGCCTGGGTGCCGTTGAGGAGCGACAGCCCTTCCTTCGCCTCCAAGTGTAGAGGCTTCAAACCGACCTGCGCAAGCGCGGCCCGTCCTGGCACGCGGCGCGGACCGACGAAGGCTTCGCCTTCTCCGATCAAAATCAGCGCAAGGTGGGCGAGCGGGGCAAGATCGCCGCTCGCACCGACCGATCCCCGGGAAGGGATCACTGGCAGGACATCATGGTTGAGCAGGGTCAACAGCGACTCCACGATCGCGGGTCGGACGCCGCTGTGTCCCCGCGCCAGCACGTTGGCGCGCAGAAGCAGCATACCGCGCGTCTCTTCGCGGCTGAGCGGATCGCCGACGCCGGCGGCGTGGCTGCGGACCAGATTCATCTGGAGTTGACGGATGTCGGACGGCGAGATGCGCTGATCGGCCAGCTTGCCGAAACCAGTCGTAACACCGTAGACGGGGTCGGAACGCGCCGCCACCCGCTTGATCACCTGGTAGGCGGCCGTCATACGGCGCTTGGCGAGGGGAGCCAGCCGGACCGGGCGACGGCCCACCACGACGTCGTAGAAGGACGCGAGCGTCAGGTCTTCGCCGGTCAGCATCAACGGCTTCACGGCTGCGGATTATAGCCCGCCGGAAGATACGGAAAAAGTCAAAGTAGCCTCATGACTTTTTCTGGAAGCCTTTGCTAGGATGCGCGCCCGATGGAAGCGCTGTCGTGGGACACCATCCTGGCCTGGCTGGCCGTTCTGTCGGTGGTCGGATTTATCGGGACCCTTATCGCCATTCCGTATGTGTTGGTCAGGCTTCCGGCCGACTATTTCGATGTCCGCGTGCCGAGGACCTGGATGAAAGACCGACACCCGATTCTGCGGATGATCGGGCTGATTGCCAAGAACGCCATTGGCGTGATTTTCTTCCTGGCCGGTGTCGCCATGCTGTTTCTGCCGGGTCAAGGGATTCTGACGATGCTGATCGGCGTCTCATTGATGGATTTTCCCGGCAAGCGCCGCTTGGAAGCGAAGCTGATCGGGCAGCCGACCGTGCTCCAGGCCATCAACGCGATGCGGAAAAAATTCGGCAAGCCGCCGCTGACGGTGAAAGGCGATCCGTAGAAACCGTATCAACCAGACAGACAAAATTGACATGCCCGTGCTTTATCTCATCGACGGCAGCGCCTACGTCTATCGTGCCTTCTTCGCGCTCCCGCCGTTGTCGAATTCTAAGGGCCTCCAGACCAACGCGGTCTATGGCTTCACCACGATGCTGATGAAGATTCTCCGCGAGCATCGGCCGGACGGCTTGGCCGTGGTGTTCGATGAAAAGGGACCGACCCTGCGCCACGATGAGTTCAAGGATTACAAGGCCCAGCGGCCGCCGATGCCGGAGGGAATGAGTGCGCAGATGCCGTACATCCATCGCGTGGTGGAGGCATTCGGGCTCCCCGCCGTGCGACTGGCCGGCTATGAGGCGGACGATCTGATCGGCACCCTCTCACGCAAGGCGGAGGCGGCGGGGTTCGACGTCGTCATCGTCACCGGCGACAAGGATATGTTCCAACTGCTGACACCACATGTCCGCATTTACGATCCGGTCAAGGACAAATGGTACGGCGAAGCCGAGTGCCGCGAACGGTTCGGCGTCGAGCCGACCCGGGTCGTGGAGGTGATGGGGCTGATGGGCGATGCCACCGATAACATTCCGGGAGTCAAGGGGATCGGCGAGAAGACGGCGATTAAGTTGATCACACAGTTCGGCAGCATCGACGAGTTGTTGCGGCGTGTGGAGGAGGTCACCCCCCCAAGGACCAGAGCCTTGCTGATCGAACAGGCGGACAACGCCCGCTTGAGTCGGCGGCTCGCGACGATTCAGACGGACGCGCCTCTCGAATTCGATCCGGGACAATTTGCCGTCCGGCCAGCCTATGGGGAAGAACTGATTGCCCTGCTGCGGGAGCTCGAGTTCACCAGCTTGCTCAAAACGCTCCAGTCGGCCGGGACCGTCGGCGACGCGCTTGGCTCCGAGGTCCGCATGATCAAGGATTCGGCCGATGCGCGACGTTTCGTCGATACGGTCGGGGATACGGATATGGTGGCGCTCCAATGCGTCTGCAGCGGCGCAGACGGTACCCCGGAACCGGCGGGAGTGCGGGCAATCCTCCAGGGCCTCGCCGTGAGCGTGTCCAACGGCGTGACGGTCTTTGCCGCACCACCTCACCCGGAGTCGCTTCGCGCCGGTCGGCCTGACCCAGTCCATGCGCTTCTGGAGCCGCTGGCCGATCTGCTCCAGAGTCCGACACGGCTCAAAGCGGTGCACGATCTGAAGTTGGCTCTACTCGCCTTGGGCCGGGCCGGATGGGAGCTGGGGCCGCCCTGGTTCGATACGATGATCGCCGATTATCTGTTGAACCCCAATCGCCGGTCCCATTCGCTGGAGACGGTGGCGATGGACCTGCTCGGCTATCGGCTGGGGGTCGGACAGGCGACCGCGTCAACCGAAAACGAAACGTCGAGGCGGTTGTTCGACGAGCCCGGCGACGAAGCCGAACAGCGGACGGCCGAGCTGGCGGCCGAATCGGCGTCGGTGATCCTCCGGCTCGTGCCGCTGCAGAAAGAACGGCTGCAAGAGCAAGGAAGTTGGCGACTCTTCGAAGACGTGGAAATGCCGCTCGTGCCGGTGCTGGCCGAGATCGAGCGCAACGGGTTCCTGCTCGACGTGCGGGCGCTCGATCAGCTCAGCAAAGAGTTGGAACGGGAGCTCGATCGGATGATGGAAACGATCGCGCATTTCGCGGGGGGGGAATTCAACATCAATTCGCCCAAACAGCTCGCGGCCGTGCTCTTCGACAAGCTGGGCCTCACGCCGATCCGCAAGACCAAGACAGGCTATTCGACCGACGAAGACACGTTGACGCAGTTGGCGACGCAACATGAACTGCCGGCGCTGATTCTCAACTATCGCAGCCTCAGCAAGCTCAAGTCCACCTATGTCGATGCGCTCCCACAACTCGTCAATCCCGAGACGGGCCGGCTGCATACGTCCTTGAACCAGACCGTGGCCGCGACCGGGCGCCTGTCTTCGACCGAGCCCAATTTGCAGAACATTCCTGTGAAAGGAGAATACGGACTCCGGATCCGCGAAGCCTTCATCGCACCGCCCGGCCATCTGCTGTTGTGCGCCGACTACAGCCAAATCGAGCCGCGCATTCTCGCCCATCTCTCCCAGGACGAGCGGTTGTTGCGGGTATTTGAGCGGGGCGAAGATATTCACACGGCGACGGCGGTGGAGATTTTCCGGCTGCCGCCGGAGCAGATCACCCGAGAGATGCGGCGGGCGGCCAAGACCGTCGTCTTCGGGATCGTGTACGGGATCAGCCCGTTCGGTCTGGCGCAGAACATCGGCGTCTCGCAGACCGAGGCGAAGAAATACATCGACACATACTTCGAGCGGTACGCGGGCGTGAAAGCCCTGCTGGATCGCACTATCGCCGAGGCCAAAGAGAAAGGATACACCACGACGATCCTCGGCCGCCGAAGGCCGATCCCCGAACTGCAGAGCGCCGATCCGACCCAGCGCAACTTCGGCGAGCGCATGGCGGTGAACAGCCCGATTCAAGGCTCCGCGGCTGACCTGATCAAAGTCGCCATGATCGACGTCCACAAACGGCTCCGTGCCGAACTGCCTGGCACCAAGATGATCCTTCAGGTCCACGATGAGCTGATCTTCGAGACGCCGGAGAACGAGCTGGCTCATGCGAAGCAGCTTGTGAAAACCGAGATGGAAGCTGTCGGGCCCAAGTTGGGGCTCTCGGTGCCGCTGAAGGTAGATGTGGGAGCGGGGAAAAATTGGCGCGCCGCCCATCCGTAGCGCGCGACCCGCGTATGACGGGGCTTCTGCGGAGGCGGGAGAACGGGTTACTTGGAGATGGCAATGGCAGGGACCATGGCACGGGAGACGTCGGTGACGGTCAATTGGAACAATTGATAGACCAGCGCGAACGCTTCGCGGTCCCAGCTTGCCGTTGGGTCACTGGCGATCCAATAGACGCGCCCGTTATACATGACCGCCAAAGCGGCGTCTGCGGGAGCGGACTCGCTTGTGTGGATCGCAAGCGTGCGCACCGGGTTCAATCCGTGAAAGCGGCTCCGTGGATCGGGCTCGACCCCGTATTCAGGTGTCTGTGCCAGTGTGTGCGCCACAAAGTTCAGGATTTCATACAGGCTTCGAAGCTTGATCAGGCCGCGAAACGCATAGGTTCCGCCAGGGCCTTCAGGGCGAATGTCGATCAGGATCGCGTTCGGCGGCGCCTGAACCGCGCTGTCCTGCCAGCGTTTTCGCTCGGCGTTGGGTAAGTGCTCCGGGTTCATGTTCGTGATAACCGTGCGTCCCGTGACCTGCCGACGGAGCACGTAATGGCCATCCGGTCCTGTTTTGCTCCACTGATATCCATGCGTCAACGCGCCGAGCACTTCAGTCGCCGTGGGCGGTTGCGGCAAGAGGGCCTCTTGCTCTTCTTCATAGCGCAACGGCCCAATGAACAACGCCTTAGCCTCGTGGAGTGCCGCCAGGTGCATGACCAGGCGTCGAAACTCCTCATAATCACCTGGCTTGGCCGGATCGTTCACGATAAGGCGGCGTCCGCTCGGTTCATCGAGATAGAATGCGCGCCCCATCAGCCGCAGCAGCAGGTGCAGATTGCGACCTTCGTGCACCACAAAGTCGAATTTCATATGGTCCAACGGGGTCAGGATCCGCCTGGCGAATTCTTCTCCTTGGATCGGCACAATGCTGATCGTCGGATTTTCCGCCACAGACGCGCCAAGGGTCAGCCCGTATGTGTTTCGAGAAAATGCGGTCCCTCCACGCTCGAAAATCTGGCCGCTCACGCCGGCGTTGGAGCGAAAGTCGAATGTGGCGGCGATGTTCGAGGTCACCGTGAAATGCACCGGCGCTTCCTGATGGAGCCGCGCGATATTCAGCAACAGCATCTCGCTCTCCGCCTCCGCGACGCTCCGATCGTATTCCAGCATCGCCCGGTGCAGCGCGACCGGACTCAAACAGCCGGCCGGGAATCCGAGTAAGACCGCGCAGGCCGCGAGATGCCAGGGCCGGACCATCCACCGTCTTGTACAGGCGAATATGCGGACTGCTTGCTCTGCCACGATGCACCCGGTTCTTGTCCCAGAGAGACTCCGGTCGGACACCCGATCTCGGCGTTCAATCTCCCTGCGCAATTGTAAGTCGAATGGGTCCCGTGGAAGAAGGGCGGCGTCGCTCTCCGCCAGACAAGACCGCCCGGAAGCTTTCCGGGAGTGCGCTGGGCAATTGGGTGCACGAGCCGCGGGTTGGGAGGGCCATTGCCGCGCGGTCAAAGCCGCAACCCGATCTTCCAGGGATCGCATGGTCAACCGATCGAGTCGCGGGGCCGTCGCCTTTTTCACGGACCGGTTTTCCCGTCGTGGACGTCGTTCACCCGCGAAGCCATCCGCCGATACCCCCGGCCGCCCGCAGTCTCGCCGCAGCTTCTCCTCGTACCTGTTCGACTGCGGCGCCCTGTTCAAAGGCGCGCTCGGCTGCTCGGGCGACGAGATCGGGCACCTGACGAAGACGGCCGTTGCAATAGGCGCACATGTCCCGTCCCTGTGAAAAGAGGGCTGCGCAATGCTCACACTCCCATCCCTCGCTCTGAATTCCCTCGGCGTGCACCAGTTGCCAGACGCGGCCCTCCTGGATGAAAACCAGGGTGTCATCCAGCCCGATCACCGCACGCTCGTTTTTGCTAGCCGAGGCGATCAACGATTCGACCAACTCGTGCTCGTACGCCCGTTCGACGTGCTGGATGACGGGCAGGAGCGCGTTCAGGACATCGGAGGGACCAGCGTCGATCGGCAGAGGCAGTTCCGCCACTACCCGTGTCCGGAGGCGTTTAGGGAGCAGCCTTCGCAATTCGGCCGTCGCTTCCGTCGGGCCGGCCAACACCAGCCGGTCAAAGGCGTACTCAGTGAAGAGCCGATCCGTCTCCCGGGCTACGCATTTCAGATGCCACAGGGCGTGCATGTCCGCTTTGCGTTGAAACTGTTGGTGCGACCACAGCCGGTCGGTCCCGATACTCTTCACTCGATGGACATCCCTAGCTGCGAACACGCCCGTGTGTTCTGCGATCTCTCCCAGGAACACCGTAAAGAGACGCGCGCGGGCACGGTCGGTGAGGATCACCCCGTACCGTTCGTGCTCATCCAGCGCGTCCAACAGCGGGCGGACGAACGGGGTGTCGCTCCAGAACACATCGTTGCGTAACCTGACGCGCAGCTCGCGCCACCACAGAAAATGCTCCGATTCGTCGCAGAAGATGCACAGGCTTTGGGCGGACGGTACATACTCACCTACAAGCGTCCGCACGCGCGCAGCGTCCCGCTCGAATTCTCGCAGGAACGGAGTCTGGGCAAGTTGTCGCTCGAGTGAGCGCAGCATGTTGTCCAGCGCAACCTCAAACCCCCGATTGAGATTCGCCGGCCGGGCTTGGTCCACGTCGAGATACGCGCTGAGCACGGGGCTCCCGGGAGTCGGTTCTCTGGCCAATAAGGTGTCGATGTCCGAGCGCGTGATCATGTTTCCTTCCTGGCGACCGTCGAACCGGACGTGCTGCCCAACACGGCTTCGACCCGCCGGCGCACGGAGGCCGGCGCTTCGATCGTGGGAGCGGTGCCGAAGAACGCCACCGCCGCTCGCATGGAGCGTGCCCACGACGCGCATCGAGGACATGCGCGCAGATGCCGGCGCACCTTGCGATCCATCTGTCCGTCGGGCAAGCCGAACGGATAGGCGGTGAGTAATGTCACGGTCCGACTGCAGGAAAGCATTCGTGTTCTCATGATGCCGGTCCGTCGCTACGCAGGAACGGCCAGGCGGACTTCAGCCAGCTTCTGGCTGAGGAAGACGCGCGCACGTTCGAGCGCCTCCGCGGCGTCTCTCTCAGTCATCTCCAATAAGTGGGCCGTTTCCGCGATGGAACAGCCTTCTCCATGGTGGAGCACAAACGCTAGGCGCCAGCGCTTCGGAAGCTGCGCGAGCGTTTGATTGATATACCGCTGGAGTTCGCGGCTCTCGAACACTTGTTCCGGCGTCGGGATAAACGGAGCGGGCACGAGATCCTCGAGCCGAAGGACCTCATCTGGTTGATAGAAGTCGTAGATCTCGTCCTCCGAAGCCCGCCTGCTGGCCGTGTCTTCCAGCCGGGCGTCCCGTCCGGTCTTTCGCAGCCGTTCCACTTCCGCCTCGACCTGTTCGATCGCCATCTTCAACAGCCAGCGGTCAATGGGAAGCGTCTCCGGACGCCGATGAAAATCGCGGGCCGCGCGCAACACGACCGCGTCTACGATGTCCTCGGCCGTCACTTGGCCAGGCAGGAGCTGACCTGAAGCGAGGTGCGCGGCGATCTCGCGGCGGGCAAAGCTGTAGAGTTTGTCCAAATGGGTGTGGACAACGTCCAGAAGCGCCATGCGTTCGCGTTCCGGCAGCGGCAGCGATCTGGTTTCTACGGCCTGTGCCGGTTCCTTGCGTCCTTCTCGTCTCTTCCAGATCGGCTCCCGGCGGAGAAACGCTTTATGTTTTTTGAGCTGGCGCTCCAATTCCTGGAATGCGTCCTTGAGCGCGAGCTCCGCCTCCGGCCGCTCTTCCTTCGCCACCAAAGTTCGCCCGGGCACATCCAGCAGCAAAGACACCCGGAACAGCATCCGCGTCGCATGCTTTTCGATGACGCCGCGGAGATAGACCAGATCCTCTGCGAATATTTTCACCTGCCGCTCCAATGTGGCGCGAAGCCGGTCCAACATCCGGCTGAGACGCGAACCGCCCTCGAACCCTTTGAAAGAGACGTGCCACTTCACAATCGTATCCCTCCGTCAGCCTCGGCGACAGACCGCTCCGGCGGATCACGCTCCCCGCTCGCCCACGTTTCCCGCCGACATCCGTGTCCTCCTGACGGTTTCGGCGACTCGTGCGTTGAATGCGTTACGGAGCGAAACTTCAGAATTCTTCGAACAGGCTAATAATCATCCGGCTCCCTGCGGTCAACGGAAAGCGACGAAGAAGAATCTCCCGTTGGGAGAACGGTGCGGCTATCGGAGTTGGAATGTCGCGCGGGCCGGCGGCAGCCGGGGGGAACGTTTTATTTTATTGTGACAAATTCCTTGTCAACCTGGGCGGATTTGCTACAACCATGATCCATCCATGATTCACCTCATCACCCAGTCTGATAACTTGGTCTGATGGAAGACGTGGTTTCGCCAGCGTATCGCTCCGAAGCGGCATGGGTCCTTGTCGTCGCGTCTGGCGTATTGGCGATCGGAACGGCTTCCATAGACGCTCAGCGGGTACCGCTTCTGCTGGTGCCGCTGTCGTTTCTGCTGGCTGCGTACGGCGCCGGCGCATGGTTCGCACGGGTGTGCGGAGAGATCGACCGCAAAGCGCGTTGTCCGGTCTTCGGGCTCGTCACCCGGTTGGGGCTCGGTGTCGCCGGGCTCTCCTTCGCCGTTACGCTGATGGCCATGGGAGGCGGGCTTTGGTTCAGCCCCGTTGTGGTTCTCCCAAGCATTGCGGTCGGGTTGCGGAGTCTCATGCAAACCGTCCGTAACCTCGGACACGGTCCGCCTCCGATGAGACCAGCGCTGGCCGGACTTGTCCTAGGCGCTGCATGGCTTGTCGCCTGGCTGTGGGCGACGATTCCTCCGATCTTCTTTGACGAGCTGGTCTATCATCTGGTGATTCCTCAACGAGCGTTGGCGACTGGCCGTCTGGAGGATACCCCGTGGGTGTTCTACACCCTGATGCCGCACGCCTCGGATGTCCTGCTGGCCTGGGGCATGGCGTTCGCGGGAGACCTTGGTGCGCGTGCCACGCATTTCTCGATGTGGATCGTCTGTTCACTGGCGGCGTGGGCGCTGGCCCACGCCCTTGCGGGCTCTTGCGCATCGGTTCGAGGCGTAGTCCTTGCGGTCTGCGCCCTGGCGGCGTCGCCGACAGTGTGGTTTCTGGCGACCTTGCCGTTCGCGGAACTCTGGCTCGCGACCGCCGTGCTGATCAGCAGCCTCATCCTCGTCAGACCGGACCTGTACACGCGGCCGTGGCTCGCCCTGGGCTTGCTCCTCGGATTGGCCGCGACGCTCAAACTCACCGGCCTGGTTTGGGTCGCCGCCGCGCTGGCCGCGGCTCTGGCGATGCGGTGGACCTGGACGGAGGCGCTCAAAGCGGGACTGGCGGCCTGGGGCGCCGTGCTCCCTTGGTGGCTTCGCGCCTTCCGGTCTACCGGCAATCCGGTCTATCCATTGGCCTATCGGTGGCTGGGGGGAACCGGCTGGAACGACGAGAATCAGGCCCGTTTGCTTGCCGACTTGCCCTATGGATCGGCAAGCTTGGGAGCGGCGGACCTCCTGCGCCTTCCCTTCGACATTCTTCAACACCCGGAGCAATTCGGGTCTGCGGGCGACGCGGGCACGGTCGCGGTTCTTTCGACCGGTGTCCTCCTCGCCATGCCCGTGTTGTCGAGGCTCGCCCGTCGGGATACCCGCCACCAACGCTGGGGCGATGCGGGAGCGGTCTTTGTGTTGATCGCTGGGACATGCTGGGTGCTCACCACTCCCACCGTCCGATTTTTCGCTCCCGTGCTTGCCCTCGGTCTCGCTTCGCTTGCAGCCATCGGCCTGCGCCTTCGAGGGTATGCCCAGGCGTTCATGATAACGCTCCTCGGAGTTGCCGGCGTTCTGGGCGCGCAGAGTTTTCTTAACCAACACATGCAGGTCTTTTCCTCGGATCGGATCGCGCTGGGACGGGAAACGCGCCACAGCTTCTTGAGCAGGAATCTGGAGCACTTTCATGCTGCGGAATTCGTTCGTGCCGCGTTGCCTCCGGACGCCCGTGTCTTGTTCATCGGGGAAACCCGGCCCTATCATTTCGCCCGTGCTGGGATTGCGCCTTCGGCGATGGATTTCCACCCCCTCTCGCAATGGGTCGCGGAAGCGTCCTCGCCGGAAACCCTCGCAGCCAGACTGGCGGAAGAGGAGATTACCCACGTGGTTCTCAATGTTCGCGAGTTCCATCGCCTGCACAAGGCTTACGGGTATCTCGCGTTTCGTGGGCAAGAAGCGGAAGAGCAGGACCGGCGGCTGAAGGCGTTACCACGGGCGCTGAAGCTCTTATTCCAACGCAACGGCGTGTATGTCTTTGAAGTGCCGCGCCAGCAAGAATGAGCAATCAATTGCGAGCGCTCCATGATACGGGGCGCCGAGATTCACGGCAATGGATCCCTTCAAAAGCGGGGGTCGGAAAGGTCCTTGCATCGATGGCAACTCCGGAAGCGGGTGACCGTCCCAAACTGTCGGTGGTCATCCCCGTCTATAATGAACGCGCGACGATCGAGGAGGTGCTACGGAGAGTGAGTGCGGTTCCGATCGACAAGGAGATCATCGTCGTCGATGACGGGTCCGACGACGGAACTGCGGAGCTTCTTGAGCGATTCAGCTCCCGGTCTTCGCAGCCTCATCAGGAGTCGGTCTCGAAGGACGGTAAGGAAGGCTATGGAAATGTTCGGGTTCTGTTCCAAGAACGCAACCGCGGCAAAGGGGCGGCGCTCCGGCGCGGATTCCAAGCGGCGCGCGGCGAGATCGTGATCGTGCAGGATGCCGACCTCGAATATGATCCCCGAGACTATCCCCAGCTTCTCGATCCTATCGAGCGGGGCGTCGCGGACGTCGTCTACGGCTCGCGATTCATGGCCGGCCCCCACCGCGTCCTGCTGTTTTGGCATTACGTCGCGAATAAGACGTTGACGACACTTTCCAATATGCTGACGAATCTCAACCTGTCCGATGTATGGACGGGCTATAAGGCGTTCCGTAAAGAGGTGTTGGACACCATCGCGCTGCAAGAAGATCGGTTTGGGTTTGAACCGGAGATCACGGCAAAAATCGCCGAAGGTGGGTGGCGGATCTATGAGGTGGGCATTTCGTATTATGGGCGCACGTATCAAGAAGGGAAGAAAATCACCTGGAAGGACGGCGTGAGGGGGATTTGGTGCATTCTTCGCTACAACTGGTTCTCTTGATGGGGGCGCGGAAGGGCGCCCAACCCGGTGAATGGACGGGGAATCGCATGCCAGCCCACTCGCGTCGGCCTTGTGAGAATCGAGTCGGGAGCTAGCCGCTACCTGGAGCGTACAGCGTACGCACGATTTCGCTCGTATTGAACAGCATCGCGTTCATCCGCGTGTAGGCTGCATGGCCGAAGAGGTGGTCGAGAGGGTTGGTGGAGCCGGTGCAGTCTTTGTAATCGACCAGGCGGCACAGGCCGTCGGTCGGGCACCGGACGGCGCGGCGAACGCATTCCAGCCAGCGTTCGAAACCGTCGTAGGGCTCGACCAGTTCCCACAGCGCTTTGTTGGCTGCTTTGGCTTCTTCCGTGGTCGGCACCGCGTCGCTGGCGGCGACGGCCAGTTGCTGCACATAATCGCCGCCCCAAGCGACCGGCATCTCCATGGTGATCTGCGGCAGCTCCATTTTCGCCAGCCAGGTTTTCCCGTCGGTTCTCAACACCCGGTGATTCACCACGTGGAGCAGGTTTCCTAAGCCGGACGGGTCCCATCCATAGCGCACCGGGGTCCCGAATGTAACGACATCCAGCGCCACACCGGTCAAGATTTCGGTCGCATGCGCTCGTTCCAGCCGGTCGAGCATCGCCGACAGTTCGACGTGCGTTGTCTGCTCCGCGTATTTGCGCAAGATTTCGAACACCCGCTTTCGTCCGACGATCGGGGCCGGCGTGAGGAGATTCGAGGCGAAGGCCAGCACTTGCCCGGCGTGGCCGTGGGCCTGAATTAGAATCCGGTCGCCGTCCCGGAGTTGATGCTCCCTGCATAGAGCGCGCAAGCGATCAAGCAACCTGCAGGCGGCGAGTGCCCGTCCGAGGTGGTGGTGCTCGCTCGACCAGAGCTCGCGCACGCAGACAATCGGTTTCGACACCGCCTTGTTGACGGCCTTGCTGAACACATCCACGTAGGCGCCGGTAAAATTGCCGGCGTCGCCGGCCCGCTCATCGAGCAGCTTCTTGGTCGGCTCGTCATTAGCAAACGGTGGCTTGAGGCCGGTGCGGCTGCTCGGCAAGCCGTTGTCGCCCTCGCGCATCAGGGCCAACAGGGCGTCGACCCCGGAAATCCCCCTCGAGTAACCGCGCTTCAGACCGCCTGCTTCGTCCAGGCGCTGTACACCGAAAAGATCGCTTCCCAGAAAGGTCCCGTGGAAGAACACCACCACCCGTACCCCCGCTTGCGATAGCTTGACGCCCAGCGCGGCCATCGCGTCCAGCCAGGCGGGCGAATCCGGCGGAGCGCCGGCGGTCAGCTCGCGAAAGCCGACCCGGTCGCCGGGATTTCTGCGGGACATCTCATCGTGCTGAAAATTGTTGTCGATCGGCATGGCGGGATGTACTTACCCGAAACGGGCTTCGGAGTGCAAATGGTCGAAATAGGGTCGGAAGTGTGCGGTTCAGCGGACGACCGCGGGGGGTGAGACCGGAGCCTCCGGCGCAGGTGGGGGAGCGATCCGGGTCTTCGGCATCACGGCGGTGGCGGTGCATGTGCCGCCCGCTTCATCGATCTGACGGTCGATGATCTTCACCCCTTGGAGATATTCCTGGACGATCTCTTCGCGCGTCACTTCGATGTCCTGCTCGGTCTCCCGACCGGCGCGCTCCCGCATCCGGTCAATGGCGTGCTCCTTGATCAGCACCCGGATTTGCTTGGCCAAGTCGGTGCGGGCGGCCAATTCCGACACCCGTTGACAGACGAGGCGCCCTTTCGAGAGATCCCCATAACCCCGGCCGACCAGAAAGTGGTCGGAAGAGGAGATCTGGGATTGCAAGTCGCGTCCCTCCGACAGAAGCGCATCGGCATCGGGCCGAACACCCTGTGATCGGCTCGCCCGCCGCTCATGCTGCTGGAGCTGGTCGAACGAGGTGCCGGCATGTCCGCGGATCGGGGGCGAAACGGGCGAGGGGTCTGCCCCGCGACTTTCTGAAAGAAAAAGCCAGCCGCCCACCACCGCCAAGCCTGTTGCAATGATCAACGAGCAAACCCGCCCTGGCACAGCCAGCCATTCTTTCTTCATCATCAATTTCATTTGGCTCCCTTGTGGCCAGGTCCACCCTGACTCTCGCTTAACCCACGGCCCGGCGGGAACGGCCTGACGTGCGGGGATTCGCGGGGGAGATGGGGACCTGCTCCCTGCGGCGCGAAAAGCCGATCGAGTCCCGGAGACAAACGCCGTTTCCGCGGTAGCGTCGCGCCATCCGGAGCAGGGAGCACCTTGGCGGCAGGTAGAGTTCCGCGCACCGTCGGTGGCGAGGCCGGCATCGTTGCCGGAGTGTGTTGGAGCATCGGCGAAAGATTGCGGGACGACGTGTGCGGCGAATCAGGCATCGGCGGTGTCTGAGGGGTTGGGGGTGGTGCGCTGCCGGTGATCGATCCTGGAGGTGCTAGGAGGAATGGCGTCAAATGCGTCATTGTCGAGAGTCGCCGTGACAGAGAAGATGAAGCGGGTTGGGGCGCGGTCGGCTGCTGATCCGCAGGAGGAGAACTTGCCCCCGGCTGCTTCATCGGCGCCTGGAGGAGTTGGTTCAGCGTGGGCGGAGATGAGAGCGGCAGCGGTTGCTGTGGCACGACCTGGTAGGTCGGCATTGCAAGCGTCGTGTGTGGCGGCGCAGGCGGAGCTGGCGGCTGCGGCGGGGTCGGCGGGACCCGGGCTGTCAGCACCTGCTGAACGACTCGAACATGGGGGTTCGAGGGATTTAATTGCTCCGCTTGTGCGAGAAGCGCCTGGATTGAAGCCGCGTTCACCCAGGGGGAAAATCCAACGAACGGGGAGACGATCACCCAATCGGTCCAGGCTTGCGACACGAGCGCGTTGGATTGGACCTTGTCGAGGATGTCCTGCCGCAGTCGGCTGATCTTCCGGACCTGCTCTGGCGAGGCCGCTTCGGCTAATGCGTGATTCGCGGCGTCCAGCTCCTGGTGAAGCCGATCCACCTCCGCCTTGAGCGCGACCAACTCTTCCCTGGCATCTTCGTTTTTGCGCAATGCGGCAATGGCCCGAATGACGTCCTCGCTGTCGACCTGCGCCGTGAGATCAACCCGGATCACAACCGTTTCGCCGTCGAGGCTCGTTGTGATGTGCTGATCGAGCACCAAGACGACGCCGGCTGTATAGGTGCGGATTTCATCCTGCGTCACATCGAGATCGCGGACGACCGTCACGCTTTCGAGATAGGTCGCCACCTGTTCGAGCGCGTTGCGCTTTGCGGCCTCCGCCGCGAGTTTGATTGCGTCCTCGCGCGTGTCGCGGTCGCCCATACGGTGCTCGCCGCTGGCCGTCACGATGCGGATTTCGGCCCGGGCCTGAACGTCGGAAAAGAACCATGAAAGAAGCAGGATGGCCGCGCAAAGGAGAGAGGAAATGAAGAGGGAACGCCTGGAACCCATCGCCGAGGTCAGGCTGAGTGATCGAGTGAGCATGATCCGCACCCTGCCGGGGATGGATGAGACGCCGGCGCTCTGTTCCGTAACAGCCCTGCTGACTTTTTCCTGCCCGGGCGGCTCAGGCGTTTGGTCCGGTCGCTGTGCTCTTGTGTATAGCATAACACAGGACACTGATCCGCCACCCATGTCACAAGCCTGCACCGATCCCGCTTGCCTTCGCGGAAATTCACATGTTAACTTACAAAGCTCCGGGCTCCCGAAGGGAAAGCTCAAGCGAACAAGGTGATGGGGGGTTTTTAAATTTATGGAGAGAGATGAATTCACTCGAAACAAGTCGATCCCCTTCGTTGCGGCGCTCTTGCTGGTCGCCGCGATCTCTCCCGGGAACTCCGCAACAGCCACGACGATGACGAATGTTCCGGCGGAAGCCGGCTCGGTCGGAGTTTCCCATCCGCCGACGGTTCAGACCGAACACGTGATTCTCTTTGTCTTGGAGGGGCTGAGCCAGGACTCGTTGAAAGGCGGAACCATGCCGGTACTCAGCCGGCTGGTCAAGAATGGAGCGGTTACTTGGTCGGCGACCGCGGTGAAACCCGCGCTCAGGCTGCCGACGATGGCCTCGCTGCTGACCGGCTTGCCGGTCGAGAAACACGGCGTGACCTGGAACTCCTTTGAGTTCATCCGCGGCTATCCGCGCCCTCCGACTGTGTTCGACTATCTGGATTTGAGCGGCGGTAGGGACAGCGCGATTTTCTTCATGGACGAATCTCTCTATCAACTGGCAAAGCCGGAGCCCTACACGGACTATCAGATGTGCGGGCCGCTGAAACCGGAATGCAGCACGGAGACCGTGGTCCGCTACATTCGGGACTATTTCAAGAAAGCGATCAGCGGTCACGGCCACGGCCACGCAATTCTTTCCCTTCCCCACTTGCTGGTGGTGCATCTGCCTGAAGCGGGCCGGGCCGGGGAAGCGCATGGGTGGAACTCGAAAGAATACCGGGAAGCGCTGAAGACAGTAGATAAGGCAATGGGATCGGTTCTCGATCTGTATCGGGAACTCAAGCTGCTAGACCGGACCACCGTGTTCGTCACTTCATTGAGCGGAAGCGGCGAGCGGCAAATCAGTAAAAACGGCAGCGGAGGGCGGGGAGGCGATCTACCTGTGGTGCCCTGGATTGCGTCGGGTGTCGGTATCAAGCCAGGACACGAGATCCGCCAGCCGGTCTCGATCATCGACACGGGCGCCACGGTGCTCCGGTCGTTGGGTCTGGAGACCCACACTGAATGGGAAAGCCGTCCCGTGGAGGAGATTTTCCTGACGGCGTCGGCCGCTGCTCCGGTCAGTGCGGGCTCCATAGAAGTTTCGCCTCAGGGACGGTGATCGCATGCGCATTCGCCAGAAACCTTCTCTCGATCGATCGGTGTTGCGGTGGCGAGAGGCCTGCCTGGTGTCGGTCCTGATGGTCGGGTTTGTGTTGCACACCGCTTCGGCCGCCCCTCCGGCGGCCTATTCGAAGGAGTATCCGATCATAGTGGATGCGACGGCACTCTATCCTCCGACCAGGTGGCAGGTGCCGGGGGTGACACCGATGATCATGACGCTCGATCCCGACACCTCCGACGCCTATCGCACCACCGAACGCAAGGAGCTGAAGTTAAAACCGGGGAAGTATCGCTTCGGTACCTTTACATTCGATTTCCCATTTACCGTGACACTCGACGGCGTCCTCGAATTTTCCCAGACACTCGATCAGTGCGTTGAAGGACGAGGCACGCAGACGCTGACGGTCCGATGTACGAGGACCGTGCCCTACGGCGGCCAGCGGGACTGGGAATACTGAGCGAAGCCTCACGAGGCGGGCTGAGGCAATAAGCTATGGCTCAAGCGGTCGAAGATCTGCTGGAAGCATTGGAAGATGTCGATGACGCCACGCGCGAGGAAGCCGCCAAGGCACTGGCCGAATTGGCTGATCCCGGCACGCTGGAACCCTTGATCCAGGCGTGTAGCGACGACTATTGGTCGGTTCGCGCGCATGCGGCGTGGGGTATCGCCAGAATCGGAGGATCCAAGGCGGTCGAGACCCTCATCAACCTCTTTAACGATCCGATCACAGAGGTGCGCAACGAAGCCGTGGCCGCCATAGCCCATCTGGGGCCGCCGGTCGTCGATCGACTCGTCAAGTGCCTGAAAGACGAACGATGGCGGGTTCGGGAACATGCGGCCAAAGCTTGCGGTGAGATTAAGGACGCACGGGCCGTCGATGCGTTGATTATCGCCTGCCGGGATCGGGACGGCGCAGTGAAGAGTGCAGCGGCCGAAGCATTGGGGAAAATCGGCGATCCGAAAGCCGTGCCTACGCTAATCAAACTTTTCCGCGACTCTTCGAAAATCGTCCGAGAGACGGCCGGAACGGCGTGCGTTGCGATCGGCCAAGCCTCGGTCGAGCCGTTGATCGAATGTCTCAAGGACAAAGATTTTGTCGTCCGGTGCCATGCGGCCCGCGCCCTTGGCGGCATGACGACCGACTATCAGATCGGTCGGCCGTGGGTCCGCGAATCGCGCGTGGTCGACGCTTTGATTGAGGCGCTCAAGGATCCCGACCGCGCGGTGCGGGAGGACGCCACGATCGCGCTGGGCATGATCGGCGATCCGCGTGCGATCGATCCGCTCATCGAGGCGATGAAGGACGGGGCGGTGAAGCGGCATGCGATCGCATCCTTGGGTATGATCGGCGATCCGCGCGCGCTGCCCGCAGTGTTGGATGCGCTGCGCGGGAAAGGCATTCGCCAGGACGGGACGCCGACTCCCGGTTGTATCGTGAGCGAAGAGGCGTTCATCAAGGAGGCGGCGGCGACCGCCCTCGGCCACTTCCGCGACCCGCGTGTCATTCCGGATTTGATTATGTTGCTGAAGGATGGCGTTTTGCGCGAGAAAGCGGCGCAGGCGTTGGTCTTGATCGGCGATACCGCGATCGAGCCGCTGGTCGCGTTCCTACACGACCCGAAGGCGTCGGAGGTGGAAGGGGAAGGCGAGCGCGTCTTATCCTTCGCGTCATCTCGCCTGAGCGCCAAGGACGCCTTGCGCCTGCTGGTGCTGGATACGCTGGAGAAGCTGGGCTGGACGCCGCCGCCCGAGGAAGCGACGGTGGATTCCAGCATGGCCGACAACCTTCGGGTCGAGAAGCCGCTGGGTGAAACCGGGCGATTCGGTCCAGCCGGCGACCTCGCCAAGGGCGCCATGTAAGGCTCAGCGTTGAGCCCCTCCACGGCTCAACTGTCTGCTTGTTAGCAGCTGGGGGACGGTGCTGAACGCTGAGAGCCCAGGAGTTGTGGTCGTCCCTATTTTCTCCTTACCGCCACTCCGTGCGTGTCGGCGGTTTCCTTGCCGTCCTTCATGTTGGTGATCCGTGCGATCCCCACGAATTCCCCTCCTCGGCCTCCATTCGTCACCTTGATCACCCCGACGCCGGGAGTTGATCCCTTGGCGTTATTGACGTTCTTGTCGTTGCCCGTGAGAGGAATCGGCCCTCGCGTTCCTACGAACACATACGCCTGGTCCGGGGATACATCCATCAGGTCCGGCGCCGGGTCATCGCTCACGGGCCCCGCCAATTCGATTGTCCCGACGCTCAGGTTGCTCAACGTGTCGATGACCTCGATGTTGTTGCCCGCCCGGTCCGCACTCCATAAATAGCGGCCAACGGCAACCATTCCATGTGAATCGGCGAACTGGGTATCGCGCGTGGTGATCAGCTTGGCTGAGACCGATTTCGGGAGATCGGAGATGTTCAAGGCGTAGACATCGTAGGACAACGGTGCGACCGGCCATCCTCCGCCGGAATTGATATAGACGGTGTCTCCGACCTGAATCCCGCCGCAACCGGCTGGGTGGATCTGGACATTGTCGAGCGTGGCGACGACCTTCATCGGCGTAACCGTGACGTCTACGACGAATAGTCCTCCTCCTCGAAGCGTGATGAAGGCATATTTGCTGGATGCTTCCGTAATCGGGCAAATCGGTGCCGTGTCCGGGCGCTCTCCGCTCTCCATCGCGCCAAGGTTTATGACGTCCTTTTCAGGGTCGAACCGGAATTGATGACTCGCGTAGTCCGTCCAGATTCTGATGAATTTCTTCTCCGCGATATTGGCGGCGATCACCATCTTCTGGTCCGGCGTCGGCCAAGCCGCATGGACATTCTTTCCCATGCTCAGGCACGCTTCCGGTTTTTTCGTCGCGGCATCCATGAAGAGGACGTGGCCGCTGAGGAACGACAGAATGGCGTGAGACTGGTCCTGGGTGAAAAACAGCATGTGCGGACGGCGGACGGCTTTCTGTGTCGCGTCCTGGCAGAATTTGTTGATGTCGCCGGCGAGATCGATTGTGACCGCCGGTTTGGCCGACGAAGGGTTAGCCGCCAACTGCGCGCCCTCATAGATATAAAGATAGCCGCCGCTTTCCTTCCCGGTGTCCGATTGATCCGTGATCCACACCTCGTAGGCACGGGCTGCCACGGAGAGCCCTAAGCACAAGGCCAAGGCAATGGATCCCGCCAATCCCCATACGCGCGTCGTTTGGTGCCCGGTCCTCTTCATGTTCATTTGGAACCTCCTTATCGGATGAACGGATGAGATGCTCTGCCTGTCAGGTCCTGCATGCTCCAATACATCGGCGTTCAACTTAATTGGAAGCCATGGTGGGAATACGGAATACGATAATCTCATAGTAGAAGGCGAACGGAGCGCATGTCAATCTGAAGTGGCCTCGATCTGTCGCTTGCGGGTCCAGAGGTGGCCGATGGACGCTGGAGGTCTCTACGGTGGTTATGCGCCTGTCCTGGTGGGGCGTCCGTTGACCGCGCGAAAAAGCCTGTGTTAAGGTCAACCGCGGTGGTGGGAGAGGAAAAGCGTGTCCGATTACGTGGCCGAACAAATTGCCGCGCTGAAAGACGAAGATTGGGCTGTCCGCGAAGAAGCCGCGTCGACCTTGGGCTCTCTGCGTGAGGCACGGGCGGTGCTGCCCCTGGTGTCCCTCCTTCGCGATCCCGATCGGGCGGTACGCCAGGCGGCCATCGGCGCGCTGACAGCGATCGGTGAGCCGGCGGTCATGGTGTTAGGAGCCTGCCTTTCCGATCCGGAGCTTTCGATCCAGGAGGCGGCTTCCTCTATCCTCGCAGTCATCGGCGACAGGCGGGTTCTCGAGCCGCTGGTGGCGGCCCTCCAAAGCCCGGATTGGATCGTCCGCATGCATGCCGCCAAGGCGCTGGGGCGAATCGGCGCGGCCGAGGCTGCCCAACCGCTTCTGCCGCTGTTGCAGGACAAGGTGAAAGCCGTGCGCGAAGAAGCCGCCCAGGCGTTGGCCTTGATGGGGTCGGCGGCCGTTCCCCTTCTCTTGCAGGCGCTGAGGCATGAGGATTGGCTGGTCCGGCTGCACGCGGTCGAATCCCTGGGAAAAATGAAATCCCCAGCCGCCGTCGAACCCTTGCTGTACGTGCTGTTCAATGACCGCGATGCTGCGGTGCGGGAGGATGCCATCCGTGCGCTTGGCGAGATCGGCGACTCTCGGGCGGTTGAGTTCCTGATCATGGCCATGAAGGAGCCCGGTTTGCGGTTGCTTGCGGTGGAAGCGTTAGGGCGGATCGGCGATGCCCGCGCTGTGCCGGCCTTGATCGAAGTCGTCAACGGATCGAGCAGGCCGGCCGTCAGCCGTCCGCTTGACGGGTGCGGCGACCGTTGGGACGAAGAAATGGTCGTGATGGGTGCGGCCGTCCGGGCGCTGGGCCTCATTCGCGACGATCGAGCCCTCCCGATCCTAGTTGCGGCGCTCCAGAGCACGATCACCCGCGCCGAGGCGGCGGCCGCGTTGGTGCGATTCGGTCCAGCCGCGGTTCCATATCTTCTCCCGGTGCTGGCGAAGGAACAAGACGACAACCTCCGCTACCACGTGAAGGAGGCACTGACACAACTGGGATGGAGGCGGGGACGGACATAGAACAGGCGAGGAGGCATGGGGCAATGGCCAGGGGCGAGATGGCAGCAGAAGGCGTGAACTTTTTCTGATGGAGCTGCAGCCTCCATCCCCTCATCCGTTGTCTGTCTCGTGAGTCGCTATGCCGAAGGAAAGTATCGAAACCCTCGTTGCGGAGCTGGTGCACGAGGAAGACTGGCGCCGCATGCGGGCGACGGCGGCCTGTCTGTCCGGCGGGCCGAGGGCTGTCCAGGCGTTGATCCGCGCGTTGGAGACGGGCAGTCCTGCGTTGAAGATCGAGGCAGCGGGTATGCTGGCCCGGATCAAGGATCCGCACGCCGGTGTGGCGCTGGTGCGTTTGCTCCGGCATGAGGAGGAAGCGGTTCGGAGGGCAGGCGCTGCAGCGTTGGAGCAGATGGCCGGGGTTGTGGATGCCGAGACAGCCTCTGCCTTAGTGCGACTGCTCTGTGACGCCCAGGCCGAGGAGACGCGCAAGCTGGTGACGCATCTCCTGGGGGTCATTCCCAACGCCATTGCCCCCTTGGGCGAAATGCTCAAGCACCCGGATGAAGAGGCGCAGGTGACGGCCGCGACGATTTTGGAGCATCTGCTCGATCCGCGCTCGGCGGAGGCGCTTATCGATGCGATGGGCTCTCCGGCTGTCCGTGACATCGCTGTCCGCACGCTCAAGAAACTGGGCGCGATCCGCGAGCGGATCGACCGCGCGTTCAACGCGCTACGGGATGTCGAGGGCGCGAGCGAGCGGGAGGAAGCCCGCATGGCGACCGTGATCGATCTGCTGGCCATCGGGCGACCCAGCGTGGAAATTCTCATCGAGTATTTGCGCGACGAGGATTGGGTGGTGCGCGAAGCGGCGGCTGATCTGTTGGGCAAGATCGGCGACGTGCGGGCGGTCGAGCCGCTCATGGAACGGTTGCGCGTGGACAAGGATACGGGGGTCAAGGAGTTGGCGCTTAAAGCGTTGGGCTTGATTGGCGATGCGCGGCCGGTCGAACTGTACATCGAGGCGATTCCGATCCGGCCGTTGCGCGTGTTTGCGATGGAAGCGCTGGCCAAAGTCAAGGATGTGGAAGTGCTGAAGCCATACAAGGATCTCTTCGAGCGTCTGAAGACGGATCGCGATGGGCTGGTCGCGTACAACGCCGGTCTGATTTCGAACAAATTGGCAGCGCTAGAAGGCATGCACACCGTGGAGCACGAAGAGCAGGAACACCATGCGTGATGAGGAACATCGATCGGATCGGGTGGAGCAGTTGATTTCCGCGTTGCGCGACGACAACGACGCGCTGCGGGACCATGCGATCGCGAGCCTAGGGCAAATGGGGTTGGAAGCCGTGCCGCAACTGATCGGTCTGATGGCCGACGAAGACGCGGTGATCCGGGAAGCAGCCACCAGCGCGATCGTCAGGATCGGTCCAGCGGTGGTGGATCGCCTCATTGAGGCGCTCGAGGACGAGGAGTGGTCGGTTCGAGAACAGGCGGCGTCGGCGTTGGGGAAACTCAAGGATCCGAGAGGCGTCGAGCCGTTGGTCAAGGCGCTGAAGGATAAAGACGGCGCCGTCCGAACCGCGGCGGTCTGGGCCTTGGAGCGGATCGGCGATTCGCGTGCTGTGCCCGGCCTGATCGAAGCCTTGAGCGACAGCACGGTCCGGGAGGACGTCGCTCGGGTGCTCAAGAAGATCGGCGACGCCCGCGCCGTGGACGCGTTGATCGAGGGGCTGATGGGCAATAATTGGATGGTCCGCCGCCACGCGGCCGAGGCGCTGGGGAAGATCGGCGATCCCCGCGGCGTTGAGCCTTTGATCGAATCGTTGAAAGACGAGGATTGGCTCGTGCGCCGCAACGCGGCCGAGTCCTTGGCCCGGCTGGGAGACAAACGGGCGATTGAGCCGTTGCTGCCCTTACTGGAGGACGAGAACACGATCGTACAGGAAACCGTGGAAGGCGTGCTGGCCAGTCTCGGCTGGAAGCCCGAGCGCACGACGTAACCGAGGCATAGAGGACGAACACCATGGCAGACGAAGCACCGGTGAAGCTCATTCAGATCGGTCCGAAGGGCGGGATCAAGAAGGACGGATTCAACCTCGTCACCGAGCGGGTGGTGGCGGTGAATCCCGAGGCCAGGCAGATCGAGGTGGAACTGCTGGCCTATGACGGCAAAACCGTGGTCCTGGATGTGGCGGAAGAGGTTCTGGAAGACCTCAAGAAGATTAAGGTCGGCGACGGCGCGACTATCCGCGTTGTGGAGGAGGGCGGGAAGCGCGTCGCCAAGAGCTTTAAGATCCGGGCCAAGGATCCACATGCCGCCAAAGCCGATGCGATGCTGCTGGATCTGAAAGATTCACACTGGCTGAACCGCAAGTACGCGGCCGAGGTGTTGGGAGAGCTGAAGGATCCGAGAGCGGTGGGGCCCCTGGTCGAAGCGCTGACCGACGAAGTCGGGGATGTGCGGCAACGGGCCTACGATGCGCTGATCAAGCTGGGTGGCGTGTCGGTGCCGGCGCTGATTCCTTTGCTGGTGTCCGAGGAAGATGAGTTGCGGCAATCAGTGACGGAGATTATTCGCAAGATCGGCAAACCGGCAGTCGAACCTTTGGCGACGGCCTTGGTCGATGCGGACGATCGACTTAAGAGCCGCATCATGAAGGTGTTGGATCGAATGGGATACAAGCCCAAGCCGAAGGAAGAGCCGGTGGTGGAAAAGCCGAGGCTGACCAGTTCATCCACCTAAAATCGAAACTCCACGTGAGGATCAGGAAGAGAGGCGGGGTTCCCGATCGGGTCGGCCGACGGACACATAGTGAAATCCGAAGCCGGCGATTCGAGCAGGATCGTACACGTTCCGTAGATCGATCAGCAGCGGGCGCCGTAAGGCCGTTTTCAATCGATCGAAATCTAGGTTTCGGAACTGGTTCCATTCCGTCATGATGATCAATGCGTCGGAACCTTCCGCCGTATCGTATGCGTCTTTGCACGGAACGAGGCCGGGGAGCAGTTTGCTTCCCTCGTCCAACGCGGCCGGATCGTAAGCACGGATCACAGCCCCTTCCTTCATCAGTTGTTGTGCGATCGCCAACGCTGGCGCCTCCCGCAAGTCGTTCGTGTTCGGTTTGAACGACAGCCCGAGTAACCCCAGCGTCTTGCCTTTCACACCGCCGAGCGCGCCACGGATCTTTTCCACCATGCGCTGGCGCTGTTGGGTATTGACGCGCGCCGCCGCGCTGGCGATTTCCAACTGATAGCCCACCCGTTCACCGGTCTGCACGAGCGCGGCCAAGTCCTTGGGAAAACAGGAACCGCCGAAACCAGGGCCAGCGTGAAGAAACTTACTGCCGATACGGTGGTCCAAGCCCATACCCTTGGCGACCACTTGCACGTCCGCGCCGACCCGTTCGCACAGGTTGGCGATCTCGTTGATAAACGAGATTTTCGTGGCCAGAAACGCATTGGACGCGTATTTGATCATTTCGGCTGTCGGAATGTCCGTGACCACAAACGGAGTCTCGATCAGATACAGGGGACGATAGAGATCCTTCATGATCGCAATGGCCTGATCGCTGTCAGCTCCGATGACTACGCGGTTGGGCCGCAAGAAGTCTTCGATGGCCGAGCCCTCGCGCAGGAATTCCGGATTCGACACGATGTCGAAGCGATACGGACCTGACAGATTCGCCTTGATGACCTCCCGGAGTTTCTCGCCCGTGCCGACCGGCACGGTAGACTTGGTCGCGATGACTTTGTAACCGTTCATGTTCTTGGCAATGCCGCGTCCGACTTCTTCGACATAAGAGAGATCGGCTGAGCCGTCCGCGCGGGATGGCGTTCCGACAGCGATGAACAGCACTAGCGCTTGGTCAACGGCCTTGGCGATGTCGGTGGTAAAAGCCAGGCGGTTTTCTCGTAAACCTTTGGCGACCAATTCGGTGATACCCGGTTCGTAGAAAGGCACCTCCCCCTTTTCCAACTTGGCGATCCGTCGGGAATCGGTGTCCATGCAGACTACGTTGACCCCGAATTCGGCGAAGCACGCCCCGGTCACCAATCCGACATAGCCGGTCCCGATGACGCTGATATGCATAGTGGAAACCCTCCTGAAGCTGGCGATCGTATGGCCGGATCGTCCGGCGATTATGTCATGTCAAGGTCGACGGAGGGCGAGTATAGCAAAGCGTCGGAAAGCCAGCCACCCAATTCGTTTTCTTCAGCACCCAGGTACGGCCGCTTTCACGGAAGTCAGGTTCCTCGATTGACACCCCTCAGAACCGTTCAGTAGAATTCTGACCCTGCAAGAACACGGGGGAGGATCCGCGTCATGGCCCTGCAGACGGGAGCGATTTTGCGTCCTCTGGCGGTCATGATGAGCCGAGCGCTCAAAACGGTCAGCCCTGATGCGACCCTCCTCGAAGCCGCGAGACAGATGCGCGACGCCAAGGTTGGTGCGTTGCTGGTGAGCGAACGAAATGTCTACCTAGGCGTCGTCAGCGAGTCTGATCTGGTGCGCAAGGCAATGGCTGAGGGAGTCGATGCCCGGCAGACCCGCGTCTGCTCGGTAATGAGCAGCCCCTTGATCACGATCGAGATCGATCGCTCCGCGCACGATGCCAGCGACCTCATGGCGGAAAAAGGCATCCGTCACTTGGTTGTCACCGAAGAAGGCCAAATCGTCGGCATTCTTTCCGTCCGCGATCTGCTCCGGTATTTCAAGAACTGGGGAACGTTGTGATCTCTCATCCCGCGCCGCTCTCTGCTTGAACCCGACCGGACGACTTGATGAGTCCCCCAGCTACATGACCACGGGACCGGGTTCCCCTCCATCCTCTGCGGTGCTGTTGTTGGTAACCGCGCTTATCTCTGGGGCTGTCGTGATGGCGCTGGAGATACTCGGCAGCCGGTTGCTGGCACCTGTCTTCGGAAATTCCTTGTACGTGTGGGGTGCGCTGATCGGCGTGATTCTGGCGGCGATGAGCAGCGGCTATGCCTTCGGCGGGTGGTTATCGGATCGGCAGCCCGGTGAGCGGGTCCTGGCGTGGCTCTTGCTGCTTTCCGGGGGCTGGACCTTTCTGCTGGCGTGGAGCGGGCATCCCGTCATGTTCAAGGTCGCCGCACTGACGGACGACCCGCGATGGGGTCCCTGCTTGGCGGCGAGCTTCTTATTGGCCCCTCCGGCGTTTGGTCTCAGCGGGGTACTTCCGGCTCTTCTCCGCCTCGCCGTGAAGGATATGGGATATTTGGGGCGGCATGCCGGACGCATGATCGCGGTCTCGACGGTGGGGAGCTTGGTCGGAACCTGGGGCACGGCGTTCTTTCTTTTGTCCTGGCTTGGAACCCTGGCGCTGATCGGCTGGTTGGGTGGGATTCAGATTGCGCTTGGGGTACTCTGGTTCGGGCGAGGGGCTGCGTTCCGAACCCGGTCCCTTCTCCCCGTGTTCGGCGGGCTGTTTCTTCTGGCAGGATTGGTAGGCCTGGGTGGGCTGGCGGTCTATCGTATCCAACAACTGCCGAAGCCTGTGCATCAGGAGGATAGCCCCTACCAGCAGATTCGGGTGCGCGATGATGACCTGTTTCGCTATCTGATTCTCGATCGGACCTTTCACGCCGTTATGTGGAAGGCCGACCCGGTCGCACTGTTCTTACCTTACAGCCAACTATTTGTCGCAGCTCTTGCGTTTGTGCCCGAGCCCACACGCGGTTTGCTTCTTGGACACGGCGGCGGATCAATGGCGAAATGGCTGGCTCGGACCTGGCCGGATCTGGAGCTGGACGTGGTGGAGGTCGATCCTGCTGTCGTGCGGGTTGCGGAGCGGTATTTCGAGTATCACCCGCCTCCGCAGCACCACATTCATGTCAAGGATGCACGCGCGTTCCTCCGTTCCACGGCGGCGACCTACGATGTGATCTGGATCGATGTCTTCGCCAGGCACATGGTACCGTTCCACCTCACGACGAGAGAGTTTTTTTCGGAAGTGCGGGCCCACCTGAAGCCCGACGGAGTCGTCGTCGTCAACTTGGCCACATCAGGGGAAGGCGGGGATCGCTTGCGGGAGAGCGCTGTCATGCGCACGTTGCGCACGGTGTTCCCCGCTGTCGAATCATTCGGGGTGAAAGGCCCCTGGCGCACGAAACAACCCGGTGCGCAAAATGTGCTTTTCTTTGCCGGAGTTCCTCTCGATCGACTCACCTTCGAAGAATTTGCAAGCCGGGTCAGCGCCCTTGCCGCGAACGGACGGCTTCCAATGGAAGCGCTGGCGTTGCTGTCGACGCGCAGGATAGAACCTTGGCGGGCCGGACTTGCTCTCACGGACGACTATGCTCCCTACGATCTCCTGATCGGGCGCGCAGTCGATGACGGAGGACTAGAGCCGGCGGGCTTATCGCAATGATGTGAAAGCGTTGAAGAAAATTAATTGAGGCGAACGGCGTCGGCTCCCAGGGCGGCGGGAGCCAAGTGTTCCAAACTACGAGCTTGCTTCCCTTTTCACCCCTATGTTATAAGGTTCCCCACTCTGCACAGGGGCAAGTCTCTGTCTTGACAACAAAAGGAGGCGAACTGGTATCTCGGAACGAGTTCACCAATCCGTGGGCTTGGCGAGGGTTCTTTGCTAAACCTAATCACATTTCTTCTTCATGAAGGAGGTTGGTCATGGGCAAGATGATCTTATTTGTCTTTTTTAGCCTCGTCATGGTTATGGTCGGCGCGTCGGGAGCCTTCGCTCACCAGGCTGGCGGCGTCGAAATCGGCGATCTTGAAACCGGCTCCGTGGTCGGTCAACCGTTCAAGGAATTAGTGGTTGATGCGGAACTGTATGCGGTTGAGATCGGGACCGTCAAAGCCTGGTATCCGCCCGCCACGATCTTGGATTTCAAGGCTCGGCCGGGCCGTCCTGTGTTGTTGAAAGTCACGAACAGTTCCTCTGCCGAGCATGGCTTCTTGTTGACGGCGGACGAGGCATTTGGCGCGCCAACGGTGCTGAAGGCTCAAATTGTGCTGAAGCCGGGCGAAACCAAATACATCGGGGTGCCGACGAGCGATCTGTTCTATGCTACGCAGGGCGTGACGTTGAAGTACCGCTGCCATCTGCATCCGGCTCACGTCGGCGGGACGCTGCTGATGATTAAGTAGGATCCGTGCAAACAAGCGGACATGCAACCCCCGTTCATCCTGGGAGGGTGAACGGGGGTTCTTTTAGGATTTCCAGTCCTGCCGGCTGATCAAGCCTGATTCTGCTCTTCCGGTTGACATTCGGAAGGCGAATCGAGCGGGATGTTCTGAGCTCCGGCCACCTTACCCTCGACGATCAGCAGGAGAAACCGGCTTTCGGTGGGTTCTTGTTTGAATCGTTCCAGGACGACGGTGTTGACGTCCACGACGAGTTCATCCTCGTCCCATTGCGCGCTGTTCACCACCCAGAAATGGCTCATCGCGTCCGGGAACCGGGCGGTCACGAATCGCTCGATGATGGAGCCAAGGTCGCCCGTGCTTGGATCGGCTGGTGCCGCCAGCCACAGGGTCGTCGCAATAAAAAAATAGAACAGAGCCCGTGTAGGGTTCATGGTTTCACCTCCGAGCGCTTGCCCAACTCGGTTCGGCCGGACATTCTCTACGATGATCAGCTTGCCCGCCGCAGTTGGTTCTGATGAGAAGAGGCCAACGCGCCCTTTTTTAGAAAAAATTGTACTGCTCCGCCGACCATAAAATCCAGGAATATGCTGGTTGGTCCCGCAAAGGTGACGGGGTCAAAAACAAAACAGCAAGGCCCTCGCCTCCGCTACAGCGGCGAGGGCCTTGGATGTCAAGGGAAAGCAGCGCGAAGAACTGTGAGGCTCGGGGCGGTTTAGTTCCGCACCCCGCTCCACACCTTATTAGGATCGATCTGCTTGTCGGGATTGAGCTTCCTTGCTTTTTCGAGGAGTGCCTCCGTGGTCTCGGGATAGGCCGGGTCTGGCACACAACAGTTGTCCACCGGACAGACAGCGGCGCACTGGGGTTCGTCGAAATGGCCGACACATTCGGTGCAGCGATCATGAGTGATCACATAAATATTGTCGCCGACCCCTTGGCCATCGCTCACATGGTAGCCTTTGCTTTCGGCATCGCTCCTGGTTTCGAAGATGGCCTCGTTGGGGCACTCTGGGAGACAGGCTCCACAAGAGATGCATTCGTCGGTAATCAGCAGTGACATGACCCTTGCCTCCTTCCCGCGGTATCCGATGTGCTAGAAAAGACAGATCAAACGTTGAATCGCTCCGGTCGCTTCGGCGCGGCCTTCAAAGATCATAAAAAGTGTGTCATTCTAGTTCGCTGTACTTTTCCAAGTCAACTGTGGCCGGGCTGTTCAGAAGACCTATGTGCTCGATATGATGATGAGCCGTTCGACCCAAGCCTCGCGAGAGAATATGCGCGTCCTAAGTTGAGCGTCACGCGATGAGTTCTACAACAGAGTCCGATCCTCGTCAGAGAAAACAGCGCGCGGTCGTTCTGATCCTGCTCGCCATTTTGTTGATCAGCGCTAGCGTGTTCTTCGGCAATCATAAAGATGCCGACATCATTGTCGTGACACTTCCGAGCGGGAATCAGATCGAAGCCGAGGTCGCCGACACGCCCGAGAAGCTGCTGTTCGGGCTTGCCTTCAGGGAGGAATTGCCCGAGGGCTCCGGAATGCTCTACATCTTTGAAGCTTCCGGTCCGCATCGCGTCCGCACGAAAGGATACCGCATTCCCGTGGACATGATCTGGGTCGACGAATATCGCCACATCGTCCATCTCGTCGAACATGCGGAGCCATGCGCCGAAGATCCCTGCCCTTTTTACGGACCTCCTCCTGAACACGCGCGCTATATCCTTCAGGCGACCGCCGGGCTGATCCGTCGCGAACATCTTCAGACCGGTGCTGAGTTGAAATTCGCATTGCGGTTGTAAAATCCTCCGGTCCGCTCTGCGGACTGACTGTTGAGCAAGGGGTGAACGATGAACGGATTTCAATTCGTGGCGCGGGTCGATGAAATTCCTCCGGGCCGTGCGAAGGTTGTGATCGTGAACGGGAAGCCAATCGCGCTGTTCAACGTCGACGGCGCATTTTACGCGATTTACAACGTCTGTCCGCATGAAGGTGGCCCACTCGCTGAGGGACGGCTGAAGGGATGTGTGGTGTCCTGTCCATGGCATGACTTGGCGTTTGATGTGCGGAATGGGCAGGGAACCGATGGAGGTGGATACTGCGTCGGCAGCTATGAAGTCCGCGTCGAGGGGCAGGACGTCTTTGTCGGTGGCCGGCGCAAACTCTAGCTATGAATCGGCAGGGCGAAGCGCTGGCGAGCGAACAAGAGCGAGACGCTAAGGTGCTGACGTCTCGAATGGGCGAGCTGTTGCGGATTCGCCTCTGGGAAGACCGTACCAGAGGAGAACTCTGGATTCCGTGCTACGATCCCGCGGCGTTGGTGCTCGTCGGTGACGATTTCCTGCGGATCGCGAGTGGCAATGCGGTCGATGCCGGTCGCCGGACTTTTGAGTTCAAACCGGTCGCGCCGGGTACGCACCGGGTGGTATTCGAAAAGCGGTTGGGCTGGAAATTCACAGCCGAAGAGCGACGCGTGTTTCTCGTTCAGGTCTCTCCGGGAGGCGACTGTTCGGCGAGGGGATGATGCCTGACATCGGATTTGTCAATGGGCAGTTCATGCCGCTGGCGGACGCCGTCGTTTCCGTCGAGGACCGCGGCTTTCAATTTGGCGACGGAGTCTACGAAGTCATCCGAACATACGGCGGCCGGCCGTTTCACTTGAACGCGCACCTTGCCCGGCTGGAACGCAGCGCAAAAGCCATCGACTTGCCCTGCCCGCTCTCTCCCGCGCAATGGGCGGAACGAGTCGCCGAAGGAATCCGCCTGGCCGGCTATCGGGAGTGCAAAGTGTACCTTCAGCTCACGCGAGGGCCTGCGCCCAGAGATCATATATTCCCCACCGCCGTCCATCCTACCGTGGTGATGACGGTCCGGGAACTCCATCCCCTGAGCGACGGCCTCCGGTCCGGTGTGAGCGCGATTACCCTCCCGGACTTCCGCTGGGGACGATGCGATATCAAGAGCATCGGTCTCCTGGCCAATGTACTGGCCCGTCAGCGTGCCAAAGACGCGGGCGCGTTTGAAGCCATCTTTATCAGGGACGGAGAGGTCACGGAAGGTGCGGTCAGCAACGTGATGATCGTGCGACGCGGCGTCCTCGCGACCTCTCCGGAGGGGGAGCGCATTCTGTCCGGCGTGACGAGGAGCCTTGTGCTCGAGCTGGCTCGCAAGGAGGGTCTTGCCGTACAAGAGCGCCCCGTATCGGAAGCGGAGTTGCGAGGAGCCGACGAAGTTTTTCTGACTGGGACGACCGTCGAAGTGCTGCCGGTCAACCGGATCGATGGAATCGCGATCGGGTCCGGTCGGCCTGGCCCCGTCGTGACCCTGTTGGCAGCGCGTTTTCGCAACCTGACGGTGTAAAGGCCCCTTGCTTTGCTGGGGACATCGTGGTATTTTGCTTTCGCGTGAAGTGGGCGTCGGCCCACTTTTTTGTTTGCGGCGATGGCTGCGGCGGCGGTCGCGGAGGGATATGTGTACAATTCCCAGCGAGTCGCCGAGCGCATCCGGGAGATCGCGTCTCCGATTCTCTGGGCGCTCGGCTTGGAGTTGGTGGATGTCGTCTGCTCGGGAGACGGCCCTCGCACGGTCGTTCGGATCTTCATCGATAAGCCGGGCGGCGTGACGTTGCACGATTGCGAACAGGCGCATTTGTCGCTCGGCCCGGCGATGGATGTGGCAGATCCTATCCCGCATGCGTACACGCTCGAGGTGTCGTCCCCCGGATTAGACCGGCCCTTGAAACGAGTTGAAGATTACCGCCGGGCGGTCGGGAAATCCCTCAATCTGAAGCTGAAAGCTCCCGTCGAAGGCCGGTGGCGGATTGTCGGACGGCTTGTGGCGGTCGAAGATCACGCCGTGGTGGTGGAGTTGGAAAACTCGGCGGTTCGGGAAACGGTTCGGTTGGAGTTGGAGGCTATTGCGGAGGCCAAATTCGAGGTGAGGTTCTAGGGCGAGCGGGACGAGGGGCGAAGGTGAGCCATGAACAGAGAACTGATCGCGGTCATTGATCAAATCGGACGGGAAAAAGGCATCGACAAGGCGAGGGTGATCAGCGCCATCGAGGCCGCTCTGCAGACCGCAGCCAAAAAGCGATTCGGCCAGGCTGAGAACATTCAAGTCGAAATCGACCCGAAAACCGGTGAGATTTCGGTCGTCTCGAAGAAAGTCATCGTCGATACGGTCACCAACCCCAAAGCCGAAATTTCGCTTGCAGAAGCCCGGGAGTTCGACAGCGAGGCGGAGATCGGCGATGAGATCGGCTCGTTGATCGAGATGGACGAACTGGGCCGCATCGCGGCGCAAACGGCCAAGCAGGTGATCTTTCAGAAGGTCCGGGAAGCCGAATGGGAGGCGGTCCAGAAAGAATATGCGACGCGGGTGGGCGATCTGGTCAACGGGATCATCCTAGGTATGGAGCGACGCAACTACCTCGTCGATCTGGGTAAAACGGAGGCGATTTTGCCCGTGCAGGAACAGATCCCTCGGGAAACTTATCGACGGGGTGATCGCGTCAAAGCGTACCTGTTGGAGGTGCGGCGCACGCCCAAGGACGTGCAAGTGATTCTGTCCCGTAGCCATCCTCAGTTCGTCGCCAAACTGTTTGAACTGGAGGTGCCCGAGGTCGCGGAAAAGATCGTGGAGATCAAGGCGATTGTGCGGGAGCCGGGCGACCGGACCAAGATCGCGGTCGCGTCGCGCGACAAAGCTGTGGACCCCGTCGGGGCCTGCGTCGGCATTAAGGGATCGCGGGTGCAGGCGGTGGTGCGGGAGTTGCGGGGAGAAAAGATCGACATCGTCGCCTGGACGTCTGATCCGCGAGTATTCATCGCAGAAGCACTCAACCCCGCCACCATCGAGAAGGTCGGGATCGATGAAGAGAAGAAGTCCGCGCTCGT
Organism: Nitrospiraceae bacterium; assembly: GCA_035573855.1. Classification (GTDB taxonomy): domain Bacteria; phylum Nitrospirota; class Nitrospiria; order Nitrospirales; family Nitrospiraceae; genus DATLZU01. Next base: position 64,464 of record DATLZU010000035.1, read on the forward strand.
TGTCGTCGCCGATTCGCAACTTTCGCTGGCAATCGGCAAAAACGGCCAAAACGTCCGTTTGGCGGCGAGACTGACGGGCTGGAAGATCGACATCATTAGCGCGACCGAATACGAGAAAGAGAAGGCCGAGCGGGATAGGGAGATCAGGGCGGCTCTCGCCGAGGAGGCCGAGGCGCAACGAGAGCAGGAAGAAGCGGCCCGGGCGAGCCGTGGCGCTGGTGAAAAGCCGCTGCTAGCGGAAGCCGCTGCGATGCCCGAGGCTGCAGCCGCGGGTGAGGTCCAATAGGGATGGAGCGAGATGCGGGTGTATGAGCTGGCCAAGAAGCTGAGCATGGAGAATCGTGAACTCATTCCCGAGTTGAAACGGATGGGTATCGCGGTCGCCTCCCACAGCAGCACTCTCGACGACGAGACAGCGCAGCGTGTCATAGAAAAATTAGCGCCGAAAGGCAAGACCACGGTCAAAGGCGAAGCCAAGACCGCGGAGACGGGCGACCAACCCGAGTCTCGCGCCGAAAAAAGAGGAATCCGTTCTCACCGCGAAGAAGGGAGTGTGGCATCTCAGGCTTCAGTGCGGGAGGCAGGACGCGATTCGGGCAGGCCCGCTTCCGCGCGACTGCAACAGCCGGCCGTTGAGGAGGCTCCCAAGCCGGACAAGCGGCGCATTCTGATCAAAAGAAAAAAAACCGAAGAAACGACCGTGGAGCCAGTTGCGGGTGCGCCACCGGACGTTACCACCAAGCCAGGCCCCTTGCTCCAGGATACCGCCCGCCTAGCCGGTCCTTCACCGACGCCTGCAGCGGCCGAGCCGCCGCAGGTTGAATCCCAGCTCGAGAGCTCACCGTCTCCGGTGCGGACGGCTGATGTGGTTTTCCCTAGTATTCAGCCTGAGGTGCGCGAGATTAAACCGGCTCAGCCGCCACCGACGGTCTCCACCGTCGAGCCGCTCCTCCCTATCGGGAAGAAAAAGAGCTTCTCGATCGAGGCGCTCGAACCCGAAGGAATTGGGCTGAAGGACAAGCTCAAGAAAGTCCGCAAGCCCAGCCGGGCCCGCGAGGAGGAAGACGTCCGGTTTCGTGACGATGCGGCTCGCTGGGAAGACTTGCGGGCCATTCCCGTGCACCGGAGGGAAGATCGCTCCCGCCATGTTCAGCCGAGTTCCACCGCCGAGATTACCAAGCCTCGCAAGAAGAGCGTCAAGCTGACCGCCGGTCTGACGGTGAAAGAGTTTGCGGAATTGATCGGACAGCGACCGGCCGATATCGTCCGCAAGTTGATGGACATGGGGCAGATGCTGACGTTCAACCAGCCCATTAATCTGGACGCCGCCGTGCTGATCGCCGAAGAGTTCGGTGTCAGGGCGGAAGTCTCGACGGAAAAGGCGGCTGAAGAACTGCTGAAGGAAGCGGCCGAGGAGTTGGCCGACGAACGGCTGGAGCCGCGGCCTCCCGTCGTCACGATCATGGGGCACGTCGATCACGGCAAGACCTCGCTGCTGGACGCGATTCGTCAGACCAGAGTGACGGAGCAAGAGGCCGGCGGTATCACGCAGCATATCGGCGCCTATACGGTCCGCGTGAACGGTAGGCAGGTGACCTTCTTGGATACGCCGGGTCATGAGGCGTTCACCGCCATGCGCGCGCGAGGAGCAAAAGTCACCGACATCGTGGTGCTCGTGGTGGCGGCCGATGACGGCGTGATGCCGCAAACCGTCGAAGCGATCCACCATGCAAAAGCGGCCGGGGTACCTCTCATTGTCGCGATCAACAAGATTGATAAGCCCGGTGCAAACCCGGACCGGGTCAAGCACGCACTTTCAGAGCATGGCCTGATTCCCGAGGCCTGGGGCGGCGACACCATCATGGTCGAAGTCTCGGCCAAGCAAAAAATCGGATTGGACACGTTGCTGGAAATGATTTTGCTCCAGGCCGAGGTGCTGGAACTCAAAGCCAATCCGCATCGTCCCGCCAAGGGCACGGTGATCGAGGCCAAATTGGATCGTGGGCGCGGACCGGTGGCGACGGTGTTGGTTCAAAACGGCACCCTGCGCGTGGGTGACGCGTTCGTGGTCGGGACGTTCAGCGGCCGCGTCCGGGCCTTGATCGCGGATACGGGGGGCAAGGTGCAAGAAGCCGGACCCTCGACACCGGTCGAGGTCATCGGCCTCCCCGGCGTCCCGTCGGCCGGTGATGCCTTTCAAGTCGTCAAAGATGAGCGTGTGGCCCGGGAGATCGCCGAGGCCCGGGCGCTCAAGCAGCGGACTGCAGAGCTGGCGGGTCCAGCGAAAGTCACCCTGGATGATCTGTACGCCAAGATCAAGGAAGGGGATGTCAAAGAGCTCCCGCTTGTGATCAAGGCCGACGTGCAGGGGTCTGCCGAAGCGTTGGCAGCCGCGGTGGAAAAACTCCCGGCCGGCGCCGTCAAGCTTCGTGTGATCCACAGCGGGGTCGGCGGCATTACGGAGACCGATGTGCTCCTGGCGTCCGCGTCGCGGGCGATCATCATCGGCTTCAACGTTCGCCCGGAAGCCAAGGCCGCAGCCTTGGCTGAGCAGGAGGGCGTCGACATCCGGCTTTACAGCGTCATTTACGACGCCATTGCGGATATCAAGGCCGCGATGGAAGGATTACTCGAACCCACGGTGAAGGAACGCGTGCTAGGACGGGCTGAAGTACGTCAACTCTTTACCATTCCCAAGGTCGGCGTCATCGCCGGCTGCTATGTGGTCGATGGAACCATCACCCGGGCGAGCGCAGGTGTGCGGGTCGTCAGGGACCATGTGACTGTGTATGAGGGCAAACTGGGCTCGCTGCGCCGGTTCAAGGACGATGTGCGGGAGGTGCAGCAAGGCTACGAGTGCGGTATCGGCATCGAAAACTTCAACGATCTCAAAACCGGAGACATCATCGAGGCCTACGTCCTCGACAAGGTCGCGGCTAAGCTCTGAGCCAAAAGGCCAGTGTCTCCCTCGGCGGCGGACATGATCGTCGGGCTGTGCACGGTCGAACTGTTCATTCCGAACGGCCACTCTCTCAAAGCCAAACGCCAAATTCTGGTGAGTCTCAAGGACCGGCTGCACGGCAAATTTAACGTCTCCGTCGCAGAAGTGGGCGAGCAGGAGTTGTGGCAAAAAGCGATTCTGGGCATCGCTTGCGTCTCGAACGAGCGGGCCCATGTCAACCGGGTTCTCGATCAGGCGCTGAACGTCATTCGGGGAGTACCGGCGATTCAGGTCGTGCGCACTCAGATAGAACTGCTGTGAGGCGAACGGGGGGCGCGGAGTCGGGGTGTATGAACGCGCGCCTGCGCATGAGGCAAAGCTGTGAGGAGCGGAAATAATGAGGACCGCGTACAAGCGCGCCGATCGTGTAGCCGATCAAATCCGCATGGAGGTTGCCGACATCCTGATGCGCAAGACGAAGGACCCTCGCCTGCGCTCCGTCACGGTCACGGATGTGCTGCTCAGTAATGACCTGCGTCTGGCTCGCATCTACGTCACCACGATCGCGGGAGAAGAAGGCGAGCGGGAGGTTTTCGCCGGACTGACCCGGGCCAACGGATTCATTCGGACCGAGTTGGGGCGGCGATTGACGATCCGCCATATCCCTGAATTGCTTTTCGTGAAGGATGTCAGCGGTCCTCGGGGGGACCGGGTGCTGCGTCTGCTGGAGAGTCTCCACGTAGAACCGGAGGTCGAACCGGGGCCGCCCGAGACGAACTCCGCGACTCACACGATTGATCCTGCCGATGCTTCGTAGCAGGGAACTCTTGGGACCAACGCATGCTGCGTGGCGCTCAGACATCTCAATCCTGTGAAATCGGCGACGGCGTTTTGAACGTGAGCAAACCGGCGGGCTGGACCTCGCACGATGTGGTGGCCAAGGTGAGAGGCCTGTTGCGGGAAAGTAAGATCGGCCATGCTGGCACCTTGGACCCGGCGGCGACGGGGGTGCTGCCGCTGTTGATCGGGCGAGGCACGCGGATTGCCGAATATCTACTGGATTGGGATAAGGAATATCAGGCGGTACTGCGGCTGGGAGTGACGACCGACACCCAAGACGCGACCGGCGCTACACTGGCGACGTGCGTTTTGGACGGGTTGACTGCGGACCGAATCCAGCAGGCGGCGTCTCGCTTTCAGGGACGGCTGATGCAGATTCCCCCTATGTATTCGGCCGTGAAAGTGAGGGGGGTGCCGCTGTATAAGGCGGCGCGGGCGGGCAAGAGCGTGATGCGCAAACCGCGTGAAGTGACCGTCTATGAAATCGAGGTACTGGAAGTGAACCTGCCCGACGTGTCGTTGCGCGTGCGCTGTTCCAAAGGGACATATATCCGGACCTTGTGTGTCGACATCGGCGAGGTGCTTGGGGTGGGAGGCCATTTGCTGGCCTTGGAGCGCCGGCGTGTCGGGCCGCTCGTGTTGGAGCAAGCGGTTACGTTGGAGGACATCGCCCGCCGGTCTATGACCGGACGGCTGGCCGAGTCTCTCCTGTCGCTGGACGAAGCGCTCCGAACACTGCCTGCAGTCGTCGTGGATCAGCGCACGGGGCAGAGGGTCGTCCATGGAGCGCCGGTTCCGCTGCGGGGGGTTATGGAATGGGAATCTCCGACTGGGGAGCCCTACCGGCGGGGACCGGTCCGAATCAAGGATCAAGCGGGGCGTCTGCTGGCGATCGGTGCTGTGCCTGATAGAAGTGGAGCAAGCGGAGCATTCCAGGATCCGGCGGAAATCGCGGTGGTAGTCGAGAAAGTGTTGGTTGAAGCGTAAGGTGAGCGGGATAGAGGTGGACGAGGGACAACCAGGAGCAGGGGAACATGGCGTTGCTCAAGGAGACGAAAACAGAATTGATTCGCCAGTATCGGCGGCACGACAGGGATAGTGGCTCGCCGGAGGTGCAGATCGCCATCCTGACGAACCGGATCGGCTATCTGACGGAGCATTTCAAAATCCATAAGAAAGACCATCATTCGCGGCGTGGGTTGCTCAACCTAGTCGGCCGGCGACGGCGCCTGTTGGACTACCTGCGCCGTATCGATGAGGCCCGCTATCGGGCGGTTCTGGAGCGACTGGGAATCAGGAAGTAACCCTGGCTCCAGTCGCTCCTGCGCTTCGGCGCGTGTATTCACCGGCTGCCGCCACAGGTGAACACGGACATGGGCTGGAACCAAGCTGGCAGCTAATGGCTAGCAGCAGGCTTTTCGCTGTTACGAGTTTTGCGTTCAAGCGCATCTCTGTGGGCATCTGTGGGGCAGGGAACAAAGGAGACCTCTAGATGATTCACGCAGTGGAACTGGATGTCGCGGGCCGCAGGCTGAGGCTCGAAACCGGCCGTGTGGCGAAACAGGCCAGCGGTGCCGTGTGGGCATCCTACGCCGACACGGTCGTACTGGCTACGGCCGTCGCGTCGCAGACCGTAAAGCCCGGGATCGATTTTCTCCCATTGACCGTCGATTACCAGGAAAAAGCCTATGCGGCCGGCAAGATTCCCGGCGGCTATTTCAAACGCGAAGGCCGTCCCTCGGAAAAAGAGGTGCTGACCAGTCGGTTGATCGACCGGCCCCTGCGGCCGCTGTTTCCGGACGGCTATTACTTCGAAACGCAGGTCATCGCCTCCGTGCTCTCGGCCGACAAGACGGGTTCGTCGGATGTGATCGGCATCACCGCCGCGTCGGCGGCGTTGGCGATCTCAGACATCCCGTTCGGCGGACCGGTGGCCGGGATCAAGGTTGGGCGAGTGGACGGGCGGTTCGTCATCAATCCCGACCTGGAGACCCTGGAGCGGAGCGATCTGCATCTGGTGGTCGCCGGAACCGCGGACGCGGTCATGATGGTGGAAGGGGGAGCCAACGAGCTGCCTGAAAACGTCATGATCGAAGCGATCGAGTTGGCGCACGAAGAAATCAAAAAAATCGTGGCCAAGATTGTCGAGCTCCAGGCGGTGGCGGGCAAACCCAAACGTCCGGTGGTGAACGAACAGATCGATCCGGCGTTGGAGGAAGCCGTGCGGGCGCTCGTGGCGGGTCCCATTCGCGACGCGATCCTCATTCCGAACAAGACTGCCCGGCAAGAACGGCTGGATCAAATTCTCAGTGAAGCGGTCGAGAAGCTCAAGGGCGATGACCCAAATCGCGAGCGGCACATCAAGCTGATCTTTCACTCGCTGGAATACAGCGAAGTGCGCAACATGATTTTGGAGAAGGGCGTACGGGCCGACGGCCGAGGGCCGGCTGATATCCGGCCGATCACCTGCGAGGTTGGCGTCTTGCCTCGTACCCATGGGTCGGCTCTGTTTACACGGGGAGAAACCCAGAGCCTGGCGGTCGTCACTTTAGGAACGACTGAAGACGAGCAGCGGGTGGACGCTTTGGAAGGCGAATATTCCCGAACCTTCATGCTCCATTATAATTTCCCGCCCTTCAGCGTTGGAGAAGCCAGGCCGCTGCGTTCTCCTGGGCGCCGGGAGGTCGGACACGGTGCGCTGGCGGAACGAGCCTTGAAACCCGTCATTCCTTCCAAAGAAACGTTCCCCTACACGCTCCGGATCGTGTCGGACATCCTGGAATCAAACGGCTCATCGTCAATGGCGACTGTCTGTGGCGGGACGCTGGCTCTGATGGACGCGGGTGTGCCGATCAAGGAGCCGGTCGCGGGGATCGCCATGGGGCTCATTAAAGAGGGAGACCGGGTCATGGTGCTCTCGGACATCCTGGGCCTGGAAGACCATCTGGGGGATATGGATTTCAAGGTTACGGGGACCAAGCATGGCGTAACGGCCCTGCAGATGGACATCAAGATTGCCGGCATCACGCCGGCGTTGATGCGGCAGGCGCTGGATCAGGCCCGGGTGGGCCGATTGCATATCCTCGTGCGAATGCTTGAAGCGCTCAGCGGGCCTCGGGCGAATTTGTCTCCTTTCGCGCCCCGCATTTTCACCATGAAGGTCAAGCCGGACAAGATTCGCGAAGTCATCGGCCCCGGGGGGAAAACCATCCGCAGCATCATCGCCGAGTGCGGCGTCAAGATCAACGTGGAAGACAGCGGCGTTATCTCTATCGCCGCCGTGGACGAGGCGTCGGCCAAGAAAGCGATGGACATGATCAACAAGCTGACGGAAGAGGTCGAGGTCGGCAAGATCTATTTGGGAACGGTGCGCAAGATCATGGACTTCGGGGCATTCGTCGAAGTCCTGCCCGGGACTGACGGGTTGGTGCACATTTCTCAGCTCGCCCATCATCGCGTCAAATCTGTCTCCGACGAGGTGTCCGAGGGCGATCAGATCTTGGTCAAGGTTCTCGAAATCGACAAACAAGGCAAGATTCGGTTGAGCCGGAAGGAAGCGATGCCCGCGCCGTCAACATCCGCTGCGAAAGAACCTGCCGCAGGATAGCGAGACGTGTATAGAAAACTCGTGCTGGACAACGGCCTCCGCGTGGTTACCGAGAGGATTCCGACCTTGCGATCGGTGACCGTCGGGATTTGGGTCACTGTCGGCTCACGCGATGAACGGAAAGGCGAGGAGGGACTGTCCCACTTCATCGAGCATATGTTTTTCAAAGGGACCCGGCGCCGATCGGCGACGCAAATTTCGCGGGAGATCGACGCGCTCGGCGGAGAGATGAACGCCTTCACCGGCCGGGAGACGACGACGTTTTACGTCAAGGTGCAGGATCAGCAGCTCGAGCCTGCTCTCGAGTTGCTGGCAGATCTGTTTCATCACTCCCGGTTCGATGCCAGAGAAATCCAAAAAGAAAAACAGGTGGTCCTCGAAGAAATTCGGATGGTGCAGGACGATCCCGAAGATCTCGTGCAGGATCTCCATACCAAACAGGCGCTGGCGCGCCATCCGCTTGGGCGTCCAATCCTGGGACGCTCATCCACGATCAAGGGATTGCGCCGACAGCACCTGCTGGACTATACGCGGCGCCACTATGATCCACGTCACACGATCATTGCGGTGGCCGGGAATTTCGAGGAGAAAACCATAGAGCCGTTGCTGGCCCGCTTCTTCGGCCGGTTCAAATCGAACGGCTTTCCGCAGCCCAACCGATGGCCGCCGGAAATCAAGGGCGGTGTGATCGTTCAACGGAAGCCGTTGGAGCAGGTTCACCTCTGCCTCGGGCTGAAGGGAGTACCGGCCGGGCATAAGGATCGGTACGCCGCTCATGCGCTGAACGGGATCCTGGGCGGCAGCGTGAGTTCGCGACTGTTTCAAGAGATCAGGGAGAAGCGCGGCCTGGCGTATTCCATTTATTCCTATCTCTCGACCTTCTCCGACGCGGGAACTCTTACTGTCTATGCGGCGACGAGGCCCAAGGAAGTGCCGCGCGTGATCGAGTTGGTCTGCCGCGAGTTGAATCGTCTGCGGTCTTCCGGGGTGGGGAAAAAGGAACTTGATCGGGCCAAAAACCAGATGAAAGGCAGTCTGATGTTGAGCCTGGAAAGCTCGGACAGTCGGATGAGCAAGCTGGCCAAAGATGAACTCTATCTCGGCCACCATACGTCTCTTGGCGATATGCTGGTCGAAATCGATCGGGTTTCCGAGGAACAAGTGCACCATCTGAGCTGTGAATTGTTCGATCCGCGCTGTCTCTCCGTCACTGCGCTGGGGCCCGTTTCCCGAAATGCGATCCAGCCGTCTTTCGCTTGAGAATCCTGCTTCGCAACGGACCGTCGACGACCAGGGTATGATCGGTAAGTCGGTCCCCTAAGAACTTGAGATTCCGACTGGTTTTGATAGATGACCGCAGAAAGGGACGGCCCAAAACATTCCCTTGACACCATACTGGGATTTCAGTACGATGTCCGCGTTTTTCGTCGCAGAAGCAGAAAAAGAGATTTCAAACGCGCAGCGGGAACGAAACGAAAGGGGGTGTGGAGCGGGTTCTCGCGTTGAGGCGTTCTGGGAATTATAAAAAAATGGAATTTTCGTGTGGGGTATGGTTCTTCATCGTTTTTGTCGTTCATTCATTATGAAGGAGGGACAAGGTATGAAGAGGGTCGTAGTCATAGCGGCAGTCGCGCTGCTCGCCGGTGTTGGCTTGATGACGGCCGAGTTCGTGGCCGCAGCCGACGCTCCCAGTGCTGCGGGTCCCACGGAGCAGATCATCGGCGGAAAGCCTCTAAAAGGTGAACCGGTCAAGACGTTGAAGGGACGCGTCTGGGCACAGTGGGCGGATAACCCTGATACAGAGTTGTTGTTCGGGATTCAATATTGGAATACCGGTGAGCCGGCGTCAGGGACTCCTTTTGGTCGCTCTTCCACCGACTTGGATGTGAAGCCGCCCGATCCGCTATTCACCTGCTGCGCCTGGGGGTTCACCGGCGGAACTGAGAAGAACAACCCGTATTCCGGCTGGTACCATGCCGCGACGACCGTCCGTCTGGCGGTGAAGGACAAGGCGCTTATGGACCAAATCATCAAAGCGTCCCAAGACCTTGTGGCGATGGAAGTCACCCTCGATGGCCGGACCATCACCGGGTTCAAAGTGCTCAAATAAAAAATAATACAACATAGGTCATGGCGGCGCTTGGAAAGACGAATTTTTATCGTTCATAGCCAGCGTTGAAGGAGGGATAGATCATGAAGCTTCATACAAAAGGCTGGGCCTTTCTGGCTGTCTTGGCCTTGATGGTCGGTGCGACATCGACCGCTCTTGCCATTGAGGCGTTTCAGGAGCGGTTCGAATGGGGGGATATGAGCCAGCCGACGACCCTCCAAGGACGGGTGATTATCCTGGATCCATATGACGAGGCGGTGTGGATTAACATTGCTGTCTTCGGCGGTAACGCCGAGAGCGGATACTTCTGGCAAAAGATTCATCCGGGCAAGACGTTGAAATTCTATGCAGCGAACAAGGAGGTATGGGAAAAACTGAAAGCCTTGGCTCGCCCGCATGCCGGTCCGGCTGCTGCCAAGGAAGTGCCGCCGGCAAGCAAGACAGCCCTGGTTGAGTTCGTTGCCCAGGAAGTCGAGCAGAACCATCGGGTGATCCACTCCGTCAAGGAGCTTCCGGAGATCGCTGGCGCACCGGGCAAGACACTGAGCATTACTGCCCTCCGGCTTAAGGAATGCCAGGGGAAGAACGAATTGGATCCGGCGTGTTACAAGGCCAAGCAGACCCTCAACACTTCTCCGAAAGGGGCAGAGGCTGTGGCGATGCAATACGACGTGCTGAGCCCCGACAAGAAGCCGCTGGCTGGCTTGATTCCCTGGACAGCGCCTTATAACGAAGGCAAATAACGCGGGGCCTTTTCAGGAAAAAGCGGCACCCTCGAATGGGGTGCCGCTTTTTTAATTTCCGCGTATGCGCCTAGTTGGCCTGCTGCTCGATTCGCCGCTGGAGGTCGGCCAGGCGGTTCAAAGCGTCCAACGGGGTCATGGAAAACAGGTCCATCTGTCTGACTTCCTCGATAAGCGGGTGCGGTCTGGGCAAGGGTTCTGCTTCCGACCGGGCATGGAGTTCGGTGCTTTCCCCGCAAACGGTCGCCGTTGGTTGTTCCAATTGCGCCAGCACTTCCCGAGCGCGATCGATTACAGGCGAAGGGAGACCAGCCAGCTTGGCGACGTGGAGGCCGTAGCTCCGGTCCGCCCCGCCGGCCACGATTTTACGCAGGAAGAGTACGTCTCCGTCCCGTTCCTGTACGTCCACGCGGTAGTTCCTGACCCCCTCGCGCTGGTTCGCCAGTTGCGTCATCTCGTGATAATGGGTGGCGAACAACGTCCTCGCGCCGAGGTGCCGCCGATCGTGGATGTATTCGGCGACGGCCCAGGCGATGCTGAGCCCGTCGTAGGTGCTGGTGCCGCGTCCGATCTCATCCAATAAAATCAAGCTGCGCGGGGTTGCGGAATTGAGAATATTGGCGGTCTCGATCATCTCCACCATGAAAGTACTTTGTCCTCCCGCCAGATTGTCCGAGGCGCCGACGCGCGTGAAGATCCGATCCACCACCCCGATCTTTGCTTCCGTCGCCGGTACGAAGCTGCCCATTTGCGCCATGAGCACGATCAACGCCACCTGACGGAGATAGGTGCTCTTTCCGGCCATGTTCGGACCAGTAAGGATCAGGAGCCGATTGCTCTCCAGGTCAAGCAGCGTGTCGTTTGGCACAAACCCGCCGTCGATCTCCAGCCGTTCCACGACAGGATGGCGTCCCTCGACGATGCGAATGGTTTCTCCCTCATCGACGGTCGGGCGGACATAGCGGTTGAGGGCGGCGGTCTCCGCGAGGGCGGCCAGCACGTCAATCAGCGCGAGCGCGGCGGCGATGGCCTGCAGACGCGGTGTCTCCCGGGCCACCTGCGCCCGAAGGCGTTCAAAGAGTTCTTGCTCCAGCGCTTTGACCTTGCTCTCCGCGCCGATGACCCGTTCCTCCAACTCTTTCAATTCGGGCGTCGTGAAGCGTTCGGCGTTCACCAGAGTCTGTTTGCGGATGTAGGAATCTGGCACGCGCGAAAGATTCGCCTTCGTGACTTCAATGTAATAACCAAAGACTTGATTGTAGCGGACCTTGAGCGAGTCGATGCCGGTACGTTGGCGCTCCTGAGCCTCCAATCCAGCGATCCAGTTTTTCCCTTCCTTGCTGGCCTTACGCAGTTCGTCGACCTGGGGGTGGACGCCGTCCTTGAAGATGCCGCCGTCGCGCCATGCGGCTGGCGCACCGGGGTGAATCGCGCGGTCGATCAGGTCGTGCAGGTCGCCGGCGTCGTCCCACGCGCGGACAAGATCGCGGACGAGCGGAGCCGAAAGCCGGGAGAGGTGTCGGCGTAGTTCGGGTAGCGCCGCGATGGACTGCTTCAAGGCCAGCAGTTCACGGGGTCCCGCCACGCCGAGGGAGAGTCTGCTGCCGAGGCGGCCGATGTCTTGGACGTTTCGCAGGGCGGTCCGAATGGCGGCGCGAGCCTGGAAAGCGTCTTTTAGTTCGGCGACCGCGTCCAATCGCGCGTTGATTGCGTCGCATGAGAGCAACGGCTTCAGGATCCAGTCCCGCATCAAGCGACTGCCCATCGCTGTGACAGTTCGATCCAGAACGGCGAGCAACGTCATTTCTCCGCGCCGCTCTCCACCGATCATCGGGCGAACCAACTCCAGGTTCTGAACGGTCGCGCAGTCCAGGTGCATGTCCTGGCCGATCCGTCGGACCTGGAGGCGACGGATGTGTTCCAGGCGGGACGACGGCTGGGTCTCGCGCAGATAACGCAACGCGGCGCCGGCGGCTTGAATTCCCAACGTCAGAGATGCACATCCGAACCCATCCAGCGAACTGACGCCGAACTGTTGCTGAAGCACACGCCGGGCTTCCAATAGGTCGAAGCAGGCGGGAGACCGGGCGCACAGGCGTAGTCCTTTGAGTCGTCCGACCCATGGCGCTCCGCCGGGCGACGGTTCTTCCGGATACAGCAGCTCTTTCGGTTCCAAACGGGACAGTTCGTCGATCAGGATTGTGGCGGCCCGATCGCCGTGGAACTCCATGGTCCAGAATTCCCCGGTCGAGAGATCGAGCGCGGCAAGGCCGAAGGCGGGCGAAGCGGCGGCTTGTGCGGAGCGGCGTGACGAGGTCGCCACTGCGGCGAGGAAATTGGGCTCAGCGGGTGATAAGAGTTCGGTGTCGATCAGCGTACCCGGCGTATACAGGCGCACCACCTCGCGCCGCACGAGACCTTTGGCGAGTTTGGGGTCTTCCACCTGGTCGCAGATGGCGACTGTGCGTCCAGCCTTCAGCAGCTTGGCGATATAGCTGGTCGCCGCGTGGTACGGCACCCCACAGAGCGGGACCGGATTTGCACTGGCTTTGTCCCTGGATGTGAGCGCGATGGACAACAGCCGCGAGGCCTCCTCGGCGTCTTCGTAAAACATTTCATAAAAGTCGCCAACGCGGAAGAACAGAATCGCATCGCGGTAGCCGCGTTTGATTTCGCGATATTGCCGCATGAGCGGAGTCAGGTCGGTATCACTCATCCGATCGTTCCTCGATGAATTCGGGCGTCGTGTGTCCGGAGCTCTTGTGCAAAGCCTTGTCGAGCGACTGGCGCAACCGTTCCAGATCCACCTCGGCCTCCTGAAGCGCTTTGGTTTTTCGTCGCAGCTCGATCCGTCCTCGCACCCAGGCGGGAAACAGCAGGATGCCGGCGAGCAGGAGCCCGGTCACGAAGGCTCCCAGAATAGGTTTATAGATCGGTGTTGAGGCGGAGCGGAATCCGAAGAAATAGCGGAGCGTCACCTCCTGTTCCTGGTTCTGAAGGAAAAACGCCAGGGAGAGTAATAACAGGATGCCGACGAGGATAAGCCTGATCATGACCGACGTGTTCCGGTCCTTCGGCGTGAAATGGACCGGTATCCGCTCCGTCCGGTCAGAGCGGCCGTGAAGCCGGCTTTGAGCTTGCGATAGGTGACGTCCAAATGTTCCGGCATGACCCTGGTCTCAGAGAACAACGGCATAAAGTTCGTATCACCGTCCCAGCGAGGCACGATGTGCAGATGGACATGGCCCTCCACGCCGGCGCCGCTCACCCGTCCCAGGTTCACCCCGACATTGAACCCGTCGGGTTTGATTTGCGCCCGCAACACTCGGAGGCTGAGATTGGTGAGCCGCATCAGATCCAGCGCGCTCTCGTCCGACAGCCATTCGATGCTGTTAACATGCGCGTAAGGAGCCACCAGCAGATGCCCGCTGTTATAGGGAAACAGATTCATCATGACGAATCCATGCTGGCCCCGGTGCAGCAGCAAATTCTCCCGGTCTCGCGCTGCCTTTGCCTTGACGCAGAAGATACACTGGGAAGGCTTCGGTGATTGCTGGATGTACGCCATCCGCCAAGGCGCCCACAGCACCTTCATCCGGTTCGACTCCTCGATCGAGGGCGCGATCTTCCAGCCGCGAGACAGAGTTTTCGCAACAGAGCCCCCGAAATTGGGCCGGTCGCGCTCAGGTGTAGCACTCTGGTCTCCCGTCCCCTGTGGGTTATGCGGATCTCGAGCCGGTCGTTAGGTAATTCGGCGCCGGCATGGTCCGCCCATTCGACCACTGTGACCGTGGTGCCGTCCAGATAATCCGAAAGCCCTGTCTGTGCGACGTCGTCAGGGGAAGCGAGGCGGTAGAGATCCGCATGGGCGAGGAGCAACCGGCCGCGATATTCGTGAATGAGCACGAAGGTCGGGCTGCTGACCAACCGGGGGGCGGCGCGAAGCCCTGCGGCGATCCCGCGCACCAGCGTCGTCTTCCCGGTTCCGAGGTCCCCGTAGAGGCCGATCACTTCTCCGCCGCGCAGAGCCCGACCGATCACCCGTCCCAGGCGCTCCGTGTCCTCGACGGAGGAAGAAATAAATCGGAGACAGTCTCTGGACGAAGTTGCCCAAGCCATGCTCACCACACGCCGGGGAGACAGGATCGAACACTTAGCGCCCTGCAACTTGAACGAGGGCATGGGGAATCTGGTCGATGACATCGCCGGCGATCATGCCGGCAATACCCAATTGGGCGGCCGCGAGGTCTCCCGCTAGTCCGTGGAGATAGGTGGCGGCACATGCTGCGTCCCACGGGTTGAGGCCCTGGGCCAGTAAGCCGACGATCATGCCGGTCAACACATCGCCGGTGCCGGCTGTGGCCATGCCCGGGTTGCCGGTCGGGCAAATGGCGACCGTGCCGTCCGGTCTCGCCACGACGGTCCTGGCTCCTTTCAGCACCAGAATGACGCTCCGCTGGACGGCGAATCGGCTGGCGACCCCGATGCGATCCGCATTCACCGAGTGCGGCGTCGCCTCCGTTTCCAGTCTAGCCATTTCGCCGGGGTGCGGCGTGAGAATCGGCGGTGCCTTACACTCCCCCAGTAACGACGCCTTGCCGGCCAGCGCGTTCAGTGCGTCGGCATCCAGTACAGCGGGCTTGCCCATTTGCCTGATCAAGGCTTGGACCAGTTCGACCGTTTCCGGATGAGTCGTGAGGCCGGGTCCGACGGCGACAGCGGTCCTGGCGCTGATGAACGTCAGCAACCGGTCGAGGCCGGACCGCGCCAGCGTCCGGGCTTTGGTCTCCGGCATGGGCACGGTCATGGCTTCCAGCAACTTAGCTTCCAGCGTGTCGTTCACGCTCGACGGCGTGGCCACCGTGACCAGTCCGGCTCCCACCCGCAAGGCGGCCTTGGCGGCCATCGCCGCGGCTCCGGTTTTACCGACCGATCCCGCAATGATCGCGGCATGGCCGAAAGTGCCCTTGTGTGAGGATGGGGGACGGTGAGGAAGGACGCCGCGAACCGCGGCTTCGGTCAGGAGCGACACGCGGCTCTCGACCGCTTCGACATACGCGGGCGGAATGCCGATGTCGACAATCCTGACCTGTCCCGCATGGTCGATGCCAGGTCCCACGTACAGACCCAGTTTCGGCAGCCCGAACGTGACGGTCAACGTCGCGCGGACGGCGGCGCCCAACACGGCACCCGTGTCGGCGTGGATTCCCGAGGGGAGATCCACCGACACCGTCGGTCGGTTCGCCTCGTTGATCGCTTCGATGACTTCCCGATAGTTCCCGGTGATCGGCGCGGAGAGACCGGTTCCAAGCAGCGCGTCGACAACCACATCGCTTTCAGCGAGGACGGTTTTGAGCGGTTCGACGGAGCCAAGCGTGCGCACACCAGACTTCCCGACCGCCCGGATGCAGCGGCGATACATGGTCCGCGCGTCGCGGGAGAGGTCCTTCTCGCCCGTCAGGAGAAACACTCGAACTCCGGCACGCTTCTTCGCCAGCAGGCGCGCGACGACGAGCCCATCTCCTCCGTTGTTGCCTTTCCCGCAGATGATCGTGACGGTCTTGCCGCTCAAACGGCCGAACACGTCTTCCATGTGGCTAACCACGCCAGCGCCGGCGCGTTCCATCAATGTCAGGCTGGGCACGCCGGCCTCCTGAATCGTGCGGCGATCGAGGGTTTGCATCTGCTCGGCGGTAACGATCTTCATCACAGGAGGCATGAAGTTGGAGGCGCGGAGCGATTCGCCGGGTTACGAGAGGAGCTGTTTCATCTCGCGCACCGCCCGTTCGAGTCCGACCAGAACGGCTCGGGCAATGATGCTGTGGCCGATGTTGTATTCGACGATCTCCTGGATATGGGTCAGCCGCTTCACGTTCCGGTAATTCAGCCCGTGGCCGGCATTGACTCCCATCCCGAGCTTGTAGGCCAACTTGGCGGCTTGTGACAGTGCTTCGACTTCGAGTTGCTCCTCTTTCGCGCGCTTCGCGTTGGCATAGCGGCCGGTATGCAATTCCACGTAATCGGCCGCCACCTTGTGCGCGGCCTTGACTTGCACGAGGTCCGGCTCGATGAACAGGCTCACCGGAATGCCCCCATCGTGGAGCAACTCGACGATTTTTTGGATTTTGTCCCGCTGGCCGTCCACATCCAGGCCTCCTTCGGTAGTCAACTCCTGGCGCCGTTCCGGGACCAGGGTGACCAGGTGCGGCTTGACGCTGAGCGCCATTTTGGCCATGGACTCATCGGCCGCGATTTCCAGGTCCAGCTTGGTCTGGACGATCTCTCGGAGCCGGGTCAAGTCGCGATCCTGGATATGGCGGCGGTCCTCCCGCAGGTGTACGACGAGCCCGTCGGCGCCGGCCAGTTCCACCAGCACCGCCGCGGCGATGGGGTCCGGCTCGATACCGCCCCGTGCTTGTCGGAGGGTCGCCACATGATCGATGTTGACACCGAGTCTCGCCATGGCGTCGTTCCTGCGCTGGGCGCGCGATGCGTCGTGCGGAAACTCATTGCGAGCTTGCGCAAGGTGAAGCGCATTATTACAGAAACCTCAGAGGCGAGCAAGAACCAGCCCGTCGGTCCCAGCGGCGCGCGGCCGGAGTCTGCTCGCCGACCCAACGACAACCTGCAAGTATCGGCGAAAATTGACTGAAATCGCCCCGGTCGATTAGAATAGGCCACCTTTGGGACCAGGACAGCCTATCCTGTCAACCCGTCCCCGGCCTGCGTCTGGCGAAGGAGTGTTCGTGCTGGAGGGATTCTACCGGATCAAGCGGCTTCCCCCTTACGTGTTCGCGCAGGTTCAGGCCCTGAAGCTGGAAGCCCGTCGCAGGGGCGAAGATATCATCGACTTCGGCATGGGGAATCCGGACCAGCCGACGCCGAGCCACATCGTCGAGAAACTGATCGAGACGGCCAAGAAGGCCAAGAACCACCGGTATTCCGCCTCGCGCGGCATCACCAAACTGCGCCATGCGATCACCGGCTGGTACAAGCGCAACTACAACGTCGACCTTGATCCCGAAACCGAGGCGATCGTGACCATTGGTTCGAAGGAGGGTCTCGCCCACCTCGCCCTGGCGATGATCGGGCCCGGCGATGTGGTCCTCACGCCCACGCCGACCTATCCAATTCATATGTATAGCTTTGTCATTGCGGGCGGCGAGGTGCGGGGGATTGAACTGCGGCAAGACAGCGATTTTTTTGAAGACTTGATTCGGGTCTATCGGCAGACGTTTCCCCGTCCCCGTATCCTTGTGATTAATTTTCCGCACAATCCCACGACGGCGGTGGTTGACCTGGAATTTTTCAAGAAAGTAGTGGCCTTTGCCAAAGAGCACAACGTCGTTGTGATCCACGATTTGGCCTACGCCGACATCGTCTTCGACGGCTATAAGGCGCCTAGCCTGCTGCAGGTGCCGGAAGCCAAGGATATCGGCGTGGAGTTCTACACGCTGTCGAAAAGCTACAACATGCCGGGATGGCGTGTCGGATTTTGCGTCGGCAATCGCGAGGTGGTAGGGGCGCTGGCCAAGATCAAGAGCTATCTGGATTACGGCATCTTCCAGCCGATCCAGATTGCCAGCATCATCGCGTTGAACGGACCGCAGGATTGCGTGAAGGAGACGGTGCAGTTGTATCAGAAGCGGCGGAACGTTCTGGTGGGCGGTCTGAACCGGATCGGATGGCCGGTCGACAAGCCGCGCGCGACGATGTTCGTCTGGGCTAGGATCCCGCAACCGTACCGGGGCATGGGGTCGCTGGAATTTTCCAAGCTCCTCCTGAAAGACGCAAAGGTCGCCGTGTCACCCGGCATCGGTTTCGGCGAGGGCGGAGATGACTACGTACGGTTCGCACTCGTGGAGAACGAGCACCGGACCAGGCAGGCGATCAGGGGGATCCGCAAGGCGTTGAAATTGAATGGAAACGGGTAATGAGGTCGCGTATCGGGGTCGGCCTGATCGGATTCGGCACGGTCGGAACGGGAGTGGTCAAGATCCTCATGGGGCACGCCGCTCTCATCCGGCGGCGGGTCGGCGTGCCGATCGAATTGGTGCGCGTCGCGGATCTCGACATCACGCGGGACCGCGGTGTCGCGTTGCCGGACGGCGTGCTGACGACCGACGCGAAACGGGTCATCGACGATCCCGCGGTCGACATCGTCATCGAATTGATCGGAGGCTCTGATGCGGCCAAGCGAGTGATCCTCGATGCGATGGCGAAGGGTAAGGCGGTGGTCACGGCGAACAAGGCCTTGCTAGCCGTCCACGGCGAGGAGATTTTCGAGGCCGCGGTCAGGCACCGGGTCGATCTGGGTTTTGAAGCCAGTGTCGGCGGAGGAATCCCGGTCATCCGCGCGTTGGTCGAAGGCCTGGCCGCCGATACGATTCTCTCGGTCTACGGCATCATCAACGGGACGTCCAATTACATTCTGAGCCGCATGACCAAGGAGGGACACGGCTTCACCGAGGTGCTTGAAGAAGCCAAGCGGGCTGGCTATGCCGAGGCGAACCCGACGTTCGATGTAGCCGGTATCGACTCAGCACACAAGCTGGCCATTATGGTCAGCCTAGCCTATGGGACGCCGGTCAACTTCAAGGATATCTATACAGAAGGCATCACCAAGCTGACGCCGCTGGATATCACCTATGCGAAGGAGTTCGGGTTTGCGATCAAGCTGCTCGCCATCGCGAAATTTTTGGACGGGGAGATCGAGGCTCGCGTTCATCCGACGATGATCCCTTCGACTTCCCCTATCGCGCAGGTGGACGGAGTCTACAATGCGATCCAATTGATCGGGGATGCAGTCGGCGATGTCGTCCTCTACGGCCAGGGCGCCGGATCATTGCCGACCGGCAGCGCGGTCGTGAGCGACGTTGTCGCGATCGCCCGCAATCTGCTCGTGGGCGCAGCCGGCCGGGTGCCTCCGGCGTCTTTCCGGCAGGATCAGCGCCGGCCGCTCCGAGTCCGTCCGATCGATGAAATCCGCTCCTTGTACTACATGCGATTTATGGTGCTCGACAAGCCCGGAGTCTTATCGCAGATTTCAGGAGTCCTGGGACGGTATGGCATCAGCATTTCATCCGTGCTGCAGCAGGGCCGCAAGGAGGGGCAAACGGTGCCGGTCGTGATCATGACGCACACGGCGACCGAGCGAGATGTGCAGGCCGCCCTCCGCGAGATCGATCAGATGGCGTTCATCTCCCAACCCACCACCTTGATCCGCGTCGAGGGGCAGGACGAATGAGGCATGCGCCCCGCCGGGTCCGATGCGGTCACTGACCGGCTGTCTTTCCCATGACACGCTGGCGCGGCGTCATCAACGAGTATCGCAAATTCCTCCCGGTGTCCGAGCAGACGCCGGTGGTGACCTTGGGCGAGGGCAATACGCCCCTCATCCATGCCGTGCGCTTGGGGAAAAAGGTCGCGCCCGGCGTCGAACTGTATCTGAAGTTCGAAGGGGCCAATCCGACCGGGTCGTTCAAAGACCGCGGGATGACGATGGCGATCTCCAAGGCCATGGAGGCCGGAGCCCAGGCGGTGATCTGCGCCTCCACAGGCAACACCTCGGCCTCGGCCGCCGCCTACGGTGCTTGCGCGGGCTTGGCAGTTTACGTTTTGATTCCGGCTGGCAAGATCGCGCTCGGCAAGCTCTCTCAAGCCATGATGCATCAGGCAACGGTGATTCAGATCGAAGGCAATTTCGACCAGGCGCTGGCCATCGTCAAAGAACTGGCCGCCGCCTATAAAATCGAGCTGGTGAACTCGATCAATCCTTTTCGAATCGAGGGGCAGAAAACAGCCGCGATGGAGGTCTGCGACCAACTCGGCGATGCGCCGAGCGTCCATGTCTTACCGGTGGGCAACGCCGGCAACATCACCGCCTATTGGCGCGGCTACAAGGAGTATCGCGCAGCCAACCAATGCACCCGTCTCCCGCGCATGATCGGGTTTCAAGCGGCGGGAGCCGCGCCGATCGTACTCGGCCGGGTGGTGGAGGAGCCACAGACGATTGCGACCGCCATACGGATCGGCAATCCGGCCAGTTGGACTGCGGCGCTCGAGGCGGTGCGAGAATCCTTCGGGCTGATCGACATGGTCACCGATGAGGAAATCCTGCACGCCTATACGCTGATTGCGGCGGAAGCGGGCGTCTTTTGCGAACCGGCTTCGGCTGCTTCGGTGGCCGGTGTCATCAAGCTGAGCCGGGTTGGCGCGTTGCGGGAAGGCGACACGGTGGTGTGTACGTTGACCGGCCACGGGTTGAAAGACGCTGATACAGCGATCAGCGTATCCAGGCAACCGCTGACGGTGAAAGCCAGCCGCGAGGACGTAGCCCGTCTCTTGAAGGTCTAGCTCGACGGATGTGCCATGAAATACGTGATTCTCCACGCAAGCGGAATGAATGACGAGCCCTACCGGGAACTGGGCGGGAAAACCCCGCTCCAGGCGGCCTCCACTCCGAACATGGACCGGTTGGTTCGGGAGGGAGAATTGGGACTGGCGGCTGTTCCGTCCGACGGGACGCTGGCAGGCAGTGATGTGACAGGTGTGTCGATCCTCGGCTATGACCCGCGCAAATACTACCCCGGGCCGGCGCCGCTGGAGGCGGCCAGTCTCGGCGTGGCCGTCGGCGAGCATGATGTCGTGTTCCGTTGCACCATGGTGACGTTGCGCACGGAAGCTGTCCAGGGGGGGAAACCCACGATGGATGTCAAGAAGTTCGGCCCGCATGTGATCCTGGATGACCCGACCGCCGGCTACATCGACACGGAGCAAGCGCGCGAGCTCATCGATGCGGTCAACGAGCAGCTCGGTTCCGAGACGATTCAGTTTTATCCCGGCATTGGGCATCGGCATCTGATGGTGTGGGTCGGAGGCAAGGCCCGCGCCTCGTGTGTGGATCCACGCCAAGCGGTCGGGCGCCAGATCGCCGAGTGTTTGCCGACCGGCGATGGAGCGGATATTTTGCGAAAGCTGATGGAGGCCGCCCTCATTATCCTCCGGGATCATCCCATCAACGACGATCGGCGTGAAGCAGGGCTGAAGCCGGCCAACTGTTTATGGTTGTGGGGACCTGGACGTCCGCACGCTTGGCCGAGCTTGACGGAACGCTTCGGGGTCACGGGCGCCGTCGTCGCCTCCAGCGACCTGCATCGGGGAATCGGGATCTGCGCCGGTTTGGAGGCGGTGGAACCGGTGGTTTTAAGCGGAGCCGACGGCCCCACATTGACGACGGTGGGTGAAGCGACGCTTCGCGAGCTGGCCTGCAGGGACCTCGTGTATGTGCACGTGGCGTTGCCCGACGAGATCCTGTACGGTGGCGATCCCAAAGCCAAACTGCGGGTGATCGAGGAATTCGACAAGCACGTTGTGGGGACCGTGGTGAGTGGGCTCCCTCAATGGGGGGCCTACCGAATGTTGCTCGTCTCGGACCATGCAGTGGCGGGGAACAACAAAATGCAGTCCCCGCTGGCGCTGTATGTGTTCGCAGAAGGGCCGGCGCAAAAGATTGCCCCCAGCTCGCGGCGATTCAGCGAAATGGATGCCAAATCGAGCGACGCGCCTTTGCGGGAAGCCACCAAGCTGATCACCAAGCTGTTCCCGCGCGGATAGAGACGGGACATGGCGTTGATCGTCCAAAAATACGGCGGCACGTCGGTCGGGAGCATCGAGCGGATCCATCGGGTCGCCGACCGTGTCGCCCGGGATCACCGGGATGGACACCAGATCGTCGTGGTCCTCTCTGCGATGAGCGGGGAAACCGATCGGCTTCTCCGGTTGGCGCACGAAGTCACGCCCTCGCCGGACGAGCGCGAGCTGGATATGCTCCTGTCCACCGGGGAACGGGTGACGATCGCGCTGTTGGCGATGGATCTGCGGGGACGAGGGCTCAACGCCAGATCCTTTACCGGCCGGCAGGTCGGGATTCTGACTAACAGCTCCCATACCAAGGCCCGTATCGCCCGGGTGACGGCCGAACGGATCAGAACCGCGCTGGCGGAAGGCGTCATCCCGGTCGTGGCGGGGTTTCAGGGGATCAATGAACAGTCCGACGTGACCACACTGGGGCGGGGCGGATCGGATCTGACGGCGGTCGCTTTGGCCGCCGCGCTCAAAGCTGATCGGTGCATTATCTTCACCGATGTTGACGGCGTCTACACAGCGGATCCGAACATCGTGCCGACCGCCAGGCGTATCGATAAGATCTCATACGAAGAGATGCTGGAACTGGCGAGCCTGGGCGCAAAGGTTTTGCAAAGCCGGTCGGTCGAGTTCGCCGCGAAGTATGGGGTGCCGATCGAGGTTCGTTCCAGTTTTACCGAAGGAAAGGGAACGCTCGTGACGACTGAAGACGCGGACATGGAAGGCGTGGCGGTCTCCGGGGTCACCGGCGATCGCAATCAGGCGAAGATCACGATCGTCGGAGTCCCCGACAAGCCGGGCATCGCGGCGCGCATTTTTGGGCCGGTGGCGGAAGCCAATATCGTGGTCGACATGATCATCCAAAACGTGAGCCAGGCTTCGCTGACGGACATTTCGTTCACCGTGCCACGGGCCGATCTGCGGAAAGCGGTCAGCCTCGTGCAGCGCGTGGCGAAGGAGATCGACGCCAAGTCAGTGGCTGTGACCGAGGCCATCGCCAAGGTGTCGCTCGTGGGTGTGGGGATGCGGTCGCATTCCGGTGTTGCGGCCAAGATGTTTGAGGTGTTGTCTCGGGAAGGCGTGAACATCATGATGATCAGCACCTCGGAGATCAAAATCTCCTGCGTGATCGATGAAAAATATCTCGAGCTCGCCATGCGGGCTCTGCATGCCGCCTTCGGATTGGATCGGGTGCCATCATGATGCGCAAGCAAAAGGGCGCGAAGCGAGGGACGAGAAGCGAGAAGAGAGAAGTTCTTCTTCATGATGCCTCCGCGCCTTGCGCCGCCAGCCTCTCGCCTTCGTTGGAGATCTACGACACGACCCTGCGCGATGGCGCACAGGCCGAGGATGTGAGTTTCTCAGTCGAGGACAAGGTCCGCGTGGCGCAGAAGCTGGACGAGTTGGGCGTGCAGTACATCGAAGGCGGGTGGCCGGGCGCCAATCCCAAGGACATCGAGTTTTTCCGGATCATCAAGACCATTCCGCTGCGGCATGCGACGATCGTCGCCTTCGGCTCGACGCGCAAGGCCAGCAATCCGGTTCAGAAGGACCCCAACATTCAGGCGTTGCTCGCCTCGGAGACGTCGACGATCACGATTTTCGGCAAGAGCTGGGGCCTGCACGTGACGGATGCACTGGGGATTTCCTTGGCGAAAAATCTCGAGATCATCGGCGATTCCATCCACTATCTCCGTTCCAAAGGGCGGAGGGTCTTCTACGATGCGGAGCATTTTTTCGACGGATACAAGGCCCATCCGGACTATGCGCTGGAGACGCTGCGGAGGGCGGTAGACGCGGGAGCGGAGCGGATCATCCTGTGCGACACGAACGGCGGGACCATGCCGTGGGAGGTCCGCAGGATCTGCGAGGCGGTGCGTCGGGAGTTCGCCGTGCCGCTGGGCATTCACGCGCACAATGACTGCGAGATGGCCGTCGCCAACTCGCTGGTGGCGGTCGAAACCGGCATCGTTCAGGTGCAGGGGACGATCAACGGCATTGGCGAACGGTGCGGCAACGCCAATCTCTGCTCGATCGTGCCGAATCTGGAGCTGAAGATGGGCCGGCCGGTGCTTGGCGAACGCCTCACGCATCTCAAGCAGGTGTCCGGATTCGTGACCGAGATCGCGAACCTCATGCCCAACAAGCATCAACCGTATGTCGGGGATTCGGCCTTCGCACACAAGGGCGGCGTGCACATCCACGCGGTTCTCAAGAATCCCGCCACCTACGAGCATGTCATCCCCGAGCGGGTTGGAAACCGCCAGCGCATGTTGGTCTCCGATTACGCTGGCCGCAGCGGTCTGCTGGAGAAAGTGGAGACGTATGGAATCAAGCTAAGCAAGGATCATCAGAAGCTGCAAGAATTGGTCAATACGCTTAAGGAGCGCGAGAGCCAAGGCTATCAGTTTGAAGGAGCCGAGGGATCTTTCGAACTGCTCATGCGTAAAGCGATGGGCACCCACACGCCGTCGTTCCATCTGCTTGGGTTCCGGGTCATCGTGGAGAAGAAAGATGAAAACGGCGCGCCGGTCTCGGAGGCGACCGTGATGGTCAAGGTCGGCGAGGCGATCGAACACACGGCTGCGGTGGGGGCCGGCCCGGTGAACGCGCTGGACCATGCGCTTCGCAAAGCACTGGAGAAATTCTATCCCCAGCTTCGTGAGGTCAGGCTTCTGGATTACAAGGTTCGTGTCCTCACGGCCAATAAAGGCACCGAGTCGAAAGTGCGGGTGCTGATTGAGTCGGGCGACCATAAAGACAAATGGGGAACAGTCGGGGTGTCGGACAATATTATGGAAGCGAGTTGGCAGGCCTTGGCCGACAGCATCGAATACAAGTTGCTTCAGAAGGAACGCTCCCGCGGGACCGACATTCCGCGTACCTCATCCAGGTCTGAGAAAACTCCTTGACACGGCTGATAACCTCACGTAATTTATGAAAAAATCTCACTAAAGCTCAGGGATTCGCCGGAGCGATGCGGCAGGAGTGTGCAAGCAGGCTGTCAGGAGGGACGGCATGAGAAAGGCTGATATCGCCAATGAGATCTACAAACAGGTGGGAGTGTCCAAGAACGAGGCCGCAGACATCGTCGAACTCATCCTGAACCTGCTCAAGTCGGTCTTGCAAAAAGGAGAATCGGTCAAGATTGCGGGGTTCGGGAATTTCGTGGTCCGCAGTAAGGGAGCACGGAAAGGTCGTAATCCGCGCACCGGGGAGGAGATCGGGATCACGCCGCGCCGGGTCGTCACTTTCCGTCCCAGCCAGGTGTTCAAGAAGTACGTCAATTCGTAAATCTCTTCGTACACGCCGGCGATCCAGTCGTGAGGGTCGTTATGGGGAATGAACCCAGACTGGGGAGCAAGGTTTTCTACAAGATCGGAGAAGTCAGCCAAATCACGAAACTTCCGGCCTATGTGTTGCGGTTTTGGGAAACCGAATTCAGCTTTCTCAAGCCCAAGAAGAGTCGAGGCAATCAACGGCTATATGTCCAACGCGATATCGAAACGATTTTGGAAATCAAGCGCATGCTGTATGAAGAAGGCCATACGATCGCCGGGGTGAAGCGGTACTGGGCGCGTCGTGGCCGTCATGCGCACAAACAGATCAGGCCGAGGGAGTTAGCTCAGCGAGTACGAGGGGACCTCCAAGCGATCCTGCGCATCCTGGAGTCGCACTCTGGCTGAGCGCATCGTCTTCGCTGAGATCAGAGAACGGTAGCGGTTCCCAGACGATCGAGAAGAACGAGCAGAAATAAGCACGGTCGGGGCGTGGCGCAGCCCGGTAGCGCACTCGTTTGGGGTGCGAGTGGTCGGCCGTTCAAATCGGCTCGCCCCGACCATCCCGCACTGACGAAGTGCGGTGCTGGTAATCCGATGGCGCCGCAAGAAACATTTCCAGGATTCCATTGCAGCGTGCAGGAGCCCGCTCGCCCTGTATCAGGCTGCCGAAATTGCCGTGAGCGGCTAGAGCCCTCAACCGAATTGTTTGAATTGTCGTTCTTCAGATCACTACACATGCTACACATGGTTTGAACCACCGGTTACTTGTTGCCTCATCGCGATGGTGCCGGTGGATCAACGTCTCGGAAGCTGCCCCGTGCAGCTTTTTTTATTGCTTTGCGCCATCCATGCACATCCTGGTGACCAATGACGACGGTGTGGCCTCCCCTGGCCTGCATGCCTTGGCCGAAGCCATGCGGGCGCTCGGTACCGTGTGGGTTGTCGCTCCCGATCGGGAGCGAACGGCGGTCGGACACGCCCTGACGCTGCACAAGCCCCTCCGGCTGACCCCGCTGGGCAATCGGATCTTTGCGGTGAACGGGACACCGACCGATTGCGTGAATCTGGCGGTCAAGGTGGTGCTGCCGAAACCGCCGGGTCTGGTGATCTCCGGAATCAACAGGGGTGTCAATCTCGGTGACGACGTGACCTATTCCGGAACGGTCTCGGCGGCGTTGGAGGGTACCATTCTTGGGGTTCCGTCGATCGCGGTGTCGCAGGAGGGCGGCGACCGATTCCGGTTCGAGGTTGGGGCGCGGTACGCCAAGCGGATCGCCCAGTTGACGCTCGAACACGGTTTGCCGGAGGAGACGATGCTTAACGTGAACATTCCCGACCGTCCCCGGAACGCCATCAAGGGGGTGCGGGTCACCTGTCTGAGCCGCCGGCGATTCGAGAACCCGATCGTCGAGAAAATCGACCCGCACGGGCGCAAATATTATTGGATTGCCGGCACGCGCATCGCCTGGAACCGGCAGAAGGATTCCGATCACGAGGCGATCCGACAAGGAATGGTCTCGATCACGCCGATCCATCTCGATAGTACGCACTACGGCGTGCTGGAGCGACTGCGGAGTTGGGAGCAATTGATTGAAGGCATCCGGCCCGCGGGGCACGCGCGAGGCCGTCGGTAACCTGGGCATGTTGATCTTATGGCTTGAACAGCTCATCACGGAACTCACCCAGTTCATCATTGCGACGATCTCGAAGTTCGGCTACGCCGGTATCCTTCTGACCATGGCGATCGAGAGCGCCTGCATTCCACTGCCGAGCGAGATCATCATGCCGTTTTCCGGGTACCTCACCTCGACCGGCCGGTTTTCCATGCTTGGCGTGACGCTGGCCGGCGCCATCGGCAACGTCGTGGGATCACTTGGGGCGTACTACGTCGGCATCTGGGGCGGGCGGCCGTTCGTGGAGCGATACGGTCCCTATCTGCTCATTTCACGAAAGGATCTCGACCTGGCCGATCGCTGGTTTGCCCGATACGGTGAAGCAGCGGTGTTGCTGAGCCGCCTGTTGCCGGTCGTGCGGACGTTCATCTCGCTACCGGCCGGCGTGGCCCGCATGAACGTGACCCGTTTCGTCGTGTTCACCTTTGTTGGCGCTTTGCCATGGTGCTACGCCTTGGCCTATCTCGGGCTGAAGCTGGGCGAGCGGTGGGACCAGTTGCGCGAGCACTTCCATCGGATCGACGGCGTGATTGGGTTGCTTCTCCTGCTCGTTCTCGCCTATTTTGTATGGTCGCATTGGCCGCGGCGTCGCCGCGTTGATCTGGAATCGGGACCTCCATCGTGTTGAAGATCTATAACACCCTGTCTGGTCGGAAAGAACCGTTCGAGCCGCTCGCGCCGGCCTCGGTGCGGATGTACGTGTGCGGCGTCACGGTCTACGACGAATGCCATCTGGGGCACGCCCGGAGCGCGCTTGTGTTCGATGTGATCCGGCGATATCTGGAACATTGCGGGTTTTCTGTCACCTTCGTAAAAAATTTTACCGACGTGGACGACAAGATCATCCATCGCGCCAACGAGCTCGGGATTCCCTGGCAGGCGGTGACAGCACGCTACATCGACGCCTACTATCGGGACATGGGGCGTTTGGGGATCGGCCGAGCGACGGTCGAGCCCAAGGCCACGGAACACATGGCCGATATCATCGACTTGATTCAAACGTTGATCCGAAAGGGCGTTGCGTATCGGGTGAACGGCGACGTCTATTTCCAGGTGGAGAAATTTCCGGCCTATGGAGTCCTGTCCAAGCGTAAGCTGGAGGACATGCAGGCGGGCGCCCGTGTCGAGGTGGACGAGCGAAAGCGGCATCCGATGGATTTCGCCCTCTGGAAAGCCGCCAAGCCGGGCGAGCCGTCATGGGACAGTCCCTGGGGCCCTGGTCGGCCAGGGTGGCACATCGAATGCTCGGCGATGTCGATGAAACACCTGGGTGAGACATTCGATATTCACGGCGGGGGGGCGGACCTGATCTTCCCCCACCATGAAAATGAGATCGCCCAGTCGTGTGCCGCCACCGACAAGGAGTTTGTACGCTACTGGGTGCACAACGGGTTTGTACAGGTTAATCAAGAAAAGATGTCCAAGTCGCTCGGGAACTTCTTCACGATCCGGGAGGTCTTCGAAAAATGGGGTTACCGGGAACCGGTCACGGCGGAAGTGTTGCGGTATTTTTTCCTTTCCACCCACTATCGCAGCCCGCTGGATTTTTCCGATCAGGCCCTGCAGGAAGCGAAGCGGGCACTGGATGGGTGCTACGATCTCTTTCTTCGGCTCGAAGAAGCGCCCTCCGCTGACGGTGGTGGGGCTGCCAGGCTCTCTCCGGCTCTGCATGCACTTCAACACGCATTCCGTGAAGCCATGGACGATGACTTCAATACGCCGGCTGCGCTGGCGGGCTTTCAACAGTTCCGCTCCACCGTCAACCAGTTGCTGAAAACGGGGCTGTCCCGGGAGCACCGCGCACAGGTCCGTGCGGCGTTTCGGTCCTTGGGGTGGGTGTTGAATTTGTTCCAATTGGAGGTCAAAGCGTGGGAGTTTGCCTCGCGAGGGGAGATTTCAGCGGCGGAGCGGGAAACCTCGAGTCCGTCGCTGGAAGATGCGGAAATCGAACGCTTGATCGCCGAACGGAACGAGGCGCGGAAAAAGAAAGATTTTGTGAGGGCGGATGAAATCCGGAAATCGCTGGCGGCCAGGCGGATCATCCTGGAAGACCGACCGGACGGCACCACTCGCTGGAAGCGGTGAATCCACCGACGTCATCTACGGCCTGCATGCGGTCCGGGAAGCGCTGCGCGCCGGTGCTCGGCCGTTCCAGCGGATCCTCGTGCTTCGCACCGATCGGCAGTTCGCCGAGATCACGCAGCTCGCCCGCGCTAAGCGCGTCCCCATTCATGTGGAACCTCGACCGGCGTTGGATCGACTGGTGCGCGAGGGGCGGCACCAGGGCGTCATTGGCGTAATCGCCGCCAAAGCCTATGCCGAAATGGACGAGATCCTGGAGTGCGCACGCGTGCGCAAGGAGCCGCCGTTCGTCGTTATCCTAGACGGCGTGGAAGATCCGCAGAACTTGGGTGCAGTGCTCCGGTCGGCCGACGCCGCGGGCGTGCACGGAGTCTTTGTGCCGGATCGACGCTCGGCAGGGCTCACGGGGGCGGTGGCCAAAGCGTCGGCTGGCGCGCTCGATCATGTCAGAGTCGGCCGTGCGCAGAATCTATCGCGTCTGATCGAGGATCTGCAGGCCTCCGGGTTGTGGGTGTACGGCCTCGACGCGAGAGCGTCGAAGCCCTACACGTCGCTCGACTTTCGGCGACCCATCGCGGTGGTGCTGGGAGGAGAAGGGAGAGGAATCCGCCCAGGTGTGTTGGAGAAATGCGATGACCGCGCACGGATCCCCATGCACGGCCGGGTCAACTCCCTCAATGTCTCAGCCGCCGCGGCCGTGACCTTCTTTGAAGTGGTCCGGCAGCGATCAGGCGCCGATCCCGTTGTCGCTGCGGTCAGCGGATCTTGATCATTCCTCCCTGAATCGCCGCCTTGAGCAACTGCGCGGTGTTCGACACCCGGACCTTCTTCATCATATTGGCCCGGTGCGCTTCGACGGTTTTGACGCTAATCTTCAATCGTTGGGCAATTTCCTTGTTCTTGAACCCGGACCAGATAAGCTCGAGAATTTCCTGCTCCCGGCTGGTGAGGGCTTCCGGACGCTTGCGTCTGGGCGGAACAAGCTCCAACGTGGCCTTCCGAGGACGGCTTCGAGGGCTGACTTTCACCTTTGGCATAAATCAGGCTCTCCTTCCTGGTTCATCGCAAGACCGGAAAAGTCTCCATGGTCACAAAGCACCGCAGGCGCGGAAAAAGGTGCTGAATGTATAAATAACCTGGATCGCTAGGGCAAATGCAAGTATTTTCTGTCTGAGAAGTTTTGCTCTGGGTGTGGTCGCTAAGATTACCATTCTTGCCTGACTCTGCTTAGGCAGACAAACCGGGATAGGCTCGATGGTTTCGATCCCTGGGTATGTGATCACCGGTCTTTTCGGAGCGCTCATCGGCAGCTTCCTCAACGTATGCATTTACCGGCTTCCGCGGAGGGAGTCGATCGTCTGGCCATCGTCCCGTTGCCCGGCATGCGCTCGGCCGATCGCCTGGTATGATAATATCCCGATTCTGAGCTTCCTCGCGCTGAGAGGAAAGTGTCGGGCCTGCGGCGCACCGATTTCATTCCGCTATCCGCTTATCGAAGCCGCGAATGCGGTCGGATACGGCGTCATCTTCTGGCATTTCGGTGCCGGATGGGTGTCGGCGGCGTACGCGGTCCTCTTTTCCGCGCTACTCGTCGTGACCGGCACTGACTTCACCCACCAAATTATCCCCAACGTGATCACTGTTCCAGGCATGCTGCTCGGTCTGCTCTGCGCGTCCACGATCCTGCCGGTGGGATTGGTCAACTCAATTATGGGTATGCTGGTCGGCGGGGGACTTCTGTGGGTCTTGGCTTGGGTCAGCCCCTATCTTTTTGGGAAGGAAGGCATGGGGGGAGGCGACATCAAGCTTCTGGCTATGATCGGCGCGTTTCTGGGATGGAAAGCGACCCTGTTGACGATCATGATCGGTGCGTCTGTCGGGTCTGTCGTAGGGATGGGGTTGATCTCTCTCAACGTGATCAAGAGAGATGACTACATCCCTTTCGGTCCCTTTTTGGCGCTTGGCGCCGTTCTGTCCCTCTTTTTCCATGAGCCACTGCTCGAATGGTATTTCAACTTGGTCGCTCCGCTGGAATGATCTCGCCGCGGCCCTTGCGCCGACGGTTTTCTCTACGTGTGTCATCCCGTGATCACCGGTTCAAGCTGTATCTAATCCGGCGTCCCCCTGTATCCGAACCGTGACAGTTGGCTCCCCGTCCGCTGTCAGATTATTCCTACCCGCTGCACGCCTCTCATAATGGTCGTCGCGCGTTTCCCGCTTCCCGTGCGGGAGAACCGCGCGTCACCGATTTCGCCTTTGGGAATGTTGCTGCCGGTTTTGGGTGCCGATAGCCGCGGCACGGCTTTTGGAAAACCCTGCGGCTGACGAGGGCGCGCGAACGCAAAGCAGCGCTTCCGATTATGAGAGACACACGGTCCAGTGCAACGTTTCGGAACCGCCTGATCCGGGAAGAGGGAACCAGCCTCATGGAGCTGCTGGTGGTAATCGCCGTCATCGGCGTGGTGACCGTCTGGGGAGGAGAAGGTTTCCTGGCATTGGCCGCCCGACAACAGGAGAAAGCCGCGGTCGCGGAGATCGCGACGGAGCTGCGGTTCGCTCGTCAGCTGGCGATCGGGCGTCGGGAGCGAGTTCGAGTGGTGTTCGATCCGGGGAATGCGAGTCTGAGAACAGAACTGGCAAACGGATCCGGTCGTCTGCTGCGTACATATCGCTACAACGGCAGGAGGACGGTAATCGAGCGGCTCAGCGGCGGCACGCAGATCATGTTTCATCCGAATGGGCGCTCCGCCTCTCCTACCACGATCGTGCTCCTGGGCCAGTCGGGGGAACGCCGGACGATCACCGTCAGCATCACGGGGAGGGTTGCTCTGTCATGAGCACGGAGGATGTTCGATTCGGGTTGAAGCCATTCCGTCAGGTCGCCCTTGCGATGCGTGCCCAGAAGGGATTCAGCCTCATCGAGGTCATGATCGCCATGGTAATCCTTTCCATCGGGTTGCTAGGTGCCGTGACGACTTTTGAGTGGGCCGATCGCGGGCTTCGGGAAGGAATCACACGGACACGTGCGTTGGCCTTGGTGGAGTCCAAGCTGGAGGTCAAGCGGGCGGTGGCGTGGAATCTGCTGCTCACAGAAGATTGGGATGCGGATGGTCTGCCCGATGCGGTGATGCGCGACGACGGCGTTGAGCCGGATGAGATCGCCGGCGATCGGGTCTACACGGCAAGTTCCGATCACCAGGGCATCCGTCTTGTCTGGACGGTGGCGATGGACCACCCCGGTCCCCTGGCGTATGCCGGATCGGTTGTGATCCATGTTCGAGCCGACTATCCGACGGCGAGCGGTCAACGTCGAGCGGTGCGGCTCGGCACGGTGCGGGCGAATCCGCAGTTTGTCGGCTTGCGATAGAACGTTTCCTGAGTATGTGACCAGAGGGATTATTTATGGGGATGGCGAAGTCGCTGGGCGATGAGCAAGGCGCGACGCTGATCGAGTTGTTGATCGCCATGACGGCCGGGGCGGTCGTGTTTTCGGCGGTTCTGCAAACGCTCCATCACTGCCAATGGCGGTTTCATACCCAGCAGGACACGATCGCCCGCCACCAGGATCTTCGCCTGGGGCTGGAGGTGATGGCCAGCGAGCTCCGTTTGGCTGGATCCGGCTTCTCACCGGCCGATCGGCCGGTGCGGAAAGCTGACTCCCAGGAAATCGAGTTTGCGGCGAACCTCGGTGGCTATGTGACGACGTTAGCGCAGCCGGTCATGGCGGGTCAGCAAGAGCTCGTGGTCGGTGATGGTACCGACTGGCCTAAAGGAAAGCGCATTGTGGTGTGTGCGGCGGAGCAGTGCGCGGAAGGGCGATTGGCCAAGGACGGTCAGCGTACCAGGCTGACACTGATCGCGCCGCTGGGACAGTTCTTCCCGTCGGGTAGCGTCGTCTCCGTCTCCAACGATGTTCGTTACTACCTGGGCCATGACGGGCGCGGCGTGACCCGGGTCATGCGCATGGTGGACGGCGGCGCCGGTACGCTGATCGGCGACGTCGCGCATTTCGAGCTGAAATACTTCGATCGAGAGGGGAGGCCCGCCCGCGCGCCGGACCGCGTGGCCCGGATTCGCGTAGAAGTAGCGGTCAGTCGCGCGCCAACGATGGTGATTCAGGAAATCGGACTCCGCGGGTAGGGGGAGGTGCCAATGAATGGAAGATCGGCAAGTGCTCGAGCGTCAGGGAAAAAGAGGGCCGGGATCGTGAATGAGCGGGGGATGGTTTTGTTGGGAACTGTTCTGACCCTGCTGATTCTCGCAGTGCTGGGAATGACATCCCTCAATTTAGCTGGCCTGGAAATTCAGGCGGCCGGCGCGACCAGGGAGGAGAGAACGGCTCAGCATCTGGCCGAGGCCGCAGTGGATCAGGTGATGACGTGGTTCCACGATCCTGGTGCTGCGCCGGAGGGACCGGTGGGAGCGCTGCTTGCGAAACGATTCGAACTGCCCGGAAGCGGCCCGTCGTTTTTCGACGCGCAGGGACGGTCACAGTTTACGGGTACGGCCGAGAAACCGGACGTGCTGTTCGACGCGACGCAGCCCGCCCATGATGAGCTGTTAAACGGGCCGACAGCCGGATGGTTTCGGTCGCTGCGAGGGCTTGGTCGGGTACTCAAGCTCAAGGTGTACAGGCCGACGCGACCCGGTTTGCTGTGCACGATTGAGGCCACGGCAGCGGCCGCCTCTCCGGGGTCACCGGGGCTCGCCAGAACCGTGTCGGTGCAGTTGGGGACACGCACCATTCCTGCCGTCCGAGCAGCCGTCCAGGCAGCCGGGCTTCTCGCCACAGCCACCGGAGGTGCGTCAGCGCCGGTCGAGGTCCATTGGGGCGATCTAAAAGTGGGAGGAGATGTCCGGTGGAACACGATCGATGCGGTGCCGCTCAAAACGGATCTTGCGCCGGTCACGGGTCAATCGTATTCGGAGATGGCACGCCGCGAAGACCGATGGGTCGAGATCTGGGTTGGCGGCTCTGTATCGTTCGGCGCCACGAGTCCGGCGACTGGAGTCTCCCTGCCCGTGAATATCCATCCGTGGCAGGAACCTGTTCCGGGATTACGGATGGATCAATGGGACTACGAGAGCCTCAAACACGCTGCGCTGTTGTACGGGCGTTACTATGCCAGAGGCCGAGACAGCCTGCTCTATCCCGACGGTATCGTCGAGCCGGGGCGCGGGGTGACTGCGGACGAGGTATTTGCCTCCGGTGGCGTGGGCGATCATCGCGGGCTTGTGTTCATCGATACCCTCGATCGGCTCCCGCCGCGTGCGGATAACTTAGGGACCATCGCCGTTGCAACGGACTATGCGGAAGGGCTGTTTGTGGTCAATGCGCACCTCTCGTGGAAGCCGCGCGGAACGGGGCGGCCGGTGCCGGCTCTCAGTCCGCCCCGCGAGGGGCTCACGTCCTTGGCGACGCGGGTGCCCGTTCAGTTGAGCGGAGTGCATCTGCAGGGGGTCGTGTATACCGCCGGCAACTTATTATTCGAAGGCCGGCCGCGAGTCTATGGGGCAGTGCTCGCCGCCGGTTCGCTCGGAGAAGCCGGCGGGACAGGGAACTCACTCGAAGTCTGGTACAACCACGACCTGCGCGGCGGGCTCGTGCGGGGACTCCCGTTGGTCTATCCGGCAGCCGGAACGTGGCAACTTCAGTAGTCTTAAAGCAGGCCTGATCATATTTGCCCGGTGGTTGGACGGGGCCCGAGTCTGTCCGTGCCGCGATGATCGATGAGTTTCGTTAACCTGGCGGACATGCCTATGCTTCGGGGATGAGGAGTGATCTGTATATGGTTGTGACAATCGGAAATCGTCATGACACCGTCCGTTCGAGAGAGGGCTGCGGTGACCGGTCTCCTGTGAAAGAGAGAGTCAGGTGGACATCGCCCGTCCCGGCGGTGGAGAGGGGAATGTTCGAGTATCTGATCCGCAACGGCCTGCTCAGTGCCGCCGACCTCGATACGGCGATCGAAGAGTCGAAGCGGCGCGCCATCGACCTGGAATCGCTCTTACTGGATGCCTACCATGTGCCGAAGATGGAACTCGGCAGGTCGTTGGCCGAGTACTACCGCTGTCCCTATACGCCCTATGATGACCGGACGGTCGTGAATCCCGCGCTGCTGAGGAACCTGAGTCACGATTATCTCAAGAGGAACCATTGGATTCCGTTGAGACGGGACAATAACCTGCTGGAGGTCGTGATTGACAATCCGCACGATATCGACAAGGGCTCGGACATCAAACGCGCCTTTCCCGGGTTGGCTGTCCGCTTCACGGTCGGGCTCAAGCGGGACATCGAGCAGTTTCTTCTGACCGCCGTAGGCCGTGTAGCGACCGGTTCCATCAGCGATATTCTTGGCGAACTCATCAGCGAGGCGCAGTTGGAGCAGTGCGAGGAGGCGGGCAGCACGGTCATCGATGAAAACGACAGCGCAATCGTCCGGCTGACGAACCAGATCATCGCCGAAGCCGACCGTCGGGGTGCGTCCGACATTCACATTGAGCCGTATTCCGATCACAAGGAAACGGCGGTGCGGTTCCGCGTGGATGGAACCTGTTTCACCTATATGAAGATCCCGCCCGCCTACCGGCGGGCGGTCGTGTCCCGCATCAAGATCATGGCCAATCTCGACATCGCCGAACGCCGGAAGCCGCAGGACGGGAAAATTCGGTTCAAGCTCAATAAAGAGCGGCAAATCGAACTGCGGGTGGCGACCCTCCCTACGGCCGGTTCCAACGAAGACGTGGTGATACGGCTCCTGACCGCCAAAGGACCGATGCCCTTGGACGCCATGGATTTCGCTTCACGGACGCTCACGACCATCAAAGAATTGGCGGAGAAGCCCTATGGGATCGTCCTGTGTGTCGGACCGACGGGTTCCGGCAAGACCACGACGTTGCATGCGATTCTGGGTTACATCAATACCGACGAGCGAAAGATTTGGACGGCCGAGGATCCGATTGAAATCACCCAGGAAGGGCTGCGGCAAGTTCAGGTCCAGCCCAAGATCGGCTTCACCTTTGCGACGGCAATGCGGGCGTTTTTGCGGGCCGACCCGGATGTGATCATGATCGGAGAAATGCGCGACAAGGAAACCGCCGACATCGCGATCGAGGCGTCGCTAACAGGCCATCTGGTATTCAGCACGCTTCACACCAACAGCGCGGTGGAGACCGTGACCCGCTTGTTGGATCTGGGCTGTGACCCCTTCAACTTCGCCGACGCCATGCTGGGGGTGCTGGCCACCAGATTGTGTAAACGCATTTGTCGTGGGTGCCGGGAAGCCTACCATCCGACAAGACACGAATATGACGAACTGGTCCACGCGTATGGCGCGAACCATTGGCCGAAGCTCGGTATTGAGTACACCGACGAATTTCGGTTGTATCGCGGGCGGGGCTGCGACGCCTGTAACGGAACCGGATTTAGGGGACGCGTGCCGCTGCATGAATTGCTGCGTGCCTCGGAAGATATGAAACAGCTCATCCAATCCAGAGCGAGAACTTCAGAGATGCTGGCCGTTGCGATGAAGGAGGGGATGACGACGCTGGTCCAGGACGGAATCGAAAAAGTGCTCAAAGGCGTGACGACGCTCAAACAGGTCAGGGCCGTCGCGCTGAAATAGCAGACAGGCCGTCAACCTGCCGGTAAGCGACTGGGGAACGCCTCCTCCACATGCCCGCCATCTCGCCCACCTCCTGCCCGATCGCCTCCGCTGAGGGCCGAATGCTCTTGTGCCCACTGGTGTAACGGGGCCGTGCCCGGCTACTTGTTAGCCGGAAGCTGAAAATGGTCCGATGCGGCAAGCTGTTCGCGGCCTGTTGAGTGGGCGCGGCCGGTCAGTTCATGACGAAAATTGTCATAAAGAAAGACCGGCGAAGTGCGAATTTGTACTCCACCAAATGAGGGGTAACAACGTGAAATCAACCAGTTGGAAGATCACTCTCTTCTCAATCTGAGGGCACGGCACTTGCTCACCTTTGTCGCGCTATGTCTGCCGGTTTGCCGAAATCTGGCCATGTCGACATACCCGGAGAACGGGGATTTACATTTCTGGAAATGATGACCGTCATCACGATTATCGGGATCGGCGCGGCGTTGGCGGTTCCGAGTTATACACAATGGAATGCGCGTTACCAGCTACGACAAGCGGTCACCGAGATCAACACTCAACTAGCACTCGCCAGGTTGGCGGCCATGAACAGAAATATGGCGGTCACTGTGACGGTGAGCGCCGTCGGGGGAAAAGTCACAGTGACGACAACGGATGTGTCAGGTGCGCAGGTGTTGCCGACGCAGGCGATGATGGTCCACGTGACCAACGTCGCGGGAGGACCAGTGCAGTTTAACTCGCTTGGCCTGCGATCCGGCGGCGGAGCAGGGAACCAAACGCTGACGGTGACGAACACTCAGGGATTGACCTATTCGATCAAGATCACCCCGGGCGGGAAAGCGACCTGGTGCGCAAGCCCGACCTGTCCCTGAAGACGAGAACGCCATGCACGCAACGCGTTCAGCGCAGTCGGGTTTTACGTTGATCGAAGGCATGATCGCGGCCGTGGTTCTGGGCGCCGGCCTTTTAGCGCTCTCGGGGATGCAGGCCATCTCGTTCGGACGCAACGTCGATGCCAATGAGTTGACGAGAGTCACGAACCTCGCAGCCGACATGCTGGAACGGATTCAGTTCAATCGACGAAACGTTCTTGCGTACAACAACATCGACACCTTGAACGCCGCGACGCAACCGCCGACGAGTCAGCCCATGGCTCGCGGCGACTATGCCCAGTGGCAGGCGTTGCTGAATTCCTCCGGCCTGGCCGGGGTGCAGGGGCGCGTCACCGTGGCGGCGATAGGGCCGACCACACCGCCGCTGAATCAGAACTCGGTGACGGTGACGATCACGTGGAGCGGTTCTGTGCGAGGGGAGACGAGCGTGATGCGAAACAAGGTCGTCACGCTCACGACGGTGGTGTCGCCGGAATGAAAACCACCGGAACGAATCGAAGCCGGGTCTACGGAGAGGAGCGCGGCGTGACGCTCGTCGAGCTCATGGCGGGCATCTTTGTCACGCTCGTGGTGGTCGCGGCGGGTTTTACGGCGCTCAACACGACCAACAAAGCCGTTCGCGCTAACGATCAAACCGTGGATACGCAACAGAATGTGCGGGTGGCGATGGAATTGCTTTCGCGCGATATCAAGCTGGCCGGGTTCGGCATGGTCAATCAAGTAGGGGCGTGCGCGCTGGCCGGATCGCCTGCGGCCATCGTCCCTGCGGACAACAATCCCGGCGGGGCCGATGCCGGTCCGGATTCCATTTCGCTGGTCGTTCCGACGACCAGTTCGACGCCGCCGCTGTGGACGCTCGCCAGCGCCGTCGGGCCCGGCTTCAACCAAATCACGCTCCAAGCCGGTGCCGTGGCCGAGATGGTGGCGGTCGGTCTCAATCCGGCGCAACCGACCGCCGCGCAAATTTCGATCAATGGCGCAGTCACGGCGACCGTCGCCACGATCAGCGGCGATACGTTAACGCTCTCGAACGCGATCGCTCCACCGGCGACGTTTCTCGCGGGAACCCCGGTTTATCTGCTGCAGTGCGTCACGTACCAAGTGATACGCTCTCCCGATAACAACGCGCTCTGCGGCGGAAACGCGCCCTGCCTGGTGCGCGGCGTCACGGCTGCGCTCAACTGTGATGTCGTGAACAGTCTTTGCGCGCCCATCACGGATGGCATTGAAGATATCCAATTCGCATACGCGTGTGACGGCTGTAATGCGACGGTGAACGGTGGAGTGGCGGACGGAGTCGTCGATGACCAGAACGCATCCAACACGTTTGACCAAGCGGATTTCATCACCAACAGCGCTTGGACCTTGGCACCGTTGACTCCGGACAAAATCCGACTCGTCCAGGTCAACGTGGTGGCTCGACAGACCGTGGCCGATCGGGGGTTCGGCGAGGGCCGGACGGCGATGACGGCAACCGCCGTGCCATTGGTCATCAGCGACCACAACCACGCCGCCGATGCCGCGTATGATCCCGTCACGTATCCGCAGTTCCGCCGGCGGGTGCTGACGCGGACCGTGCAGACGAGGAACTTGGGGCTCTGAACAAATGGGCGGCGGACGGAGACCGTCGGGAGATGACCAAAACCGAGCGCGGGTTTACCGGAAACCAGCGAGGCGTGGCCTTCCTGACGGTCATGCTGCTGCTGCTGATCCTGACGGTCATCGGAGTCGCGGCGGTGACGGTCAGCGGACTGGAGAACCGGATTGCGGGACTCGCGCGAACAAGCGAAGCGGCATCCAGCGCGGCCGAATCATGTTTGGGGACGGCGGTGAACATTATCCAACAGACCATCGACCAGGGTTCGTTGCCGGCGACGTTCTTGAGCAATGCGACCCCGGCCGGCCCTGTGCCGCAGACCAATGCCACCGTGCTCAATCAAGAGATCCTGGGGCAATCGGACAACAATCCCGATGTGGCCGACGGAACAGGGGCCGTGCCGAACCTGGTGCAGACGGTCGGAGCCTACACCGTGAACGGCGACATCGACCGGTTGTATGCCAAAGCGAAAGCAGGCTCCGGCATGCAAATGTTCGGCGGATACGAAGGAACGGCTGGAGGGTCCTCGGCGGGCGGCGTCGACATTCTCTACCGTGTGAACTGCGTGGCGAGAAACGCCGCCACAGGCGCGAGCAGCCGAATCACCGCGATCTACGCCTGCACGATGACGGGCGAAAGCTGTCAGAAACAACTATAGGAGTCGACCATGGACACGCGAATGAGAGCACGGCGCCAGCGGTTCGTTTTCTCCTTAGCGGTCGTGGCCTTGCTCATCGGCGGCTTACCGAAAATGGCACGAGCAGCGGTTGAGGCGCAAACAGGGCAGCCAACCGCGTCCGTAAGCAACTTCCAGTCCGGGCTGGTGACATCGGCGAAAAGCGGAACGACGCTGCAAATCAACAACACGAACTTTACCCTCAAGCCTCAAGTGATCATCAAGGACGATGAGGGGAGGCTGAGGGACGAACGTGAATTGTTGCCCGGGGTGCAGGTTCAGTATCACCTGAAAGAAGGGCAGATCGATCAGATCATGATCGTCCTTCCCAAATGACCCGACGATGATTCACGGATCACGGGATTGGACGCAAGTGGAATCGATGCCGATCCATGCAACACGCGGAGGCCAGACGATGAAACGGCATACCATGACACAGTCGAGCAGAACCGGAATCATGCTCTCGCTGGTGCTGGCAGGGGCTGTGATGTGGCCGGTGGCCGTCAAGGCCCAGAACATGGCCGACTATACCGCCTCGCCGCCGTTCATCACCGATGCGGTGCCGCCGAACGTCTTGTTGCTGATGGACAATTCGGGCAGCATGAACGAAGCGGCGTACGAGGACGCCGCGTTTAATCCGGCCCAGACCTATTACGGTCTGTACGATCCATTGGAGTGCTACAACTATAGCAGCAACAAATTCATTCCTGATCCGGCGGCTAATCCCGCGACGCCGGGAACCTGCACGAACTCTCCGTACTTGTGGTCCGGCAACTTGCTGAACTACGGCACCATGCGCCGGATCGATATCGTCAAGTGGGTCATGATGGGCGGGACCTGTTCGGTCGGCGGACGGGACGCCCAAGGCGGATGCCGGCAGTTGATCGGACAACAAA
This sequence comes from Nitrospiraceae bacterium, assembly GCA_035573855.1. Classification (GTDB taxonomy): domain Bacteria; phylum Nitrospirota; class Nitrospiria; order Nitrospirales; family Nitrospiraceae; genus DATLZU01. The sequence goes on from DATLZU010000035.1 coordinate 105,062, forward strand.
ATTTCGACAACGGGGCTTGTTGCCGGGATCAAACTACGTCGGTCTCGCGGGCTGATGCCAACGGGAGAATCCCTTCCACGTATCTACCTGCGGTCGGCGGCACGGTCTATTTTCATATGATGGGGAGCAGCGGGACCCTCAAAGGCAGTTTTTGCCTGGACGACGATCCGACGCAACCAAGTGGTTCAAGTTGCGGTGACGGCGATGCGTATGCCGAGTCAGGGCCCTGGACGATCCGGATCGACCATTTCGAGAACGCGACGGGTGTTCTCCAGGAGGTTGGCAATAAGGCCCGGTTCGGCCTGATGCAATTCAAAGGAGCCGGCGACGGCGGCAAGGTGCTTTCCGATGTCGGATCCAGCAATATTCAGGATCTCATCACCGCGATCGAAGCGACGACGCCCTCCACCTGGACGCCGCTGGCCGAGTCGCTCTACGAGGCCACGCGGTATTTCGCGCAGGTTCCACCTGCCTATACCAATTCCGACTATTCATACAACGTCACCAACCGCGATCCCTATTACTTCACCCAGCCCAAGTGGGCGGGCACGTCGCAGTATGTCACCTGCTGCAAGAGTTTTGTCATCATCTTCACGGATGGTGAGCCGACCCAGGATTTGAATGTTCCGTCGGCCTTGCAGGACTACGGGCACACCTATCACGGCGCTCATTGTACGAGCGCCGTCATCACGGATCCCTGTACGCCGCACAAGACGAATTATGCGAACAACGGGTCCCATTATCTGGACGATGTGGCATATTACGCACACACTACGGATCTGCGACAAGCCACGCTTCCGGTGATCAACGAGTCCGGGAAGAATTTGGCGGGCAACCAAAATTTGATCATCTACAGCTTCTACGCGTTCGGCCAGCCGATCGGACGGGAAATTCTTCAGACGACGGCGAAACTCGGCGGTTTCGAAGACCGCAATGGGAATAACGCCCCTGATCTCACGGAAGAATGGGATCGGTACAACAACTACACCGGGGCGGAGGGGCCGGACGGCTTGCCGGACACGTATTTTGAGTCGGCGAACGCCAACGATCTGCGCGAAAAGCTCATGGCCGCGATTACCAGCATCCTGCAACGAAGCGCCTCGGGAACCGCGGTCTCGGTGCTCGCGACGTCTTCGACTGGTGACGGATCGCTCTATCAGTCGTATTTCTATCCCCTCATCTTCGAGGGGTTTAGGGACATCAAATGGACCGGCTATACCCAGGGACTGTTCCTCGACACGTTCGGGAATCTCCGGGAAGACACCGACGGCGATGCGCGGCTCATTTACCAGAACGACAGCATCGTGCAGACCCGTTTCGACTCGAGCACTGGGAATGTGTTTGTCGATCGTTTCCGCGATGCCAATGGTGACGGCAAGGCCGACAGTACGACCCCCTACGAGACCGTGACCTTACGGGACATGAAAGGAATTTGGGAAGCTGGAAAGCAACTCGCGTTGACCGACCCGGCGAATCGGACGCTGCTTACGTGGGTGGACCTGAACAACGACGGAGCGGTGGATCCGGGAGAGCAAATGGACTTCACGACAGCCAATTCGGCGACGCTCGCCCCCTACCTGCGGGCGGGGGCTGCTCCCTACACGGCCGACAACATCGTTAACTTCATCAGAGGGAGCCAAATCGTCGGTCTCCGGGATCGACAGCTCACCGTCAACGGCAGCTTGAAGGTCTGGAAGCTGGGCGATCCCATTCATTCCACGCCGACGGTGGTCGCGGCGCCGAAGGAACGCTTCGACGTGCTCTACGGCGACTCGAGTTACACGGCGTTCTTCCAACAATATCGCAATCGCCGCCAGGTGGCGTACGTCGGAGCCAATGACGGCATGCTCCATGCCTTCAATGCCGGGTTCTATCATCGTGGCGATGATCCCAACACGACGACGGTGACGGAGCACGGATGGTTTACCCGCAATCCCAACGATAACACGAGCGGCAAGTTGCTCGGCGAAGAGCTGTGGGGGTTCATCCCCTATCAATTACTGCCGCACCTGCAGTGGCTCACCAGGACGGATTACACGCACGTGTATTACGTCGATCTCAAACCCAAGGTGACCGATGTGCGTATCTTCACCCCCGATGCGGATCATCCCAATGGCTGGGGGACGATCCTGATCGGCGGATTCCGGATGGGTGGGAGCTGCGGGACTTGTGCGGGGGCGGGCGCGCCTCCCATGACCGTGAATATCGGCGGGACGAGCCGGACGTTCTACAGCGCGTATTTCGTGTTGGACATTACCAATCCCGAGGTGCCGCCCAAGTTGCTCTGGTCATTCTCGTCGTCGGACCAAGGCTTGACGACAAGCTATCCGACGGTCGTTCGGATGAATCCCTCCAATGAGGCAAAGACGAATAATACGAATGCCAAATGGTACGTGGTCTTCGGGTCAGGCGTGACCGGCTACGATGGCAGCGTCGCGCAGGCGGCCAAGCTCTACGCGGTCGATCTGGCGACCGGGCCGGGACCAAACAACAGCTTGGTGACAACGCTCCCCATTGGATCTTGGTATTCATTCATGGCGGACTTGATCACCCTGGACCGCGATTTGGATTATCGGGCCGACTCCGTCTATGTCGGACGGACGATCGATCCGGCCAGCAGCGGCCGCAGCATCTGGTCCGGGAAAATGTATCGGTTGACGATGGGGGCCTGCCCAGGTGCCCCCTGCTCGACTGCCACATGGGGAATCGCCTCGGGGAGCAATCGGATTCCGACGGAGGTCATTGATACCTTCCCGACAGGTGGGAGCACCCTGGTCGGCCCGATCGTAGCCGCGCCCACGGTCACACTGGATGACACGGGGAAAGTCTGGATCTTCTTCGGGACCGGCCGGTATTACAGTACGGCGGACAAGACCAACACCGACACCCAATATTTCTTCGGGATCAAGGACTCGGTGCTCGGCGGGGGCTGTACACAGACCAGCGTCGTCAGTTGCTTGGACGACGATCTGGTCAACGTGTCCGGCGCCACGATTTGCGTAGTCGGCGTCGGGACATGCGGCAGCGGAACAAATCAAGTCACTGGGGTCGCAGGCGTCACCACGTTCGAGGGGGCGGGAACGACTTCCTTGATCGGACTCGTCCAAAGCAAAGACGGCTGGTTCACCACATTGCCGGCGTCGCGCGAACGCGTGCTGGCGAGTCCGACGATTATCGGGGGCATCGTGTTCTTCCCCTCCTTCATTCCCAATAACGACATTTGCAGTGCGTCGGGAGAAAGCAACCTGTACGCGCTCTTCTATCTGACCGGCAGCGCCTACAAGGAAGCGGTGATCGGCACGACCGCGGCTGGAAGCAACAAGACGGTCAACCGGTCGATGGCGTTGGGGACCGGTCTAGCCTCGCAAATGGCCGTCCAGATTGGCACCCAGGGTAGCGGAGGCACAGGCGGAGGGCCGAGCGGGTCCGGCTGTCAAGGCGGCGTGATCGGCTTTGTGCAGTCGAGCACCGGCGCGATCGCACAGCCCTGTACGAAGCCGGCATTGCCCTCGTGGAGCCGGTATGTCTCGTGGATTAATCAGAGAGATTGATCGTTTGCTCTGTGGCGGTAGCCGCACACAATGGTCCGCTTCTGTGCGGTTGTTCGCCGGAGCGGACCATCGTGTGGCTGGAAGCCTATGACAAGCAGAAGGCGATCGGTTTCCCATCGTCTATTTCTGGCGATACCACTCGGCCTTCTGCTCATGGCGGCCTGCTCGCCTGAATCGGCTCAGGTGAGCGGTGCGGAATCGTCTCCCACAAGGAACAACCACCTGCCTTCCGTTCGATCAGCTCGGATCGTGCCGATTCCGCCTGTCCTGTCCGAACCCGTGTCAGTCCAGGTTGAAGGAGAAGATCCGGACCGTGATCCGCTCACCTTTCGCTATCAATGGCTGGTGAACGGCGAGCTGCTTTCCGGAGCCACCGGCCATCAGTTGAACCCCGATCAACTCAAACGCGGCGACCGCGTCAGCGTCGAAGTCATTCCCTTCGACGGCAAGGCGCAAGGTGCTCCGTACAGGTCCGAGCCGGTCATCGTTGGCAATACGCTTCCGGTCGTGTCGCGAGTGACGATCGAGCCCGGTCGGATACAGGTCGGAGATGTGTTGAAAGCCCAGGTGGAAGCGACCGATGCGGACCACGATGAGGTCCGATTCCGATTCCGATGGTGGAAAAACAATCGACTCGTCTCCGAAGGCGAAGAGAACATGTTTGAGACGACCGGGTTTCTCAGGGACGATGCCGTTGCGGTCTCCGTGATCCCGCGCGACGACAGCGGAGAGGGCAAAGAAGTGTTTTCTTCCACGATGATCATTGCGAACAGCCCGCCGAAGATCACCTCGATTCCTCATTCGGCCATCCAACGGGGGCATTACCTCTATACCGTCACAGCTGCCGATCCGGAAGGCGATCCGGTTTCGTTTGCGCTGACGACCGCCCCGCCCGGCATGACGATCGATCCGAAGACCGGCCGTATCGACTGGCAGATCCCGCCGGAATTGAAAGGGTCGTACCGGGTCAAGGTGGTGGTCCAGGACGATCGGGGCGGCTGGGCTTTTCAAGAGTTCGATTTGTCCCCCAGCGCACCCGCTTCGTCCTGATTCGAATCGCCTGGCCCGCTCGCGTCTTATCCCTTGACCTTGTCACGTTTTCCGATCCTCTGTTAGAATCCAGTCGCCACGGAATGGGAGGTTGTCGCAAAAGCGTCGCGTGCGTAAAATCAAGCTGCGAGAAGGGACGAATACCGCTGCGCTCTTCGGTCATCACGACCGGCACCTGAAACTGATCGAAGAAGAGTTTGGCGTTCGGTTGTCGGCGCGAGGCGAAGAGGTGGCGATCGAAGGCTCGCCCGACGCCGAACGGCGGGCCGAACGGGTGTTGACGGAACTGGCTGCTTTAGCGACCGAAGGATACGAACTGAAAGCCGAAGACGTGGGGTTGGTCCTGACGGCGCTTCGGCAGAATCAGGACACACCGCTCAAAGACCTCCTGCTCAGCGCCGCTCCCATCGCCACCAAGAAACGGTTCATTGTTCCCAAGTCTGCCGGTCAAAAGGCGTACATCGAAGCGATCGAGAAATACGACATCGTGATCGCCATCGGTCCGGCAGGAACAGGCAAAACCTATCTGGCGATGGCGATGGCGGTCAACGCGTTGCTGCGCAGAGAAGTCAGCCGCATCATCCTGGCCAGACCGGCGGTCGAAGCGGGGGAGAAACTTGGTTTTCTGCCAGGAGACATGTACGCCAAGGTCAATCCCTATTTACGGCCGCTCTACGACGCGCTCTACGACATGATGGATGTGGACCGTGCCAACCGGCTGGTCGAGCGCGGCGAGATCGAAATCGCGCCGCTCGCGTTCATGCGCGGCCGAACGCTGAACGACTCGTTCGTCATCCTGGACGAAGCACAGAACGCCACGGCCGAGCAGATGAAGATGTTTCTCACCCGTCTGGGGTTCCACTCAAAGGCCGTGGTCACCGGGGATGTGACCCAGGTCGATTTGCCGGCCGACCGCGTATCCGGGTTGATCGAGATCCGGGACATCTTGCGCGATATCGATGGGATTCAGTTCGTCTATTTCGATGAGCGCGACGTGGTCCGCCATCGGTTGGTGCAGGAAATCATCAAAGCCTACGATCGGCACGGCGCCGGTCGCGAGGCGGAGACCAAATCGGCGAAGGCCTCCAGGCAGCCCCCGGCTGCGCGCCATCCTTCCACCCGCCGATCTCAGTCTTCCGACCAGACCTCAAAAGACCACTGGGGTCAACCGCACTAATGCCGGTATTGCTGCGGGCAAGGCCGCGCCGTATTGTGATCCGAACCGCCGCGTTCAAGGCATTGGCCCAAAAGCTGTTAGAGACGGTCGGCGAGTCCCGCGCCGAACTCAGTGTGGAGCTGGTCGGCGATCGTCGGATGCGGAAATTGAACCGCCGGTATCGCGGGCACGATGCGCCGACCGACGTGCTGGCGTTCGCGATGCGAGAAGGGCCGACGCCCGTGACGCCGCTTCTCGGGGATGTGGTAATTTCTCTGCCCACGGCCGCACGGCAGGCGGTACGTGACGGCCGTCCCGTCGATCATGAAGTCGCGGCGCTGCTGATCCACGGGGTCTTGCACCTGTGCGGATATGATCACGAACGTGGAGAGAGAGAAGCCCGCCGGATGAAGCGCAAAGAACGTGCCGTATGGCGGGCGCTGCAGCCAATTCCGACGCTGATAGCAAGTAGTAAATAGCGAATAGCCGAAGGCAGTAAGTGGGATTCCGGGGTTGCTCGCTCCTCGCGATTTGCTTCAAGCCAAGGAAGAAGATGAGTTGGTTTCAACGGCTCAGCCAAGGGTTAGCCAAGACCCGCGGGGTCATCAAGGGCTCACTGAACCGGTTGACCGGCCGGGCTCCGGATCCGGCCTTGCTCGACGAACTGGAGGCCGCGTTGATCTCAGCGGACCTGGGAGTCCGTGTCGTGAGCCGGCTGATGGAGCGTGTGCGGGTGCAGGCCCGCAGCGGAGGCTCGGACGCCGCATATCTGCAAGATCAGCTTCGGGCGATCATTCTCGACAGCCTGCGCGCCTGCGCCGGCGAATCGATTGAACGATTGATTGCCAAGGGCCCGCGCCCCTATGTTGTCCTGACGGTCGGCGTCAACGGGGTGGGGAAAACCACGACGCTCGCCAAACTGGCCCAGCGATTACGGCAGGGCGGCACCACGCCGCTCCTGGTGGCGGCCGATACCTTTCGGGCCGCGGCGATCGATCAACTCCAGGTGTGGGCGGACCGGATCGGTGTGGAGCTGGTTCGCCAGCGGCATGGCGCCGATCCGGCCGCCGTCGCCTTCGACGGCCTGGCGGCCGCTAAAGCCCGCGGCGTTGAGGCGGTGTTGATCGATACCGCCGGCCGGTTGCACACGAAGTCGAATCTGATGGAAGAATTGCGGAAGATCAAACGCGTGCTGGCGCAGGAACAGCCCGGCGCGCCGCAAGAGGTACTCCTGGTCCTGGATGCCACCGTGGGGCAAAACGCCCTGTCGCAGACGCGGCAGTTTCACGAAGCGGTCGGCGTGACGGGGCTGGCGTTGACCAAGCTGGACGGCACCGCGCGCGGCGGAATCGTCGTGGCCATCGCCGAGGAGTTCAAGATTCCCGTCCGCTTGATCGGCGTCGGCGAGGCGGTCGACGATCTGCAGGATTTCGATCCGCAAGCTTTCGTGGAGGCGCTGTTCGACAAGTCGGCCTAATCGCCGGCTTGCTTCGATCACGTCAATTCCTTCTCATGGTCCGGCGCCTGTGTTATGCTGACGGCAGCCTCACGGCTCCCTTCACGAGTCATCCTGTGAACACCCTTCTTGTGATCGATGACGATCGGTTGAATTGCGACCTGCTCCAAGCCGTCTTCTCGCGCCAAGGCTATCACGTGCTCGCGGCGACCAGCGGGCGCGAGGGTCTGGACCTATTTCGCAAACTGACTCCGCGCGTCACGTTGCTGGACTTGCGGATGCCTGAGATGGACGGGCTGACGGTGCTCAAAGAGATCCGCGCCATCGACCCCTATGCTCCAGTCATCATCCTGGGAGGCGGGGCGACTGAGGCGCAGGAAAATCAGGCTCGCGAATTGATGGTCACGGATTTTCTGCGGAAAGGGTTGTCCCTGGACGTGCTGATCGGGACGGTGAATCGGGTGGCCCAGCAACCGACTGCGCGAGCGTTCACCCCGTCCTTACCGCAAGCGATTGCCCCAGCCAGCACCGAAGGCGAAACCATTCTCGTGGTGGACGACGAAATGATGGTGCGTGACCTGCTGGTCCGCTTCCTGAATCTGCGCGGGTATCGCGCGCAGGGAGCCAAAGACGGACCCGAAGCGCTGAGGATGATCGAGCAAGCGCCGCCGGATCTGGTGCTGCTGGACGTGATCATGCCGGGCATGAACGGCGTAGATGTGCTGCGCGCCTTGCGGGAACGAGAATACCAGGGCGGAATCATCATCCTCACCGGCAGTCAGAGCGAAGAGTTGCTCGACAAGGCCTGGGCCATGGGCCCGCAGGAAGTCTTGGGCAAACCCATCGACCTGGAGCGATTGTTGACGGCGATCCAACTTGTGCTGGTGTGTCGGGAATGTTGAGTTTGCTGCTTCTGTGCCACGGTGGAGGGTGATTCTGTTTCGCCTCGTGCGCCTCGCCGGCCTGTTCCCCGCCGCAGTGCTTTCCTTCGCCGGCCTTCTGCAGGGAGGCTCTTCGTTCGCCTGGGCCGCCACGGGACCTGCCGACCCGCTCAAGCCGCAGGACGCGCGCATCCGGTCTCATGCGCTCACCATCGATCTCCTTCCGGATACGCATCGGCTGATCGCCGTCGACCGCATGACGGTCGAACTCGGGGCCGGCCCGATCGAGCAACTCGCGTTTTCGCTGGCGGCGTCGCTTCAGGTACGCCAGATCCGGGCTAGCCTGGAGTCCCAGTCGATCACGGTTACGTGGACGACCGAATCGGAAACAACCCCGGCGCCTTCTGGATCGCAAGGCCAACGGGTGCTCGTCCGATTGGAACGCGCGATTCCGTCCGGCCGGACCCTCATGTTGGAATGGCGGTATGAGGGCCTCATCAATGATCCGCCGCGCGAACCCCGACATCTGCGTTTCGTGACGCCCAGCGAAACCTCCGGTCATATCGGTCCGGAAGGCGTGTATCTGAGCGGCGAAACGGAATGGTACCCGGACCTCGCCGGTTCGCTCGCGACCTTCCATGTCCTGGTGACTGCGCCTCGCGGGTGGGTGGCCGTCACACACGGCAGAGAACTCTCCCGGCGAGAAGCCGGCGGGGGACCAGAGTCGGTAACGGCCGAGTGGGAAGTGGCGGAAAAGACCGAAGCGCTGACGCTCGTGGCCAATCGCTTCGTCACGTCGCAGCGGGAGTGGCGGGACAAGGGAGGACGCCCGATCCGGGTGGCTACCTATCTGTTCCCCGAAGACGCCCACCTGGCGGACGAGTATCTTGACGCGTCCCTCCGCTATCTGGAAGTCTACAGCGGGATCCTCGGCCCGTATCCGTTCCCCAAGTTCGCCGTCGTGGAAAATTTTTTCGCCAGCGGCTTGGGCATGCCGTCGTTCACCCTGCTGGGAAGCGGCGTGATCAAGCGCCACTATGTGCAGCCTTACGCATTGGGCCATGAGATCGTGCACTCCTGGATCGGCAACGCCGTCTTGAACCGGACGGGAACGGGGAATTGGGTCGAAGGCCTCACCACCTACCTCGCCAATTACTATTGGCACGAGTTAACCGGGAAGGCCGAGGAGGCCACACGGGAACGGCGCCTGATGCTCTACGGCTACGCCGTGCATGTCAGGCCGGAGCAAGACTATCCGGTTGCAAGGTTCACGCGGAAAACGGACGAGAAGGACAATGCCATCGGCTACCAAAAAGCGGCTATGGTCTTCCACATGCTACGCGGCGAGATCGGCGAAACGGCCTTCTGGGCCGGCGTGAAGAGGCTGGTGGCGGACTATCAGGGAGCGTATGCCGATTGGCGCGATCTCGAACGAGTCTTCGCCGGAACGGCCGGCAGGGATCTGCGCTGGTTTTTCGCCCAATGGATCGAGCGACCCGGCGCCCCGGATGTGAAAATCACGGGTGCGACGGCACGGCCGGCGGCCGGACCGGCGGAGCCGGGCGGCTATCGGCTTACCGTCCGAGTCGTGCAGGCGGGAACTCCGTTTCGATTCCGGATGCCGGTGCTCGTCCAAATGGAGGGAAATCTGGCGCACCGCGCGGACATCACGATCGAGCAAGCCGAGCAGGATGCGACCCTATCCGTTCCGGCCAAACCCGTCGCCGTCGGGCTTGATCCTGACCTGATGCTGTTTCGATATCTGGACCGTGCTCGGCTTCCGCCGATGCTGAATCTCTATGCGACCGACCGGCGCCGATCGGTGGTGCCGCCTCATGCCGGGCTGGAGGCGGCGCTCGCGCCGTATCGGGAACTGGTCGCCCGCATCGTCAAGCAAAATCCGTCACGACCAGCCGGTGAACAGACCGACGTTGTCGAAGGAACAACAGCGGACAGTGTCTCGGGCGAAGGGTCGGTGCTAGTATTGGGTGGGCCCGGCGCCAATCGGGCCGCCGAGTGGGCAGTGCAGGGCTGCGGCGGGAAAGTGCGGATCGCCGAAGATTGGTTCGCCGTCGAGGGAAATCGCTATGAAGGGCCGCAGGTGGCGCTCTTGGTGTCCTGCCGGCGGCCGGACCTGCCAGCAAGCGTCGTAACGCTCTTTTACGGGGTGTCGCCGGAGGCGGCGGCGAAAGTCGCTAGGCTGTTGTTTTTCTACGGATGGAACAGTTATGTCGTCTTCCGCGACGGCGCGGTGGCGGCCCGCGGAGACTGGGAAGAGTCGCAGGATGTGGTGGAGGTCGTGGTTGAAGCGCCCTAAGTCAATGCCGAACCCTGGATTACTCATCTTGTTGAGCGTGCTCGCGGGGACATTGTGTTCCGACGTGCGAAGTGCGACAGTCGACGCGCGAAGCCTTCCGAACGCCGATCAATCTCGCACGGCGAGCTTCGAATCCCGAGACGCGATCGAGCGGCACCTCGCGAACATCCGCCAGCTCACCTTCGGCCGGCAAAACGCCGAAGCGTATTTTTCCTTCGACGGCACCAAGCTCATTTTTCAATCCACCAATAATTGGATGAAAAACACCTTCGTAGAAACGCACGCGCCGGCGGAGTCGGGCCTCGGCTGTTATCAGATGTACGTGATGGATCTGGAGACCGGCCACATCCGCCTCGTCAGCACCGGGACGGGGGCGACCACCTGCGGCTACTTCTTTCCAGGCGACCGGCGTGTGCTCTTCTCCTCCACCCATTTGCGGGGGCCCGACTGTCCGCCCAAGCCCAAACGGGACGGGGCCTACCGCTGGGCTTTGGACGACTACGACATCTTTTCGGTTAGGATCGACGGTCAGCAAATGCAACGCCTGACCCATACGCCGGGCTATGACGCCGAGGCAACTGTCTCGCCGGACGGCAAGACGATCGTGTTCACCTCGGTGCGCGACGGGGATCTGGACATCTACGCCATGAGCCTGGACGGCACCCACCTGCGACGGCTCACCGACGAAGTCGGCTACGACGGCGGCCCCTTCTTCTCGCCGGACAGCAAACGCATCGTCTATCGAGCGCACCATCCTACGGATCCCGCCGATCTCGCCAAATACAAAGCCTTGCTGGCGCAGAACTTGGTCGAACCGAGCCGACTGGAAATCTTCGTGATGAACGCGGACGGCACGGGCAAGCGGCAAGTAACAGCCAACGGCGCCTCCAACTTCGCGCCATTCTTTCATCCGGACGGCCGGCGGATCATCTTTTCGTCGAACGTGCACGACGTGTCCTCTTCTTCCGGGTCCCCTTCTCCGTTGACGGGTGATGGCCGGCGGAAAACGGAACGCGGAAGTCCGCCGTCGTTTCATCTCTATCTCATCAACGACGACGGAACCGGCTTGGAGCGCGTCACGTTCGAAGGCTCTTTCAACAGTTTCCCGATGTTCTCGCCCGACGGCAAGAAACTGGTCTGGGTGTCAGACCGCGGCGCGAAGGAACCCGGAGAGTTCAACATCTTCCTCGCCGACTGGGTCCCATGACTTCGCCGGAGAGAGCAAACAGCGAACAGGCAACAGCATGGAACGCAGAGCAGATCGCACCTCGCTCTTTGCGGCTGGCGATCGCGCTCCTGTCTTGTGCGTCGCTTGCCGTCGTGTTCTGGGGGCTGACCCAACTGGATGTTCCGGTGGTTCGAGCCATGCGCTCGCTCTATCATCCGGTGGGGTATTTGCCGAATCCCTGGCTGGCCCGGTTCAGTGAGCTCGGCGATGCGCTGGGCCGGGGGCGATCCCTGGTGCTCTTCTCTCTGACGTTGCTGGCCGTCGGGTTCGCGGGCAGGTGGCCGGTCGTACGAGCGGCGGGGCTCCGGACCTTGATCGCGCACGGCGCGGTGGCGATTGTGGCGAACGGGCTTAAGCATCTGATCGGCCGGCCTCGTCCGAAGTTCATGCACACGGGAACTCAGCAACTGGGCCCCTCGATGGATAACGGCTTCGACTCCTTTCCTTCCGGCCATGCCTCCGCCTCTTTCGCGGTCGCAATGGTTTTGTCCAGACAATGTCCCCGAGTCGCGTGGGGCGCGATGGGCGTCGCCGTCGCCATCGCGGCGAGCCGGGTCCTGCGAGGGGCGCACTTTCCCACCGACGTGGCGGCCGGCGCCGTGATCGGGGTCCTCGTCGGGGCCGCGGCGGCCGAGCCGTTCAGGCAATGGCCCGCGGCGCTCAGCCGGGCCCTTCTCAACGTGACCACGTATCTGGCCGCCGCCTTCACATTCCTCTGGACAGTCTCGCACGGTGCGGAGTCTTCCTGGCGTCACACCGCGATGCTGAGCCTGGGAAGCGCCATGATGCTCTACGGCGTCGTCAGCCGGATGTACGACCGATCCGCCGCGGGAAGCAAGCGGTGGGTGGCTGGGCGATCCGAGGCGAAGGTCGCCATCGGCGTCGGCCTGGCGGTCACGACGGGATCGCTGCTGGTGGCGGCGCTGGCTCTGTGCGTCTGCGCGGCCTGGTGGTTGGTCTGGCAGGCTTCGCCCGAGGCGGATTGCGAGCACGCGATGGGGTCGCGCCTGGCGGTCCGCATCCTGTCCGAGAGCGCGTGGCTGGCTGGAATCGTCCTGGCGGTTCTGATGCTGCAGAGCGTGAAAGGTGCGGTACCGATCCACTGAGGAGTGGCGACCGTCAGTGCCCCGGAATCCGCAACAGATCGGGCGGCGGCTGGGCGGCTGGCACCTTCACCATGGGCTCATTGGCCAGCAGGAGATAGCCGTACCGCTGAAGGATGACGGGATAGTCTGCGGCTTCCTCGGGAAGTTTGGATTTGAGCCGGGCCGGCAACAAGATCATCGTCCGGCCCGGTTCCTTCAGATACGGGCGGATGTTCTCCTCCTCGCCGGGATGGATGACGATGGCTTTGCGTCTCGCGTAGAACACCGCGGACGGCCGAGGCGGCCCATAGAGGATGAGCCGGTCTTGAGGCCCCAAGTTCAGCCCGGCTGTAAAGGCCAGTTCCTGGGGCGGAGCGATGAAATAGCGGCTGAGGCGAGGCAGGCTCACCTGAATCGCGATCAACCCCACCAGCGCGATCGACGCGCCGGCCGCCCAAAACGCGCCGGCCCGGCGCGTTTCCCATAGACCGAAATAGCCGACCAGGGCCATGCCGACCACGAGGATGGTGGCAGCGGCATAGGGGCCGATCCCGAGATCCGCCTCCGTCGCCGCGGGAAACTCTTTGGCGATGGTCTCGGCAAACGTGGAATACAACGGAGGCAAAGCGGCCAAGCCCAACGCCAGCGTATAGCCCAGCCCCATCATCACGTGGATCGACGCGCGGGCGCCGCGCGTGGCGGGATCGGCCACGCAGCGGTGCCAATAGGACGCGGTCAACACTGCGGCGGCCGGGAACAGCGGCGCGATATAGTGCGGCAGTCTCGTGGAGGATAGGGTGAAAAACAAGAACACCCCGGCCACCCACAGGGCGGCGAAAAGTTCCAGCTCCCGCGACGGCGTGCCTCGCGCCTCTCGCCAGTCGCGGAACGCGGCATGCAGCGCGAATGGCAGGAGAGCGCTCCAAGGGAAAAACCCGAACAACAGCACCGGGATGTAGAACAAGACGGTGAAGCTGTGCCCTTCCATCGGATTGAGGAACCGGCCGACGGTATTGGCCTGCGCGGAGGCGGTGTAGGCCGAGCCGTGGATGGCCAGCATGGCGGCGTACCAGGGTAAGGCGAGCAGCGCGAACACGAGTACGCCCGCCATCGGAAAGCCGTGCCGCCAAAACTGTCCCCATCGCTTGGTCCATGTGAGATACAGCGCTGCCGTCAACAGCGGCACGACGACCCCGACCGGCCCCTTCGTCAGGGTCGCCAGCGCCATACCGACGTAAAACAGCCACATGACGTGACGTTCAGAACCTTGTAAGCCTGTGCCGGGATCGGTCGAAGCGTGGAGTCCGGACCAGAACCCGTAGAGCGCCAGCGTGGTGAAGAAAACCAGCACGCTGTCCGTCAAGGCCATGCGTCCCAGGCCGATGATCTCGACGTTGAGCAGCAGCATCAGCCCGCTGAACAGGTCGACCGGCGTTCCGCGCCAGCGCCGAAGAAATGCGTACTGCAACAGGATCAACGCGACGCCGAACACCGCCGACGGGAACCGCGCGGCGAATTCGCTCACGCCGAACAGCCGATAGGACAAGCTCATCAACCAGTAAAGGAGCACCGGCTTAGCGTAACGGGGCTCGTAATTGAACGTCGGGCTGATCCAGTCGCCGGTCTCGAACATCTCGCGGCCGGCTTCGGCGTTCCGGCCTTCATCGCGGTCGGTGAGCCCTATCCCTCCGAGGTTGAGGAAGAAGAGGAGCCCGGCGAGTGACAACAACAGCAGCAGGTGGGACCAGGGGGAGGCTGCGCGAAGATCCACGGTCGATGTGACGCCCGCCGTGCTCACCAGCGAACCTCGGTCAGCGACCGCTTCCCGCCAGCGCGATGGATGAGCATGAGGTTCCGCAGATATACGAACGACCCGACGCTCTGGCCGGCGATGAACACCGGATCCATCCGGTAGATGGCGTAGGCCAAGGTGATCAGCCCGCCGATCAGGCTCATGTACCAGAACGCAAGCGGCACGCGGCTCTCGGCGCTCCGCTCGGAAGCCACCCACTGCAGGACCCAGCGTCCGAAAAACAGTCCTTGGCCGAGAAAGCCGATCGCGATCCAGATGGTTTCAGTGAGTGTCATGTGAAAGGCGCGACGCGTGATGTGTAATGCGCAAGGGATTGATCTGTGAAAAATCGAAGAAGTCCCAGCAGCCTGGGCCTTGCGCGATCAAGGCGAACCAAGCCATTGTCGTCGGACCCACCTGTCATTTGTCCGGCCAGGCTGGGTCGAGTCTGCAAGTCCGCGGCAAAGCCATATGTCCTGATCCTTGTGAGACCAAGGGGCTTTTCCCCATGTCCCGATGCGTGCCCTAACCTCGTCGACCGGTACGACGTCACGGGTCACGGAATCGATACCGCAACACTCGTTTCATCATCCACCGCACGGCGATCAGATCGTACAGGCCTCTGAAGAGTCGGTTCCCGACGCCGTACTTCGAGACGCCGTGGGCGCGGGGATAATGCTGCACCGGCACTTCCGTCACGGTGAAGCCGTACATCAGCGCCAGCGCGGGGAAGAACCGATGCATCCCGTCGAAGAGCGGCACCCGCTCCACGACGGCGCGCCGGAACACCTTCAACGAGCAGCCCGTATCGCGGACGCGGTCGCCGGTCACGGCGCTGCGCACGAATTTGGCGATGCGCGAAGACAGCCGCCGGATCAGCGTATCGTGCCGGTGTTGCCGCCAGCCGCACACCAGGTCGTACCGATCGACGGAGGAAAGCAGCGCGCCGATATCCTCTGGATCGTTCTGGAGGTCGCCGTCCATCGTGATGATCAGCTCGCCGGTGGAGTGCCGGAATCCCGCATCGAAGGCCGACGTCTGCCCATAGTTCCGGTCGAAATGCAGCGCGGTGACCTGAGGGTACTGGTTCGCCAACCGGTCGAGCACGGCGGCGCTGCCGTCCGTGCTCCCGTCGTCGATATAGATGATCTCGAAGGGCGCGGACCGCGACTCCTCGCGCGCGTGAAGCACCTTGAGCAGCCGCTCGGTCAGGGGAACCAGGTTCTCCCGTTCGTCCTTGATCGGGATGACCACCGAAGCCCATGGGCGGGGTGAAACCGTCATGCGGAGCGGGCGGTCCTTCGAAGGATCGAATACACGTCAACCACGGGGGCATTCTACAGAATGCTCCGGGGAGGGTCAAATTAAGCCCTTGAGATTTCTGGAAGCGTGCGGAACAAATCGGATAAGCATCGATCGGCATTGAAGCGCTCAGAGGGCCGGTTGAAGCACACCTGGGTTGGATTGTATATTGTACACTGACACGACAGAATTGAATCGGTGATGGAGTTCACCCCAACCGCCGGAATCTTGAGGAGGGGGTGACCGGCTGAGGACTCCTACTAGCGCGGTGCGCGGTGGGAGTTTTTTATTTTGGGCGGGAAAGGTGGTGAGAAACATGAGTGACACCGGATCAGCCAGGAGCGCGTTCAACATGACATGGCCGGTCCTGGTCGTGGCGCTGGCGCTCTGGATGCTTGCGCCGATGGCGGTCGCAGGTGATCAGCCCGGCACGGGAACTTCGGCTGAGAAAGAAATGAGAGCGGAGCCTCCGCAGGCGCCGCCGTCTTCGCAGCCAACCACGTCCGGCGCGTCTGAACTGACCAAGGAGCGCGAGCGGCCGATGATCATGCCGGAAACCGCAAGCGATCAAAAGCAACCGGAACTGACTCCCGAAATGCTCGAGCAACTGAAAGTTCAGGACGAAAGGTCGGCCCTCTCGTTCTAGCGCAAAAGCGGAGAGCGGATCAGGGAGAGGTCTCGGCGGCAAACGTGCGGGTTAGCCCATGCGCGTCAGAAGCGAGATGACGCTTCGTGCCTGACGAAGCAGAGTGGATCTCCGGTTCTCCTGCGAAGATTCGTTAGGGAATTCCTTGCCAGCGTCCGCGGATGGGCAGGAGGGAGGGTCTGTTGTTGTCTTCAGGTCACTTTTGTCTGTATCTAACCCCAGCAAATTTCCACACGCAGGCCAGCCAAAGGGTTCCCGCGGCACCGACTGCCGCGGCCATGCCGAACGCCCAACCGGGCTGATGCGCGTCCAGGAGGAATCCGACCCAGAAGCTCGACGCCATGTCGCCCACCGCGTTCGCACAGGCCAGGATGCCGAAGCCGAGGCTGCGCAGCTCGCCGGGAAGAAGTTCGGCAGCGATGGCTTTCTCCAGCGTTTCCTCAACGGCAATATAGATGCCTGAGAGGACGACGATCGCGACGAGCCAGCCAAGCGACTGGCTGAACAGCGCAAGAAAAACATTGGTGCCGACCCCCAAGCCGTACCCGCCGATCAGTATCTGCCGCTTATGCCCGCGATCGCCCAAACGGCCGATCGGATAGGCCACGGCGGCGCTCACCAAGTTATGGAGCGTGTAGAGAAGAACGGCGGCCGAGATTGAGTCGGCCGCGGGTCCTGAGCTCTCGGCGAAAGGCTTGGCCGCAAGCCAGATCAGAAATGTCCGAGAGAAATCTCCGAGGCCGAACAGGAAGACGCCGGCGAGGAACATCCAGAACAGGCGGGGGAACGAGCGACGAGGTTTGGGATCGGCATCCTGCGGGGTCAACGAGATCGTCGCGTCGCGCTCCCTTGTGAAAAAGAACAAGGACCCGGCCGCCAGAAGGCCGGGCGCCAACGTCCAGAGGATCACCGTGCGAAACTCCACGCCGGCCCAAACAAACAGCGCGGCCGCCAGCGGTCCGGCGACGGCCCCAAGCATGTCGCCCGCGCGTTCCAGCCCGTAGGCGCGTCCATAGTGGGTCGGGGCCACCGCGTCCGCGAGCAGATGGTCACGCAGCGGGCCCCGAAAGCCGCGGCCGATCCAGGCGGTGCCGCGCAAGGTCAACAGGGCGGCAAGCCCGTTGACAAGCCCGATCCCCCACGTGGCCACCGCCGTGACGAGATAGCCGAGCGACGCCCAAGGCCGTTTGCGGCGAACGTGGTGCCCGACGATCCCGCCGAGGAGCTTGGACAGGCTGACCAGGAAATCCGCGATTCCTTCGATCAGGCCTAAGGCGGCGGGGCCCAAGCCGAGGGTCGAGAGATAGAGCGGCAGGACCGCCGTGCACATCTCATGGCTCAAGTCGGACAAAAACGTAGCCAGCACGATCCCCGCGACGGTCGGCGTGATCCAGTGCGCCCTTGGGGACCGCAAGGGAACGGAGCCATCAGTTATGGTGACGGAATCGGCTTCCTTCTTGGCCATGCGAGAGGATCGTCCTTGTAAACACTTGCACAATTCGCAGGCGAATTACCAGTCATCCGCGAAAAGTTCACAGCCCGGTCCCTCCGGAGCAGAAAGGAGGAACGTTCCGAATGCCCTTATGGAGCTTTGAACAGGAGCGCGTCATTGGTGTCCAGAAACAACAAACCCGGCGAGCCGTCGTGATCGAGCGTCATCTTTGGCATGGTCTTTGCCGAATCGCTTGACGAAAGATGTTGCCGCTCCAGCGCCTCCAGCCGTGCATGCACCGCCTGGCGCTCTTCCGTCCGTTCGCCCGTGCCTGGCTCCGGTTCGTTGTGAATGACCGTCCCACGACCCTGCCGAGAGACGTCATTGGTGCGTTGCGATCGCTTAACGAGCGATCACGCGCCCGCTCCGACTCCAGTAAAAGTAGATCGAAAAATTGGGATAGATCGCGGCGATGTCGTTCTGCCCGGCGAGCGTCAACAGCACACCGGCGGCCCCGACGATCTGATCCGTGAACTTGTACTCCACGGTGGGCTGGACACCGACCAGTCCGAACGAGCCTGGCTTTGTGTTGACGGAGTGTCCGTCCAACCGAAACGGCAGGCCGTGCAACCCCAAGACTTCGATCGCATAGGCGAATCCCTTGGCGTCGTCCAGGAAATGTTCAACGGCCAGTCGATATTGGAAGATGTCGCCGAAATACTGGGGCAAGCCGTTGTTGGAGCTGGGTGGGCCATAGGAATAGAAGATCCCGCCCGAGATGCGAACCGGGCGAATATTCTTGCGAAAAAGGATGGACTCCGTGAATTCCGGCGCTCCGAAGTGGGTCGAGGGAAGGCGGCCCAGCGGTGCGAACCCGCCGGGGATCGACGGTGTGCCGGCCCAGTCGCTCGTGGGCAGACTGACGTAGAACGCATTCGTCAAGGTCGGCCACCAGGTGTCTGGCTGCTGAACGATGGCGCGGTACTTGAGGAACACGGTCGTATCACCCAATCCATGGCCGCTCCGAGCGGGCTGGCCGTTCCCGGAGGATTGCCACCATGAGACTTCCGAGACATACATCTCGAACTCGACGGAATTCGTGATGCCGTAGGAGAACTCGACTTGCGGATTGATGGCGGAGAGCGGTTGGGGGAGTGACCGAGAGCGGCTCGACCAGGTGTTGCCGAACTGACCATGCCCGATCTCGCTGTAGACATAAGGACGGAAAAAATACTGGCCCTTGGGCTGCAGATCCGCCGAACTGACCAACTGGGGGCCGGCCGAAAAAGGGTTCCAGATCGTGCGATACCGGGCGATCTCTTCCTCCGTTGCAGCGGTCGTAAGTCGGGGGAGCAAGGCGACAAGCGTCACGACGCAGGCGGTCACTGCAAGTGAAGCGTAGGTTATCTTCATAGAGCCGAAACGCATAACCGCGGTCCTCCGGTGCTGGTTGTTAAGTTTCTCAGGGCGCTCGCGAGGCCAAAATCTCCTGCAGGAGGCGTTCGAGGTCCTGGCTCATGAGATTGACGTCCGCTTCGAGGAGATCCAGCATGGCGGCCCGGGCGCGGAGTTCCTCAATCTCGTACAAGCCGCCTTCGCCGAAGAACAACGCGATCCGTCGCTGCTCCGTGTCCGAACTCGGCTCGCCCAGACGCCCGTGTTGACGCCAGCGAGAAATCAAGGTCTCGCGCAACGACCGCCCCTCAGGATCGTCGGCTAACGGACGATTCAGGAATCGCCAGACCGATCTGGGGATCAGGGTCGGTTCGTCGGGAGCCTCCCAGACTTCCCGCAAGAGGTTCCGGGGATGGCGAAAGTCGTGCTGTACGCCGCTGAAAAGCGCAGAGGTGCCGAATGCCGTCGCCAGCACGCCCCCTGAGATCGCGCCCGCTGCGGCCGCGGTCTCGTGACCGGCTAAACTCAGCCCGCCGGACAGGACTCCCACCAATGCGTCGCCGATGATGGCGATAAGAGTCTGTGTGCGCACCCGCCGGTCCCGTGTTTCCTGGAGTCGATCCGCGAGCTGATCGGCGCGTTCCTCTTCGCAGTCAGCTTCGGCGGCTGTGCGGGCGACGTCAAAAAAGGCGAGCAGCAGTCGGTCCGACAGCTCCTGCCGGACCTGGAGCAAGCGCACGGCCGAGCGTTCGATCTGCTGCTCCGCCTCGGCTTCCAGCGACGGAAGTTGCGCAATGAGATCGGAGACTCCGATCGTCTCGGCGATAAGCAAGGCTTCGCGAGAGAATCGGTGGCCGAGCGCCGGGGGGACCTGAGCAAGGGGGCTCTCCGAATCCGGAGCGTGTTGACGGATGTATCGGGAGTCCGGAACCGGCGCGGCGGGAGCGCAGCGTCGCTCCACCGCCGCGGACTCGGCCACGGAATCGGTCGCGACCAAGCTTATCCAGGCGCAACCGGTCCCCAGGCAGAGAAGCGCGGCGCCTCCCGTGACCGTCACGAGCCGAGACGGCAGGCTAGATCCCATCGCGGCGACCGTCACGAGGGATCCGCCCGTCCATCGCGTCGTCGGTCATTGCTTTCGACGCGGGAAGCGACCCATGCTGCGGCGTGCTCCGAGAAAGAGGATGCGTGCGCACATAGCGGCGAAACGCGCGGTCCATTGCGGCCGTAGAATTTCCGAGAAACGGGATGTGCCCATATCGCATCGAGAACTGTTGCTCCGCTTCCTCGGGGCTTCGGCCTTCGATGCCGTAGAGATACAGCGCCGAGATTAAGGAGGTCCGGTCAGCGCCAGACTTACAATGGATCAGAATGGGCTTGGGCGCCTCGCGGAGGATGGCCAAGATCCGCTCGAGATCTTGGTCCGCGACGTCGCGATTGGCGGAAATCCCATAGTCGTAGTGCCGGAGTGCCAGCGACTCCGCGGCCATGAGTTCTTCCTGATACCACCGGGAACCGAGATTCTTCCCTCTCAAATTCAGGATGCTCTTGATCCCGTACTCGCGCACGTAGCGGGCCAGTTCATACTGATCCAATTGGCGCGAGCGGTACACCCGGCCTTCGGCGACGACGTCGAAATTCCCTTCTTTCCAGACGTAGAGCCCATAAGAGACCGGACCGATCACGAGAAGAACGACCGAGGAGAAGAGCAGCCGTTTGCAAAACACACCGGTTGAGACTGTCATCCGTCGACTCCCGGGGGAGAAGCGCCGGGCGGCTGCAAGAAGCCACCGGCTGGCCACGATGGGGAGCGGAAAGCCGGACGATCGGAGCGAGGAAGAGACGAACGAGACCGACCGGCTGAAAGGAGCGGAACGCGCATGAGCCGGATCCTAACCGGCCAGCGCGACGGCCTTCTCATATTGTTCTTTCAGCAGTTTCAGCTTGGCATCCACGCTGTTGCGCATCTCCTGCGCGGTCCATTTAGCGTCGCCCGGGGCGGTCTCGATCTTGGGAAGTTCCCGCAAAATGTCGTCCCGGGTTTGCTGCAAATCCAAGACGATGGCGGTAGCGTTCGGCTGGGTTTTGAGCTTTTCGATGAGCGCATCGACTTTCTTCAGCATCTGATCGATTTGGGCGCGGTAGGCCTTGAGATCTTTGGGGAGGCCTTCGACATTCAACGTGTCGGCCGCGTGCGCGAACTCTCCGGGCTCCCCTGTCGGTCCACTCAACCAGACGGAGAAGCAGCCGAACACCGCCGCCAAGACCAATTTCCACGACCTTTTCCCGCTCATGTAAACCTCCCATGAATAGGGCCTCTGTCAACAGGGAACACAAGGCCCTGACTAATAATATGATGGACCGTTAACCTCCCATGCGGGCTCGGGTCGCCCAACCTTCCGGTTCAAAGACAGCCGCCCAATCTCCAGAACGAGGTGCG
>DATLZU010000036.1:0-26222 GCA_035573855.1 Nitrospiraceae bacterium
GAACCGCCTATACCCGTCCCCCCTGCCCTGCGGACCGTGGCAGGCCAGGCAGTGGGTTTCGTACAGCGCTTTGCCTTTGATGGGATCTCCTTCGGCCGCAAGCGCACGCGGGCCGCCATCTGCGATGGCAAAGGTCATCAATAATGCGAGGAAACCCGATTTCGTCATCGTGCGCAGTCCGAATGTTTATGGAGACACGCGCTTGCCCATTGCGCGATCTGCTCCAGCAATTTCGTCACCGCCCGGTTGGCCCCCAGTGCGCCGCCGTAAGCATCCTCGCTGGGCGCAGGCTCCAGCACTTCGAATCGGCGCGTCCCGACCACGCTCGGCTCCCTCAGATCGACCAGTTGCGCGCGCAAGGCCATGCGGACGCGGCTGGGGGTCTCCAGAAACTGCTGCTCCAACGCCACGTCCAGAGTATCGAGGCGATAGTCCCCGCGCAGCGCACTCGGCATCGGGATCACGGCTTGCCAGGCCCCGCTCTTCTCCAGCGCTTGCACCAACAGCGGAGCCAGCATGCGGGCCGGCGTATCGGCCCATTGGTTGACGGCGTAGTACCGGACTTCATAGGGGCGTGTCACGTAGGCCATGCGCGGCGTGTCGAATCCCGCCTCCGCCTGCGGCGGACCGACCAGCAACACCGGCGAGGCGCCCGCGCGGCCGACCGGTTCCTTGTCAGCCCACATGGTCTCCTCGGCACGCAGGAGATAGGTATGCACCGGCCCGCTGTCCGACCGCGGCGCTAGACAGGCCGTGAGCGCCGTCGCCACCAGCGCACCGAGGACCGTCCCGACCCCTCGATTCACCATGCTCCGCATTTCCACCCGACCGTGAGGTGTTCGAGGTTCGCGGGTCGAGGTCAAAGTGCTGCTCACGTCGAACTCCACACCGTGAACGTCGAACCGGTTCTCTTCATTCCCCTGGCCCTTTCGGCTGCAGCGACCGGCCGAAGACCAGCGCGTTCGGTTCCCGCTCAATCTGTCGGGCAACGCGTTGCAACGTGGCGGTCAGTTGCCGGAGCTCCGCGATGAGCAGGCTAGTCTCGGGCAAAGTCTGACGGGAGAACTGTTCGACATTGGGCTTGGTCTCGTTCACGAGCGCGCCGATGGCCTTGCCGGTGCGGGCGAGTTCTTCCGTCATCGCCTGCAACGAAGCCGCGCTCCTGTTGACCCGTTCCAGCAGGGCCGGGATTTGCTCGTTGAGGGTGCGACTCAGCTTGGCGAGATGCTCTGCCGTCTGCGCCGCGCCGGTCAGCCCTTGATCCACCCGCCCGCTCCGCGCCGCCAGAGTCCGGCTGACCGTGGCCAAGTCCGACAGGATCTGCTTCAGCGCCGCGCGGTTCTCCTGATCGATCACGCCGCGGGCGTCCTGCGCCAGCGTAGTGAGATTGGCCAGCAGCCGGGAGAGCGATTGGTCTTCCAGCAACCGTGAGACGGCGCTGTCCAATCGCGCGAGCAGCGACGGGCCGGTCTTGATCACCGCATACGCTTGGCCAGGCTTGGCCGTGAGAGGCGGCGAGTCACGGGTCCCGCCGGTGAGGTCCACGATGGCGAAGCCGGTCAACCCCTGCACATGAAGCACCGCGACCGTATCTTCTTTGATGGGGGTGCCGCGGGTGATGTCCAACGTGAGCCGCACCTCCTCCGGATTCTCGGGATTGAGCCGAATATCGGCCACGTACCCGACTTCCACCCCGCGATACTTCACCGGCGAGTTCACGCTCAGGCCGGCAACCGACTCCTGCATAAAGGCGTAATACCGGTCATACACGGTTCCGTATTCGCCCTTGCCGAGCCACAGCACGATTCCAAGCAAGACGGCGCTCAGCACCACGACGAAGAGCCCGACCAGGACGTAGTTCACTTTCGGTTCCATCTCCGTATCCTCTCACGCGGCAGGCGCGTGACGAGCGGGACTCGCAAGAAACGCGCACCAGGCGCGCGTCGCGCTATTCGCGCGTGCCCCGCATTTCTCGCGCTCATGTGCTGTCACGCTTTCCGCCTCATGGATTGCTCCCTCGCCGCCCGCCCGCGCGGACCGTGGAAATACTCGCGGATCAGCGGATCGGCTGACTGGGACAATTCCTCCATCGTGCCGATCCCCAGCACCTTGCCGTTTCCCAAGACCGCCACCCGATCGGCCACCCGCCAGAGCGAGTCGAGATCGTGCGTGACCATCACGATTGTCAGGCCCAGCAGTTTCTTCAGCTCCTTGACCAGGTCGTCGAACGCGCCGGCGCTGATCGGATCGAGCCCGGATGTCGGCTCGTCCAGGAAGAGCAGCTCCGGATCGAGTGCGATCGCGCGGGCCAGCGCCGCCCGCTTCCGCATGCCACCACTCAGCTCGTTGGGATACTTGTCGGCGGCCGACGACGGGAGGCCGGTCAGCGCGATCTTAAACATGGCGATGTCGCGGATCAGGCCTGGACTCAAGCCGGTGTGCTCCCGCAAGGGGACCGCGACGTTGTCCGCCACGGTGAGCGAACTGAACAGCGCCCCATGTTGAAACATCACGCCGCAGCGGCGGTGGAGGGCGCGGACGCCGGCTTCGCCGAGGCCGGCGCATTCCCGGCCGAACACCCGGATCGTTCCCGAACTCGGCGTCAACAGCCCGATGATCTCGCGCAGCAAGGTCGATTTGCCGCAGCCGTTGCCGCCGGCAATGGCGAAGACTTCCCCTCGGTACACCGTCAGGCTCACATCGTCATGCACCACCGCTTCGCCGAACCGCGTGGAGACACGACGAACGTCGATCAGCGGAACGATACCGCTGTCAGAGCCGGTCACACTTTCCATTTCGTTTTCTCCCCTTGGCGCCATCTTCGGCTCCAACGTCGGCGAAAAACGCGGGGGAAGCGCGACTCGCGCGAATTGTCGAACGTCCAGAGGCAGGTTCCACGCCCCTCGCGCGCTTCGCGCCCGTCTCGCCAGTCCCGCGGCTTACACCCAGCGCGTGTTTCACGCCTGTCTCGCTCGTCTCGCCAGTCGCACCGGTCCCACACTTCACAACTTCCACCAACTCAAGAGAATCGAAAAGAACGCATCGAACACGATGACGAGAAAGATGCTCTGGACCACACTGATCGTCGTGTGGCGGCCGACATCGTCCACGCCCCCGCGGATCTGGAATCCCTGATAGCAGCCGACCAGCGCGATGATCGCCGCGAACACCGGCGCCTTCACCACACCAATCAGGAAATGCCGCAGCGCGATCGCTTCCTCGAAACGGGTCAGGAATTCGAGGAAGGTCACGCTCAACTGGCCCGCCGCGATCAGCATGCCGCCGAAGACCCCCACCACATCCGCATAGACCGTCAGCAATGGCAGGGCGATCGCCAAGGACAACACCTTGGGGAGCACCAGCACCTTCATCGGCGACAGGCCCAACGTTCGAAGCGCGTCCAATTCCTCAGTGACCTGCATGGTCCCGATTTGAGCGGTGTAGGCCGACCCCGAGCGGCCCGCCACCAAGATCGCCGTCACGAGCGGCGCAATTTCCCGCAGCAGGGCAATGCCCACGAGGTCCACGATGAAGATGTTGGCGCCGACGCTCCGCAACTGCTCGGCCCCCTGATAGGCGATCACGATTCCCATCAGGAACGTCAGCAACCCGATGATCGGCAGCGCGTTGAACCCGTCCAGCTCCAGACTGTTCCACAGCGCTCGCCACCGGATCGAGCGCGGCGCGGCCAGCGACCGAACCAGTGCGACGGCGCTCTCTCCTAAAAACCCCAGACCGCCGATCCACTGTTGCAGGCGATTCCACGCGAAAGCCCCAACTCGTTCCAACCAGTTTGCTGACGGTCCGGTCGCTTCCCGCCCGACGCGGGTCCAATGCGCGGAGACCAACTTGAGCAGCTCGGCGAACTCCGGCCGCAACCCGCGCAACGTGACGTGCCGCCCCTGGCGGTCAAGCTGCACCAGCGTCCGGTGGAGCAACACCGCCCCGCCCGAATCCATCGCGGTGACCTGGCTGGCATCCCAGACCAGATCGCGGCCCGCCGGCCACGATGCGCTGGCTACCTCCCGTTCGATCGCCGGCAATTCCGGCAAGGTCCAGACCCCGGCGATACGGATGACCGCATCGGTCCCGATCGCCACCGAGGCTCTCGCCGTCTCCCCCCGCACCCCCATGGCGTATACTCCATTAGCACCGGACAACCTTTACTTAATCGTACGCCACAATGGCCTGAATTTTCTCGTGGTGCTCACGCGAAACACCCCTGCCGCTTCTGCCCGGAGCACTCATTGATCCTCGCCATGCAACGGGCCACGGGGACGAGGAGAACGTTTTATCTTGCAGTCAAGAACCGAGAGCCTTTTCAGACCTCGTCCCGACGGCAGAGCCGGTCTCTTTCATCGAAACTGCCGCCGGAACCGCCACATGCCGAACCCAAAGAGCGCCACGCCCAGCATCGCCATAGAGACCGCCATTGGCCAGAGGATCGGAAGCCCTGCCCCTTTGAAGAGGATGCCATGCGCGATGTCGATGAAATACCGGAGCGGTGACAAAGCCATGAGGGCACGCACCCAGACCGGCATGGCCTCCAGCGGCGTGGTGATACCGGAGAGCAACAGCATGGGCGCCACCGCCAGCAACGTCATCATACCTACCTGCGCCTGATTGCGGGCGAGAGACGCTGCGAGCAAACCCATTCCGGCCGTGGTGAAGACGAACAGGGCCGTCAGTGCGAAGAACAGCGTCACGCTTCCCCGGACCGGGACGCCGAACACCGGTCGCATGATTCCGAACAACGCGACGGCGGTCGCGACGAGGATTGCCGCCGTCATGGCCAGCACTTTGGAGAGCATGATCTGGAACGGGGTGAGCGGGGACACCAGCAACTGTTCGACCGTCCCGTGTTCCTTTTCGCGGACCAGCGCGGCGGCCGGCAGCATAATCGCAAAGATCGTGATCATGCGGAGGAGGTGCGACACGGATTCGAACCAGCTTTCTGTCTGGTTCGGGTTGTACCAGACCCGGTGATCGTTCAGGACCATCGGCCGGTTCGGCGACGAGTCGTTCGCCGCGCCGATTCGCGCCAGCGCTGCCTCCCTGCCGAATTCGCCAATGATGCGGGTCGCATAGCCGGCCGCCGAGAGCCCCTGGGCGGAATTGGTCGTATCGACCAGGAGCTGCACCGCGACAGACTCGCCACCGTGGAGCGATTCGTGAAAACGGGGGGGGAGGTCCAACACCAGCAAGGATTCTCCCCGGTCAAGCCGACGCACTCCCTCATCCGCCCCGAACAGCTCCCCATCAAAACGAAAATACGGCGGATGAAACCGGCGGATGAGCTCTCGTGACGACGCGCGATGGTCCTCGTCATACACCAGCAGGCCGGCGTTCCGCAGTTGCGTCTGGATGCCGCTCCCGGTGAGATACACGGACAACGTGAACGAATAGACCACAAACGCCATCAGCGGGAGATCCCGAAACAACTGCCACAGCTCTTTCCGTGTCATCACCGCCAATCGGCGCCACCAGGTCAGCGTCCGTGGAGACTTGAACATCATTGTGGCGCGCTTCATGATCGCGGCCTCTTCGTGAACAACCGATAGCCAATGAGCCTGAGCGCCGCCGCATAAAGCACCAGGGCCAACCCGTCACGCCACAGGACCTCCGGCCCGACCCCTTTGAGGAACACGCCCCAACAGACGTTGGCGTAATACATGCCGGGGAAGAGATGCGCCAGAAACCGCGAAGTCGGGCTCAAGGAGGAAACCGGAAAGAGCAGGCCGGAAAACAGGATAGTGGGCACCGTGCTCACCACGACCGTAATGATCAGCGCGGCCTGCTGGGTGCGCACCAGGAGCGAGACGATTAAGCCAATCCCAGTACTGCTGAGCACGAACATCATGGACACCGCCAGGAACAAGACCGGATTCCCTTTGAACGGCACCTTGAAGATCAGGAGGGCCATCAGCCACAGGATGATCACGTTGAGCATGGAGATCAGGACATAGGGCGCCAACTTGCCGGCTAGAAACTCGATGCGGCTCACCGGCGCGCTGTAGATGTTGTAGATGGACCCGGTTTCTTTCTCCCGCACGATCCCGAGCGCGGTAAGGAGCGGAGACGAGACCATGAGCGTGAACATCACGAGGGCCGGCACAATCGACCAGGTGCCCCGCACCTCTTCGTTGTACAGATAGCGCACCTCGGGCGTGATCGGCCGCGCCAACGTCTCCGCCTGCCGGCGGGAGAGGCCTTGGCTGCGCGCGAGATGCGTGATGAGCAGTTCTTCGTTGAAGGCGGCGGTGATCGCGATCACATAGCCTTTCGTGATATCCGTCCGCAGCGGAAACGTCCCATCGATCAGCGTCTGAACGCCGACGCCCGTTCCGGCCGACAGACGTTCCTGGAATTGTTCCGGTACGACGATCACGGCGCGGACCTTTCCGCTTTGGAGCAACGCGTCCGCCGCCTCCTCCACCGCCACGTACCCTTGAAAGTCGAAGTACCGGGACTCGATGAAGCGATGCAGATAGTCGCGGCTGAGGGCGCTGCGATCCCGGTCCACGACGGCGAACGGAATGTTTTCCACATCCAGCACGAGTCCGTACCCGAACACGATCATCCAGAGCGCCGGCATCAAAAACGCCAGGAGCAGAAACATCCGGTCGCGGGTTACCTCGCGCCATTCTTTCGAGACGACCGCCGCGATTCGCCGAAGGTTCATGCGGCCGCTCCGTCGTTGGTTGCCCGCTCCTGCCGTTCCAGCGCCATCACCCGATAGACGAACACGTCTTCGAGCGTGAGAGGGCGAACGTCCGCCCGGTCGATTCGAATCCCCTCCGCCGACAAGATGGCACGAATGCTCGCCTCGTCGCGTGCCGGATCGGGTGAGAGCCAGTGGAGCTTGGTTCCAAAGAGCGCTGCGCCGGCGAATCCCGCCCGTTGCAACCGCGCGAGGCTCACCTCCGGCCGATCGGTCGCCACTTCCAGCAAATAGCCGGCTTCGCGTTCCACCTGACGTTTCAGGTCCGCGGGCGCGCCCTCCGCGACGATCCGGCCCACATACATGAGCGCCAGATGATCGCAATGCTCTGCCTCGCCCATATCGTGCGTCGTGATGAGGATCGCGACGCCTTCTTCCCTCGCCAATCGCAACAGAATGTCCCAAAAGTTGCGGCGCCCGATGGGATCTACGCCGGAGGTCGGCTCATCCAGAAACAGCACGCGCGGGCGATGGACCAGTGCGCAGCCCAACGCCAGCCGTTGCCGGACACCCATCGGAAGTCGACCAGTCAGGTCCGACTCGTAACCCTTCAGCCCCGCCATCGTCAGAATCCATTCCAGCCGCGCGGCGGCCTCCCGTTTGGCCAACCCATAGATGCCGGCGAAGAGTCGGATGTTCTCCACGACGGTCAGGTCTCGATACAGGGAGAACGCTTGCGACATGTAGCCGATCCGCTCTTTGATCGCGCCGCCGGCCGTCCGCATATCAACGCCCGCCACCCACCCTTGACCGTCCGTCGGCGGCAAGATGCCGGTCAGCATCTTGATCACGGTGGTCTTCCCGGCCCCGTTGGCTCCGAGAAGGCCGAAGATTTCGCCTTGCTTGACCCGAAAACTCACGCGGTCCACCGCCCGGAAGGACCCGAACTCGCGCACGAGCCCTCTCGCTTCAATGGCAAGCCTGTCGCGAGCGGGACCGGCATCTTCTCCGGCTCTCCAGGCCGACCGCTTGGAGGGCGGGGGCAAACCCGACGGGGCTTCATGCTGTCGAAGCAGGAGCGCCACGACGACATCTTCGAGTTCCGGCTCTTCCACGCGGAGCCGCTCGACTCTAATCCCGCCTAGAGCGGACTCGATGCGCGTCGTCGCGGCCTTCGGATCAGTCTCCTCCATGAACACATGGAGCAGAGGACCGAGCGCTTCGACTTGCTTGTATTCCTTCTTCAGCCGAGCGAGCGCCTCGATTTGCGGAGTCGCCTCAAATGCCACCATCGTTCCGGGAACCAACGCCCGAACCTCTGCAGGCGTTCCGCAAACCAGCGTCTTCCCGTTCGACACAAATGACAACCGATGAAACCGTTCCGCCTCATCCATATAGGCGGTCGACACCAACGCCGTCATTCCGCGTTCCCGGAGCAACTCGCCCAGAATGGCCCAGAAGTCCCTGCGCGAGACGGGATCGACGCCGGTGGTCGGCTCATCCAGAATCGCCAACTCCGGCTCGTGAATGAGCGTACAGATCAGCCCCAGCTTCTGCTTCATCCCGCCGGAGAGATGCTTCATGGCGCGGTCGCGGAACCTGTCGAGCCGCGTCATCGCGAGAAGACGGACCTTCCGCTCCATCAACTCACGCTCCGGCACCAGCCTCAGCCGCGCAAAGAAATCAATGTTCTCTTCCACCGAGAGTTCGGAATAGAGGTTGAGGCCGAGGCCTTGTGGGAGAAACCCGATGCGGGGTTTGACCCGCTCCGCCGCCCGCTCGGAATCCACCTTCACGCCGAAGACTTCGACCTCGCCGGCCTCATAGGTCAATACCCCGGCGATGGCCTTCATGAGGCTGCTCTTGCCGGCTCCGTCCGGCCCGATCAGGCCATAGATCTCGCCCCTGCGAACCACCAGATCCACCCCGTTCACGGCGAGGTGCTTCTTGTAGCGCTTGACGAAGGCGGAAACTCGGACAATAGGACCATTATCCTCCACTGCTTCCCTCATCCATTTTCTTCTCTCCAAGGGTAGGGTGGCTGGATTGTTCCGTACTGCGCGCATCGACCGAGCACCGCCCTCGATGTGATCATTTGATCAACTCTTGCGTGCGCGGTCTGCGAGCACGAAGGACGATCCAGCCCCCTACCCTCATTTCGGCTTCGCCCACGCCACGTCATCCCGCCATTTGATGACCGCGTCGGCCGGCAATCCTGGCGTCAGTCGATGGCCCGGGTTCTCTTTGAGATACAGCTTCACCGCGTAGACCAGTTTCACCCGCTCATCCGGTGTCTGGACCTCTTTGGGCGTGAACTCAGCTTTTGAGGCGATATAGCGAACCACGGCTTCGAAGGGCTGATCGGGAAACGCGTCAGTGTAGATGCGGGCCGGCAAGTCCAGACGGACCTTGCCGATCTGCACCTCCGGCACATAGACCTGAAGATAGAGACGGTCCAAGTCCACCAGCTCGAGCAGCGGGGCGCCGGCGGCCACGACTTCCCCGACATCGATCATGCGGGTCGTCACGGTGCCGGTCGTCGGCGCGACGATGGTCAAGTCCGCCAGCACACTCTCGGCTTCGGTCAAGGCCGCCTCCGCCTGATCACGCTGCCGCTCCAGCGCGGCCACTTCGTGTTCTTTCGCGCGAATCTTCTTCCATCCTAGTTCCGCCTGCGCCAATTCCTTCTTCGACCGAAGCAGCGCGGACTTGGCCGCCTTCAGGTCGTTCTGTGCCACCGCCCATCGGGCCTCGGCTTGGTCAAGCTGTTGCTGCGAGACCGCTTGTTCGGCGAAAAGCGGCCGCATCCGCTCCACATCGCGGCGCGCTTCCTGTTCCACCGCCTCGGCCTTCGCCACGGCTGCACGAGCGCTGGCGACCCACTCCTCCGCGGCCTCGATGGCCAGCGGCACCTCCACGTTCAACACGGCCAGCGAGGTGTGGGCCGCTTGGACCTGGGCTTCGAGCGCCTCGACGGCCCGTGTTGCTTGCTCCACCTTGGCCCGCGTCTGGGTGTCGTCCAAACGGACCAGCACCTGACCTGCTTGGACAGTGTCTCCTTCTCTGGCTAGCAATTGCTCAATCCGACCCGGAAACTTGCTGGCAACTGTGACGTGGTCCCCCTCAATGCGCCCGTTAGCTTGAATCAGCCCGTCCGGGAACCCGCTGTCCCACGCGCAGCGTGTGAGCGCCACCAGCGCGCCGACAACAAGCGCAATCGTGACCACTGTGGCGAACCCATATCGTTTGGACAGGTGGAGAAGGGACGCCGTGGTCAATGCCTGATGCACCCGCCCGACCTCCGGATAGCGTACCTTAGTCAGTTTGACCCTTGGGAAGGCGAGCACCTTCCACTGGGTTTGCAAGGCAGGGCCCACTCATTTGCCGTCGGGCAGAGCAAGTCTTTGTGTAAGAAAATCACGCGGTTGTCGAGCCATTCCATGGGACAGCCAGAGGACTCAGGGGAAGTCCTGCTACAGAACCACACCTCCTGGCTGTGGCGGAAGGCGACAGGATCGAGGAGAGTCGAAGGCGGCGGACTTCATGCCTCCCGCAGCTTTGCGTCCAGATAGGACTTCAGCGCCACCGCGTTGTTGCGTTCGACATCCTTGGCACCGAATAGCAGCGTCACCGTGCCGGACCGCGCCGCCTCCAGCAGTGGACGCCAGGCCTCGGGGTTGCGGTCAAGTTCCGCGAAATAGCGGCGTTGAAATTCGGCCCATTTCTTGGGATCGTGCGCA
Organism: Nitrospiraceae bacterium; assembly: GCA_035573855.1. GTDB lineage: Bacteria > Nitrospirota > Nitrospiria > Nitrospirales > Nitrospiraceae > DATLZU01. The sequence goes on from DATLZU010000036.1 coordinate 10,402, forward strand.
AACCAGGTGCGGAGCTTGTCGCTGGGCGCCACATCCTTGAGCCAGCCGTCGAGGGGCAGGGCTTCCTTTTTCACTCCGCGCGGCCAAAGCCGGTCCACGAGAAAATAGGCGCCGGCGCCGCGCTGTTTGAGGTCATACACGCGTTCAACTCGGATCATCGACGGCTTCCCTCTCTAAGAGCGAATGGCGAACTGCAAATAGCTCTGAGCTATTCGCGGTAAGCTGCCCGCTCGAGAGTTACGGATCACCGAACGCGTACCCCGCCCGCGCACAGGCGTTTCGGACCGTCGTCATCACCGCGGGGCTATCTGAATGCGGCATCACCGCCACCTCCGGTGCCTCGCGCAGGCGGGCAAGGATCGTGTCGGCCGCGCCACCAGCCAATTCGTCGCAGGTCTGGTACAGGCCTCCGGTGCCCTCTTCAAGCCGATTGTGGGCGGCGAGGATGGCGCGGATCGCTGCCAGCACCGCCAGCGTCGGCGTGGGCATGAGCAGTGACGCGAGCGCCCCGTGGTCAAGCCGCAGTTTGACGGCGATCGGAAGCGGCTCGCCCCCGCGCAGCCGCTGGATGGCTGGCAGGAGGATTTTTTCCTCCATCCCGATATGGCGCAGCAGCCCGGAACGGAATCGATCATAGGCCTCGTGATCGATATGGCTCGGATCGGCCGTGGCGGCGCGGAGCAGTCCATCGAGCCGCGCATGGTCTTCGGCGAGGAAACCGGCGATCCGGTCTTTGTGCACGCTTCCGCTGGACATAGGTCAGTAGACTACCCGGCTTAGGGTCGCGGTTCAAGCCGTCCGTTACCCCGTGCTTACGTTCGCACCAATGCCACGGCGAGGAACAAGATGACGAGCGTCAGCACGAGCGAAAAGCGCGCCAGCCAGGGCGACCAGGTGATCAGAAGACGGTCGATTTCCGTTCGATCGGATTCCGGAAGAGGCTGAATGCGGCTGACGCGGGGCCCGACCGCGAAATCGTGGACGCCGGTCAGCGCGAGGAGGAGCAGGACAAGGGATAATTTGGCCGTCAACACGGCCGGCCACCGACTCGGCTCGAGCAACGACAGGCCGCGATGCGCCAGCAGTATAGGGCCGGTGATGACCAGAACTGCGATGGAAAACCACACGACAGCCCGAAACCTAAAGGCGATGACCCGGAACAGCGCCGTCCGCTGGGACGACACGCCTTCACGCCTGAGTGCCGGCACCAGCACAAGGGAGAGGAACACCATCCCGCCGATCCAACTGACCGCCGCGAGCAGATGAAGCCAGACCACCAACACCATCACGCAGCCGTTTCCAACCGACCAGACCAGGTGGATCCTGAACCGTTCCTCGTAGAGTCGTTGGTCGCGCGCCGCGAGCGGATCGCCGCCCGAAGGCGATCGAGTGTGGACGAACGGTCAGAGGGATCGACCAGGATGTCGATGAGCGTTACGCCCGGCCTCTCGCAGGCGGCATGGAGCGCGCTTCGAAACCCAGTCCGCGTGCTCACGCGCACGCCGATCGCGCCCAGCGCTTCGGCGACTGCCACATAGTCCCACGAGGGAATCTCGCACACGGTCGGCGGAGCGCCTAAGGCTTCCAGGCTGCGATACCCCCGGTTATTGAGCACGATCACCACGGCATGCACCCCGTATCGCACCAACGTGGCGATCTCCATCCCAGTCATCTGGAATCCGCCGTCGCCCACCAGGGCGATCGGCCGGCGGTCGGGCAGGGCCAAACCGGCGCCCAGCGCAGCCGGCACGCCGAAGCCCATGCTGGCATAGTAGCCCGGATTCAGGATGAGCTCCGCGTTGAGTTCCACCGAACCGAACAAACAATCGCCTGCATCGGTCGTGAACACATAGCGCCGATCGTCCAGATGGCTCAATTCCGTAAAGACGTCGTCGATCAGCGAGCCTCCGCGCGAGCCTGGCCTCTCGGGCACATACTCGTTCTTGAACGTCCGCGGCGCGATCGCCCTTCCCGCAAGCAGCGATGTCATCACTTCGACCAATCCGACCCGCTCATAGCGATGATGGCTGATCACGGTGTCATTGGCCAGGATTTGAATCACGGCTTCCCGCTTGATCGCGCTCGTGAACAAGCCGGTCTCGGTATCGGTAAGCCAGGCGCCTAACATCAGGAGGCAATCGGCCTCTTCGACCATCCGATGCGAATAAGGATGGCCGGCCGCGCCCATATACGTTCCGATGAACTGCGAATGGTGTTCCGGGAAGACGGCTTTGCCCATAAAGGAGGTCGAGACGGGGAGCCCGTACCGCTCGGCGAGTTGGATCAGTCGATCTCTGAGTCCTAATCGCATAATCTCGACCCCGGCGAGGATGACCGGGTGGCGGCTGCGGTTCAAGCGGGTCGTGATCTCCTGCATTGCTTCGGTCAACGCTGCCTCGTCCCGTTCTCGGACCGGAACAGCGGCCGCGCTCGGCTCGCCGATATCGACCCCGACCAGATCGCAGGGGATCTCCACATACCCGGGCCGCTTCTCCCAGCGCACCGCGTCGATGACGCGGTCGATGTCCGCGGACGCCCTCGCCGGGTCCTCCAGCGCTACCGCGGCTGCGGTGAGCTGTTCGTAGATGCGCCGCTGGGTCTCGAAGGTCCTGACCTTATGGTGGATCAACAGTTCCGGCCTACGACCGGCCAGAGCAGGCGCCCCACTCAGGACCACCATCGGCGATTTCTCGGCGTAGGCCTGGGCGACGGCATTCACCATGTTGAGGGCGCCGGCCCCATAGGTGCCGATGGCCAGCCCTATCCCTTTGAGGCGGGCATAGGCATCGGCCGCAAATCCGGCGGAGGGTTCGTGGGTGGTCAGGATCGGTCGGATCGGACCGTGCTCTACTTCGGTGTACACCGGCAGGATGAGATCACCGGGAATCCCGAAAGCATGAGCCGCGCCAAGCTCATACAGCCGGGTGAACAAATAGGAGGCCAACCGCATGGGGACTGGTCCCATCGGGTCATGGCGCTTGCGCCGCTTCCCCTTATCCGGTGAGCGTCGGTTGGGGGAGATAGAGGCAGGCCGGCTCTTCGCCCAGGTAGTGGCCGGTCCGGCCGAACGCGCGGGCGCGACAGCCACCGCAGACGATCCGGTATTCGCACCGCCCACACTTCCCCATGAGGCGTTCAGGATCCCGGAGATCGGCGAACACCGGCGAATCAGCCCAGACTTGGGCAAAGGTCTGCCGCCGCAGATCGCCAGCCTGAACCAGGAGGTAGCCGCACGGAAACACCTCGCCCCGATGCGAGACGAAGCAGATCCGGCTGCCGGCCAGACAGCCGCGGCGGGTCTGGCTCGTCACCCGCGCTCCGTGACGTGTCTCTTGGGCTTCTGTTTCAGACGCTTCACGCTTCGCGATCGACGCATGACGCCCCGCGAGCGCCTGCCGTTGGAGGCGGACACGCTGGATATGCGGCGCACAGGTGGCGCGGATCTCCATGGTCTCCCGTTCGGCCACCTCGTCGATCCACCACAACACCGCCTCATAGTCATGTGGAGTCAGTTGCAGGGATGAATCGATCTCTAGCCCGCAGCCGACCGGGACCAGCAAGAACAGGTGCCAGGCGTCAGCGCCGAGCTTGCGGACCAGCTCATAGATCGTTTCCAACTGGTCTCGGTTATGGTACGTCACGGTGGTGTTGACCTGCAGGGACATCCCAAGTTCCTTGAGATAGATGAATCCGTCCACCGCCGCATCAAAGGCACCGGCCACGCGGCGGAAGGCATCGTGTGTCTCCGCATTAGGCCCGTCGAGGCTGATCGACACCCGCCTGAAACCCGCCGTGACAATACGCTTGGCCATCGCGCGGGAGACCAAGGTGCCGTTCGTGGCGAGTGCCGAGGGCACGCTGCGACGCCGGGCATAGCCGGCCAAGACAAAGAGGTCATCCCGGAGAAGCGGCTCCCCGCCGGTGAACACCAGCAGAGGCCGGCCGATCAGCGCAAGTTCGTCGATCAGCCGGAAGCCCTCCGGCGTGCTCAACTCGCGCGGATCGGTGTCCGCCTCCGGCACCGCCCGGCAGTGGGCGCAGCGCAGATTGCAGCGCTTGGTGAGCTCCCAGTAGACCAGACACGGTGGTGGAGGACGCATCATGGCTTACGCGAACAGAGAGCCGCCTCGTAAGCTACTCGCCAGTCCAACCGACGGGGACGGACAAGGTGACAGGAGGAACAGCCTCACCTTGTCCGCTGAGCTGGTCACCGCTCATTCCCCTCTTCCATCAGCAAGCTGGTCGCAAATCGCCGGCAGGTGTTGGACATGACAGGGCTCAGACTGTCCGAACCCGCAGCTATCCGCTACTTGCTACCAGCTATTCGCGACTTATTCATCAGAACGCAATCCCGACATAGGGTCCGACTTGGAAATAGCTGTTCTCGGTATTGGTCATGTTGGCCGCCAGGTGATAGCGGACATCGGCGCCGAGATGAAAGGCCTTCCAGACGCGATACTCGAATCCGGCTCCAAACTGGACACCCACATCCAGGTACTGAGTTTGGTTAGAGGGCGGACTGATGACATGAATGTCCAAGCCAATGGGGATGATCCAGGGTCGAAAGGCGCTACCCTCCATGAATTTGAGCTTCGGGGCAATGTCGATGGTGACCATCGTAAGCTGCGTCTTGGCGGGGGTGGTGCCGCCTCCCAGCGGGGTCCCCGCTAGCGCGGTGACGGTCGGCACTGCACTTGTCACCGTCTTCGACGCCAGCCGGTTGAACTGCACCCCGATTTCCCCGACGGCCCAGACGCCGCTCATCATCCCCCACGTGTCCTTCGTGAGGACGTTGTCCAACCAGGCGCCCACATACCAGCCGTAGGCATTGTCGTTCCGCCCGATCCCCAGAGCATTTTGGGTATCGGTAAAAATTTCCCCACCCCGGTCGCTATTAAGCCGCATGAACCCGCCCTTGAAGACCACCATGTTGCCGGTTTCTTCCGCCCACGCCAGCGGAAGCGTCGCTAGGGCGATGCCGAGCCCCGTGAGAACCCCCCCAACAGATTTGAATAATACTCCCTTGAGCCTGCCGTCGATCATGCGTGACCTCCTCTTGTGTGATGCATGATTGCCCGGCCGGCCCCGAGCCGTTGTCAGTTATGCCATTTGAGATTCGGACACCAATCCACCTCCGCAAGCACCGCGATCGTCCTGAGTTGCTCCTCGACCGGCGTCGCGCCGGCATTGCGAACCAATTGCAGACACCGCGCGCACACGAACGGACAGCGCGCATGGCAGGTCCACACGGGACAGCCCGCCGCTTCGCCGATCCGATCCGCCTGCCGGGCACAATAGGCCTCCTTGTCCTGCTCTCCGAGACTTTCCGCGTAACACAGCAACACACTTAAGAACTTGGACAGATTCACGACGGATCGCGAATTGATCGTCACACTGACCTGCGGTAGGTTGAGCGCTTCGCCGATCAGCCTGGCGGCCTGATAGATCTCCGCAGGCAGATCCGGAAAATGCGCCACGTGCGCGCGAGGGGCTCCCTCCGTTTCGATGAGCTGATAACGAGGCGCCAAATGGGCCAAGGGAATGGCCGCGGAGAGTAACGCCGCCTCGGTTTCCGGAATCCTGACGGTCAGCGAAATAACTTGCCGTTCCATGACCGATGGCGGCCCTCCGCATCGTGGCAACGATCGTGTCACCGTTTCGCTGGTTTGCTCCGCATCAGCACCGCCGGCCCGAAATAGGCGAAGGCGTCTTTCAAGTTGGAGAACATCCGTTTGAAGGGCCCCATCTCCTGATTCGTGACGTATTGCAGGGTGAGGATGACGCGCTCCTCTCCCTTGCCCAACGGCGTCACAGCGTGCCACAGCTTGTCGCCGTTGAAGATCACCGCGGTTCCTGGCTCCATGGCGATCCGCATTTCTCGAATTTCCCGCTCCGGCTGGTTCTGATAGAGCCTCGCGACCAACCGGCAGTGTTCTGACCGCTCCACCAGTCCGATCAGGACCGTATAGCGCTTTCCCTTGTAATAGGAGGTGTCGTAGTGAAAGCCAATATGATCGCCCAGCTCGGTATAGAAATAGAGGGCGCAGGAATGGGGATCGTCTTCCGGACAGAGCAACAGACGCGATTCGGTCAGACCGCTCAACAATGAGCGCAACGCCGGCGATCGGTACAGCGTGAGCATAATCGGCGCCTTGTCCCGGATCGCATAGAAGCTGACGCTGCCCCCCTTCTTATGCCCGGGGACGTAATTGCGGTTGATGGCGGAGCGGAGATCGTTCGCTTCCGCAATCAACACCTCGACCAAATCCGCTGGCAGGAAGTGTTCGAGCAGCAGGAACTCGTTCTGCAACCAATAGGCGTTGTGGGCCGGCTCCAGATCCACCGCCTCGATCACCCGTTTGAGACTCGACTCGACGTCTAGAGCGAGCGCCTTCATCGTGGCCTCCCGATGAGCGATTGCTTGACCATGCCCCTTGAACGGGTGCCCTCAGCCGTCAGCGAACAGCGAGCAGCACATAGCCGGTAATGAAGAAAGCAGAGCGCTTTTCCGAGCGGTTCGTTCTCGGCTACCGCGCGGTCCCTTCCGTCGCCACTGGCCTGGCTTTCGGCGCCACATCCCGCGCGCAGCGGAAGCCCAGCCAGTTCATCTTCGTGTTCGGGTCGGCGCCGTTACGCATCGCCGCCCGCATAGTCGTGGTGCTGTCGATCCAGCCGCCGCCACGGAAGGCCTTTTGGGTTCCGTGCTCCGGACCTCTCGGGTTCCGATCCGGCGCGACGGCGTAATAATCCTTGTCGTACCAATCCGCCACCCACTCCGCCACATTGCCGATCATCTGATGCACACCGTACGGGCTCACCGCGTTTTCGTACTTGTCCACCGCGATGATGGGCGGGTACAGCAGGAGCCGCTCCGGTCGGTCTCGCACAGGGCCGGAGAGACCCGATCGCCCGAAATTCGCGCGGCTCAACCCTGCCGTCTGGTTGCCCCAGGGATAAATCCGCCCGTCCTCCCCACGCGCGGCCTTCTCCCACTCCGCCTCGGTCGGCAATCGCTTGCCCGCCCACCGGCAATAAGCGTCCGCGTCGTACCAGGTGACGTGCATCACCGGATGGTAAGCCATGCTTTCCTGAAAGTTACCGCCGTCATACCGCCAGTCAATTTGCGGATTACGACCAGTGGCCAGCACGAATTTCAAATACTGGAGATTCGTGACCTCGTATTTGTCGATCTCGAAAGCGTCGAGGTACACCCGGCGTTGCGGCAACTCGGCGCGATAGGCGTTGCGGTCGACGCGCTTGTCGCTGCCCATGAGAAATTCTCCGGCCGGCACCAAGACCATTTCCTCTTTTACCGGCCATGTCGCCACCCGCTTGAGCGCGAGCTGCTTGCCTTCCGGCGTCCATTCGACCGTGATGTCCTGCGTGTCGAGTCCCCAGGCGAGACTTGCCAGAGCTAGCGCGGCGCCGACGGCGAGGAGCACATTCACGACCTGATTGGCCCTCGCCCATCCGCCGGAGTCATCCCTGTTCATGTGTCGGCCTCCTTGGTTCGTCTCTCGTCGTCCGTGAAGCGTCTTCGCACAGGCAGGATCATCGTAGTTCGGCCCGCGCTTCACGCTTCACGTGCATCGCATGCGCATCGAAATCCAATGAGATAACTCCGGTGGTCGGGCACGGCGGCGTTGCGTCCGGCCGAACGGGCCACCTCCGGGTCTTCATTCCAGGAACCGCCGCGGAACACTTTGTCGGTGCCGTGCGAGGGACCGGTCGGGTTGCGCGTCTCGCCGCGGCGGTAATACTCCGGATCGAACCAGTCGGCCACCCACTCGCTCACGTTGCCGGCCATCTGATACGCGCCATATGGGCTCACTCCCCGGTCATAGCGGTTGACGTTGGCGAGCGGCGGATACTTCGTGCCGCGCTTTGAACCGGGATGGGCGATGTTGCTCTTGAGCCACCCGGCCGGCTCGTTGCCCCAGGGAAAGATGCGGCCGTCCGTTCCCCGCGCCGCTTTCTCCCATTCCGCTTCGGTCGGCAATCGCTTGCCTGCCCACCGGCAATAGGCGTCCGCCTCCCGCCAGTTCACGCCGATGACCGGATGCAAGGCCATTTTTTCCGGAAAAGGCTCTTCTCTCCAATAGGGAGGCCAGTCGGCGCCCGTCGCGAGGACATAGCGGAGATACTGCACGTTCGTCACCTCGTAACGATCGATCCAGAACGTGTCCAGATAGACAAGCCGTTGCGGTTGCTCCTGGGGCCCGGCGGCACGGTCCACCTTGGGGTCGCTCCCCATTAGAAACCAGCCCGCCGGTACAATGACCATCTCGTCCGGCACGTCCATTGCAGCGAGTCGCTCGGCTTCAAAAAGCGGGGTCCACAGCGGTGGCCGTTTCGGACGGTCATGGTCGGCCATATTCGGGCTAGGGATCAGGAGCACGAAGCAAAAGGCCAACAGGCAACATAACGTACGGACCGTCCCGTCTGTCCAAGTCACGGCTCTTGCCTTGCTCCCTTGTGCCTCTCGCCTCGTGCCCCTCGCCGCCCTCATTCATAGCTCTGTTTCTCCAGCGTCGGCACGATCTGGCTTTGCACGTCTTGCGTGATTTGATACCGGATGTAGGGACTGTCCACTATCTGATTGGCATACAGGCGCCCCTTGGGCGACTGGACCTGCAAGGTCACGCCGGTCTGTCCCCTCGGCTCGATCGTGACAGCCTGCTCCACCGGTTCCCGGAGATACGGATGCCAGATTTTCACAGTATATCTGCCTGGGGGAATGTCGGTCAGTTCGAACCGCCCCTCATTGTCCGTCACCGCATAATAGGGATGGTCTGCCGCCAGCGCCCAGGCTTCCATATAAGCGTGGAAGCCGCACTGCATGACAAACACCTTCCGCCCTTTGGTCATTCTCACAACCTGGGTTACCGGCGTACCGGCGAAGTGCTTGTGGAAATGTGCGCTGAGTCCGGCTTCGTGCGGATATTTCGAACTGATCGGTAACGGCACATTGAACAGCACCCGCGGCCCAAGATCCGAGGTCTCATAGGCCTGGATGTCGTGCATCGCGGGATCCATATTCACCACTACGATGTCGTGTTGATCGCGGACGACGGTCACGAACGGGAGGAATCGGCAGTCGATCGCCTCGATACGCGGCGGTGTAAACGGCCCGAACGGCTTCCCTCGGTCGATCGATTCCAGGTACACCACAACCTGCCGGAATTCGCCGTGAGCGCCGACGTTGAATGGTTGCAACAATCGCCAGCCCCGCCCGTCGGAGATCCGACCGCAATACACCGGATCAGGTAGTGTGGCGAGGTTGTAGCCTTTCGGCCTGGGGACTTTCCCCTCGAGCATCACCGTGCCGGTGAGGGTCCCGCCGTCGATCACGGTGACCTCTTCGTAGGCCGACACCCCACTCGCACCAAGCAAGCAGGCGAACACGACCGCCAGGAAACCCGTGGTGTACACCTGTTGCCTTCCCCCCATTCCGCAGTTCCCCTTCTAGCTAGAAGAGTTGGCTTTCAACCGAGAGCTACGAGCCGCCTTGAGACAAGACAGGGGAAGCCACGCTGATTTTCGGTAGCTCCCCCGCCCGCTTTGCCTTGACCTTTGCTTCTTTTTTCTTCGTTCCGATTTGTAATGGCGCGGGAGCAGTGACCGCTCCCGCGCCTCCCCTCCTTCATTCATTTATTCATCGCGGTCGGGATCGCCGCCGGTTCGACCTCCGCACGCTTGATGCCGGCGCCGGCACCGTTCAGCGGAAGAAGTCGCTGATCACCAGCCGGCAGCACCCGGAAGTAGCCCCACTGTCCGGACTGCGCGTAGGGGAGCCGTGCATTGGACCACACGAAGTCGCCCACTTGACGGTACGGACCTCCTGCGCCGCCCCGGAGGAAGACATCCAAGGTCTCCGATCCGGCGTACTCCACCACGCTAATCATATCGGCGCCCGGCATGTAGGGCTCGATCGGCCATTCGTGGCCCTCGATGGTGAACATGCCGTTCTGCTCGCTGTTGGCGCCGATCACATGGATCCGCACCGGGTCACCGGCATGCGCCTCGATGATCGGCGTGGCCGGATCCTCGGGCTTATCCACCGCGCACGGCTGGAAGATCCGGCCGAGCGTGCAGCCCTGCTCCTCGCGGAACTTGTACGGTTCCGCCCGGTAATTGACCGCCGTCAACCCCGCGACATTTTGGACGTAGGGCATGAACGCGGTGCCGATGATGTTGTCCTCATCCTGGAAGAAGAGAGCTACATCCCGGTAGTTCACCTTGCCCGCGTTCTCCGGCAGGCTCCGGTCGATAATCACGTCCGCGCGCCAGGCGTTCTTGAGCGAAATGTCCTGGCCGGTCACCGGATCGCGATACTGTGATCCGCGCGGCCCGACGATGATCGCCCCGTACAAGCCGTTGCGCGGATTCGTCACGATGTTGCCGCCGTCCCACACCAGCGACGTCGTCTCTTTGTTCGCCGGATGCGCGTAGTAGGTGTAGGTCCGGCTCTCGCCTGGGCCGATGGTCTGATCGCCGGGGTTGTTCCCGACGTTGAGGCCGAGTGAGTCTCTCGGATCGAAGGCCAGCCCTGGCGCGAAGAACGACGCCCGGCTGTTCTTCATCTTGTTTTTCAGGTTCACCTTGATGCAGTCGCCCAGGTTCACCCGCAGCGTGAGCGGGTGCGGCATCACGTCCGACGCCACCTTGGTGACTTCCTCCTCGAGCGCGAAGATCTTCCCTTCCGGCACGGTCATTTCGATCTTCCGCTCGAAGTCCACCTCGATCGCGTCCGGCGCCTTCGGGTTCAGCTTCAACGGACGGTCCATCGCCACCACGTTGAAGGTTTTCACCGGAGCGTCGGCCGGACAGACCGATTTGGGCACCGGGGGAATTTCGAACGGTTTCGTCCCGGACGGCAGCGGCATGAGATCCGGCACCGGCTTGTCCAGCACCCGGACGATGCCCCATCCGCCTTCGGCGAAGTGCGAGGTTCGGCCATTGAAGTGGATGTAGTCGCCCGGCATGCCCTGGAAGCCGCCAGCCTTGGTCACCAGATCGTACCGCTCGGCGATCCCCACGTGGATCGAGTACTTCCGATTGGCGTCCGCGGCGAACCGCTCCGTCAAGAAGGTGTGCCCGGACAGCGTCCAGACGTGCGACTCGTTCATGAGCTGATGCAGCAACCGGAACACCAGCGTGTCGCCGACGTACGCCCGTAACAGCGGCGTATCCGGATCGCCGTGGATCGCGCTGCTGAACAGCTTCGAGGTATCCGGATTGTTGGCCAATCGCTGCGCAAAGGGCTCGGCGCGGAAGTTCATGCCGCTCCCTGTCGTATGCGTGCCCCCGTTGATATAGGGGTTGGGCGCCATGAGGATCTTCTCCGGCATTTGGAAGGACACAGTCTTGCCGGCTTCCAGCGCGACTTCGACCGGTTGTCCGGGCGGATTGCCCGCCTGGATGATGTTTACGGTATGGGGTACGGTGTCATGGATCGACACCATCAATTCCCGGAAGCTTCCGCTCACGCCGGCGCCGATCGGCTCCGTGGTGTGGATGTCCGCGATTGGCCCGCTCCAGACGAGCTTGCCGTTCTTCGGATCATGGTAGGTGGATCCGTAGGGCTCCACGATCGTCACCCCGAACCCGCCGTGCGGCCAGGTCGTGGCGCCGAACGCGTGGTCATGCCAGAACACGGTTCCCATGTCCACGTCCACCCACCAGCGATAGCGCACGAACTCCGGCGACACCAAGTCGTTCGCCGGATGGTTGTGCTTCAAGGGCTTAAAGAACGTGATCGTATCGCCCTTGATTTCTTTGATCCGGGCGACTTCCGAACAGCTCTTATCCCGCGGCAGCGAAGCCGTGGGATCGTCACCCTTCTCCACACAGTCCATCCCGACCATCACCTCGGTGTTGACGTGGAACGGCGTGGCCCCGGGCGCCATCTCGATCTTGATGGACGTCGCTCCGGCTTTCACCGCGCTCTTGAGCTTCGCCACCATCGGCGCAGGCAATCCGTGCTTAGTCTTCTTCCCCCACATGGTGAAAGGCCGGACCGACATTTCGTACTCGAATCCGGAAATCACCCCATCTGAGTTCCCCGTGTCGAACTGGAAGAAATGCGGGTGAATGTTGATCTTGGACGCCTGGAAGTTCGTGAAGTCGTCATCGTCCCACTCGCTCGTCAACACTAAGTCTACGCAGTCATACACATTGGCGCGAATGACTGCGGGATATTTCAGATCGTCGTTGGCCCTGATCAGCCGTTCTTCCTCGTGCAAGACGTAGATCAGGCCGTCTTTATCCACGATCGGCGGCTCATTCCCCTGCTTCTTGGCCAGGGTGATCGGGAGCCGGATAAAGTGCAGGTTGTAGAACTTCTGATTGGCGTTGTCCGGACACAGACTCCACCGGCCCTGCTCGCCAGGCTTGGCCGGTTCGCTGGTCCGCTCGCCGTTTTCATCCTGGTGGATCGGCTCCAACCAGGGCGCGCCATTGTGGTTCGCGGAGAACGGCACGCGTTTGCCGAAGTGCGGCTTGAACAACGGCCAGGCCAACTTACCCGTGGTCGGGTCGAACAGAATGGGCGGCCTGGTGCTCTCGTCCCACTTCTCGGCTGCAAGGTACTTCGGGTTCTTGGCGGTACTTTCCCGCTCGCCGTAGGCGACATTCCCTCTCCAGACCCAGTCCCACACGGTCGCGTCATAGGCCATGACCTGGCCACGCTCGTCGTCCGTATGGCCGGGCTTGCCCTGCGCCGGCAGGAACATCTCGACCCAGTCCTTGATGTTCACGACGGCGGGATTGGCCTTCCAGTTGGTCTTCTGGTTCTTATCGACGATCTTGAACTTCTTGCCAAACCAATCCACGGTCGTGCCGATCAGCTTGTCGGAGGTCACGCCGAGCTTCATCCGGCCCAGCCGATCCGGCAATTCCCGCAGATCCGGCATGGTATCGGTATGGCCCTGGCCGACCTGCAGCGTGTTGTACACACGCCCGTAGCCCCACATGCCGGCCACATAGTGATGCGCCACATGGCAATGGAACAGGAACTCGCCCGCCAGGTGCTGGCATTGACCGGCACCGCATTCCGGCTCTAAGTCCAAGGCTTCGGAGGGCCCGATGACCTCAACGTCGACCCGGTCCGACTTGGTCCGAATGACCGGATACTTCACCGGCCCGTCCTGACCGGCCGCCCAGAGCATATTGGGTTCGGTGGCCGGGCTGCGCTGCCAGCGGATCGATCCGCTGTGGGGATGGTGGGAGTGGAAGACTTCGGAGCCGCCGTGCACCAACCGCCACTTGACCGGATCACCCAAATAGGCGCGTGGAATCGTGGTCGGCGTATCGCCGAACGTATAGGCGCTGTAAGCCAACGACTCGTCCTCGAACCCGAAGTACTCGTGTTGGAGATGCATCTGGTCGATGCCGAAGGGCTCACTGCGGTAGTTCAACGCGCGGCCACCCGGCCGATACGCGTCGGTCAGCGGATCGCGCTGCGGCAAGAAGTCGCCCTTCTTGTTCAACGGACGGAACGCTTCGTCGCCGATTTCGTGATAGAAGATCACGAATTCGCGGAAGTCTGGTCCGGTGCCGTTGTCGATCATGACCTGCCAGCCGCTCTTCGCTTCGGGGGCGGGACCGGTGCCGAGCGGGTCGAGATACTTGGACCCCTTCGGCTCGATCACGAACGCACCGAACAGCCCCAACACGGTCAGTTCGCGGTCATGGCTCCAGGAGTGAAACTGCCGCACGCCTTCCTGCATGTGGGGGTGGATGTACCACTCGAACTCCTGCGATTTGCCCGGAGGAATGATGGCGTCCGGATTGGTTGTGGTCGCCGGCTTGCCAGTCGCACTGACGACCATGCTGGACGCCTGGATGAACAGGCTTCCCTCCTCGTCCTCCATTTGATTGCGGAGCGTCATCTTCACGCAATCGCCCTGATTGGCACGGAGAACGAGGGGCTGGATGTAATCCCCCTGCAACCCGGTGGACACGGCGCCCGGATCAAAACCTTCTTTCTCCCGAGCTGCCTTGTTCCGCGCCTCCTCCGCTCGCACTTTGTCGATGTTCTCGGTCAAGACGTACATGTAGCCGGGATAATAATCCAACCACCGGTTCAGCGTGATCTCGACGTTGATCATCGAGACATCGTAATGCTTGGTCGGCACGCCGGCTGGGCAGCGCCCGCCGGTGCTGAGGACCGGCTCTCCCTTCGTTGGGTCCGTGGCCAGCAGAAAACTGCTCCCATCCTGGCCCATGTACTGGTGCATCATGGACATGTTGTTGAACAGGCCAGAAGTCTGCTGGGCCTGGGCGTCTTTCTGCGCTTGCTCTTCGAGCCGGCGCATGAGCCGATGGTGCTGCAGCTCGATCTTTTCGGAGCGATCGGCCCGCCCTTCGATGGTGTCCTCGACTACGGTCTGGCCCTTCAACGTCTGAGTCCAGCCTGGCATTGCCACGGGCGTGGCGTGTCCCTGATGGGACGTTCCTCCCGGCTCCGCGGCCAACAGCCACGGCGAAGCGATCAGCCCACCCGCCAAGACCGCGGCCTGCAAGCACCGGGTCGTTCCTCGACGACCGTGCCCGCGTTGTTCATGGAAATACGACCACTTCATAATGCGGCCTCCTTGTTAAAATGAGCTAACAGCCGAAAGCTGATAGCGAGTAGCAACGATGAGACAATCCCGAGCGCATTGCGACATGAAGAATGAAGTGCGGTCACCCTTCTCCCTCCTCTTTCCGGCCTTGGCTCTCAGCTCTTCGCTGCTCGCCTTCGCTTGCTGAAAAGAGCTGGTGAAGGGCCCTCTTTGCAGAGGTTCAAGGGTCATTCGGAGGCCGGTCCAAAATCACCCGCGCCTTCACCAGCGCTCTCCATGTGGGCAACCGGCGTGCCGAACAACATGGAATTGTGGGAAACGCGATCTTCTGCCGTGTAGGAGCGGACTTTTCGAATGATTGGGCGAACGGCGCCGAAGGCGGTGACGGGGCGCTTTTCCACGGTCTTAGACAGTGTCGGGGTACGCCCCGACGGCAGCCTTGCAGTTTCAATCGGTTAGGCTGTCTATTGTTTTGGACACACGAAGAAGAAAAGTGAGGAGAGATGGGACAGTGTTCTGCGTGCTGGATTAGAAGGGTCCCCAGAAGGATGAATGTGCCGAATTGCTGAGTAGAAGGAGGCTAGTCTGAGGTCACATTGTTGGAGGAAAGCCCGCGAAGTGCTTCCAACGCCTTCAGGATCTCCGCCGGCCTCGGCGGGCACCCGGGGATCCGCACATCCACCGGCACGTGTTTCTCAACCGGACCGGTCACGGCGTAGCTGCCTTTAAAGACGCCGCAGGTGATCGCGCAGTCACCGAGGGCGATAACAACCTTCGGATCAGGCGTCTGCTTATAGGCGTCCTTCAGCGCCCGCTCCATGTTCACCGTCACCGGCCCGGTGACGACCAGGGCATCGGCATGCCGCGGCGATGCCGCGATGTGGATGCCGAAGCGTTCGACGTCGTACACCGGATTCATCAGCGCGTTCATTTCCATCTCACAAGCGTTACAGGAGCCGGTGTCCACCTCCCGGATCGCCAGCGAGCGGCGGAAAGGTTGGCTTTTCTCCACCGCTGCCGCATCGGGCGGCATCTGTGCCTGGACTGGCTCAGCATATCGGCCGGTCACCACACCGGTTTTCAGGCTTTTTTTCAGAATGCGAAACATCGTTTCCTCCCATGAATAGGGCCTCTGTCAACAGGGAACACAAGGCCCTGACTAATAATATGATGGACCGTTAACCTCCCATGCGGGCTCGGGTCGCCCAACCTTCCGGTTCAAAGACAGCCGCCCAATCTCCAGAACGAGGTGCG
>DATLZU010000037.1:0-6255 GCA_035573855.1 Nitrospiraceae bacterium
GCAGCACCCGGAGCACGGCCTCGACCTTCTTGCGCGAGGAAAAGCGGCCTCGCTCCGCCTTCGACTTCGCCATGGACACCTCCTTCATTGAGGGAGCAGGATGCCCCGACTCAGTGTCCAAAGAAATCGTGGGGCGGGGGACTTCCTCGCCATTACCGCAAACGGCGGGGTGGTAGAGACCGCCAGCCAGTTCGATGCGTAATGGCCGTGCCATAACAAAAACCTTGAAAATGTTTCAATGCAAGACCTGACCCCCTATGGTAATCCGCGAGTTGGGCAACGAGAAAAGTGAGAATCTGCGAAGAATCGGCGAAGAGTTCGTGATACAGTTCCAGCGGGCGCGGAATCACCGCCACTGCCTCATCCGACGTCACATAGAGCTCGGTATGTTCGGTGCCCAAATGCGCCGCCACAGCATGGGCGCACTCGGCCTCGTTGTAACCCTTTTCGTGGAAACCGATGGTGAAGGCCTTCACCAGCTGGCTCGACTGCGCTTGCTACAAAGCAACCACGGTCGAGGAATCGATCATCGCGGAAAGAAAAGTGCCCAGAGCACGTCGGCCACCATCTGGCCGCTAATCGACCGGCTCAGGCTGGCTTCCAATTTCTCCAGCGCTATCGCATCATCCAGGTCCTCGCGCAGCGGCCTCGCTGCAGCCTCACACACACGCCAATAGAACCTCGGCAGCGGCAAACTACCAACTGGATCCGTTACCGCCAGCGAAAGGAAAGCCCCGGACGGCAGCCTGAAGATTCCGTTGTAGATGGAATACGGCGCCAGCACGTGGTCTTGGCGCAGGTAGAGCGCCAGCGCATTGCGATCCACTTCGCCGTGGAACGCCGGATGCGCCTTGAGTGCCTTCAGTTCCCACCCGAACAAGAACACATCGCCTTGCCGGCCGTAGTACGGGGGCTTCTCGCCCATGCGGTCGCGCGCAAGCGTCAGTATGCCGCGCTATCGATCCCGGAGCGCGAAGGCGAACATGCCCACACAGCGCTTTAGCACCGCCTCGATGCCACGCGCATCAACCGTGGCAAGCAGCGTTTCGGTACGCGAATGGTCGAGCCAGGTGGGCACCTACGCTTGCAGCTCCAGCGCTCTCTGCAGCTGCACATAGTTGTAAAACTCCTCGTGGAAGGCGATGATATACCGGCCCGAAGCTGACGCCCTCGGCTGATGGCTGGCTGTGGAAAGGTCGAGGATGGAAAGGCGCGATTCCTGCTTCTACATCCACCCAATCGCCCGCATTGTCCTGCCTACGGTGAACAAGCGTATCGCTTACCCGGAGCAATACTTCAGTACTTCCGTGGTTCATCGGAGCCTAGCCAGCCGAGTATGCCGCACATGGTCAACCTTTGATGCCGATCGCACACCAATAGGGCGCTCGATCCGAAAAGCGAATGTCGCCAAAGCCAGCATCTGCAAGCATCTTGCATATCTCGTCACGGGTGAAACGCTGTTCCAGGCGCGTCCCGAACCGATCTAGAGCGTCTGTTCTGAGCACATAGAACGGCTTGTCCCGATAGTAGGCCAGCGGCCAGCCGCTCGGAAGAGTGCCTAGACACTCCATCATCAACGCCATCCGGGCCAAAGGCCAATAGACACACGCAGCAATTATCTGGCTGGCCATATAGCGCAGTGAATGAGGCAACCGAGACACTAATCGCCGAATTCCATCGCTGATCCACCACAGCGCACGATAGGCTACGCCGCGGTTATCGAACGCGTAGTACAGGTAGACGAGAAATGGAGCGCCTTTCCTCAGCTTAGCCGCCACTGCGGCAATCGCTGCCGCAGTATCGGGAACATGGTGCAGCACCCCAAGCGAGTAGGTAAAATCCAAAGAAGCATCATCAATAGGCAGTGCGCCAACTGAGGCGTTGAGAAAACTGACATTCGGCACGTCACGAAGATTCGATTTCGCGACGGCAAGCGCCGCTGGGCTCGCGTCGATCAGCACAAGGTGTCCAACTCGCGGAGCGACGAGTTTCGCCCACCGCCCGCTACCGCAGCCGATATCGGCCCCCACTGCATCGGGTGGCAATGCCGCCCAATCGAACAGAGAAAAGTAATCGGAAAATATCTGTTCGCACACATCCGCATCCAGCCGGTCCTGGGGAAACCGAGACCACTCGTCACTGAACCCGCGAACAGTCTGCACATCGAGATTCGCGTCTCGCCAATCGGTATTCACCGCCCATTCACCCTCAAGAACTCATACAATTCTTCATACCGACGCACGATGCGGCCGATCTCGAAATGACATGCCACGCGCGCTCGGGCCTTTTCACCCAATGCCACCCTTTGCTCGCGCGAAAGCTTGAGCATCCCTATCACTCCCGCCGCAAAACTGGCCATGTCGCCGGCCGGCACGACGGTTCCTGTATCACCTATGATAGAGGCGCAGTCGCCGACGTCAGTCGCCACGCAGGGCACACCAACTGCCATAGCCTCGCCAACGACATTCGGGAACGCCTCCGCATGGGAAGGACATGCCAGTACGTCGAGCGCCGCCATGAGTTCCGGCACATCGTCGCGTGACCCGAGCAAGTGCGTATTCTCCAATAAGCCCGCCTTTTCTATCCACCGCATCAATTCCTCGTTGTCACGATCGACGCCCTTCCCCGCCAAGAGAAAATGCACCTGCGGCATCTGCCGATGCACCACTGCCATTGCCGAAACAAAACCGTAATGATTCTTCAGAGGATCAAAGCGGCTGATCATGCCTACCAGCAATGTGTCATCGCCACATCCCAGGCTTGCGCGCATCCTGCTGCGGGCAGCATTATTGGGCCGGAAGCGGGTCATATCGAAGCCGTTCGGCACAACACTCATCTTCTCCACCGCGTATCCCAGCGAGACGTGTATACGGCTGGCGGTCTCGGAGTTCAGGAAGATACGCCGCGGAATTATATGCGACAGCAGTGCGCCGACCTGGCGGACAGCGCGCGTAGTCCAATGCGTCTTGTCGGAGTCCAGGTTACTGCTACGAATGCTCCAGCAAACGGCGTCGATTCCGGCCAGTCTTGCCGCCAGCCCGCCGAACAGGTCAGCGTGATAGAGCCAGGTGTGCACGATGTCAGGCTCGAACCGCTTGACCTCCCGAAGCAGGCGGCGGAAGCCAGACAAACCGGACAGCCCTGAGGTCATCCCCAGCGCTTGTACCGGAATGTCAAGTGCCGCGATACGCGGTCCGATGTCGCCGACTGTCGTCAGAGAGATCACCATCGGCTTATAGCGCCCACGATCCAGTCGCTCCAGCAGCCGGAGGAGCATGATTTCCGCACCGCCAGTCGCGAGACCGGTAATGATGTAGAGCACCCGCATCAGAGGCTCTCCAACAAGACCTGCTCGGTACGCGACACCATGCGCTCCACGGAAAACTCCTTAACGATACGACTCCTGGCCTGGCGCCCAATATCGACGTTTTCCTCGATCCGATCCAGCATCCTTGCAATCGCTCCCGCCAAAGCATTCGCATCGCGGGGCAGCGCGACTTCGCCCCTATCACCGACGATGCGCGCGGAATCCCCGACATCGGTCACCACGCAAGGCCGTTCGCAGGCCATGGCTTCGGCGATGGCATTGGAAAACCCTTCGCCAAAAGAAGAAGAAGAAACAGCGATATCGAGTGCGCTTAGCACCGCCGGCATGTCCGCGCGAGAACCTGCCCAGATCACCCGATCGGCAATGCCCAACGTTTGAGCAAGCGCATTCAATTCGGTTTGGTAGGCCGGATCCCCACTACCGACACAGATAAACCGGAGATTATTCCGTCGCTGTTCAAGCAACGCACACGCTTGGAGAAAATTGCGATGATCTTTCATAGCATCGAGCCGCGCCACGATGCCAATCGCCGTCTCACAAGCGCTGACTTTCCATTCGTCGCGGACACGCTCGCGCCCGGCGGCATCGAACCTGAAACGCTCCGTATCAATCCCGTTTTCGATGACCACTATTCTGTGTTGCGGAAAGCCCCGGCTAATCGCCCAAGCTTTTCCGGCATGCGAATTCGCCACAATCACGTCGGCAGCCTGGCTCAATAGAGCCTCCAGCCGAGAGATTAGCCTCGAAAGCCAGTCGTAATACTGCATTTCCATTCCGGCAGCACGTATGCTCCAGACTAGCCGGGAACGCCACACCACCGGGCGAAGCAATGCCGTCAGGAGGTTCGGCAGGTCGAGAAAAGAATAGATCGTTGTCGGTCGCAACCGACGCAGGATTAGCGCAAGACGGATCAAGAACCCGAAGACATCCCAACGACCGCGCTTGCCAACGAACTGGACAGGTACCCCTGCAGCGGCAAGCTCTCCGTCAAAGGCTCCCCCGGCATAGAAGAGCACCACGTGAACTTCTCGCCCTCTTTCTCTCAGAGCCTTGACCAGAGTCACAATCTGCCTTTCCGCACCACCTTGGTCGAGCTTGCGGGCGAGCAGGACATGGCGACTCATGGTGCCTTTTGCAAAACAAACACAAACGTAGCCGAACTAAGAAGACAGACTAACTCCCAGCGCCTTTCTATGGGATATCGACGGAAACCCGCCCGAGCCGATACAAAAAACGCGCTCGGCCAACCCTCGACTAAATCGAAGTCGCTTTCCTGGAATAGTTTGAGCCAGCGCCGTCGACTAAAATACCAGAGCTCCGATATGGCCGAGGGCTATCCCGTGCGATCTGCTCCCACAATACACACTTGAAGCGCTCCATACGTCACGAGAGCGAACCTGATTGTCAGACCCTACCGGTGCGATTCCAGCTGAGGGATGTCGACCGCCAACAATGCTGACGAGTCGCCTGACAATAGGTATGTAATGTGTACCGCTCCCGATTTCTTGGACACTGTTGTAGCGGTATTCGACCCGACCCGTGGGTCGCGTCGCTCCACGATTGCCGTTCTTGGGGCAACTGTGTGTGTCGAGTTTTGGCAATGGCCCATCGGTTGTCCTGATTGCATGGACTCTCGGCGTGGTCATGCCGCCTCCTGAGTCACCAGGAAATCGCGGCGTACCTGCGCCGGCGAGCGAAAGCCATGGCGCTCCACCAACCACTGCTCATTGTAGGTGGCCAGCCAAGCCTGGAGCGCCAAGCGGAGCTCCTCGACCGTGCGGAACGTCCGCACCCACAGCAGTTGTTCCTTGAGCGTACGGATGAACCGCTCCGCGATCCCGTTACCCTCCGGAGCCCGGACGAAGGCTGGACTGGACGTGATCCCAAGGAACCGCAGTTACGCCTGAAAGTCGTCGCTCAGATACTGGCTGCCATGATCATGCCGGACCTGCAATCCCGCCGCGATCCCGGCCGCCACCGCCCCGAACTGGCGCCGGCCCCCTTGGCGGACCGGCTCGATGGCTTCGAAGCGGGTGGCCTGCGTCGCCGCATGGATGCCGCCCCCTTCCCAGGTGCAATGATCCACCGCGACAAAGACGGTCGCGGGGCCGTCCTCCAGCGTCACCATGCTGGTGGCGTCGGTGCCCCATATCTGATGGGGCCGGTCGGTGGTGATCGTCCCGTCGTGGGCCTGCAGCCCCCAGACCCGCTGGGCTCGACTCGGGGCCAAGAGGCCCGCCTGCCGCATCAGGCGGAGCACCCGGCGCTTGGAGGTGCGAATGCCCTGCACGCGGAGTCGCGCCCAGACTTTGCGATGCCCTTCACCCAGAAACGGCGACGCCGCGAGCACCTGGCGGATGTGGGCCGTGAGCATCTCATCCGTGTAGACGGTCTTCGGTCCCCGTTTGGCCGGCTCACCCCGCGGGCGTTCGGCACGGCCCTGCTGGTGATAAAACGTCGCCCGGCTCAGACCCCACTCCTGGCAGACCCGGACCACGCCATACGGACGGTTGACGGAAGACGACGTGGCGCGGCTCATCGCGTCGGCCTCCCGGCGACCAAAGGGGTGCCACCTCGCAGACGCCTCACCGCCTCGCGGGAGAGTTCGAGCCGCATCGTGAGATCTCCGACCAAGGCCTTCAACCGGGCCAGTTCCTCGTCCCGCCCATCAGCCGCCCGACTCTTCAGCCCGGCCTGGCCACTCGCACGAAACTGGTCCCGCCATTCGGAGAGCTTGGCTGCCGTGAGCCCGAGCTCACGGGACACAAGATCGAGATCCTCGCCGCGCAGCACCCGGAGCACGGCCTCGACCTTCTTGCGCGAGGAAAAGCGGCCTCGCTCCGCCTTCGACTTCGCCATGGACACCTCCTTCATTGAGGGAGCAGGATGCCCCGACTCAGTGTCCAAAGAAATCGTGGGGCGGGGGA
>DATLZU010000038.1:0-4533 GCA_035573855.1 Nitrospiraceae bacterium
CGACACCGTGCTGGGCTTCAACAAGTCGGGCAAGGAGGTCGTGCGGCAGCAGGTGGAGGAGCCGATCTACATCCGCCCGGCCGAGCGCGTGAACTGGCTGTAACCACGGCGCCAGGCTGCATCAGCGAAGGGGCCGGGGGGGCAGATGCCTCCCGGCCCTTCGTGTGACCGGAGATGTCCTTTCGGCAAGGAGTTGCGAATCTCACGGCAATACCTGTGCGCAATTCCCGACTTGCGCCACACCAGTCAAGAAGCTTACCATTGCGTCTCTCTTCCCGACCATGGATCCTGACGGCTATATTGTCCTCCGGCTATGAGTACGAGATGGGCGCCGTAAGGCCATGAGGCGATAACGATGACGGGCTGTGGAGGAAACAAGTGCGCAATTTCTGAGAGGCAGAATGGTGGACTGGCTTCGGACCTCCCTCGTGACCAAGATCGGCGGCGTCCTCGTCATTCTTTCATCGATCTTTTCCGGCTTTTTCCTCGTTAACTTCTATCTGACCGGACAGCTTATCGACGTTACTGCCGCAATTGAGCACGCCGGCACGGAACGTCTGCGCATCTATAAGCTCGGCATGCTCCTCTATCGATTGTCTTCAAATATCCCTGAAACAGATCAAGAAGCGATTCTCAACGAACGCATTCAGTGGGAACACGGGCTGCAAGGACTGCGGTACGGGACGGCCGATCATGGCCCTGTTGGTTCGATCAGTTCCACGGCCGCTCAGCAGTTGCAGGAGCTCCAAAAACACTGGGACCGCCAGCTTCGGCCTGCTCTCGAGACCGCAGTGCTAGCCAAAGAAGCTGAATCGGTGCAAGCCAGACAGGAGTACCTACAAGGCGCCGAACACCTTGTCGCGGCATTGTCGTCAGTGGTCCAAGCTCTTGAACGAAAAACCGAAATGTGGCTTAGGACCTTGTACCGGTTCCAGATCGTTTGCCTGATCGCCGTCCTTGTGTTCCTGGGCATGGCGTTGGCATTCCTGGATAGGATCCTCCGCAAGCCGTTGCAAAGCCTCACCTTGGGCGCAGAACGACTCGCAGCCGACGAATTCGGCGCACCGATTGCCGTCCACAGTCATGACGAGCTGGGGCAGCTTGCGCGGGCTTTTGAGCACATGGCGGAGCGGATTCGCCAAAGGATCGGCGAACTCCAGGCCCTCCATGCGACCGGCCAAGAAATTGGAACCCTCGGTCACGGCGGCCTGGATCAGGTCTTACGGCGGATCGTCGACCGCGCCACCGAACTGCTCGGCGCTGACCTCGCCGTGTTGATGGTTCGGCATCCGGTTATGGAATGCTGGATGGTGGAGGCGGCGTCGGGAAAGGCGTTCGATGATGTCCGCAAAGAGATTCTCCTACTCGAGGAAACTCCCTTCTCTAACCAAGCCTTCGAAACGCAACGCCCGGTCGTGGTCGCCGATCTCGCTGAACACAAAGACATGCGAGTGCGATTCCGTGATGAATTCGGGGCCAAGAGCTATGTTGCCGTTCCGCTGCTGAGTCCGCACGAATGTATCGGGGTGTTGGTTTTGTTAAGTACGGAAAGGATCAAACGGTTCACGGAGTGGGACGTCCGGCTCGCCCAGCAGTTCGCTTCCTACGCGGCAGTGACGATGGAGAACGCCCGGCTGTTCGATGCTGCGGAATCCGAATTGCGTCTGGTCCAGGAGAAACTGAAGGCGGTCGAACGAAACGTAGCGGAACTCACGCACGAGGTCAAGGCGCCGGCCGGACGTGTCGCCGAATTTGCTTCCTGGATCGAACAGGATTACCGCGATCGGCTGGACAACAAAGCGCTCAAGTACCTGGGATGGATCAAGAAAGAAGGAGCCGATCTCCTGCAATTAGCCGAACGCACGCTCGACCTGGCCCGCATCACGCAGATGCCGTGCCCGTTGGAAAGCGTGGATACCCAGACGGTCGTCCAGGAGGTCTTGGAGCTCTTGGGGAAAGAGTGCGCAGCGAAAGGGATCGCCCTAGAGGTCGCGCCGGATCTTCCCCGTCTTGCCTGTCGCCGGATTCATCTCAAGCAGGTGCTGGAGAACTTGATCAGCAATGCGATCAAGTACATGGGAGCGCAACCGACCCCGCGCATCGATATTGGATGGAAACACGATGCGCAGGGCCCCTTGCTGTTCGTTCGCGATAACGGTCAAGGCATCGATCCGACTGTGGCCGACCGGGTGTTCCTGCCCTTTCAGCGGCTGAGCCCGTCGGACGCACCGGGAGCCGGTCTCGGTCTGTCGATTGTCAAGACCGTCGTCGAACAGTACGGCGGTACGGTATCGGTTGACTCCCAACCAGGAGTCGGCAGCACGTTTTATTTCCGCCTTCCCGTTCTCAACTGGAAACCGTCTAATGAGAACGACCTGGGAAAACGCGAACCATCTCGTTCGTTGCATCGAGACTAAGAGGAGGGAGACAGCGCGCAGGAGTTCGAACGATGAAAGCCATCAAAGACAAACCTTTCACGATTCTCTTGGTGGAAGACAATGCCGGCGACGTGGAAATGTTTCTCCGCACGGTTGAACAGGAATTGCCGCGTCACGAGGGCGAACAGATTGAACTCGTCGTAGCGGCCAGGGCGGAGGGCGCGTTAAAGATTCTGGACGAACGGCCAATCGATTTGGTGATTACAGACGTGCGACTGCCGGGCATCAGCGGAATCGAGCTGCTGCAACGCATCCAAACGATGAACCGACGCCTTCCCGTGATTGTCATCAGTTGGGTCGATGCGGTCGACACCGCGGTTGAGGCGGTCCGACACGGGGCTTTTGATTACATCGTCAAGCCGTTCGAAAAGATGGACATCGCGATGCGGATCCATCGCGCCATGCGCATGTCGGATTTTCTGCTCCAAATGAGGGCAAGCGAGACTTCCGCCTCTCCGACTCCGTTTAAAGATCTCGTGGGCGTCAGCCCTGCCATTCGCAGGGTCATGGCGATGATCGACACGGTGGCCAAGGTCCCCTCTACCACACTGATCGTAGGCGAGACGGGAACCGGCAAAGAACTTATCGCAAAAGCGATTCATGAACGGAGCGCGGAGCGCGAGGGGCCGTTTCAAGTCGTCGATTGCACGACTTTTTCGGAAGGAACCGTTGAGAGCGAGCTATTCGGCCATGTCCGAGGAGCCTTTACCGGAGCGATCGCCGACAAACAAGGCCTGATTGAATTGGGAAGCAGAGGCACGGTGTTCTTGGACGAAATCGGTGATCTGCCGCTGAACCTTCAAGCCAAGCTTCTTCGAGTCTTAGAGGAAGGGGAAGTGCGGGCGGTGGGAAGCACCCAGCAGAAGAAAATCAATGTCCGATTTATCGCCGCGACGAACCAGGACCTCAGCGAGAAGGTCAAACGAAACGAATTCCGTAAGGACCTGTTCTTTCGATTGAACGTGATGGTGATTCACGTGCCGCCGCTTCGAGATCGCACAGAGGATATCCCTGTGCTCGCGCGACATTTCATCAGTCGTTATGCCAAGGAGTTCGGCAAACACGTCGAGGACCTACACCCCTCGGCAGTGACCGAGCTGGTCGCCTATCCTTGGCCGGGGAATGTCCGCGAATTGCGAAACGTCATGGAGCGAGCGGTGATGTTAGCCAAGAGCGATCGAATCGGTTCGCGGGATGTGATCGGCCTTCTTCAGCCCGACGATCGCGCACCAAGCGCGCTTGGCGAAGATTACCTGCACCTTCCTTATGCCAAGGCCAAGGAAAAGGTGTTGGAAGAATTCAATCGCCGGTACATTTCATCCAAGCTCAACGCTCATCAAGGAAATGTGACCCATGCGGCCAATGATGCAGGGCTGCCCCGGTCCTATTTCCACGAAATTATGCGTCGCTATCTTAAGAGTGAAAAATAGAAAGTGTCGGATTATCCTGACATCCAATTCCGTCACTGTGAGATAAAGGCATGACAAAACAGGAAGTTGCGAACGCCTTGCCTAGGTGTCAAAAAAGACTGACATTAAAATGCTTTGCTTTTTCAATATCTTTCATTTATCATCGCTGCGCACAGTAAGTCTTTTCTAACTCTTACCTTTGCTCCTATTTTTTTGACTCACCGCCCAGCCTTAGTAAACGCACATAAGTCGTTTATTTTTCTGAATAATTTCAATCTCTATCCCAGTTCACCAACGTGTTCGGCAATGGCACAAGCCTTGTAAAGGTTCCCTCCCTGTATTCTCCGGAATTTCGTGCAATACGTGGCGGATTCCGGTGACACAACCGCCGTCATAAGCACGTCAAGACAAGAAGGGAGGTGAGCAGGCTTAATCTCCGCATCCGGAGAAGAGTGAAGGAAAGACGCTTTATTTCATGGGTCATTGAGTAGGAGGGACACGCTATGCAGTTTTCACGACGGCAATTTCTTAAAGTCTCGGCGGGGACGGTCGCCGCGGTGGCCCTGGCTGACAAGGTCCTGGCCTTGACGGCCCTGCAGCCGGTCATCGAGGTCGGCAACCCCCTGGGCGACTATCCCGATCGGTCCTGGGAGCGGGTCTACCACGACCAGTACCGCTATGACTCC
>DATLZU010000039.1:0-104884 GCA_035573855.1 Nitrospiraceae bacterium
CGACACCGTGCTGGGCTTCAACAAGTCGGGCAAGGAGGTCGTGCGGCAGCAGGTGGAGGAGCCGATCTACATCCGCCCGGCCGAGCGCGTGAACTGGCTGTAACCACGGCGCCAGGCTGCATCAGCGAAGGGGCCGGGGGGCAGGTGCCCCCGGCCCCTTCTGTTTGTAGCCCGCTGGACAGCCTTATTCCCATAATTATTATTTATTTCCATCCGACCTCCCCCCATCATTTCCATTCCACCCACCGGTTCCAGGTTTCAAACATCTCTGCGACGTTCCCCCTCTGCTAAAAAATCAAGCTGATCACCGTATCGGAAACGTTCACGCCGACGCCTCCGGCATTTTTCGATACCGCAAGGCGATCCGCCGTTGGTGAGAAATCGCGAATATCCGGAGTGTTAGCCTTTGCCGCCTTCCACAAGCCCCTTAACTTGGCGCAGGATAACATTGTGGAGAGAACATATCCGCCTCAACAGGAAAGGAACTGTTCAAGTGCTATATTTTGTAGGGCTTATCCGCTCCGGACGAACAGGGTCCTACGCCGCCCTGTGCGCGTCAAGGACGAGGACCGCGATGCAGCGCAAAGGCCGAAACAGCGAGCGCAGCGTTTTTTGCCAAGACGAAAGAGGTCGGACCCCGTGACGCAGCACGGCACAGACGAGGTGGGAATCCTCTCCATCGCAGCGGACGATCAGCCTTGGGCGGCTTGGTCGGACGACATGCTTCTGGATCTGAAACTGTGCGATCTCCGGCTGGATCTCGAGGGAGGGTTCCTTTCTGAACAGATTGCTCGGTTGTATTCAGAACTTGCCTCCAGACGATTGGTCTTCCGGCCACACTTTTGGCTGTCCGATGAATGGTTCACCCCGGACGGAATTCCCGGGATCGCCATCCCATTCTATCTCGCGCACCCGCGGCTCGCTCGACTCGAACTCAGTCAAATGCTGGAGGTGGAGGGAGGCACGACCGAATGGTGCATGCGCATTTTGCGCCACGAAACCGGGCATGCCATTGAAAACGCACACCTGCTTCGCCGCCGGCGGCGGCGGCAGCAACTGTTCGGGAAGTCTTCGCAGCCCTATCCCGATTATTACACCCCCAAACCTTATAGCCGCAGCTTTGTGCTGCATCTGGACATTTGGTACGCGCAAAGCCATCCGGACGAAGACTTCGCCGAAACTTTCGCGGTTTGGCTGGACCCCGAATCAATGTGGCGTGACCGCTACCGCGGGTGGCCCGCGCTGAAGAAACTGAAATACATGGATCAGCTCATGCGGGAACTGGCCGATGTCCCGCCGAAGGTGTCGTCCAGGCAGGAGATCGATCCGCTTTCCAGTCTCAGCAAGACCCTGCGGGAGCATTACGGGCAGAAGCGCAAGCGCTACGGCGTGGAACGCCCGAATTTTTACGATGCCGACCTTCGTCGACTGTTCTCAGATTCCGCCGCCTTCGCCGGAAACAAGACCGCGGCCGCTTTTCTCAGCCGGATCCGCAAAGAAGTCCGTCGCAAAGTCGCCGGCTGGACGGGCGAGTATCAATACACCATCGATCAGGTGCTTGAGAGCATGATCACCCGATGCCGCGAACTCAATCTCCGGCTCGCTGTTCCGGAAGACCAGGCGAAACTCGACTTTACGGTGCTGCTGACTGTGCAAACGATGAACTATCTGCACAGCGGTCGGCATCGGGTAGCGCTATGAGAAAACTCCGTGTTCTGGTCCTGATGCACGAAGACCTCGTTCCACCGGCGCATACCACCGGCCATGATCTGAAAACGGTAGAGTGGAAAACGGAGTACGACGTGGTCTCGACGCTCAGGAAGATGGGCCACGAAGTCCGTCCGCTCGGCGTGAAGAGCAACTTGGGCGTCATTCGGAGCGCGGTCGAGGAGTGGAAACCACACATCGCCTTCAATTTGCTGGAGGAATTTGACGGCGTGGCGGTGTATGACCAAAACGTCGTGTCCTATCTCGAGCTGCTCCGTGTTCCATACACCGGCTGCAATCCTCGTGGGCTGATGTTGGCGCGCGACAAGGCATTGTCGAAGAAGGTCCTGTCGTTTCACCGGATTCCATTCCCCGAGTTCATCGTCGTCCCCTTGGGCCGCTCAGTGAAACGTCCCGAATGGCTCCCCTTCCCGTTGATTGTCAAGTCGGTCTCTGAGGAGGCGTCACTCGGGATTTCGCAGGCGTCCATCGTCGAAGACGACGACAAGTTGCGGGAACGCGTGATGTTCATTCATCACAGCGTCGGCACAGGCGCCATCGTCGAGCGATACATCGAGGGGCGGGAACTCTATGTCGGTGTACTGGGGAATTCCCATCTCCATGTGCTTCCAGTGTGGGAGTTGCTGATGGACAAGATGCCGGATGAGGCGCGCCGCATTGCCACCGAGCGGGTGAAGTGGAACCGGAAATACCAAGAGAAATACGGCATCAGGTCATGCGAAGCCAAGGACCTTCCCGAGGGCATGACGGAGCAGATTCAGCATCTGGCCAAGCGGGTCTATCGCGCCCTCGGACTGAGCGGTTATGCACGGATTGATCTCCGGCTTGATATGGAAGGTCGCGTCTATGTTCTAGAAGCCAATCCAAATCCGCAAATCGCCGAAGACGAAGACTTCGCCGAGTCCGCTCAGCGGGCCAACCTCTCCTATCCCGATCTGCTTCAAGATGTTCTGAACATCGGGCTGCGGTGGCGACCGGCCCGCGTCGCATAGCCCTGGCAGCGGCAAGCTCCTTCTTCCACTCTCACCGAGAAAACCGGTTGCGTGGGAGGTCGAATGAGACTTCCGTCCCTCATCCGACCCTGTCTTAAGGCCCCGGTTTCGTGACATGCGGATCGGCTGGTCGAACCTATGTGCACCCGGACACTGGGTGACTGTCCGGCAGGATAAGGAAGCCCCAACTTTCAGCGCAGTTCCAGGGCTTACAACGCGACGGGCTCCGACCGTCTAAGGCCCAAACCGGATTCCGAACATCACGGCCACGCTGGTGTTGTCGGTGGGAACCGGGGGAGAGAGGGTGATGTGATGCAGGTTGACCATCAGCGTCGTGGCCAGCGCAATGTTTCGGGTGGCCTGGAATTCGGCGGAAAGGCCGAGCGGAATGAAGTGGCTGGTATCGTTGCGATCGATGCGGTTCGGACCCGTTCCACGATCCAGATCCGCGTGCACTAAACCGATCCCCGCAAACGGCACGAGGTTAACGTCATTGTTGAGGCGCACATGGTACTTGGCAACACCGGCGAACGCGATCTGCGTCAGATCTCCCGTCGGCGCCAACACCATCATGGGACCGAAGGAGAACGAGCGATCCAAGTAATAGTCAAGATTGAATCCTAGCGCGAAAACCGTCCCATCGGTAGTTCCGCTCCAAAAACCGAGGTCCGTACCGAATCCCCAGCGATTCTCACCCGCCCATGCGAGATCCAGGAGCGGCAAAGCCAACGCGGCCGCCAGCGTACCTGAGAAGATCATCCCCCTTAAGAATCTGGCGCACACTCCACTCATTTCGCTTTCCTTTTCGGAACAACAGCCGTGCGGACTTTATCATGACGATCTCTACGGGACAAGCTTCCGCCGACTTCGTGATAAAGCCGACAGGGCCGAGGCTGGTATGATCGTCAATCGGGTCCGAAACCCGCTCATGCATGAGGTTATCCAAGCGAATTCTGCTCCCATCGCCGAAATATCGGGGCGACACGATCGGTTTGTGCGAACGGGAGGAAGCGCGCTCACGATCGCGACGGACCAGCCGAGACAGCGGAGCCGAAGCCGAGCCGTCAAGGTCAGAGATACCGACGCACCGTGACCGTTCCCTCAGCGCCGAATTCGTAAAGCAAGGGGGCACCGGTCGGAATGTTGAGCTCAAGGACCTGGTCTGGCGTCAGGCGATCGAGGTGCATCACCAGGGCGCGTAGACTGTTGCCGTGGGCGACGATCAGGACCGTTTCGCCTGCCAGGAGATGGGGTTTGATGCGAGATTCGTAATAGGGGAGCACGCGCTCAGCCGTATCTTTAAGACTTTCTCCGCCGGGAGGACGGATGTCGTAACTCCGACGCCACAACTTGACCTGTTGTTCGCCGTATTTCTTCGCTGTTTCGGTCTTGTTCAGCCCCTGCAACTCGCCATACATGCGCTCATTCAAGGCCTGATCTTTTTCGATCGGAATGTGGGACTGCCCGATTACCTCCAAAACGATCCGCAGCGTCTCGATGGCTCTGGTCAACACCGACGTAAAGGCCCGATCGAAGCGATATCCGATTAGCTTCTTGCCCGCAGACCGGGCCTCTTCTTCACCCTTTGCCGAGAGGGGGACATCGACCCAGCCCGTGAATCGGTTTTCTCGATTCCATTGCGATTCGCCGTGACGCAGCAGCACCAGCCTGCCCATTCCAATCCTCCCTCCGGTCAAGATGGTTTGCTTCCCTCAGCCCCAGGATACGCGATCGCCGCTCCAAGTCAAGCCTCGAACCGTGAAACTCTGATTGTCGGGAGCTTCTTGCAATCGCTCTGTGCAGTCAGTACCATGCCGGCTGTCGTGATAGTTCTTTTTCTATGGGCAGTGGGTCATGGTCTCCGTTGCCGATCCTCAAGATCGATCCTGGCGGGAGCTCGAGCGCTGGTGGATCGACATGGCGCGAAACCTTGGTGTCGGCGAACGCGCAGAGCAGTTCTTTGCACACGCGCTCGGTCCTGGTCGATTGTTAGAGCGAATCAGGTGGGTGGGCGGGAACATCGACTACCTGTTGTTCGTCTTGATCCGGTATTGGATTCCGCCCGTGCTTCCACCACCGGGACGAGAACGTATGTCGAAAAACGATCAGGATTATTGGCTGGAATCCGAGCAAATCCTCAAACGAGCGGTCGAACGGTTGAGGGAATTGAAACCTTTAATCGAATTGCTGACGGCTCCCAATCCGCTGACCATCTCCGCCGACTCCGGCAAGAAATCCCAAGGGACCGCGCCAGTGGTGGAAGTGGAACTCGCCCGGATGCTGGAAGGCATCGCCGAGGTGGCCGGCAGCTATGGCGGGCCTGATTACACGTCGGTCATCAAAAACTTCGATCCGGTTCCACTCCGGCAGACCCAACCGTTCAAACACAATAAGAAGAACAGCGCGGAACTATGGGTGGTCTTTCTCTTGCGCGAACATTTCAAGACGCTGGGTTTGGGCAAGGATCGATACTGGCCGCTCGTGGCTGAGGTCTGCGCGGCAGCAGGTATCGCCCAGCCAAACGGCCAATTGTACGGTGCGGAGGAGCTGAAATCTTGGTGGCAGAAGAACTGGCCGCGGACCTACACCCAATTAGAGCAGAAACAAGCTGCGGCCGACTCAGGGGGAGCCGCGTACGGCCACGATTTCGAGTGGTTCCAGGCCTGGATCACGTGGCAACGTACCCGCGCCCCGTTGGCGCCCGCGTAACGAACGGAAAGGTCCCGCAACTCATCACACCTTCGTGCGAGTGGGGCCTGGCTGAGTGCGCGGAGGGGCGGTCCCGCTGGGACTGGGCGGCCCCTCTCGCAGAATAGCGATGAGGAGCGCCACCTTCAAAGCGAACAACCCGACTCCAACCCACACCACATAAGGCTGAACTCCTCCCGAATCGCTCAAGACCCGGTCCCGGTTGGACGCATCCAGGTTCGGCAGTGTTTTGAGCTTTGCCAACTGCTCCTTGATGTGCCAGTAATAGATATAGTTCGCGCTGGCTCCTGCCATGATCCGCCAGACCAAATCTGCCGACAGATCCTGCGTGAAATAAAACGCCGCGACTGGGCCGACTGCATAGACCAACGCATACAGGTACATCTTGCGGTACAGAAACCAGAGGAAGGGCTCGAAGAGAAACGCCGGCCAATTCCAAGTGAAAGCAAAACGGGGGCCTGACGCGCCGGAAAATTTCTTGAACGTTTCTAGATAGCGATCGGCATTGGGTCCGATGAACTTCCGCCAGAGCTGCGCTTCATCCCAGACAGGGGGAGTCGTCTGGGAAGGGGAAAGTGCGGTCCCGCATTGCTGACAAAAGCGGGCGTCGTCTGGATTGACCTGGCGACAGGTTTCACAGGATCGCATGGGCCGAGCTTATCACATTCGCGGAGCTTCGCTCACATCACGTGTCGATGAAATTTCTCAATGTTCAGAAAGGGATAGAAGACTCGGTCGTCGAGTTTGATATTGCTTTCACTCGATCGGTGTGTTAGTGTCCGCCAATTCATAAAGGATGGTGCCCGATGCCGACAGAGGAGCTGCAACAAGACGCGGAACGCTATCTGATGGCGACCTATGCACGGCAGCCTATCTCGATCGTACGCGGTCGGGGTAGCCGCGTCTACGATATGGAAGGCAGGGAATACATCGATTTTGTTGCCGGAATCGCAGTGAATGTCCTGGGACATGCGCATCCGGACTTGACCTTGGCTATCCAAAAGCAGGCCCAGCATCTACTCCATGCTTCCAATCTGTATTACACGGAGCCACAAGTCAAATTGGCTCAGGCGTTAGTTGACCATTCATTCGCCGACAAAGTGTTCTTCTGCAACAGCGGAGCGGAAGCCAACGAAGCCGCCATCAAGTTGGCCAGGCGCTACTCATTCGAGAAGTACGGGCCGGGTCGCCATGACATTATTACGATGCGGAATTCGTTTCATGGCCGGACCCTTGCAACACTCACGGCGACGGGACAGGAAAAAGTGCAAAAAGGCTTCGACCCGCTCGTGCCGGGGTTCAGCTATGTGGCGTTCAACGATCTGGCGGAGGCGGAAAAAGCCATTACCGCCAAAACGGCTGCTGTCATGCTGGAACCGATCCAGGCCGAAGGAGGCGTCCACGTCGCAGATCGCACTTACTTAAAAGGTTTGCGGGAATTGTGCCGGCAACGCGATGTCCTGTTGATTTTCGATGAGGTTCAGACCGGCATGGGCCGCACGGGTACCCTCTTTGCGTACGAGCAATTTGGCGTCGAGCCAGACATCATGACCCTGGCCAAGGGGTTGGGCGGCGGTGTCCCGATCGGGGCCTGCCTTGCAAGGGCCCAAGTGGCGGAAGTCTTTACGCCCGGGACCCATGCGTCCACCTTCGGCGGCAATCCGCTGGCTTGCGCCGCCGGGTTGGCCGTGCTACGGGTCTTGCTCGAAGGGCGGATTTTAGACCATGCCCGCCGGATGGGAGATTACCTGGCCAAGGGCTTGGCGGAGTGCAAAGATCGCCATCGCGTCGTCAAAGAGGTACGCGGTCTTGGCTTGCTCCAGGGGATGGAACTCGCGATCGACGGCCAACAGATTGTGATGGATTGCCTGGCGCGCGGACTCTTGATCAACTGCACGATGGAACGGATCTTGCGGTTCATTCCTCCGCTGATTATCACCCAGCGCGAAATCGATCGCCTGTTGGACGCGCTGTCGCAGATACTGAACAAACGAGCGTGACAAACCGCGAGAGGAGGTCGCTATGGCAGGACGTCCTGCCAGCGTGACGGACAGAGAGCCCGGCCAGGGGCTCGGGAAAGACTTGCTGCATGTCGGCCCTATTCCCAGACGGAACATCGACGCCTTGCTGCGTCTGGCCGCCGACTTGAAGCGCGCTCAACGTCGTGGCAGAAACCCTCGGTTGCTGGCCGGCAAGATGCTTGGGCTCTTGTTTCAAAAGCCGTCCACGCGAACACGGGTCTCGTTCGAAGCTGGCATGAATCAACTAGGAGGGCAGGCGATCGTCCTCCCGATGGCTGACATCCAACTTTCGCGCGGAGAAAGCATCGCCGACACGGCACGGGTACTTTCACGATACCTAGACGGCTTGGTGATCCGGACCTATGACCATGCGACCGTCGAGGAGTGGGCCAGAGAGGCGACGATTCCGGTCATCAACGGGCTGACCGATCTCAGCCACCCCTGCCAAGCGCTGTCAGATCTCCTGACTATTCGCGAGAAAAAGGGCCGCCTCAGAGGGATCAAGATCGCCTATGTCGGCGACGGCAATAACGTGGCCAATTCCCTCATCGAGGCGGCGGCCAAGATGGGGATGGCGATCGCTCTCGGCTGTCCGGCCGGCTATCAGCCTGATCAACATATCGTCGACGTCGCTCGGTTGGAGGCGCAGCAAACCGGCGGCGTCATCGAAATCGGCGAAGATCCCGTCGTGGCGGTCAAGGAAGCCGATGTAATCTACACCGACGTCTGGATCAGTATGGGCCGCGAGCGGGAACAGGCTCGGCGCCTGAAAGCCCTCACTCCTTACCAACTGAACGAGCGGCTCCTGCGGCGGGCCAAGCCTGACGCCATTGTCATGCATTGTCTGCCGGCGCACCGAGGTGAAGAAATCACGGCTGAGGTCTTGGATGGTCCGCGATCCGTCGTCTTGGATCAGGCCGAAAACCGCCTACACATGCAAAAGGCCATCCTGGTCACGTGGCTAGGAAGAAAGCCAAAGGCAAGAGGGGCATTTGTGGCATCCTCCAGAGCGTCGGGTGCCCGGCGATAGGCGAGAGGAACACGCGTGTTGCAGAGACCCGTCAAGAAAGTGGTGTTGGCGTACTCGGGCGGGTTGGATACGTCCGTCATCCTTCGATGGTTGCAGGAAACCTACGGGTGCGCGGTGGTGGCGTTCTGCGCCGATCTCGGACAAGGCGAAGATCTCAAGGCCGTCAAGGCGAAGGCGCAAGCCTTGGGCGCCTCGAAAGTCTACGTCGAAGATCTCCGTGAGGTCTTTGTGAAAGACCACATCTTCCCGATGCTGCGGGCGAACGCCGTTTACGAAGGAAGCTATCTGCTGGGGACCTCGATCGCCAGGCCGCTGATCGCCCAACGTCAAATTGAAATCGCACGGAAAGAAAGCGCAGACGCCGTCGCGCACGGCGCGACAGGAAAGGGAAACGATCAGGTCCGATTTGAACTCACATACCTCGCGCTCGACCCCAAGATCAAGATCATTGCGCCCTGGCGCGAGTGGGCGTTCCGTTCGCGACGGGAACTCATCGAGTATGCGCAGGCGCACGGCATTCCGGTGACCGCGACCAAAGCCAAGCCCTACAGCATGGATCTTAATTTGTTTCATGTCAGTTATGAAGGCGGGATCTTGGAAGATCCCTGGGAGGCGCCGCCGGAAGAAATCTTTCAGATGACCGTCTCGCCCGAACAGGCCCCGGACAAGCCCAGGGAAATCGAGATCGACTACGAACGGGGAGACCCGGTCGCAGTGGACGGCAAGCGCATGAGCCCAGCGACGCTGTTGGCGCATCTCAATCGGCTGGGCGGAACGCATGGGGTGGGCCGGGTGGACCTGGTCGAGAACCGTTATGTCGGCATGAAGTCCCGCGGCGTCTACGAAACGCCGGGTGGGACGATTCTGCATGTCGCGCACCGGGGGATCGAGTCGCTGACGATGGACCGGGAGGTCTTGCATCTTCGCGACAGTTTGATTCCCCGTTACGCCGAACTGATTTATTATGGATATTGGTACAGCCCGGAGCGGCTGATGTTGCAGAAAGCGATCGACGAGGCTCAACAGGATGTCACCGGCACGGTCCGGGTGAAATTATATAAAGGCGGTTGCATGGTCGTCGGCCGCAAATCGCCCAGGTCGCTCTACCGGTTGGATATGGCAACATTCGAAGAAGACGAAGTCTACCGGCAGAAGGACGCGGAAGGTTTCATCCGGTTGAACGCGCTGCGGCTCGCCATCCGCGCGCAACGGCCCAAAAACCAAAAAAAGGCGTAAATCGGTGAAGCGTCTTTCGCAATGCGCGCTGGCGGAGAACTCATGGGCGGAAAGAAGCGACGCGGCGTTCGGGAAAAGAGGGAAGCGGTTGCCAGTCGTTTACGCACCACGCCTCCCGCGTCACACGAGATGACCAAACTGTGGTCGGGAAGGTTTCGCGACCGGACCGATCGGCTGGTGGAGGCATTCACCTCGTCGCTTGCCTTTGACCGACGGCTTTACGCGCACGATGTTCAAGGCAGTATCGCCCATTGCAAGACCCTGAAGCGGGCGGGTGTGCTGACCTCTCGCGAGACGGCAGAAATGATCCGCGGGCTGGAGGCAGTGAAGGCAGAGCTTGATGAAGGACGCTTCCCCTTCGTCCCCGAGGACGAGGATATCCACATGGCTATCGAGCGCCGGCTGACGGAGTTGATCGGGCCCCTGGGAGGGAAACTGCACACCGGTCGCAGCCGGAACGATCAGGTGGCGTTGGACATCCGCCTGTACCTGCGTGATGCGCTCAAGGCAATGACCGGCCGGATCGAGGAGTTGGAGCGTGCGCTCCTCTCTCAGGCGCGGGCGCACCTGGATGTGATCATGCCGGGCTATACGCATTTGCAGCGAGCCCAGCCGGTGCTGCTGGCTCACCACCTCTTGGCCTATGTCGAGATGTTGGAGCGAGACAAGGGACGGATCAACGACGCCCTGGCCCGATTGAACGTGATGCCGCTGGGTTCAGGAGCGCTGGCCGGCACGAACTACCCAATCGATCGCCGGTACACCGCGCGTCTGCTGGGTTTTACCGACGTGACGGAGAACAGTCTCGACGCCGTTTCCGACCGCGACTTCGCTATCGAGGTGATGGCCGCGCTCTCCCTGATCATGATGCATCTGTCTCGGCTCAGCGAAGAACTGATACTGTGGACCTCTCAGGAGTTCCAATTCGTGGACCTGCCGGATGCTTTCTGCACAGGCAGCAGCATGATGCCGCAGAAGAAAAATCCGGATGTGCCGGAACTGGTGAGAGGGAAAACCGGCCGGGTTTACGGTCATCTTCTGGCGCTGTTGACGACGCTGAAGGGACTCCCATTGAGCTACAACCGTGACCTTCAGGAGGACAAGGAAGCGCTGTTCGACGCGCTGGACACCGTATCGGCCTCTCTTGAGGTCTCTGCGGAGTTGATCAAAGGACTGAAGGTCAACCGCGATACACTGAAGCGCGCGGCCGCTTCGGGCGCCATGTTGGCCACGGAGTTGGCGGATTATCTCGTCTTCAAGGGCGTCCCGTTCCGTGAAGCCCATACCGTCACCGGCCGGATTGTGCGGTTCTGCCTGGATCACCAGAGAGACTTAGAGACTCTCACACTGGACGAACTCCGATCATTCTCCGAGCGGTTCGACAAAGACGTACTGGACGTGCTCACGGTGGAGGGTGCGGTTGAGCGAAAAGCCCAGATCGGCGGCACAGCGCGCAAGCGGGTCGAGGCGAGAATCAAGGTTTTGGAGAGAGCACTGGCATGACGAGAGAGCGAGACCCCGTCACGGCATTCGGGCTTACCCTGGCGGTCATGACGATCGCCGCCGGCTGCGGCGTCGTCGGATCCCCGATCGCGCCCGAAGATGTGGGGATCGCCCCCCGGTTACAAAAGGAACAGGAGATAGAAGCTCAGGAGCGCGCACAAGCCGCCCAACGACAGGAAGGGAAATCAGGCGCTGTCGAACCTTCTTCTGAGCCTGAGCTGCCGCCGTTGAGGCCGGTCGGCATCAGATAGTGCGCATGAGTTTGTTTGTGGGAGAACGCTGCGCGACAACCGGGCGGGAGCGTCGGCCTGGTTGACAATGGGCTACCTGACAATCAGGAGGAGAAACCGATGGAGCTGATCCGACCTGCGAGGTCGACGACAAGGACGAAGACCCTCTTGTTGGTTGATCCTTATCCAAGGAATAACCCTTATCACCTGACGGCTTCGGAGCGGCGGGCGGTGTGGTTTCCGAAGTTGAGCCTGCCGGTGATCGCGGCCTACACACCAGAGACCTGGCACGTCGAGCTGATCGACGAAGCCGTGCGGGACATCGATTTCGAACATCCCTGCGACTTGGTGGGGCTCTCGGTTATGACCTGCTATGCGCCGCGGGCCTACGAGATCGCCGCAGAGTTCCGAAAACGCGGCAAGAAAGTGGTGCTGGGCGGGGTGCATCCGACGTACTGTCCGGATGAAGCGCTCCAACACTGCGATGCGATCGTCTGCGGGGAGGCCGAGGATCTCTGGCCCGAATTGATCGCTGACTTCGAAGCCGGGGCGATGAAGCGCGTGTACAAGATGGAGAAGTTTCCATCGCTTGAACGTTATAGAAGCCCGCGCGTCGACCTGCTCAGCCCGGACGCTTACATGACCCGGCAATGCAGCTTCACGACGCGGGGGTGCCATTTCGATTGCGAGTTTTGCAGCGTGTCACCGTTCAACGGCAAGACGACGCGGCGCCGGCCGGTTCAGGAGGTCGTGAAAGAACTGACGCATATCAAGCAATGGATCCGGAGCGAACTGGTCGACCGGATGCGAAACGAGCCGCTCTGGAAAGCGTTCCTGACCGGTCTGCGCATCCGGCTGGGCATCGAGGATGGGACGATCTTCGCCTTCGTGGACGATTTGCACAACAGCAACCGCGCTTACTGCCGCGAGCTGTGGGCGGCGCTCAAGCCCCTGAATATCAAATGGGGATGCCAGTCGACGTTGTTCCTGGGTGACGATGAAGAGATGGTCAAGCTCGCGGCGGAAAGCGGCTGCGTATCGGTTTTCGTCGGGATGGAATCTCTCGATGAGGACTGCTTGGAGGAAACCAACAAGCCTTTCAACCGTGTGCAGAAGTTCTCGCAGGAAATCAAAATGTTTCACGATTACGGGATCATGGTCAATCCCGGCATCGTGTTCGGCTTCGATAACGACGACGAATCGGTGTTCGAACGGGCCGTGGAGTTCCTGGTAAAGAACCGGGTGGAGCTGGCTTACTTCAACGTGCTAACCCCGCTCCCGGGCACGGCGTTGTACGAGCGGTACAATCGAGAAGGCCGCATCTTCGACCGGGATTGGGCGAAGTATGACGGCAAACACGTGGTCTTCTATCCGAGCCGTATGACACCGGAGCAACTGCAGGAGGGGTTCTACTGGGCCAATCACCGCTTTTATTCGCTTCCGTCGATTTGGTACCGCTTGCTGGGAACGAAACAGCGATTCATCGCCCGATGGGAAATGAACCGGGAATTCCGCAAGCTGATCAAACGGGCGTGCCCGCGGGGCACCCTCTCCCCGGTGGCCAAGGTCCTGAAGAATCTTCAGGCCAAACTGCCGGCGCTCGATTGCGAACATCTGATCCCCAACGCGCTGCATGCGATCAAGCAACGGTTCGATGCGACCTCGGGGCCGGCCCACGAACTTTGGTTGAACATCAAGGCCAAGCGGCACGACCGATTCGCCGCCTTAGTCGTGGAGTTGGAGGGCACACTTGACCGGCTCAATGCGCAGGAACTGCTCAAGCGGATCAAGGAAGCGGCGGAGAAAGCCAGGCTCGACATTATTGTCAACTTCGAACACTTGAAGCACGCGACGCCCGATGCATTGCGCGCCCTGCTGGACGGCGAGGCGTTGAAAGCCATCATGCCGTATGCCAGAGTCCGCTATCGAAAGTTCAAGGCGGCTTTCGAAGCGTCGCTGCAGGGGCTTTCGATCAGCGGGCTTGAAATGCTCAGTGAGGACCTCCAAGATGCATGATTTCCAGTATCGTCAGGGCGAACTCTACTGCGAAGACGTCCCGCTTAGTCGTATCGCCAAGGAAGTCGGCACGCCATGCTACGTCTACAGCCATGCGACTTTGTTGCGGCACTTCCGGGCCTACGACAGCGCGTTTCAGAACATTCCCCACATCGTCGCTTTCGCCATGAAGGCCAATTCCAACCTGGCGATCCTGCGGCTGCTGGCCCGTGAGGGCAGCGGCGTGGACATCGTCTCGGGCGGCGAACTGTACCGTGCCCGGCAGGCCGAGGTGCCGACTTCGAAGATCGTATTTGCTGGGGTCGGAAAGAGTCGAGAGGAAATCCGCGATGCGCTCAAGTCGGACATTCTCATGTTCAACGTGGAATCCTCGGCTGAGCTCCATGCGATCGACGAAGTCGCAGCCGAGATGGGCGTTCGGGCGCGGGTGGCGCTGCGGATCAATCCGGACATCGATCCCAAGACGCACCCGTATATTTCGACCGGGTTGAAGAAAAGCAAATTCGGAATCAGTGCGGATCGCGCGCTCGAAGAGTTCAAGCTGGCGTCGTCGCTTAAGCACATCGAGGTCGTCGGAGTTCATAAGCACATCGGCTCCCAGCTCACCGATGTGACGCCGTTCGTCGAGGCGCTCCGGAAAGTGCTCGGATTGGTCGAGGCCCTCAAAGCACAGGAAATCGGCATCCGGTACGTCAACATCGGCGGCGGGTTGGGCATTACGTACGCCGACGAATCACCGCCGAGGCCCCAGGATCTGGCGGACGCCATCTCGCCGCTGGTGCGGGACCTCAAATGCGTATTGATCATGGAACCGGGCCGTGTCATCGTGGGGAATGCCGGCGTCCTCGTCACCAAGGTGCTCTACACCAAAGAAGGCGAGGCCAAACGGTTCATGATCGTAGACGCGGCGATGAACGATCTGATCCGCCCGAGCCTGTACGGCGCGTACCACGATATTCGGCCGATTCGGGAAGCGGCCGCACACGGCGAACGGAAAACCGTCGACGTGGTCGGCCCGGTCTGCGAGTCAGGTGACTTTCTGGCCAAAGATCGCTCAATGCCCGAGGCCAAACCGGGGGAGTTGTTGGCGGTCATGAGCGCGGGCGCCTACGGGTTCGTGATGTCGTCCAATTACAACTCCCGGCCGCGGGCACCGGAAGTCTTGGTCAAGGGCGGAGAGATGCATGTGATCCGCGCGCGGGAAACCTACGCGGATCTCGTGCGGGGCGAAACTATTCCGGATTTCCTCAGGTAGCGAGGCGGCACCTCTTTTGCGCGAGGATCGAGATGTTTACCGGCTCACTCGTCGCTATTGTCACACCCTTTAAGAACGGGCGGGTGGATGAACGAGCATTGGGCGACCTTATTGAATGGCAGATCGCCAACGGCACCGACGGGATCGTGCCATGCGGCACGACCGGGGAATCGGCTACCCTTTCGCACGAAGAACACGAACGGGTCATCGCTTTCACCGTCGAGGTGGTCAAGCGCCGAGTGCCGGTGATCGCCGGAACTGGCTCTAACTGCACCGATGAGGCCATTGCCTTAACCCGGCATGCGAACCGCGTCGGAGCCGACGGCGCCCTGTTGATCACTCCCTACTACAACAAACCGACTCAGGAAGGGTTGTTCCGCCACTTCAAGGCGGTGGCCGAAGCCGCAGACATCCCGATCGTGCTATACAATATTCCGGGGCGGACCGGCGTCAACATGCTGCCGGCGACGGTGGCCCGGCTGACCTCCGTACAGAACATTGTCGCGATCAAGGAGGGAAGCGGGGCGGTGCAGCAGGCGTCGGACATCGTCCAGATGTGCGGAGACCGGATCACCGTGCTGTCCGGCGATGATCCGCTTACCTTGCCCATGATGGCGGTCGGGGCCAAGGGCGTCATCACAGTCACCGCGAACATTGCGCCGGCGGACATGGCTCGCCTGGTGGATGCTTTTGCGGAAGGACGGATAGAGGAGGCGCGGCGGCTGCACTTCAAACTCTCCCCGTTGTTCGCCGCCCTGTTCCTGGAGACGAACCCGATCCCCGTCAAAGCGGCTCTCGGCATGATGGGGAAAATCGAAGAGGAACTGCGTCTCCCTCTCTGCCCGATGGGGCGGGAAAATCGCGATAAGTTGGCGCGGGTGATGAAAGAGTACGGGTTGATCTGATCAGCGTTCGGCGGTCGCTGACCGCCCTCTCGTTTCCTCTTGAGGTCCCGGTGTGATTAAAGTCGTCGTGGCTGGCGCAGCCGGACGCATGGGTTCCAGGCTTGTAGCCTTGCTCAAGGACTCGGCCGCCCTGACCTTAACCGGGGCGGTCGAAAGGAAAGGGCATGTCTCCATCGGCGAAGACGCGGGAGAGCTCGCCGGCTGCGGTAAGACAGGTATCCCCATCACGGACGACCTGTCCGCGCTCCTGGAGCGTGGTGAAGTGGTCATCGATTTCTCCACACCTCAGTCCTCCCTGGCCCACCTCCGAACCGTTGTTCAGCATCGCCGGGCGATGGTCATCGGCACCACTGGCTTTTCCTCTCAAGAACTGGACGAACTCAAAAGTCTGGCGCGCCAAGTCCCGTGCGTGTTTTCGCCGAACATGAGCGTAGGCATCAACGTGATCTTCAAAGTCATCACTGAGATGGCCAAAATCCTCGGAGAGGAGTACGACCTCGAAGTAATCGAGGCACATCACCGCTTGAAGAAAGATGCGCCGAGCGGTACGGCACTGAAGATGGCGGAAGTGCTTGCCAGGTCGATGAACCGCGACTTGGCCCAGGTTGGAGTTTATGCTCGGAAAGGGTTGATCGGGGAGCGCAAACGCGGGGAAATCGGCATTCAGACCATACGGGCGGGCGACATCGTCGGCGATCACACCGTGCTCTTTGGCGGCATCGGCGAGCGCATCGA
Source organism: Nitrospiraceae bacterium (assembly GCA_035573855.1). Lineage (GTDB taxonomy): Bacteria > Nitrospirota > Nitrospiria > Nitrospirales > Nitrospiraceae > DATLZU01. The sequence goes on from DATLZU010000039.1 coordinate 16,361, forward strand.
GGTGATCCACCGGGTGCAGAGTCGCGACACATTCGCCCGGGGGGCCCTGCGCGCGGCGCGGTGGGTCGTGAAACAACCTCCCGGACTCTACGACATGCAGGATGTGTTAGGTCTCAAGTAGACAGCCTGTGCGCGACCCGGAAGGCCAACGGCTTAAAGGGATTTACTGGCAAGAGACCTGAAGGTTCGGGCTACTGACCGTGGAGCCACAGGTAGGACACTGGATCGCGCTCTGGCCGCGTGTGAAACTCATGAGCCGGTAGCATGACGGACAGCAGAGCACTGCAGTGAAGGGAACGGTCGCTATTCGATGAACAGGCGGTTTCATGGTGGTTCTTCGGCGGACGACTTTCGAGCATCCGCCGCACTTCCGAGCACAGCACAGACTTCTCCCTTCAGTCCTTCCGTTCGATTGGTGCCGACCTGAGCCGTAACACGCCGAGTGCCGATGGTACGAAAGACCGCATCCGCAGCGCGGTCTGAACGCGTAGAAGCAGGCGTGATTGTTCTCAGGGGCTGAAGAAAATTAATGTCGTGCCGTCAACGGTCGCGGCTCCGGATCGACGGCTTTTCGCCGACCGCAGTTCAAGCAAGCAAAGACTGTGATCGCCAGCCCGGCGTCAAGGTCCACAGCCCGTTCCGGCAACATTGTTCCCCGACATTTATCGCACGTTTGCATGCCGTTACTTTAACACCGCCCTCTGTCTATGACTATCCTCCTGAAGTACTGGATTCTTGGTGCAAAGGCCCCTCGTTCAGGTGGACAATCGGCCTATGGACCTTATGGATGATGGACGACGAAAAAGTGATCCGAAGCCTCGTCAAGTGTGCACTCCTTGACAGAAGAGCCAGACCTCACATAGGATTGTGGAATTCCACGCTGAGATCCACAATGTATAGGCTATTGTTCATTACGGGACTGTTGATCTTGCTGTATTTTCTCATCCGAAGCGCCATCAGAGAGCTAACCGGGAAGAGGGGCACGGGCGGTGGGGCGCTGATGGAAGACCGCAACAAGATGGTGCAAGATCCGGTCTGTAAGATCTTTGTCCCGAAAGGAACGGCGGTTATGGCAGAGATCGGAGGCCAGACTTACTTTTTTTGTAGCCGTGACTGCGCGTTAACGTTTCAGAAGCAGTTATCCGGCTAGCAGCCGGAATAACTGTAATCGGTCAGTTTCTCGTCCTTGTCGAACTTCAGCGTGATCTGACACTCGTTCGGGGAAAAATTGAACAGCGGCAGACCCGATTTGCCGCCGGCGATGCGATAATAGGTCCAGGTTTCGCCTCCGAAAAAGCGCGGCGCCTTGCCGTCCGGTGCTCCCCAGTTTTTTTCGAACCATGCCTTGTCCTTCCCTTGCAACTCGGCAGGCTTCAGCGAGGCTTCAAGATAGGGATTCCGCCCGCAAGCGGCGAACAGCAGTGTGAGAAGCACAACGCAGACAAATGGCTGTTTCATGATTCCTTCTCAGGCCTGATCCATTCGACGCTTCGCCGTTAATTATAAAGGGAGCGAATGAATCGACGTACAAGAATTGTAACCACCACCCCCATGCCTGTCAAACCGCTGCACGAAGGAGAGGGAATTGCTTTGTCCTTGAGATGTTCCTACAATCACTCCTAACAGAGACGACGGCTGCGACGAAAGCTTCCAAGCATGAAAGGAAGAGTCTATGCACATTTATCTTGATACCGCGAGCGTGAAAGAGATTCAAGAAGCGGCGAGTCTCGGCTTGCTGGACGGGGTGACGACGAATCCGTCACTCGTGGCGAAGGAAGGCCGGAGCTTCAAAGACGTGCTGCTCGAAATTTGCAACATTGTAGACGGACCGATAAGCGCCGAAGTGGTCAGCGTCGAAGCGGAGGCCATGGTGAAGGAGGGGCGCGAGCTGGCCAAAATCCATAAGAACATCGTGGTGAAATGTCCGCTGATCCCGGAAGGCTTGAAGGCAACGAAGCGGCTGGCGGCGGAGGGGATTCGTGTGAACGTCACGCTCTGTTTCTCGCCGACCCAAGCTCTCCTCGCAGCTAAGGCGGGCGCCTGGTGCGTGTCCCCGTTTATCGGCCGGCTGGACGATGTCAGTTCCAACGGCATGGAGCTCATTCGTCAGATCGTCACAATCTTCCGCAATTACGCCTTCCCGACCAAAGTTTTGGTTGCCAGCGTCAGGCATCCCCAACACGTGGTGGAGGCGGCGTTGGCTGGCGGGGACATTTGCACCATGCCCTTCGCAGTCTTTCAACAACTGGTGAAACATCCGCTCACGGATGTCGGGCTCAAGAAATTTCTAGCCGATTGGGAAGCAGGTGGCCGGAAATAGCGCGGGCCCGCCGCACCTCGCTCATCGCTGGTCGAGCCTCCTCCTGGCTTGCCGAAAGACGGAATGGAACATTCGTCTTGTCAGTTTTCCAGTAAAGGTGTTTTGCTGGCTGGGATGATACGATCCGATCAGCGTCACGCCCCATGGGAGGGGGTACGACAAGCCGTGGCCGAATACAGGCGACGGCGAAGGGATCCTGTGACCCAGGTCGCCACAGGCTTTCAGATAGCGGTCGAAGGCGATTTTCCCCAGCGCGACCACGACACGGACCCGCGCGAGCAGACGTAACTCTTCGACCATATAAGGCTGGCAGTTGTCAAATTCCTCCGGCAAGGGTTTGTTGCCCGGGGGGGCGCACCGGACCGTCGCGCCGATGTAGCAGTCGCGCAGTCGAAGCCCGTCGTTCCGATGAATCGACGTCGGCTGATTGGCAAAGCCGAACTTGTACAACGCCTCATAGAGCCAATCACCGCTGCGGTCGCCGGTAAAGACCCGGCCCGTGCGATTGCCCCCATGGGCCGCCGGCGCCAGTCCCAACACATAAAGACGGGCGTCGGGATCACCAAAGCCCGGGACGGGACGACCCCAGTAAGTCCAATTGCGGAACTGGCGGCGCTTGACTCGGGCGACCGCCTCCCGATAGGCAACCAGCCGAGGACAGCGGGAGCAGCGCACGATGCGTTCGTTCAGAAGATCCAGCGCTCGCATGAGGGACGAGTGTAACACGACCGGGAAAGGGCGTTCATTCTTGCTCGCCCTCTCACTTGCTGCTAGCATGGGTTAAAACGCAGATAGACGTCTCGATCCTGGACGAAATTATCCCCTATGCAGTTGCAGCTCACAGCCTTGCTGGTCTTTGCAACGGCTTCACTGTCTGGTCTTCTATTCATGTCCATTGCGGCGGAACGGGAACCGGCGGACGCGACCGTCGGGAAGGCGTCTTCCAAGAAGGCGGTTGAGGCGTTCCCCTCCGCCGGCGGTGACCGACGACAGGATGCCAAAGGTCTCGACGCCGATCGTGAGACTCCTTCGGAAGGAGCTATGGAGGAACTTGCCGAAGCGGAAGACCGCCTCGTCATCCTTCCGGAAATCAAACGGGAAGGCGAGCGGTTCTTCCTGAGTTCGTTCAAGCTGCCGGAAAAGCTGTTCTTTGCGGGTCAGCCGGTGCCGCTGGACAACTGGCAGGTCCGCGAGCGCATCGAGTATGAATTCTATCAGTTTTTGGAGGAGCAAGGTGAAAGCATTATCTTGGCCAAACGCATGGGCCGATGTTTCCCGCCGGTGGAAAAGCAGTTGGCCGAGGCGGGCTTGCCGGACGATCTGAAGTACATGCTGCTCGTAGAGAGCAAGTGCGTCGCCGCCGCCTATTCCCGCGCGAAGGCATCTGGCCCCTGGCAATTCATCGGCTCGACCGGCAAGCGCTACAAACTCCACAGCGACAAGTTTCTGGACCAACGACGCAATCTGGAAATGTCGACGGAGGCCGCCATCAAGTATCTTCGTCACTTGAAAGACTTCCACCAAGGCGACTGGTTTTTGGCAATGGCCTCGTACAATGCAGGCGAAGACCGCATCAGGAAGTTGCTCAAAGAACAAAAGGTGAATGATTATTGGAAGCTCCATGGCCCGCGAGAAACCATGCGCTATGTGCCCCGGATCATCGCAGCAAAGGAGATCTATTCCCAACCTGAGAAGTACCTCGGCCTGACGAAAAAAGATTTGTATGCGCCGTTGGAGACCGAGATGGTGACCGTCACGATCAAGGAAGCACAACGGCATCTCACCGCCATCGCCGAGGAGTTCGGCACCTACTTCCTCGAACTCAAGATGCTCAACCCGGAGATCAGAAAAGACTTCCTACCCAAAGGAACCTATCAGATCAAAGTCCCGCGGCAAACCTGCCCCGACCGCTGCTTTAAGCAAGAGAAGACCCCCTAAGGGCCTGGCACTATGCGCGTCGGCGTGTCGCAGCGTCGCATCCGCGCGTTCTTTCACCGGATCTGCGCGGCGGCGCTCTCGGCGGCAGACCCGGCCAAGGCAATCCGTCGCTTCGTGCGACGGGAAGGGACTTCACTGCGAGTCGGCCAAAGAGTTTATGACCTCCAGCGGCACCCCCGTGTCGTGGCGGTTGGAGCCGGCAAGGCTTCTGCGCGGATGGCGTGGGCGCTGGAACGAGTGCTCGGCAATCGCTTGGACGCTGGGCTGGTGGTCGTGAAATACGGCCACGCGGCCCCCACCGACAAGATCGAGATCATGGAAGCCGGCCATCCGGTTCCCGATCGGGCCGGGGAGCGGGCCGCCTCAAAGCTACTGACGCTTGTCGGCGGCCTTACGTCGAACGACCTGCTCATCGTGATCCTGTCCGGAGGCGCCTCCAGCCTGCTGCCAGCTCCGGTCCCCGGCCTGAGCCTCGCTGATAAGCAAACGGCGACTCAGTTGCTGCTCGCAAGCGGGGCGACCATTCAAGAGACCAATGCGGTGAGGAAACACCTCTCCGCGATCAAAGGAGGGCGACTAGCTGCCGCGACGCAGGCGCGGGTGATCAGCTTGATCCTCTCCGATGTGATCGGGGATGATCTGGCCGCCATCGGCTCGGGTCCCACCGCGCCCGATCCAACGACGTACGACGAGGCCTGTGCCATTCTGCGGTGCTACGACATTTGGAACGCGATGCCGACGCCTGTCCGCAGGCATTTGTCCGCCGGAGCGGCGGGCCGGGTTGCGGAGACGCCCAAGCCGGGCTCGCCGGTCTTCCGCCGTGTGCAGAACCTCATCATTGGCAACAACCGCGCAGCGGTCGAAGCGGCCGCGAGAGCCGTGAAAACAACCGGGATTACTTCCGCCATTCTGACCACAACGTTGACCGGCGAAGCGCGGGAAGCGGCGAAAGTCTTCGGCAGCATCGCACGGGAAATCGTGTCGGACGACAGGCCCTTTCGACGTCCCTATTGCCTGATCGCCGGAGGAGAGCTGACCGTCACGGTTCGGGGTGGCGGCCGGGGCGGACGATGTCAAGAGTTTGCACTGGCTTCCGCACTGGAAATCGCCGGATTGCCCAATGTGTGGCTCGCGGGCTTCGCCACGGACGGCACCGACGGCCCGACCGAGGCGGCCGGGGCGGTGGCGGATGGTCGCACGGTCCTGCGCGCGGCCAGGGTGGGACTGGATGCGGCGCGCGCGCTGCGCGACAATGATGCCTATCCGTTCTTTCAAAAGCTGAACGCCCACATCGTAACCGGCCCGACCGGCACGAATGTGAACGACTTGTATGTCCTCGTTTGCGTGTAATCCCGTTCCATGACTCATCCCGCTCTCTTGCCGCTGGAAGCCTGTGAAGACCGCGCGCTGGCCGGTGGAAAAGCGGCCGGATTACGCCGCCTAATTCTTCACGGTTTCCGCATTCCGCCCGGGATCTGCCTGACGACGGCGCTGTACGAAGCAGCGCTTGAACGCACGGGGATTCGTCTTCGCGATCAATGGCGCACGCTTCAAACCCAATCCGACCGTGACCGCCAGGTCACGTTGGCCGCCTGCCGGCGCGCAATTGAGCAGCCGAGCCTCTTGCGAGCGCTTCTCGATCCCCTGGCGGCGTCATTGGATGAGCTGGAAAGAGACAAACCTCCCGGCGCCAGTGGACTCTGGGCGGTCCGGTCGTCGGCCTCGAGCGAGGACGGGCGGGACGGATCCTTCGCGGGCATCTATCGAACGGTTCTCGGTGTAGCCCGGGATGACATTCCGGCGGCTGTGGTCTCGTGCTGGGCTTCGCTGTGGACCGAGACGGCTTTCGCCTACTCTCGCCGTTGGGGAATGGTAACGGACCCGCCGAAGATGGCGGTGATCATTCAGCCGCTTCTTTCTCCTACCGCCTCCGGCGTGGCCTTTTCCCAAGATGTGGCGACGGGTCGACCGGACCGCGTATTGGTCAATGCCGTCTTGGGATTGGCCGACTTGCTCGTAGCCGGTCGCATCGTACCGGACCACTATGTGGTCGTCTTCGACGAATCCAAGCGAACGCCTGTGGCCACAGTGGTGGAGCGTACGATCGCGGAAAAGCCGAGACGGAGAGTCCCAGCGGCGACCGGTCAGCGAAATGAGGTAGTCGACGAAGATGAGAAGAGGAAACCGGCACTGGAAGACTCGACCGTACTGGAGTTGGCGGCACTGGTAAAGCGGGTCGAGCGAGCGCTGGGCGAACCGGTCGATGTCGAGTGGGCGATCGATCGTCAGGGAATCTGGCTGCTCCAGGCGAGATCGCTTCTTCCCGCAGGTGCGCCGTCAACCACGGCATCCGGGCCGTGCGAGTGGTCGCGCGCCAATTTCAAGGAGACCATGCCGGAGCTGCCGAGCCCGCTGGGACTTTCCTTCTTGAACCATTTCATGGAGCACCAGATCCTCAAACATTATCGAAAGGCGGGCTGCAAGATCCCGGAGAATGCACAGGCGGTGCGGATCGTGCGGGGGCGTCCTTATATCAACGTAACGTTGTTTCAAACCCTCATGGCGCAATTGGGTGGCGACCCGCGGGATGTCGCTGAACAGATGGGCGGGCATGGCGGCGCGCTGCCGGTCGGCGTCGAACGGCTGCCCTGGTGGACACTTCTGTGGGCGGGAAGCCTGTTCATGTGGAAGATGCGGCAGGCCTCGCGGCGTGCGCCGACCTGGTTTGCTGAGATGAAGCGGATGGCAACCGATCTCCATGCGGATTCGCTCAAAGGCTTGTGCATCGCGGAATTGCTTGCGCGAATGGACCTGATTAGAACACGACTGCAGGAACACGATCTGACCTTCGCGATCGTAGCCGGCGTGGGACAGGCTTTGCGAACCCTCGGGTTCCTATCGTCTCGGGCGATCGGCGAAGGGTGGCGGGGATTGCTGAACGCGGCGTTGCAAGGACAGGGTACCGTCATCAGCGCCAGACAGGTGATTTGGCTGGCCGAACTGGCAAACCAGGCAAGGCAGGAAGACCGGGCACGGGCCTTTTTTCTCGCTGTTCCATGGACGCCGGATCGGTTCCGGTCCGTCCTGGCCGGCACGCGGTTTCTCAAGGAGTTCGACCGGTTCTTGGCGGAGTTCGGCCATCGGGCTCTCGGCGAGTCCGACGTGGCCGTGCCCCGCTTCAGTGAGCAACCAGATTATCTGTTGGGTGTCATCCGGGCTCACCTGCAAGCGAGGGGCGGGAAATCGGTCGAAGAGATCCTGTGGCAGCAGGAGTCGGCGCGGAAAGCCGCTCTAGCAGAAATCCGCCGGCGAATGGGGTGGCGTCTCCACAACTGGATGGCGTTTCGCTGGTGGTACCGGCGGCTCTGCCGATTTCTCGCCTTGCGGGAGGCGAACCGCCACCATCTGATGTATTTTTCCGCCGCCACGCGGCTTCTGGCCTTGGCGCTGGGAGAACAGCTCTCGGCAGCCGGCGTACTGGACACCCCGCACGACGTTTTCTTGCTCACCGCCGAAGAGATTAGAGCCATCGCGTGGAATCCTTCGCAAGACTGGAAAAGTCTGATCGCCGGACGGCGGACAGAGCGTAAGGAACGTGCGACATACCAGGCGCCGGACACGATACGAGACGACGGACGGGAATGGGACAATGCGGAAAGGCAGCAGTCGCCACGGACAACGAGCATCCCGCTGAGCGGAACCCCCGTCAGCACAGGTTATGCGGAAGGACCGGTCTGTCTCCTCCTCTCTCCAGACGATGTCAGGAAAGTCAAACGCGGCGACATCATCGTAGCTCCGGTGCTCGATCCCGGTATGGCGCCGGTCTTCAGCCTTGCCGCCGGACTCGTCGCCGAAATGGGCGGTACGCTCTCCCACGGCGCGATCATCGCTCGCGAATATGGTCTGCCGACGGTCGTCAACGTCCCGGGTGTGACGAAGCTCCTCAAGGATGGCGAGCAGATCGCGGTGGACGCGACACGAGGTCTCCTTCGGCCGCTTGGACCATCATGATGTCTCCCCCGTTTTCTCTTCCGACTGCCGGTGGTCGTCCTTGCGTCCGAAATCGTCTCGCCTCCAAAACGGATCGGTCTCGCCCCGACGCCGGTTGAAGCCCATCTACTTTGTTAAGATCTCCAGAATTTCGTCCAGTGGTCGGATGCTTCCCAGCAGCGTCGGATGACCGAAGCGGCGATAGTGTCGATTCTCCTGCACCTTTTCAAGGGCGATGATGAGGTTGTGGAAGTCGTCGAGTCGGGCGGTCTCGAAATAGGTGATGAAGTCGAGGTCGTCGAGGCCGGTTGCGTGGTAGAGCTTGCGTTTCACGGTCTTGAGATAGGCCACGGCGGCTTCTGTGTGTTCTTTCATCATCTCGATCCTCGACGCCTGATCCAACCGCCACCACTCTGCGTCCTTCTGGATCGGCATGACGATCGCGTAAGGCGTCGGCCCAGCATCGGCCTGGGCTTTGAGTGCCGCCTTCAGGTCCTCGGAAAATCCAGGCACGTAGTTGGCTTTCTTGGTCAGCCCGTTGAACGTCTGCGTGTTGCGGAGGTGACGCCCTAACAGCGTGCTCATCAACTCCAGGAGAAAATTTTGATTGTCGAGTATCTCCTGGGCATGGAGACGAAGAAAAAAGTCCGCCTGAGCGGACAGCCCGCGCAAGAGATAGACATCGATAGCCATCTTCTCGCTATGTTTCCGGATCATGTCTTTGACTACCGCTGCCGCCGAGGCGCGAGCATTCTTGTCCAGCTTCCACCAGTCTGCGTCAATGGAGAACACAGCGAATGTGGCATAGACGCCCGGCTCGGTCAGCAGCGTTGTCCGATCGGCGGCCTGGGTCTCCCAGGCAAAGACCGCCCAACACAGGAAACCGATAAGAATCCTCAATGGGAATAGGCGCAACATCGCCCGTCTCCTTCTAATTAATGATGGTCTTGCAAGGTGAAGCCGGAACCGGCAGGCTCCGGGAGCTTCGGCACCGGTTGCCCCGCCCAACCGATCTTTGACGCAAAGCCCTGGCCGTATCGATCATAAAGCTGGAAGAACTGGAAGGCCTTGCAGTCGGTCAGGACTTCTTTGACTTCTTTCAAGTACCGCTCGAACGTGTACTCAAACAGCACGCCCTGTCCGCCCGTCATGATCACCACACGCCGCGAAGGATCGATCGCCGTCTCCTGATGAAACACATAGCGGTAATACGGACTGTCCGGCCCGCCGATATGCTGAAGAAACTGCGCCCAGGTAGGTGGCTTGTCCATCGAGAGTCGCTCGGCGATGTTCACTCCCTTGATGGGTCCGAAGGGTTCGAAGAATTCTTTGAACATGTTGTCGGCCAGCGATGTTCGCCGGAAATGTGATGGATTGCGTGCTCGAACGGTACGAGCGTGTGGGTTTCCCAGCGAGAGCCGGGCGCCCAGTGGAAGATCACGCCGTTGGTTGGCCCCTTCCATTCGGTGCCGCCGACCTGCTCGACCTGGTGTTCAATGATCTTGTTGGCCCACACCCAGAAGACGAAATCCACGAAGCGAGGATCGGCCGGTGTGATCGTCAACGCGTCGGTGCGAAGCGGCGCCGTGGGGTTATAGCTGGTGCGGACGTCTTGGCAGTGTGCCTGCCATTGCGCATCGGACCAGGCTGCGTCGCTCACCGGAAACGCCGAGGCCTGATCCAGCAGATCGACCCGTGCGGTGAGCATCAAGGCCAGCGCCCCGGCGGCGAGACCGACTATGGCCCGACAGTTCCTTTCTCGCATGGTTCCGGCCTCCTAGCAGCGATGCCGCTGACCCTATCCTACCTTCCTCGATACCATGATTTCATCTGTCACAAACGATCGTTTTTCTCAGGGGACGGCGTCCAACAAGCAGCGTCCAACGGCTTGACCTTTCTCAACGATTCTCGTAGGCTTGCGCCGCTTTCCCAACACAACCAATCGCGATTCAGCCCTGAGCCTATTTCTACGCCATGCGGCGGAGGTGGTCCGATGTTTGACGTGACTGGCCTCCTAGCAGGCTTAGCCGTTGGCCTCCTGCTCGGTGCGGCGCTCGCCGGTTTCTGGACCGCGTCACGACTTCGCGCACAGACGCATACACGCCTCATCGAAAGCGCAGAGCGGGCCCAGCGGGCGGAGGCCGCAGCCTCCGAACTTCGTCGCCGCTCCGAGCAGGAGCGGGCTGAGATCCTGCGGCTGAGGGAGGAATTGGCCGAAGCCCAACAGGCTCGGGTCTCGGCCGAGACGCGCGCGGAGGAAGCCCTCAAGAATCTTCAGGAACAAAAGACGCTGCTCAGTCAGGCCCGGCAGGATTTGGTCGAGACTTTTCAGGCGCTCTCCGGCGAGGCCCTGAGACAGAACAATGACACCTTCCTGAACCTGGCCAAGACGTCCTTCGAAACTCTGCAGGCGGAGGCGAAGGGCGAGCTGGCCCAGCGCCAGCAGGCGATTCACGAACTGGTGAAGCCGCTCCAGGAAGCCCTCAGACACTACGAAGAGCAGCTCCACGCGCTCGAACAATCCCGCCAGTCGGCCTACGGCGGGTTGGACCAGCATCTCAAGCTCCTGGCCGAATCCCAGCAGCGGCTCCAGCAGGAGACCGGCAATCTGGTCAGAGCCTTGCGGGCGCCGACGGTGCGCGGCCGGTGGGGCAAGATCACGCTCAAGCGCGTGGCCGAATTGGCTGGCATGGTTGCTCACTGCGATTTCGTCGAACAGGATACGGTCGATGGCGAACAAGGGCGCCTGCGTCCCGACATGGTCGTGCACCTGCCCGGCGGCAGACAGATCGTCGTGGACGCCAAGACGGTGTTCTCGGCCTATCTGGAGGCGCCATGAGGCGCCGGATGATCCGCAGCGTCTCGAGCAGCTCAGACGGCATGCGGCGCAGGTGCGGGCGCGCATGGATGAATTGAGTCTCAAGGCATACTGGAGCCAGTTCCCTCAGGCGCCGGAGTTCGTGGTGTTGTTCCTGCCGGGTGAGCAATTTCTCGGCGCGGCGCTCGATCAGGACCCGACGTTGATCGAGGATGGGTTCGCGCGCGGGGTGGTGATCGCCACGCCGACGACCCTTATCGCCCTGCTCCGCGCGGTCGCCTACGGATGGCGGCAGGAACAGTTGGCGGCGCACGCCGAAGAGGCAGGCCGCCTGGGCAAGGATCTCTATGAACGGATGGCCGTGCTGGCCGAGCACCTGAACGACGTAGGGCAGGCGCTGGGGAAAAGCGTGATCGCGTATAACAAGGCGGTCGGCTCACTGGAGGCCAGGATTCTGCCGGCTGCGCGCCGGTTCAAGGAGCTAGGCGTGGCATCGGACAAGGAGGTCCCTCCGCTGGAGCCGACCGAGATCGTGCCGCGCAAGTGTCTGCCGGTCGACTCACCGTAACGCATGGAGCGATCCTAACGACGAATGAGAGATGGTCGCGGAGTTCCATCCTGACGTTCGGCTTCGATATGCGCTCGATCAGCATCTTTACATCTTTATGGCTATAGTCTACAGTCAAGCCCGCTTGGGCTGGAGACGCTGGACGAAGGCCATCGGGACGGTGGAGTGCTGACAGTGTCGACGACCACGGAAATCCTGCCGAGAACCTTCGTTCACCTCCCAGGAGTCGGCGAGACAACAGAACGGGCTTTGTGGCTGGGAGGGATTACCTCCTGGACAAAGTTGCTGAAGTCTTGTGCGCCACTTCCGACATCTCTCCGCGCGAGATCCGAAGTCGCTCGGGTGACTCACCAATCGCTGGAAGCATTCGAGCGCGATGACGTGTCTTTCTTCGCAGAACGCCTTCCCCGCGACGAATGGTGGAGACTCTATCCGAGTTTTCACGCCAAGGCTGTCTTTTTGGACATCGAGACAACGGGGCTCTCCCATTACTACGACGACATCACGCTCGTGGGTCTCTATGACGGGGAACGGGTGACCACCCTCATCTCCGGGCATAATCTTCATCAACTTCACGATCTGCTCCGACAATACCAGATTGTCATCACCTTCAACGGCACACTGTTCGACATTCCGTTCCTGAAAACCAAGTTTCCCACCCTGCAATTGCCGCCGATTCACCTTGACCTCCGCTATCTGTTGAAGAGACTTGGATACTCGGGAGGACTGAAACAGATTGAACGGCGCCTCGGACTCAAGCGAAGCAAGGAAGCCGAATCGGTTGATGGATTGATGGCAACGGTCCTGTGGGCACGCTATCGTCGTGGGGATGTCAGGTCCCTTGAACAGCTTGTGACATACAACACGGCAGATGTCACGAGCCTGCGGAGCCTCATTCGGTTTAGCTGCCAGCAATTAGCAAGCCGACTCCTCAACGGAACCGGCTTCCCCCAGCAAGAGCCTCGTCTGACACGTCCCAAGCCAGTGCCCGTCCACGTGTCGGTGAACGGGGCAGGCGCCAAGCTTGTCGTGGGCAATCACGGGCTTGTGTTGCAATCGAGGCCGAGTGAGCGGCCCACAATCACGCTCAACAATCTCTTAGCGAGAATGCCGGGCTTGAGAATGCCGAAGGTTGTGGGAATCGATCTTCGGGCATCAGAAGAACGCCTGACAGGTTGGGCTTTGCTCAAGGGCGACTGGGCCGAGACGCGGTTGATCAAAACGGATAAAGACCTCGTCAAAGAAACCGTCGAGGAGGCGCCCGACATCATCTCGATCGATTCGCCCCTAGGCATTCCCCTTGGGCGATGCTGTACCGAGGAGTCGTGTCGATGTCGGGCTCAGGGCATCTTGCGCGAATGCGAGCGAATCTTGTGGAAGCGGGGAGTCCGAGTTTATCCGTGTTTGTTGCCAAGCATGCGTAAACTGACAGAGCGCGGGATGCGCCTCGCTGGAGCGTTTCGCAGGCGCGGGTACACCGTGATCGAGAGCTACCCCGGGGCAGCTCAGGACATCATGCGAATCCCTCGGAAGCGATCCAGCCTGGAAGACCTCGCCAAGGGCCTGGAAGCCTTCGGCATTCGTGGCGCGTTTCTCTCGCAACCCTGCAGTCATGATGAGCTTGACGCGATTACATCGGCGGTGGTCGGCTACTTCTTTCTCACTGGAGAGTACGAAGCGTTGGGGAATGAGCGGGAAGAGCGCTTGATCGTGCCGAAATTGGACAGTCTGCTGACAGACATTACCCCTCGATAGGCAGGCCATGCCCCTCACCGTTGTAATCGGCGAACAATACGGCTCCAAGGGCAAAGGCAAGATCACGTCCTACCAGGCTCTCCGGGATAACGTCGACATGGTCGTTCGCTACGGAGGACCGAACTCAGGCCACACGGTCGAAGTCAGCAGGCAGCGTTACGAGCTGCGCCTGCTCCCATGTGAGGTTACCAACCCTAAAGATGGATGTGGAACAGGTTAATCGGAAGAGCTAGTCCGTCGAAATAAGCGGCAACCGCCGAAATTGCTGCCTTGCGGACACGACTGGACAGCCTTCGCGGGGAGACACAGACACTCGAAGCAGGGATAACCAAAGTTGGCTCAAAATCTTCCGTCAAATGGTCACAATCCGGCACGATGATGGGCATCTTTTTTCACAATCAGTACTGTTTTTGTGTTAACGACGCTGATGGACTCATTGGTATTGGTAATCGAGACCGCCTGCCTTGAAAAGACAGGCGCGTTTCAAGGCTATAAGGTCCATCCAGAACGTTATCTCTCTATGTTTTTGGCACCACAGAATAATCTCTTTATTCCACGGTCTCTGGCTGAAAGCGAGCCGAAATACAAACAGCTAATCCCATACGTGATCCTTCGTTGTCGCGACTCGCTCTTTTCATACGTGCGGGGAAAGCAATCCAACGAATCGCGCCTTGTCGCCATGCGATCGATCGGCGTCGGCGGTCACATCGAGCCGGCCGACCAAAGCCTGTTCTCGTCGGATCGCGAGATGTACTTGGAGGCGGCGCGGCGAGAGGTGCACGAAGAAGTCAAGATCGACACGCCCTACGTCGAGCATCTCGTGGCGTTGATCAACGATGATGCAACCGAAGTTGGGAGAGTTCATCTTGGCATCATGCATATCTGGGATTTGGCCGAACCCAGGGTGACCAAGCGGGAAGGCCTGATCACTCAGGCGGGGTTTGTGCCGATTACGAGGTTGAAAAGCAGGCTAGACGAGCTCGAAACGTGGTCTCAGATCGCACTTCAGGTGCTTGAGGACCATCGCGTCCCCGGTTGGGAGAAGAACATCGCAAGCCTACTGCGCGTTGCACCTGGGTGCCCTACGCAGTCAGCAGAATGAGTGAGAGACCGCCGATGAAGGGCCCTCATTGCCCCCAGTGCGGTACCCCGTTTGTCCGCCTGATTCATCATCAGGGTCGCCTCGAACCGTTGCTTAAATGGTTCAGGCTCTATCCGTTCCGCTGCCAGGTCTGCGCCAACCGGTTTGTCGCCCTGCGGCGCGGGATCAAAGATGACTCCCAGGCATTCGACCGCCGGGAGTACAAACGGCTGTCCACCAACTTCCCCGTCGTCTTTGCCGCGAACCAGCTCTCGCTCGACGAGGTCGTGATCGATCTCTCGATGGGGGGCTGCTCAGTGAGAACCGCCCAGCCATTGGCTCGCGGGACCTTCGTGGAACTCCTGCTGAAGCCGTCCACCCGTGAACCGGGGATCAAGGTCGAAACGGCGATCGTTTGTTGTGTGCGCCCGTCCACCGTCGGCGTGAAGTTCTTGGAATTGGAGCCGCAGGAGAAAACCCGTCTCAGTCGGGTCGTCCACAGTCTGCTTCTCAGTCAGACCGCTGCTCCCCAAGCCTGATTCGCCCACCTGTCCGTTTTTTCGCCGGAACAGTCACGAGCAGATTGTCAATCAGACGGACCTTGCCGATCCTAATTGCGCCCAGCAGCGCGACCTTTCCCGCCGCGCGCCGCAACGGCTCGAGCGTCCGGGCGTCGCACAGAGCGAGATAGTCGACCTGCGCCAGCGGTTCTGCGGCCACAGTATCGTGCATGATACGGCTGATCTGTGCTTCGGACCGGATGCCGGATCGAATGGCGGCCCATCCCGCCCGCAGGGCCCGATAGAGGACCGGGGCCGCGCGGCGTTGGGCCGTTGTCAGGTACACGTTGCGGGAACTGAGCGCGAGGCCGTCGGGTTCGCGCACGGTGGGGTGAACGACAACGCGGGCGCCGAGATTCAGGTCTTCCACCAAGCGCTGCACAAGCAGCGCCTGTTGGTAGTCTTTCTGCCCGAAGACCACCACGTGCGGCCGCACGAGGCACAGCAGCTTCGTCACCACCGTCGCCACGCCTTGAAAGTGATGCGGCCGCACGGTTCCTTCCCAGCGCCGCGCAAGTTCCTGGAGGGCGACGACAGTCTGAAAGCCCGGTGGATACATGGCCTCTCGGCTGGGAGCAAACAGCACATCGACCCCTTCGTGCGCACACAGGGCCCGATCCTGCGCGAACGGCCTGGGGTAGCGGGTTAGGTCTTCCGCCGGGCCGAATTGCCGCGGGTTGACGAAGACGCTAACAACGAGGGCATCGCAGGACAGGCGAGCCTTTCGGATCAGCGCGCGGTGTCCTTCGTGCAACGCGCCCATAGTCGGCACGAGACCGATTGTCACGCCTTCACGGTGGAGCCGGCGACTCCACACCGCCATCGCACGAGGGACTGTGATGATGTTCACGGGATCGGCTCTCGTTCGGACGCGGGTACATGGCAGGCAGGGCGCGAGCCGTAGCGGGAGCCGGGCTGTGGATCAAGCAGGCGGACGATCGCCCGGTCATCCAGGCTGTCCAGCAAGGCCTTGACGGTGCGGTTGAACACGGGGTGCACCCAGTCCGGATCTAGTTCGGCGAGCGGCACCAGCGCAAATCGTCGGAGATGCAGGCGGGGGTGGGGGATGACCAAATCGGGCTCCTGAATGATATACCCCCCGTAGAACAGGATATCGAGATCGAGCGTCCGTGGTCCGTCTCGATGCTCCTGGTCGCGGCCCAAGGAGGATTCGATCTCCCGACAGACCTCCAGCAGGCTCCGGGCCGTCACGTCGGTCTCCATTCGGACCGCGCCGTTCAGGAACCAGCCGAGTCCGGGATCGGTACCGTCTGCGAGCGGCTCGGTCTCATAGAGCGACGACACACCGGTGATCCGCGAATGGGGAAGCAGACTCAACAGCGTCACCGCCCGATCGCAGTAATCGAGCCGATCGCCCAGGTTGGAGCCGAAACCGATGAACACCGTTTCGCGAGACACGCTTATCCACATGTTGCGTTGAAAGTTCGCCATTCTGAGTTAAAGAGACTGATCACAACACTCAGCATTCGTCATTTAGCGCTCTTGACACGTAATTAGAATCCAGCCTTGCGAATGCGCTCTACAGCTTCCGCCAACCGCTCCTTGGTTGTACAGAGGGTCATGCGGATATAGCCTTCGCCTGGCGCGCCGAAGCCGTTGCCGGGCGTCGTGACGACGCCCGCCTTCTCCAGCAGATGCGCGGTAAAGGACGCGGACGCGTAACCCTTCGGGACGGCGATCCACACATAGAACGCCGCCGGCGGGTTTTCGACCTCCAAGCCGAGCTGTTTGAGCCCCGGCACGAGTGTGTCGCGCCGTTCCTGGTAGATCTTGCGCAGGCCGTCGGTGACGGAATCTTCCAATTCCAGCGCCGTGATGCCGGCTACCTGGATGGCCTGGAAGCAACCGGAATCCAGATTGCTTTTGATCTTGAGCAGACCGTTCAGCACCTGCCGGTTGCCGACGGCGAAGCCGATCCGCCAGCCGGTCATATTGTAGGTCTTGGAGAGCGAATGGAATTCGATGCCGACGTCTTTCGCACCCTCCACCTCCAGGAAACTGGCTGGCCGCCGCCCGTCGTAAAAGATCTCCGAATAGGCCGCGTCGTGGCACACGATGATCTGGTTCGCTTGGGCGAACTCCACGACCCGCCGGAAGTAGTCCTTGTCGGCGACGACGGAGGTCGGGTTGTTCGGCGAGTTGAGAAACATCAGCTTGGCTTTTCTCGCCACGTCCTTCGGGATCGCGTTCAGATCCGGTAAAAAGCCGTTCTGCTTGGTCAACGGCATCATGTAGGGAACCCCACCCGCGAAGGTGGTCCCCACCGGATAGACCGGATAGCCGGGACTCGGCACCAACACCACGTCGCCGGGATCGACAAACGCCAGTGGCACATGACCGATCCCCTCTTTGGAGCCGATCAGAGTGAGAACTTCCGAGGCCGGGTCTAGCATGACGCCGAACCGACGCTTGTACCAGCCGGCTACGGCCTGACGGAATGACAACAACCCTTCATAGGACGGATATTGATGGTTCTTCGGATCAGCCGCCGCTTGCTTGAGGCGTTCGATGATCGGCGCCGGTGTCGGGAGATCGGGATCCCCCACACCCAGGTTGATGATGTCCACGCCGCGCGCGATCGCGTCCTGCTTTATCTTATCGATCGCGGCAAACAGATACGGAGGCAGAGCCTTGATGCGGGTTGCGTATTCAATTGGGAACCCAGACATTCAGATAACTCCTTTCTTAAATAGCTCCTCGCGATCAGCCACCAGCGGTCAGCGCCGCCCCCTGAGACTGAACGTCGCCCGGATGACAGGCATGCTTGCTGTGGAAGCGCTAGCGTACTCGAATTGAAGGTCCGCAATCAACGCGGGAGAGCGAGCAGATGGTCGATGAGCACCCCGGCTCGGGCATGCAGATGCGGCAGATGCGGCAAGGCCTGCGCAAGAAGGGCGGCCGGTTGGAGTCCTGACCGCGCGACATCCTCGGAGCATTCGCGGCACAGCGCATCGATCCCGCTCTGTTCCATCTCCAGATGGAAGAGGAGACCGTACGCGTGCGACCCGTACCGAAAAGCTTGGACTGGCGCGATCGTTGACCCGGCGAGCGCCACGCAGCCGGCCGGCAAGTCGAAGACCTCACCGTGCCATTCAAAGACGTCGAACGTGTCCGGAAACCGGCCAAAGACCGGGTCTTTCTTCCCGTCGACCGTGAGACGGATCGGCGTCATGCCGATCTCCAATGCACGGCCCGGACGCACTTGCGCCCCAACCGCCTTGGCCATGAGCTGACTGCCGAGACAGATGCCAAGGACCGGTTGGCCGGCCAGCATCGCAGCCTGGATGAAGGCCACCTCCTGCGCCATCCAGGGATCCGGATCATTGGCCGACATCGGTCCGCCCATGACGATCAACAGATCGCCTGGATCGTTGGGCAGACCGTCGTAAGGCACAAGGTATTGCTCGACAGTCACGCCGCGCCCATTCAGGTGCTTGGCGAAGATACCGGGTCCTTCGAAGGACACATGTTTCAGACACACCGCGCGCATTGACATTCATTCCAGACGCGGGGTTCTTCGTCCCGTCTTACCCTGTAAGCTCGCAGTTCTTTCGCACGCGAGCCCAGGCGCCTTGGCAATCGACTCAGGCGCTCTCCGTGGTCGGATGAAGCACAATCGGGTCCTCCTCGTCAAGCCCGCCGTTGGAGGGACCGCCGATTTGATAACCAACGTCTACCGTTTAAACGGCCGCTGCGCTAGAATGATCGCCATGCGTCACTCCATTCGCAACGCCGAAGATGTGGCGTGGTTTCTGGCACATACACACGGGTTTCGCGGCGGCTTTGTAACCGACGTGCATGTCTCGAAACGCCGGCTGTTCGACGAGGGCTCCGGCCGAGACGTGCCCGCCGGGACCACGGTGACCACGGTGATCCGTTACCAAGTGCGCGGGACCACACGGGTGGCTAAGCTGACGATGCTCGGCGTCACGGATTTCTCGATTTTTGAGCAAGAGGGCGCCGACTGCTCGACGCTCGGTGTGATTCATGCGGAGGTCAGTGCCGACCGGCTCCGCTTCTGGTTTGATCCCCAGGGAGAGCTCTACGTCGTCTGCGAGGAGGCGGAACTGGAGGAAATCTCCAAGCCTGCCGACGAAGCCGCGTTGGCGAGCCGTCTGGCCCAGTGGACGTTCCAGGCCGAGTCCGGAGAAGGACCGACGATCGAGTGGTTGCTCGCTGAGCTGGATCGGGCAGGGCTCCCCTGTTCGTGGAAAGCGAAACGCGTCAACGGAGCGAGCCATCCGGCGGTCCGCTGGGAAGGCCACTTCATTCCTGCCGCCTCCCGCGAGGCGCCGCACCTCGGCTCGGTTTTCGTCCGGGTGTATGGACCGCTGGATGGGGCCGGATTTGGGATCGTCTTGCAGACGTCCACCCTTCACAACGGCCAAGCCGGTCGGGTCTTGGGCTTGCTGGCCGATCTCATCGCCCGCACATTCTCTGGAAACTGCCTGGTCGGGAATACAATTATTCCCGGGATGGACTGGATCAACGGAAAACTGCTGGAGCGTGCTCGGTGGGCGGATGAGACCGAATAAATCCGCCGATCAACGCTGAAGAGATCCGC
The DNA here is from genome assembly GCA_035573855.1 of Nitrospiraceae bacterium. Lineage (GTDB taxonomy): Bacteria > Nitrospirota > Nitrospiria > Nitrospirales > Nitrospiraceae > DATLZU01. The sequence goes on from DATLZU010000039.1 coordinate 35,976, forward strand.
CGCCGTTCTTCGACCCGTTCACATGGGCCGAGCCGTTCGAGTGACCCGCCCGACCGGTTTTGTTGTTCACGCACTCCACGAGATGCCAGAAGCGCAGCGGGTTGACTTTTTCTTTCCTGGCGACCTGCAAGGTGGTCCCTTCCAGCACGGTGTTAAGCGACAGGTCCGTGCGCCACCCAAGATGTTTGGTCAGCGGGGAGATGACTTTTTCGACCGCGGCGATCAGCTTGTTGCCGTTGCTGAAATGATTCAGCATGACGATCCGTCCGCCCGGTCGGCAAACGCGGATCATTTCGCTGACAACGCTGCGATAATCCGGCACGGCGGTCACCACATAGGCAGCCACGACCGTATCGAAACTGTCGTCCGGAAATTCCATGGCACCGGCGTCCATCCGATACAGCCGCACATGGCTCAACCCATGGGCCAGGGCCCGTTTCTTCGCTTTTTCCAACATGCCCTCCGAGAGATCGATGCCCACGATCTGGCAGTGGCGGGGGTACATCGGAAGCGCCAGCCCGGTGCCCACCCCAACTTCCAGGATGCGCTCATTGGGCTGCACGTTCAGATTGCGGATCGCGGATTCTCGTCCCTCGTGAAATACCTTGCCGAAGACATGATCATAGATGTTGGCATAAGCTGTATAGACACGCTCGACTTTCTGAAGATCCATGTTGCCTCCACGCCTCACACGCGCCTGCCCGCGGACGCCCGCTCGGCGGAAGTAACAGCCGACGGCTTCAATGATGTGAGGGAAACCAATTAAGGCGGGGAACTGGACATGTTGAAACTACGTGCCCGCCCGGACAAAAAACGGACTTACTGTAGCGAAGTCGTCACAACGAGTCAACAGATTCGTGCGGCGCGGCCGTCTGGCGCCCAGCCGCCGACCCGCATCGGACCGACCAGCCGTCTTCCGCGTCTTTCGACACGCCCTCGCATGTGCTATGGTAGGCCCGATGGTGTTGGCCGGACTGGTCGCCGCAGTGCTGTTCTTCGGGCTGATCGTAGGGGACTGGTGGTTGTTTTCAAGCCTGTCGTCGGATGCCAGTCGTTACGGTTGCGGGATCGCCCACGGCCAGGACAGGCTGAACGGCACGAACTTCCTGCGGCTGCAAGAGCGCTTTGACCGTAACGGCATGCTCGCCCTCCCGCACGGCGTCGCCCGCTTGTTCCCGGAGGAACGGCGCCTGACATTCCGCTCCCAGTGCCATCTGTTCTCGCTGCGGTTTCGGACCGCCTGGCCGCTGAAGGGCACGATCGACGTGATTCCCGACGGTGAGAGCATCCGCTTGGTTTATACGAAGCGGATTCCTTGGTCCTCGGCGATTCTCACATTGTTGTGGTTTGGGGTTGTCGGGCTAGGGACGATTGGGTTCCTAATCGCCTACGTCGTGGAAGGCGGCGCGGCGTCCCTCAGCGGGCTCTTGATGGGGTTGGGCGTCACAGGGTTAGGCCTATTAGTGGTCGCGTTCGGCCTGGTCACCGTGGCGTTCGCCTATCGATTAGAGAATAGTCGCCTGACTGAGCTGTACCAGGAACTGCGCGCGGTCCTGGAAGAGCCGCCCGACCGGCCCGTCACGTCCTGAAGGCGTCCAGGAACCGGTCGTATTCCTTCGGCAGGTCAAGCGCCTGACGCGATCTGGCCAACCCGGCGATGATACCGCGATGTTTTTGATTGAGACCGGCCGCGGTGAACGCTTCGACATACCGGGCCCATCGCAACTCGGGGTCGGCCACGATGCGATCCCGTTCCTCGGGCGGCAAGGCCTTGAGAGTCGTTGCGAGCTGAAGAACGGCTTTTTCGACGCTATGATAGGGAGGGACCAGCTTCAACTTCGCGTAAAACGTCTCCAAGTGCCGTCGAAACTCATCACGGAGTTGTGCGAGGGAATCGGGAGTATGTGGCACAGGGTCGGTCGTTTCAGGCATGAAGAATCGGTGATCGATTGCTTGACAAGGATATAGCGGCGTATACCGGGCAAGCAAGGGGCATGATGGGGTGGACTCTTTGTCGAAAGGAGAGACGAGCATGAAAGCGGTGAGCGGCATCGCGTTGTCGGTAGTAATGGCGGCAGTCCTCGCAGGCTGCAGCTCCTATCACCAACGGATGGGATACGCCGGCGGCGGGTATGGATGGGAGAAAGCGGCCAAGGACATGACCGCTCTCGTCGACAAGACGATCCAGGATCCGGCCAAGGCCAAGCAAGTGAACGAGCTGCTAGGCCAGATCATGGGCGAGATCAGGCATTCAACCGAGCAAAGTCGGCAGTATCACCAAAAGCTCTACGAGCTCAATGCCAACTATGAGGCCTCCCCCGAGGACTTCACGAAAATCCTCGACGACCTGAACAACCACCGCATGCGGTCGGCGTCCAAGATCCTCGGCCTGCGCTTCCAGATAAGGAACATTTTGACGGCGCAAGAATGGAAGGCGCTCTCCGATGCGATGACGGCGTATCGCAGCCGCTACCGACACGGAGACGAGATGGGGCCAAAAGCCGGGAACTGAAGCAAACGACGCGCATTTCGCAATTCGACAGATCACAGGCCCAGACCGGCGGCCGCGGGAGTATAGTTCAGACAGAGCAACTCGGCCGCCCCTTCCGCAAGCCGCAACGCCGTCAGCGAGGCGTGGTCGATCCGCGCCCGGCGCAGACCGACGAAGTCCAGATACAGGTAATGCGCCAGAACCGAGCGGATGACGTCGGCGTGTGACACGAACAAGAACGGTCCACCGGTACCGTTGCGGCAAACTTCCTCGACAGCCGCCACGGCACGGTCTTGAACCTCGGCCAACGTTTCGCCGCCCGGCGGCCTGGCTTCGCGCGGTTTGGCGTAATAGTCATTTTTTATCGGCTCGTCGGCCAGGTCCTTCCAGAACCTTCCCGCCCATTCGCCGACCCCGATTTCCGATAGACCGGGCAGCAGAGTCACGCGAGCCCCCAAGACCGAGGCCAGAATCTCCGCGGTCTGGACTGCCCGCGCGACAGGGCTTGAATAAATGGTCTGAATGCCACACCCCTTCAGGCAAGCGGCGAGTTGATGCGCCTGGACCGCGCCGTGAGGGTTCAGCGGTATCGGCTGGTCGCCCATGATCTGACCGCTGCGATTCCAGTCCGTTTCGCCATGACGAACGAGCAGAATGATCGACATATTCCCCCTCGCCGTTCAGCTCGAAGCGGCAGCCCGAGCCGCCGTGACTTCGGTCAACGGGACACGGATCCAGGTCTTGCCGCCGTCGGTCGAACGATAGAGCCCGCTCCCGTTGGTCCCAACGAAGAGAAGATTCGGATCGCGCGGGCTCAGCACGATCGTGCGGATGTTGAGTGTCTCGAGCCCGGTGTTCATGGCCCGCCAACTCGCGCCAGCATCGTGGCTCTTGAAGACGCCGGCACGGCCTCCCACGTACAGCACGTTGTGATCGGTCGGGTGGATCAGCATGGTACTGATGAACTGATCCGGAAGGGACCGGCCGATCCGTTCCCAGGCGTCGCCGCCGTTCGTCGTCTTGAACAGCCCGTTGGTGGTCCCGGCGTAGACCGTCTCGGGTGCCATCGGATCCACAACAAGGATATTCACGCCGAGCGACATCGACGCCATGAGTTCTTCTTCCGGGATTAACCCGTTGTTGATCTTATGCCACGAGAGCCCGCCGTCGCGGGTCCGATAGACTCCTCCCGTCGTGCCCGCATACAGCACCTGCGGATTCCGGGGATTTATGGCGATGGTCACGACGATGTGAACTTCCTTCATTCCATTCATACGCTCTTCCCACTCTCTGCCGCCGTCTCTGGTGTAGAACACACCCACCGTTGTGGCCGCGTAGACTATTTCGGTGTTGGTCGGGTGAAACACAAACTGGTTGACGTAGGAGACATGCTCTTTGAGGCCGACATTGTGCGGGAGCCAATGCTGGCCCCCGTCTGGACTCTTGTAGACCGCGTCCCCCATCGTACCAGCATAGACGATAGCTGGGAGTTGCGGATCGACGGCGACGACCGTAACCCGTCTGGCGCTAAAGTCGGGGAACTTCTCCCAGGTCGCCCCCCCGTCGCGGGTCTTGTACACCGCTTCATTCGTGGCGACATAGATGATGTTCGGATTCGTTGGATGCAAGGCCACGGAGACCACCGCATCCCTTTGTTTCCCGCAGGCTGAGAGGGCAAGCCACACGACCGTAAGCAGCACAGGCAGCCTCGCGAGAATCATCGGGAAAAGGAATTCGCTATGCTGCTGGATGGACAAGCTGAAGAACCACACGCTGGCTGATTCCTCTCAACGGCTCCGCAAGGTAGACCTTACAGGATGCCGAACGAGTCCGCCAGCCGAATATCGATCCAGCGGGTATGACGGTCTTCGGAGAACATCTGCAGGTGATGGATCCACTGCCCGCACCTCCTTCGACTCCCCATGTTCACGGCGCCCAAAGCGCTTTTTCAACACCTTGCTAATCATACCGGCAGACTTGAGTCAAGGAGCTCGGTCCGGCGCAGGGTAAGGAAGGGGCGAGAAGTCTCGCGTCCTTTGAGCGGCAAGATTGAACCGGATCCAATGGCCGTGCTAGACTGACCCACGGGTGGGCGATTAGCTCAGTGGGAGAGCGCTTCCCTCACACGGAAGAGGTCACTGGTTCGATACCAGTATCGCCCACCATACGCACTTCGTGTGGTCCGCCCACTCTCAACGCCTCATATCAAAATCAGATATCACAATTGGGGCGGGCGGATAGAGTCTTTACCCATATAACTCCTAACTCTTTTGCCCCCTCCCCGCAGTCGCCGAGGCGGCGCAATTAGGTCAAAACCTGGACAGAAGCCCACTGGTAGGCTACACTTCGCGGTGTAGACGAGACTGCGGAGGGAGTTCTTGTTAAATGACGGGAGGTGTGGTATGCGGCAAGTACGAGTTCTTATCGGAGCAGCTTGCTTGGCGACAGCGACGTTAAGCTTCGAGGGCTGCGCCAGCACGAGCACGGAAAGCTATACTCCGCCGACGAGTATTTACGGGGCGATGGACAGTACGTCCCTCGTTTACACGAACCCAATGGCCGCTTCGCCTATCAACGACCATCCGCTCCGTTGGGTCACGTTTCTCCTGCACCCCGTCGGGGTGGTAATCGACTACGGGATCAACCGGCCGGTGTACGGTCTCTCTTCTCTCAATCCCAATTTGCACGGGTACACGAGCGAAGACGCGATGCTCGATGCCCAGCGGTATCGGTTAGGAACCCCGTAATCCGGAGACAAGCAGTGGCCCTTCGCCTCCATACCACGCTTCCCCTCTTGCCTTTGCCCGTAGCAATATTTTAGGGTTCTAGGGGCGCCGGACGCTCGGCCGCCCCCTGGACTCCCGATGAAGTCTTCTCCGGAGCGACGCTGCTTCTTCTTGTTGCTCGGCTTGGCCGTCGTGGCACTCGCCGTCGCTTGTGCCACGGAGGGGCCTCCGTCGAACCTTCCCCCCTCCGCCAGCGACCTCATCCTCTTGAAGTCAGCCGCGCTATGCGACGACAAGCCGACGTTTCTCCAACGGCATAGTTTGGTTTCCATCCGGCGCCAACCCTGGGGCAGCGGGCAGGAACTGAGCATTTCGGCCGAGCATAGCGCGTCCAAAGCCGAAGAATCCTATTTTTTCGACGAGGATGGCATCCTTGTCGGCGCTCTTTTTACCTATCCTGTCGGATTGGACCTGGCTCCCTATCCCGTCTTGCGCCGGACCCTCTCGCAGCTCAAGCCGTCACTGGAGTTCTATCTCAATGTTGCCAAACTGGTGACTCGGGCCGACATGGAGTCCAGTTCCCTCTACGAAACGGGAGACGAGAAAACCACCACCCAATACTTGATTCTGGGAGACAGCGACCATCAGACGTTGCTTCAGGCTTCGTTTTCGATCGATCCCTATGTCAGGCTGTTTTCTCCCTATCGGAAGGAGTTTCTTGATCGGCTTCGCAGCCCACCAGGGACCAAGCAGGGCCAGCGCTTCGACAGTCAGGGCGCAGAAGACAAGGAGCCGTTCACGTCCCTTCAGCAATTCGCACGCGGGCAGACAGCCCAACTGGCCTATTGCGGTCCACAGAACTACGACATCGCAGCCGATGCTTACCAGAAAGCCATTGCGAGTGGGTTTTCCAATAAGGTCTGGTTAGCAGAAGCCCATCATCGCCTGGGTATAGCCTGGGAAAAGAAGGGAGACCTAGAGAAAGCCAAAATCGAAATGCTGCAGTCCCTTGCGATCAGGCCTAATACACCGGACGTGCTTAATAATCTCGGGACGGTGTACGCCAAACTGGGAGACAGGGAAAACGCTCTCGCTTCCTTCGAAAAAGCGGTGACGTTGCGGCCCAACTACGCCATTGCCCGCTACAACCTGGCGGAAGCCTATGAATCCGTCAACCCGAAACGGGCTATTTCCGAATACGAAACTTACTTGGCGCTCGTCCAAGGCATTCCCGAAGAAGTCGACCGAGCAGACATGGCCCGAAAAAAACTGAAGGCTCTGCGCCGCTAGGAAGCTGGGTTCGGGCACCCACCCGATGGGCGGTGCAAATCCTTTCCGGCGGCCAAGGATTGTCCACGGGATGGAAGAGTTACCGGCGGATCTTCTCTTCTTCTTCTTCTTGGAGGGTCTTACACGCGATGCAAAGGGTGGTGACAGGGCGGGCTTTGAGCCGTTTGTAGGGGATTTCCTCTCCGCACCGCTCGCAGATACCATACGTGTTGGTGGCGAGGCGTCCAAGCGCGTCGTCGATTTTTTTCAGCAGTTTCCGCTCACGTTCCCTGATCCGCAGCGAAAAGTTCTGATCCACTTCCGCCGAGGCCTGATCACTGACGTCGGGAAAACTCTCTACCTGGGCGCGATTGGTCAGCACTTCCCCGGCTTCTTCCAAGATGGCGGCACGTTGTCGTTCAAGGTCGCGACGAATGTCCGGGTACCGTCCGCCGGACCGGGATGGGGACGACCGGGCGAGTTTGGTGCGGACCGAGACTTTTGCTTTTGTCTTGGCTGACGGACGGGACTTCATCGTACAGGTCGATGAGCTTCAAGCTTCGGCCGAGCGCAAACTATACCAGCCGACGACCGAGGGGGTCAATGGCCGCCAGGCACACGGTCTTACACCTCTCGTCTGCCTTCGATGGACTTCAGAAGCGTGACCTCGTCGGCGTATTCGATATCCATTCCGACCGGAACCCCGTAGGCGATCCGTGAAACCCGTACGCCGAAGGGCTTCACCAACTTGGTGAGGTAGATCGCCGTCGCTTCTCCTTCGATGGTCGGGTTGGTAGCGAGGATCACTTCTTCGATTCCGCCCGCCTTGAGCCGGTCAACCAGGTCCTGCGCGCGAATGTCCGAAGGACCGACTCCGTCCAACGGCGAGAGAGAACCCAAGAGAACATGATACAAGCCGCGATAGCCGCCGGCCCGCTCAATGGCGTACAGCGTGCTCGGTTCCTCCACCACGAGGATTGTGGCACGATCCCGTTTAGGATCCGAACAAAACTCGCACAATTCGCCTTCTGCGATATTCCGGCACTGACGGCAGAACGAAAGACCATCCTTGACGGCACGGATCGCGTCGGCCAACCGCAAGGCCTCCTCGCGTTCGGCCTTGAGCAAATGAAAGGCTAAGCGCTGAGCGGTTTTCCGGCCGATGCCGGGCAGCTTCACCAGTTCACCGATCAACCGCGCCAGCAATCCTTGTTGATCGACGCCCATACCGGACCGATGCTTGATGACGGAAGGTTTGACGAATCGGAGGCGCTCTGAGCGCTTTCCTTCTTCGCCGCATGACGCATTCAGAACAAGCCGGGGATGCGTAAGCCGCCCGTCAGCGCTTTCATCTCCTCGGCCACCATGTCACGCGCCTTGCGCAGCGCGTCGTTCGTCGCCGCAATAACCAAATCCTGCAGCATCTCCACGTCGCCGGACTTGACGACTTCCGGATCAAGAGCGATGCTGACGATTTGCATGGCGCCGTTGGCCGTCACTGTCACGATCCCGCCGCCGGCTGTGCCGGTCACGGTTTTCGCCGCCGCTTGTTCCTGGAGTTTGGCCATTTGCTCCTGCATGGCCTGGGCCTGCTTCACAAGGTTGGCCATATTGCCGAACGGATTCTTCATGATCGGGCCTCCTGCGACGGGGACGAACGATGCGTTACCGGAGCCGCGGTCTGCCGGACCTCGATGAGGTCCCCGCCAAACATCTCGAGAGCTTGTTTGACCAAGGGACGGGCACGGACGTGCTCGAACAGCATCTGCCGTCGCTCCCGCTCTTTGGCTACCCGCATCTCCGCCATGGTCGGTCCCGGCTGATCGCCGTCCCCCAACTCGACCACGTGCAGACGGGCCGGCTGGCCTGAGAGCCGCTGGCACAGCTCGGTAATAACCCGCAGATTGTCTTCTCTCTCAATAAACGAGCGGGCTACCGTCTCCCCCTTGGTGAATCCAATTATGATCTGATTGCCTTCGATTCCGACGAAACGCCCTCGTTCGAGAAACGAAGCAATGCCAGGATGCACGCTCGCCACTTCCTCTTGAAATTGGTCCCAGTCGAGCTGAAGCGGAGGGACCGACGCAATCACGGGCGCGGTCGGCGCGGATTTGCTCTCAACCGACGGCTTGTCGGCCGAAGCGGAGGCCGAGACGGATCCCGGCGGGCGGCGACGGTTCTGAGTCAGGGACGACGAGACGCGCGCGGCACGCGGCAGGGCGATGTCCGGTGCCTCGGGATCGGTCGAAACTGGGTACCGGTCCGACGGAACTTTCGCCGCCGCCTCAGCGGACTGTGCGAATCGGTCCGCCTTGCCGGACGCCTGCTGCTTTACCGGGAGGGCCGTCGCGGCTTTCTCGCGCCCGGACGCGACCGCCCCCTGTCCACCGGAGCCGAGCAGCTTCGTGGCCCGCACGGCGGCCACCTCCAGCACATACCGGGGGTGAGCACTCAGCCGCAAAGCATCCTCGGCTTGAGTCAGGATCCGAAACAATTCTTGTACTTGTTCCGGCGTGAACATCTTTGCGTCCGAGGCGAGTTGGCGAATGTCTTCCTCGGACGCCTCGATCAACCCGCGCAGGTCCTGCGGCGACGAGACCACCGACGCCACTAAAAGATTCCGCACGTATTCGACGAGATCGGCGCAATACGCGCGCAGGTCATGACCTTGATCAAGCAGACGATGGATCACTCGCAGTGCCGCCGGGCTGTCTTGCGCGATGACAGCCTCGATCATTGCACGGACATGTTCTTGCGGCACAGCCCCCAGCAGCACCTCCAAGTCGGCGTGCTTGATCGTTTTCCCGCCGAAGGCCACCGCCTGATCGAGCAGACTGAGCGCGTCCCGCATGCTGCCCGCGCTGGCCCGAGCCAGCGCGGCCAGGCTGCGATCTTCCACCGTAATGCCGTCTTGCACGGCCACACGGCGCAATCGCTCAATAATTTCGGTTTGGGGGATGCGTCGAAAGTTGTAATGTTGGCAACGCGAAAGGATGGTCGGCGGGATCTTATGAATTTCAGTGGTCGCAAAAATGAACACCACATGCGGCGGTGGCTCCTCCAGCGTCTTGAGCAGCGCGTTGAACGCGGAATTCGACAGCATGTGAACTTCATCGATAATGTAAACGCGATAGCTCCCGCGAAACGGCGTAAACTTGACGTTTTCCCGGATCTCGCGCACATCGTCGACGCTCGTGTTCGACGCGCCGTCGATCTCGATCACGTCCACCGAAGTCCCTTGCGCGATCTCGATGCAGTTCGGACAGACGTTGCACGGCGTGCCGGTCGGCCCCTGTTCGCAATTGAGTGCCTTGGCCAGAATCCGCGCGACGGAAGTCTTGCCCACGCCGCGGGTGCCGGAAAACAGGAAAGCCTGCGCAATCCGTTTCGTCTTGATCGCGTTGACCAACGTCCGGACGACGTGCGGCTGCCCGACCACGTCCTCGAAGGTCGCGGGCCGATATTTTCTGGCGGAAACCTGATACTCCAACGTCTCGTGACTCCGAATCAGGAATGATGAATGTGAAATGATGAATTGAGCAGATTCGGGCAATTTTTAATTCATAATTCAGCGTTCAACATTCCTCGCTTCGAGGTTGAGCGGGGCCAGGTGATCCTGCGGCACCCAGACTGGCCTGCTTACCGTTGCTTCCTTCCGGACCTGGCGGAGTTCACAGGATTCTGTTGCACAGGGCCCAGCCCCTATCCATCAAGAAGTTCCGAGTGATGAGCGCTGAGGGATGAAGGACACTTTTAGGCCGTTCGCTCTGCTTAATCTCACTCAGCACTCAGTCCTTGGCTCCCGTTACTGCACATGAACACTAAAGATGTCTATCGGGCGGCGTTAATCACGCTAAAAACACTGATGAGCCGGCACGAGCAAGCCTGGTTGGCGGAGAGGGTGGGATTCGAACCCACGGTGCCGTTACCAGCACACGTGCTCTCCAGGCACGCCGATTCGTCCACTCTCGCACCTCTCCACCTCGCCAGTGGAGCCGGATACCTTGTAACGGCTCTTGGGTGCCTGGAGAAACCCGTCCTTGCCGTTTCGCTTTTTCCCCAGCACTTCGCCGTGAGTTCAGCATGAGCCGCCATCTTGGTCGCCAGCAGAGAGATGGCATCTTAACATGCGACCCTCTCAGCGGCAAGGCGAAGGAGGCGCACCTCGGGCGTGTTCAACCCCACCCAAGGAGAGAGTCGCTTCCCTCGCTCGGGATCGCCAGAGACCCGCGCGATTTCCGGTATCCTGACGCGCAGGAAATGTTGCCGCTCGCGTTGACCCTCACGGAGAGACCTCACTATACTGCGTAACATGAGGGGAAGTGGCATGATGAAAGTGCTGGCGGTTCTCGGCGTCGTCGTTCTTGCGCTGGTGCTCCTGGTCCTCCTCCTTCCGTTCATCATCGACCTGAATAAATACCAGGATCAGTACCGTCCCATCATCGAAGACGCGCTCAACCGGAAAATCTCACTCAAAGACATCCGGCTCACCATCTTTCCCCGGATCGGCGCCAGGGTGGCAGGATTCTCCGTGCTCGACGATCCCGCCTTTGGCGCAAACCCGTTTGCTTCGCTGACCTCGCTCGATGTCGGCGTCAAGCTGATGCCGCTCCTGAGCGGTCGCATCGAAATCGAAGCGATCACGCTGCGCGATCCCGTTATCACCGTCATCAAGAATCGCGACGGAGCCCTGAACGTGTCCACCATCGGCAAGAAAGGGCCGGCCGAGCCTAAAGCCGTGACTCGCGTGCCGACTCACCCGCCTGAGGGTCCGCTTCGCATCTTGGCGTTGCTTGCCGTAGATCGCGTGTCGCTGACCGGCGGCACTATCACGTATCGGGATCTCTCGGTCGCCAGCCCCGTCGAGTATCGGCTGCAGGACCTCACTGTGAAGCTCGCTTCCGTGGGCCTGGGTCAGACACCGAAGCTGCGCCTCGAAACGCTGGTGCAGCCGCTGAATCTGCCGATCGCCATCGACGGCGCCTTCGGGCCGCTCAAAGAGACCGCCGACATCGAGTCGGCCACTGTCGACCTGGCGCTCGGCAAGACGCAGCTGGCGATCAAAGGCAGTTCGGTGGGCGGCAGCACCCAGCTCAGCATCTCGTCTCAGGTGATCAACACCGCCGATCTCCCGTTGGCATTGCCGCTCAAAAAACCTGTCGAGATCAAGAATCTCCAGATCTCGGCTGAGCTGAAAGGGCAGGAGGCACGCGTGAACAATCTGTCGTTCGACATCTTCAACGGGCAGACCAAAGCCCAGGTGGGGCTGACACTGGGCGCCGACGCCCCTCCGTTCAACGGGAAAGTCGTCATGCAAGGCCTGCAACTGGGGCCGGCCCTCGAGGCCGTCGGCACGGACCAGGTTTCCATCAGCGGGACGGCCGCCATGGAGATGGCGATCCTGGGCCGTGGGTTCACCATGCCGGACCTCACCAAGGCGCTCGAAGGGATCGGACATTTGGACATCAAGGACGGCAAGCTCGAAGGTGTCAACTTACTGCAGGAAGTGGCAGCTCTCCTCAAAGTAGCCGGCATCTCGACGGACAACGTGAAAGCCACCGTGTTCTCGACGATCGAGGGAGACGTCGCGATCAAGCAGGGCGTCGTCGCCGTGCAGCGCCTCTTGCTGGACAGCCACGATTTTCAAGCCACGGCGAACGGCACGGTCGGGTTCGACCAGACCCTTCATCTGAAAGCCAGCCTGAACTTGTCCGAGGCGCTTAGTCAGAAGATTGCCACCGGCTCGCCCGTCGCCAAGCTGGCCATGTCAAACGGGCGAGTGACCGTCCCGCTTGTCATCACAGGGACCGTGCAGACACCGTTTTATGGCCTCGACACCAAAGCGATCGGCGCCAAGGTGCAAGAGCAGGTGAAAGAGAAGGCCAAAGAAGTGGTCGAAGAAATGTTGAAGTCAAAGAGCCCTGAAGAAGCGGTCCAGAAAGGCCAAGAGATGTTGAAACAACTCTTTGGACGGTGAAAGGGATCCTGACGCCTCCGCACGAATCCCTTGTCCGTGCGGATTCCTGGTTCTGGGTGCGCGGCCCGCCCTTACGCACTTAGCGTTTCGCCTCATGGTGGCTTCCAAAGCCTTTCCCTCTAACATCTAACCCTAATCCGAAAATAAATCTGCTGTCATCGGGCTAGTCCACGGGTCCTGTCGCGGCGAACAGCCCAGGACCCATTGCTCTGCAGAGTGCAATGGGTGCCCCGCTCACTCCACCCATCCCCATGGCCCCTTGCATGCGGGGAGCAATGGGCGCCCCGACCCTTGCGTTGCGCGCGGTGGGGCAGGGGTCCCCGACACACTGGCTTGCCCTCAAGCCAGGTGTGGGGCCACCGCGCCACCCGTGGGCAGTTCACATCGGTGTATCGACATTGTTTTCGGATTAGGGCTAACCTCTAACATCTCGCTCAGTCCCAACTCCTCATGATGCCGTACCGTTCCTGGTGAGGCTGCCGACGCATTTCCTGCGCTCGTTCTGGAGGTGCCGCCCTCCAGTCTCTCCGGGGCGTTGCTTCCGCTCCGCTCCGCAGCCGCTTCTTGGCCATCAGGTCCCCCGTGGGAAAGGTCATGCGCGCTGCACGGAGTCCCCACTGAGGAGGCTTGTAATCGACAACGTAGTTTGCTATAGTTTGCACCTCATCCTACTGCCGTCCATCCTCGCTTATCCAGATCAGTGCAGCCGCGATTGCAGCCATTCTCAATGGAGGGCTCATGAAGAACGTACCCGCAGGCCTTGCGTCGGCTTTGGTCTTCGTTCTTTTCTTGAGTTTCACCGGCTCAGCCAGAGCCGAAGGGGCGGACGTGGTCACTTTGAAGGACGGCAGCGCGATGTATGGCGAAGTGATAGAAATGTCTAATGGCGAACTCATGATCAAGACGGCCTTCGGAGTCGGGGACGTGGTCAAGATCAAATGGGGGACCGTTGCCAAGTTGACCACCACCCATCCTTTGCCTTTCCACTTGAAAGAAGGAACCGTGTTGGTGGCCACGGCTCAAGAAGGCGAGAGCGGGACGCTGCTTCTCCAAGCTCAGCCCATGACCGGATTCCTGACCGTCCCGCTCGATGCGGTCGTCTCCATCAATCCTCTCGTTCAGCCCCCCGTGGTTTACAGCGGGAGCCTTCAGGTGGGGTTCTCGCAAACCACAGGGAACAGCCATCTGCGGAACGCCAGCATGATCGGCGAATTCACGGGGCGAAGCGAAAAGCTGCGGCTGACTCTGCTAGGTCGATACATTTACGGCGACGACGGAGGTCGGTTGATCGTGCGGAATAGCCGAGGCACCATCAAATTGGACTTCTTCCTGACTAAACGGTTCTATTGGTTCGCCGCCTCCTATTTCGAACAAGACACGTTTCAGGATTTGAATCTCCGCACGTCGCTCTCCTCTGGCCCCGGCTATCAATTTATCGACAAGGGCGACTTCAGCAGCGGCGTGCTGAAGGACATGACGCTCTATGCGGAAATCGGCGCGGCCTATTTCAACGAGGATTTTAAGATCGCGCAGGACAAGACGTCGTTCCGTGGACGCTGGTCCGTCAAGTTGAACTGGCCGATGTTCGACGAAAAAATCACGTTCTATCACTACGAAGAGGGCTTCCCCTCTTTGCAAAACAGCAAAGACTATTACATCACGGCGGACACCGGTGTCCGGTTCAAGATCATCGACGGGGTCGTGAGCGGCTTTCAGTGGACCATTCGCTACAACAATAACCCGCCTCCCGGGACCACGGACACGGACAACCTGTATCTCTGGACTCTCGGCTATAGCTTCGACACCAGCCTCAAGCGGTGAGCGTAGGGCTTCGTTCACACAACCAATCAGGAGGGTCTGCCATGCTGAAGGAATTCAAAGTCTTCGCCATGCGCGGCAATGTGCTGGATATGGCCGTCGGGATCATCATCGGCGGGGCGTTCGGGAAAATCGTGAGCTCGATGGTCAGCGACGTCCTGATGCCGCCGATCGGACTGCTGTTGGGCAAAGTGGACTTCTCCAGTCTGTTCATCAACCTGTCCGGTCAGCCTTACTCCTCGCTCACCGCGGCGAAGGCGGCCGGCGCACCGACCATCAACTACGGAGTGTTTCTACAGGCGGTCCTCGATTTCGTGATCGTGGCGTTCGCGATCTTTTTGCTTGTCAGGCAAGTCAACGCCATGACCAGGAAACCAGAAGCTCCGCCTGCTCCCTCGACGAAACCGTGCCCGTACTGCCTTTCCGAGATTCCGCTCAAGGCGACGAAGTGCGCCCACTGCACGTCAGAGGTCAAGGCTGCGTAACTCGTCTGCAAAAAGGAGAGCCCATCATGAAACCCATATTCGCAATCGCCCTGCTCCTCGTCGCTTCATTGGCGTTCAGCTCCTTCAGCCAGGCTGAAACCAGCCAGCTCACTCCGACGCTCGGTGAGATGAAATCCACTCTTCAGCAGCGGGCCGCCGAAGACCAGCAGGCCGCGAAGGACTTGCTCCAAAACGAGAAGGCCAGAACCCGACAGGCGGTCACCGATGAAACGCAACGGGCCAAGAGTTTGGCGGATGAGAAAAAGGCGAAGGCGCGGTCGAAGCTGACCGAGGAGAAGCAGAAGACCGCGGACCTTGCAGCTGGGCAGAAGGCCAAGGCGGAAACCGCAGCGACCGAACGGAGGCAGAAAGCCGAAAGCGCGGTCCAGAGACAGATGGACCAATCCCGGCAGAAGGCCTCGGAGAAAGCCGCCGAAGGGATAGGAAAACTCGACAAGTCATTGAACGACCTGATGACGCGGTAGCCGCATCGCCGTGTCGCCCGTCTTCCCACCACAAGGAGGTAGGCCAATGAGACGGATGCTGAGAAGCGCGCTGACCATCGTCATGACATTCACCTTTGCCTCGACCTTCGCGGAGGAGCCAGCCCCATCCGCTCCGGCTGCGCCGCCAGCCGCTCCGGCTGCTCCAGCGCCGCCGGCACCTGCTCCGGCCGAGCCGGCTCCCGCCGCTCCAGCGGCTTCCGAGGAGCCCAAGGCTGAAGGCGGAAAGAAGGTGGGGAAGGAGATGAAATCGGACAAGAAAGGGAAAAAACGCGGACTCGAACGGGCCGATGAAGCCGCCGGCGAGCATGGTCGAAAGGGAAGAGCCAAGGCAGGGGAGAAGCAAGGGCGCTAGACGCACGGGCCGGTCGCAGCCCGGGCTGCGACCGGCCGTCCGTCGCTCAGCGAAGAGCGAATTTTACAATCGACACTGGTTCTGCTCGACCCCGCCGGCAACCGCATCTCCCGGAACGGTGGCCAGAATCTTGTAGTGACCCAAGCCCAGCTCTTTCCCGTAGGCCTCGCCCACCAAGACATCCTGCACGTGCTGGTGGTCCCAGGCCCGGAAATAGGACCGCCCTTCCTTGAGCCCGTCGAACTCGTGACCTTCCAGAGCCTTGATGACGGCGGCCGTGTCGGTCGTCCCGGCCCGGCGAACGGCCTCCAAGACCTGCATCATCGCCGCGTAGCCGTGGTAACACCGCGATGTCGGCGTATGGTTGTACTTGTCGATGACGCCCTGAATGAAGCGTTTCGACCCTTCGGTGTTGATCTTCGGATCCCAGATCAGCCCCCAGACGCCGGCGTTGTTCGCATAGCCTAACGGCCGGCCGATCTGCTCGCCGCCGATCATCCCGCCGACGCCGATCTTCTCTTTCGCCAGCTCCAGCTTCGTATAGGCTTTCAACGCGTGAACGAGATCCCAGCCGTAGAGGTTCAGGATCACCGCGCCCGGCTTGGCATTCTTCGCCTCCATCAGCGGAGCCGTGAAATCGGTCGCGCCAAAAGCCGTGGTGACCGACCCGACGACGTCGCCGCCTTGAGCCTTCAGCGCTTCGGTCATGGCCTGCAGCGCCGCCTTGCCGTCCACCGTGTCGGCCGTGATCATGAACCACTTGTTGCCGTAGGCCTTCACGATATGCGGCACGACCGCCTGCGCCATCATGCGGGCATTCGGCATGAAGACGAAGGTGTGGGAATTACAGCGGGAGCCGGTCAAGTCCATGATGTGGGCGCCTGTGACCATGAAGAGCCTGTTTTCCTGCTTGGCGAATTCCGAGACGGCGATTGCCACATCACCGTTGAACGTGCCCATGAGGAAATCCACGCGATCGTCTTTGACCAGTTTGGTGGCCGCCTTGATCGCGGTGTCCACGTTGGACGCGTCATCGGCCTCGATGAGACTGACCGGACGTCCCAGCACGCCGCCACGCTTATTTATAGAGGTCCACCGCCACCGTAACCCCATGCACGTCGTGGATCGAGGACGTCTTATAGGGGCCGGACAAAGGATCGATGATGCCGACTTTGATCGGCCCGGCGGCCGAAGCGAGATGCGTCCTGCCTGCGAACCCAAGGATCTGGTTTACCCCGTCGCCCATGACGAGCACCCCGCCGGCTGCGGCGGAGAGTTGCAGAAAGCGCCGGCGCGAGATCATACGCATAGAACATCCTCCTGCAGGGTGAACGTGTTCGCAAGAGTATAACACTGCTCGACACGTCAACCGAGCCGCCGCGCACTCGCTGAGCAGGCTGGTTTGGGGCTGATGAAATGGATGTCCTCGGACGCGACGTTCGTTGAGGGTGCAGAAACAGGGTGCAAGCCCGAGAGCCGAGCCAAAGGAAAGGGTGTTCAACACGTCGACGGGCTGCAGGTCGAAGGTACGACTTGCAGCCCGCCAGTCTCATCGCCGCGCGAAAGCGCGCAGCCGAATTAGCTGTACTGATCTTCCGTGTAGACCTGCTTGATCGCCCAGAACACCGCTTCCTTCAGTTTCTTGATCAACGGATCCGGAGGGTCGTTCCGAATCTTCTGCAGCTTGCGGTCAAGCGCGAAGAGCGGCTGCACCGCCCGCCGGTCCGGCACGCGCCCCAGCGCCCAGGCGATCTCCGTCTGGACGGTAATGTCAATCCCCGGCGCATCCAACATCTCCAGAAGCGGAGGTACCACGGAATTGTCGCCGTAGAGGTTCCCGACGTCGCCCAACCCTTTCGCCGCCGCGGCCTGGAGTTCCGGCTGCTTCGAATTTTTCAGAATATCGATCAACAGCGGGATGCTGTCCTTGCCCACATTGCCCAAGGCCACGGCGGCCTGCTTGGCCAAATCCTTGTCCTTCAGAGCCTCCTTGAGTTTGGGCAGCGCCTCGTCTGCCTGCATCTCGCCGAGGACCGAAATCACTTTCAGCCTTCGCAACTGATTCGTGTTCTTGTCGTCCAACAGCTTAATGAGCCGATCCGGCTGTCCCCATTCCGCTGTGATGAGGACCGGGAAATCGTATTGCTCCAGACGCTCCTTCAGCTTGGCCATCGCGAACACACCGGGGTCTGCGCCGTTCGCCGCCTGCACGGCATCCTCAAAATCTGTCCGCACTTCCTTCTGCCAGTTGATCTTCATACCGCCCAGGACGTACGTCAATTGGCAGGCCGGCCCTTTCCACAGCCGAGAGGGAGCATCGGGAAGATCATTGTCTCCTCCAGCCGCCGTCGTGCCTTCCCAAGTCTTCCGCTGCTCGCACTTAACCTTGAAGACGACGTCGTGAGGTTTCCCGCTGTCACGGACAACCGTATAGCCGAGTTCACTCATGCGACGTGTGACGACCTCCGCGATCGGCCCGGCGTCGACCGCGCCTTTGTCAGTCAGGGCGATGGCGTCCACCAGCACCGTCTGAATCTTGGCCAGTTGAGCCTTTTGTTCGGGACTGAAATAATCACGGTACGCCCAACTGGTCTGCGTCAAGGCCACCGCAGCGAGCCAAACCGTTCCCCTGATTACCCATTGTTTCATCTGGCACCTCCTTCCGGTGCGCTGCCTGAAAGATCTTGCATGCTGCGCGACAGGCAAGACTTCCGAATCTGTGTCAGGAAGAAGGACCGAAGCAACCGGCGGGAACGTTGGGAGTCGACACACCACCGGCTAACTCCGTGAAGATCCAGAAGCCTTCCCGAGTGGTTCAAGTCACCATTATACCGCCCAACTCATCCTTGTGCCACCACGCCCCGCCGGTTGACTCCAACCCAACCACGAGGCTCGTCCAGGCCCGCTCGAAGGCCCAGGCGGAAGTGCGATCGTCGCCCCGCGTCGCAGAATCGCCCGAAGCGGCGAAGGGGGGCGAAACGGCCCCTTGCCTTGCACAATCATGGTTGACAGTAGCGCGCGACGGACTGTACAAGAGAATGGAAGCGAATGGCGCGCGCGGCGCGGTGATTGTGCTTCCGCTGCAGGTGGAGAGGAGCGAGAGTGGCGGAATTGGCAGACGCGCGAGACTTAGGATCTCGTGGGCAACCGTGGGGGTTCAAGTCCCCCCTCTCGCACCAACCATCTCGCGAACCGAACCGCAACCCTCAAAACTTGAACTGACACGCTCGCTCCCGACGGACAGCGGATGCCGCGGGGGGCTTGTCGGCTGGAGTTCATGGCACATGAAGATGGAAGTCTCTGAGCTCGGACCGATGAAGCGGGTGCTTAAAATCGAAGTGTCGGCCGAGGAGGTCAAGCAGCGATTCGTTCAAGCCTACATGGAACTGAATCGTCAGGTTCAAATTCCAGGCTTCCGCCAGGGCAAAGCCCCTCTGGCGTTGCTGGAAAAGCGCTACGCGAAGACGGTGGAGGAAGACGTGATCCGGAGTCTTGTGCCGGATTACTATGATCGAGCCATCCGGCAGGCCGGCATCGTCCCCGTCCTGGTCGAGATCCCGCCACTAGAGCGGGTGAAAATCAAGAAAGACGCTCCCTTCACGTTCACGGCGACGGTCGAGATCAAGCCCAAGATCGAGCTGCGAGACTACAAAGCGCCCAATCCCATTTCGCTCAAACCCGATAAACGCATGGTTACCGAAGAACAAATCGATCGAGCCGTCGAGGTCCTTCGAGAACAACATGCCCGGTTGGATGCCGCGCCGACGGGAACTGCGCTCAGTGAAGGGGATTATGCGATTCTCGACGTCGAAGGATTGCTGGATCTCGCACCCCTTGAAGGGGCCAAGAAAGAAGGGCTGCTCCATAAGATCGGTTCGAAGATCCCGATCCTCGGCGTCGAAGTCGACCCGCATCTTCTTGGCAAGAAAGAGGGAGAGTTGGTGGAGATTTCGCAACCCTATCCGCCGACACATCCTGATCCCCGGGTGGCGGGCAAGACCGTCGTTTTCCGTCTGAAGATCCGTTCGATCAAACAGAAAAAGCTCCCGCCGGTCGATGACGAATTCGCCAAAGATTGTGGTCCCTACAATTCCCTGCAGGAACTCAGGGACCGACTTCGCAGTGAACTGGAAACAGCGCTGAAGAAAGATATTGAGGAAACGTACAAGGACACTATCCTGAAGCGGCTGGCGGAAACCCACCACTTCGAACTGCCAGAGACGCTGGTGGAACGGGAGCTGGCAGCTATGTTTCGGCAGCACTTGCAGACGCGCCGCCGGCAACGAGGGATCGGACCCGGTCAGGATGAATCCGCAATCAGCGGTGAAGAGTTCAACAAATTCCGCGAGGAACACCGCCCGGAAGCTCAACGACGGGTCAAGATCGGTCTGATCTTGGAAGCGATCGCCGAAAAAGAAGGGCTGACCGTCGAAGAGGAAGATATCAACGCGGAAATCGCTCGGCTGGCGGGGGAACTGAAACTGGCGGCGGACGAACTCCGACGGTTGATTCTCGCAGGCGGGCAAGAGTCGGTGGATGAACTGAAGGCCCGCATCTTGGCGGACAAAGCCCTCGATTTCGTCTACCGTCATTCGGTGATTCAGGGATGACCGCCGTCCATTCTGTCCGCTCCCTCTAATATCCGGTTCTATGTCCAGCGCACGCGCGAACCCCAAATTATGGTAAACTACCGACGACGTTCTAGCTCCTAGCTGAAAGGATTGCACGGCATGCTGGTTCCAATTGTCATTGAGCAAACGAATCGAGGCGAGCGCGCCTATGATATTTACTCGCGCCTTCTCAAAGACCGTATCATTTTTTTGGGAGCCCCGATCGACGACGTGTTTGCGAATCTTGTCATCGCTCAGTTGCTGTTTCTGGAAGCCGAAGATCCGGAAAAGGACATCAACCTCTATATCAATTCCCCGGGCGGCAGCGTGACGGCCGGTTTGGGTATCTACGACACCATGCAATACGTCAAGCCGCCCATTACCACCATTTGCCTGGGTCAGGCCGCGAGCATGGGGGCCTTGCTGTTGGCTGCAGGCACCAAAGGCAAACGGTTCGCGTTGCCCAACGCGCGGGTGATGATTCACCAGCCGATGGGAGGGTTTCAGGGGCAAGCGACTGAGATCGACATCCATGCCAGAGAAATTCTCAAGATCCGCGAGCGGTTGAACGAAATTCTCGCCCGGCACACCGGCCAATCCCTGGAAAAGATTGCCCAGGATACGGAACGCGATTACTTCATGTCCGGCGAAGAGGCAAAGAAATACGGCATTATCGACGAGGTCATCACCCGTCCTCCGAAGATCGCCAAGGGACGCGAGCAAAACGAGTCGGAAAGGGACGGGGCGAAAGACAAATAGCTTCAGGGAGAGCCGTATGCCGAAACAGGAAAAGTTGGATCGGCACCTCCGGTGCTCATTCTGCGGCAAGAGCCGTGACGAGGTGCGCAAGCTGATCGCTGGTCCCACGGTCTACATCTGCGACGAGTGCGTCAACCTGTGCAACGACATCATCGCGGAAGACTGGGAAGAAGCGAAGGAGGAGATCTCCTCCAAGCTGAGGAAGCCGGCCGAGATCAAACACCATCTCGACCAGTATGTCATCGGCCAGGACCGAGCCAAGAAGATCCTCTCCGTAGCGGTCCACAATCACTACAAACGCATCTCCGCCCGCGAAGTCGACGACGTCGAACTTCAGAAGGGCAACATCCTCATGGTCGGACCGACCGGGACCGGCAAGACGCTGTTGGCGCAGACGCTCGCGAAGTATCTGGATGTCCCCTTTACCCTGGCCGACGCGACGACGTTGACCGAAGCTGGTTACGTCGGCGAAGACGTCGAGAACATCATTCTCAAGCTGCTACAAGCCGCCGACTATGACGTCGAACGAGCCGAACGAGGGATCGTCTACATTGACGAGATCGACAAGATCAGTCGCAAGAGCGACAGCCCTTCTATTACGCGAGACGTTTCCGGCGAGGGTGTTCAGCAAGCCCTGCTCAAGCTCATCGAAGGCACGGTCGCCAACGTGCCCCCGCAGGGCGGCCGCAAGCACCCTCACCAGGAATTCATCCAAGTCAACACCAGCAATATTCTCTTTATTTGCGGTGGCGCGTTCGTCGGGCTTGAGTCGATCATCGAGCAGCGCCTGAACCGTAAGGCCATGGGGTTCGGCGCGGAAGTCCGAAGCCGCTCCGATGCCCGTTTGGGAGAGCTTCTGGCTCAGGTTCAACCGGAAGATTTCCTGAAGTACGGCCTGATCCCGGAATTCATCGGGCGGCTGCCGGTAGTCGCCACCTTGGAAGAACTCGATGAAAAGGCCTTAATCCGCATTTTGACCGAGCCGAGGAACGCTCTCACCAAACAGTATGAAAAGCTGCTGTCCTTCGAGAAAGTAAAACTGAAGTTCACGGAAGGAGCCCTCGCCGCGATCGCGCGGAAAGCCTACACACAGAAAACCGGCGCGCGCGGACTGCGCGCGATCCTGGAAGAGGTCATGCTGGACGTCATGTACGATGTTCCCTCCCAGAAGCAGATCAAAGAGATCGTCATTACGGAAGAGGTCATCTCCGGGAAAAGCCAGCCGATCCGCATCTACGAACAGGACAAAGAGATGAAAAGCGCCTAATCACATACTCTCTCCGGCCCGTCCCGTTTCGGATCGTATTCCCCTGTGGCGGCCGGTCGCCTGTTCCTTCCATGTCGACGGCGCTTTCGTCTGGTTTTTTCCCGACACCCGGTGCCACCACGCGGCCTGGCCGCCGGTGGATTCGCAGCTTCCATTCGACATTTCCGAACCCTGCGCTATACTACCCTTCAAAGAAAGACCTCCCGGGGGTGACCGTGAAACTCTCCGTCAGCTCGAGCAACCGCCACAAAGGCAAGACTCTGGATTTGGATCCGGCACGCGAGGTGATTACACTGCTGGGAATCGGCGGCGAGCCGCTGGGCAGTCTGTCTTGGGACTTCATCATCGATCAGATTTTGGCCCACCGAAAGACCCAGGGCATGAAGGACGCGCGGAGCGAGCCGAGGGTGTCATTGGCCGTCCGGGTCAAGTACAGCACTCCCGAGGGTCGTCAATTCGAAGGCCGAGCGGGAGGGATCGGAGGCGGAGGACTGTTCATCGAGAGCGAAGCGCCACTGCCTGTGGGAACTAAGCTCGCAATGGAGTTCTCCCTGCCGGAACGCTCATCGGACTGGCTGGTGGCCAAAGGCGTCGTCGCCTGGGTCTGTCCAAAGGCGGATCAGTATACCTTCTCTCCGGGTATGGGGGTGCGGTTCACCGAAGTCTCGAACGACACGCGGGCCCGCATTCTCGAACTCGTCCGATCACTCCAAGCGGTCGGCCAACCGACCTAAGCAGTTCGTTCCGATAAGGGAATCGTGCATGAAACTCATGGTGACTGCGACAGAAGCTCATCAGGGCAAAGTTCTCGACATCGACTGCGATCAAGAAACAATCACGCTCCTGGGAATCAACGGTGAGCGTCTGGGGACACTGACCTGGGAAGCCGTCATCGAGCGGATTCTCGCTTCCGACGAAGACTCACGCTTTGCGCACAGCCGCGCTCATCCGCGGGCTCCGCTGGCGATCCGAGTCCGCTATACAACGCCGGAAGGGAAACAGTTTGATAGCCTCACCGGAGGCATCGGCGGGGGTGGCTTGTTCATCGAGAGCAGCACCCCGCTGCCGCAGGGGACCGAATTGACCGTGGAATTCGCACTTCCCGATCGACCTTGGGAAAAGCTGAAGGCCAAGGGGAAGGTCGCGTGGACCAGGAACAAACCCGAACGCTACCTGCTCTTTCCCGGCATGGGCGTGCAGTTTACGGACATCGCACCGGAAGCCCGAGCCCAGGTCCTGGAACTCGTCAATGCGCTGAACCGGAATCGGACGGTGAGCTGATCTGCGCACTCGCCCACCTCGCCCAGCGGCGCACTCCTGCATCCGTATCGGTCGCCGCAACCTTTTCCAAGTCGGCAACGATTTCTCGGTCGCCGATCTTTCCCAGGCGGAACGCCGCTTCGGTCCGCACGCCGATCGCGGGATCGCGGAAGAGACGTTCCCGGAGCAGGGGAATCACCCGCGAATCGGCCAGTTCCCCCAGCGCTGCAACCGCTCCCTGCCGAACGAACGCATCATCGTCCCGGAGTGCTTCAACGAGAGCCGGGTAGGCCGACGGCGCATCGAGCGAGAGCAGCGCGAGAACAGCCGCGCGCCGTATCGTGGCATCGGGGGTTTTGAGCGCCTGAGCCAACTGCTCGATGACAGTTTTTGTCGCTCCGAGCTCTCCGATCGCCTGGGCCACGCTGAGTCGGACCTGTTCGGAAGAATCGTGCAGCCGGTCGGCCAGAGTCGACAAAATCCGATCACCCACATCTTCCCCCAGCCGACCAAGCGCCCAGGCGCTTATCCGACGGACGCTGGGGTCCGGATCGTTCAGCGCCTTCACCAAGGCCTCAGCCGAGCTTGGTTGTCCAAGCTTTCCTAAACTTTCCGCGGCAGTTCGTCGAACTTCGGGGTCCGCGTCCGCAAGCAGCGACTCCAGATGCGGAACGATCGCATCGGGGCGGCGTGGCGGCTCATCCGGATCGCAAGCCGAGAGGAAAACGAGGATGCCGACCAGGATGAGTGTGGTGAGCAAGGGAGTTTGGCAACGGATCACACGCAAGGGCCGCTGACACCGTATCTCGAGGGATAGCTAACCCCGGTCAGGCCGGTTTGGGAGGCTCTTCCTGCACGGCTGGCATCTGTTTGGCCGCTTCGATCGACTGCTCGATTTCCTTCT
Source organism: Nitrospiraceae bacterium (assembly GCA_035573855.1). Lineage (GTDB taxonomy): Bacteria > Nitrospirota > Nitrospiria > Nitrospirales > Nitrospiraceae > DATLZU01. Next base: position 60,400 of record DATLZU010000039.1, read on the forward strand.
GGGCAGCGTCCATTTCAGCTTGAATGGTGCGCATCTCCGGATCGACTGTGTTGCGGACATCGGCGACTGCCTGTCGAAACGTCCGGAGCGCATCGCCCAGTCCGGACCCGAGACTCTGCATGTCCTGAGGCGAGAGGCCTCCCGGTTGTGACACGGCCTGTGCCTGCTGGGCGGCCTTCTGCTTGAGGGCCGCCTGTTGCGCCTGGACCCGGGCGACAGCCTCTTTGTTCACGATCGCGGACGGCCGTTTCGTCACCGGCTTGGGTTGCGCACTCGGAGGGAGCGGCGGATATTGCGCCCGGGCGACGGGGGGCGGAGTCGCCATCCGCTCCTCCATTGTCGGCGGCCGATGCCCCTGAGCGCCAGCGGGGGCAGAGCTGGGAGCAGCGGACGGCATAGTTTGCGCTGGCGCTGCAGTCCGCGGCTGCGCTGGTTGCGGCCCAAGGTTCGCCATGAGCGCGGCCGTGGTTCCTGGAGTCAGCTCCGGTCCCGGTGTATAGGGAGCCGTCGGCTTGGGAGTGGGAGACGCCGGTTGGCTGGCGACTATCTGTGCCTCTTCCGCCGCAGGCTTGGCTTGCAGAATTGGTTCCGGGGCAGGTTGGACGGCTTCGGGTGGCGGGATGTCGTGGACTTCCTTCTTAAAACCCTTGAGCGCCTTGCCCAGCCCTTCGCCGATCTGCGGCAACTTGCCTGCGCCGAAAATAATCAGCACGATGGCCAGAATGATGATCAGTTCGGAGAAGCCCAGTGTGCCAAACATCCTGTGGTCCCTCGCGGGCTAGGGCCTAACGTGACTCTAGCCCGTGCTCGACAGCGGTGTCAAGCAACGTTCTGAGAAAGGTACAGCGTTCAGTATTCAACTATCCATGCTCAGTTTCTGAAAAAGCGGAATCCGTGCGGGACGAAGGCTGTCGGCCGAACGCTAACCGTTTCATCTAAGAATCGGCACGATCTCGGTTTGGACCGGTTGGCCGAAGACCATCGCCTTCCGATCCGAGAGATAGACATCCAGCTCGCTGCGGATGCCGAATTCGCCGGCCAGATAAATGCCAGGTTCGATGGAAAAGCAGGTCCTCGGTAGGAGCCGGCGCGTGTCCTGTGTTTCCAAGTTGTCGATGTTCGCTCCGTTGCCGTGCACGTCTTCACCGATGGAATGGCCAGTCCGGTGCAGAAATTGCTCCCCGTAACCGGCATCGCGGACGACCTGCCGGCAGACGTCATCCACTTCCGCTCCGCAGGGGAACCGTCCTGCCGCCACATGGCGTTGGACGAACGAGAGGGCCTCATCCCTCGCCCGTCGCACGATCTCGAAGATCCCGCGCGGGCGGGCCGGCACGCGCTCGCCCACGTAGCCGGTCCAGGTGATGTCGGCGTAGACGGCGCCCGGCTGGGACTGCTTCGCCCACAGATCGATCAACACCAGTCCGCCGCGGCGGATCTCGGCCGAACCGGTCGGCTCCGGCGTGTAATGAGGATCGGCGCTGTGCTCGTCCACCGCTACGATCGGAGGACTTGCCGTCACCAAGCCATGCACCCGCATGCGCGACAAGATGAACTGCTGTAACCCATACTCCGTCAACGATACGCTTCGCTCGATGGACGTCCGGACGTGGTCGAAGGCTTCATCCACAATGCGGCGGAGCGCTGCCGCGGCGGCGCGATGGGAGTCCAGTTGCTGATCGTTCCAAACCGCCTCGAAGCGTTGCACCAGATCCGCAGAGGTCACCACTTCGACACCGAAACTTCGCACCAACTCGATCGTGCCCGCGTCCACCCGGGAAAGATACGGGATCGCGTTCAACGGCGAGTACTGCATCGCGGCACGACGCACCCCCGCGAGTATCCGCCCCAGACAGGCTTTCTGTTCCTCCCACGACACATAGGACAGCGTGGCACCCGGCAAGCAGTCCAGCACATGCGGCTCGATCCGGTGCAGCAGTTTCATTGGAGTGCCGCACGTCGGAAGCCAGTAGTACCAGCGGCGGGTCACATGGGTTGCAGGATCGATGTGCAGGACCCGGTAGGCCAGCGGGTCGCTGCCGCGGAAGTCATAGAAAAGCCAGCCATCCAGACCCGGCTGATCGCAGAGGGTTTGTTGAATCTCTTCAACGCGGCGGCGATGGATCGGCGACCCGCTCATCGCGGGCATCTTATCGTCCCGCCAGGACACCGTCAATCGGCGGTGGCGCACAGGGATGAGCATGGTAGAATGCGCCACGGCCGGTGGCTCTTACGGAGGCACATTTGCTCCCCGATCCTTCGCTCGATCTCGCTCACTATCGCGTCACGTTCTTTTTCGGGCCGGAGCCTGACGCCCAGCATCCTGAACGCCTCTCTTGCGTGTTCAACGTGAAGAAGCGGAGCTGGAAAGGAGGCGTGCAAGTGGCCGTCGAGATCAACTTGGAACAACTCGATCGCGCGCGCCGGGCACTGGGCTGGAGCGCGTGGTTGGACCGTGTCCTAACCGGCGTTCCTGATGATGAACACGAAGGGTATCGTGCGCGCGCGGAAGACCTTCTCGCGCAAGCCCTCTGCGCCTGCAAGCTCGACTTGCGGTTGCAGGCCGGTCTCGCCCAGGAGAACCAGCGGATCCGCGCCGAGTCCTGGTCACGAGAGCTAGATCGGGCCGTGGTCGCACACCAAGCGGTCATTAAATCGCACATTCTGACCGAACTCGACCTGACCGAGGACTCGAACCTCCCTGCAGACAAGTGATGGCCTACGCCCTGGACGCAGGGGGTTTGCATTCACCGTCGAATTTGTTATAAGCAATGGTCCGGACAAGACGCGGTTCCGCCGCATCCAGTTCGTCGAACGTCAACCGGAAAGAGGAGGACGCGCACGTGAATATTCTTCAAGCCACACCGCTGAGCAACCAACGGAATCGGGCGGGCGCTCGAGGGTTCAGAATCATGGCGATCGTCATGGTCCTCGCGATCTGCCATCTCACTCTTATGCCCTTCGCGACTGCGCAGACCAAGGAAGAAGGAAGCACCGAATCGACCGAGTCGCAAGGCGGCCTCGGTATCGGAGCGGCCCTGCTGACGATTCCCTACGGAGTTGCGAAGATCGTCTTCGCCTTGTGTGGCGGCATCGTCGGCGGGTTGACGTACATCTTCACGGGAGCGGACGAGAAGGCAGCCAAGAAAGTCTGGGACACCAGCATCAGAGGCACTTATGTGATCACCCCGGACCATTTGAAAGGGAACAAACCGGTGCGCTTCCTGGGTGTGCCTCCGGAGGAGGAAGCCGGACCTGACTCGGCTGCGCCGGAGCCCGCCCCAACCCCCTAATGAAACCCGTCATCGGGATCACCCCGGATTTTAACGCAGGGGACCGGGAAGACTTGGGGGGGCGGGAACCCACCTATTTTCTCCGAGCCCGGTATGTGCGTGCGATCGAAGAGCTGGGCGGCGTTCCACTGATTCTCCCTCTCGCAACCGATCCCGCGCTGCGGCGTCGGCTGATCGGCGCTCTGGACGGTGTGTTGCTCACCGGCAGCGGTCCCGATCTTCCTCCCTCGCTATACGGCGAACGGCAGCGCTACCGGTTCCGCGTGATGAGCCGGCAACGGTCGGATTTCGAACTGGCTGTCGCGAGACTAGCCGTCAAACATGGTACGCCGTTGTTGGGTATTTGCGGAGGCATGCAAACCATCAATGTCGCCCTTGGCGGAAGCCTGTTTCAGGACATCCCGTCGCAGATCGCCCACGCTCTGTCCCACCGGCAGGCCAAACCAGCGACAGCGCTTTCGCACCCCGTTACGGTGAAACCGGGGAGCTTGCTCTGGCGAATCGTCCGGCAGGACCGTATCAGGGTCAACAGTTCCCATCACCAATCCGTCAAACAGCTCGCGTCGTCCCTGACGGCCAGCGCGGTCGCGCCGGACGGGGTCATCGAGGCCGTCGAGTCGTCGTACCACCCCTTTCTGTTGGGGTTGCAATGGCATCCGGAATTTCTCTTCGACCGATACGAGATTCACCGCCGTCTCTTCCAAGCCTTTTTGAAGGCCGCCCGTGAAAAATCGTGACCCCTGTACCAGCCCAGTCGACGCGTTCTTCCGCCGGCAACCTGCTATACTTTTCGTCAGTGGTGTCAATCTGTTCACCCCCGCTCCGCTTCCGCAACCGCGCGTGTTGGAGTCTCCGTGGCCAGTCGCCTGTTTCGAACTAAATCCATCGATCAAATCCTGGCCGACGCCGATCACCCGGAACATCGGCTCAAGAAGACCCTGACCGTTTGGGATCTGACCGGCCTGGGCATCGGCGGCATCATCGGCACCGGAATCTTTGTCTTGATCGGAACCGCGATCGTTGGAGACGCCCACCGGCCAGGCGCCGGACCGGGCATCATTCTCTCGTTCGTCTTGTCCGGACTCACTTGCGGGCTTGCTGCCCTGTGTTACGCCGAGTTCGCAGCCATGATCCCAGTCTCCGGCAGCGCCTACACCTACTCCTATGCGACCCTTGGCGAGTTCCTGGCCTGGCTCACCGGCTGGAACCTGATCCTGGAATACGGCGTCGCCTGTGTAGCTGTGGCGATTGGATGGTCTGGGTATTTCAACAACATTCTCGCATTCTGCGGGATCGCGCTGCCCCATTGGGCGACACATGCGCCCGGCGTGGACGGCGGTCTCGTCAACTTGCCGGCCGCGATCATTGTCTTGCTCGTTACCGGAATCCTGGTGCTAGGCGTCAAGGAAAGCGCACGGACCACCGGTTTGATCGTGCTCGTCAAATTGGCCGTGATTCTGTTTTTCATCGCCGTAGGGGCCTCCGCCATCGAGCCGAGCAATTGGACACCTTTCATGCCTTACGGGTTCCAAGGAGTCGGGGCCGCGGCGGCGATTGTCTTCTTCGCTTACATCGGCTTCGACGCGGTCTCCACGACGGCAGAAGAAGCCCGCAATCCCCAGCGGGATGTCCCGCTCGGAATCATCGCTTCTTTGGGCATTTGCACTTTGCTCTATATCGCGGTCGCCGCGGTCCTGACCGGGCTCATTCCCTACCGGCAGATCGACGTCCACGCACCGGTCGCCGAGGCCCTGCGTGTGGCAGGATTTAACTGGGGCGCGGCCGTCGTGGCGACGGGCGCCGTGGCCGGCATCACGAGCGTTCTGTTCGTCATGATGATCGGACAAATCCGGGTATTCTTCGCCATGTCGCGGGACCGATTGTTGAGCCCGTGGCTCTCGAAAGTACATCCACGCTATCGCACTCCGCACCGTGTCACGATCCTGACCGGAATCGGCGTGGCCGTGCTCGCGGCGTTCGTCCCCATTGGCGACGCTGCCGATATGACCAACATCGGAACATTGTTTGCGTTCGTCCTCGTCTGCCTCGGCGTGATCGTTCTGCGGTGGACAAAACCCGAACAACGTCGCCCCTTCCGCATTCCGTTCATGCCGTGGATCCCTTTGCTCGGCATGGCCACCTGCCTGGGTCTTATGGCTTTTCTCCCCGTGATGACCTGGATTCGATTCCTTGTGTGGACGGTGATGGGGATCGCGATCTATTTCGGCTATGGCATCAAGCGCAGCAGGTTGGGGGACGAACCCCTGCCGGAGCGGCAGACCCTTCCGCAATCCGAAAGCGTGTGAGGGGGAGAGAAGGATCTCCGGGTGATTGGCTTTAAGATGATCCTGTCCGCGAAGCGAGCGACTCGGGCACGGAAGACGGAGCGGTCGCAGGAGCACCGTCAGCCGGTTGAGGCGAGGCGGCCGGTGCGGGTCCGGCACCACCCGGAGCCACAGTCGCGACAGGTTTCAGCGGGGCGGCCGGTTTGGGCGGCGCGGGCTTTTCAGGTTTGATCCCGCCTTCCCAGGACGGTCCCGTATACATGTCAGGAGACAACCCTTTCGCCTTCCATTTTTCCTCGAAATCCGCGGCGGCGCGGTTTGGGGTTTCCCCCACACCGACCACATCATTCCAGGGATAGGCCTTGGGACCAATCTCACAGACCCCATTCCCCCGTTTCAGATAGAGCGCGATCGGATTTCCACGATATGGGCCCAGATAGATGTGGATACAGCCGACATATTCGAGCAGAGTGGCCATTACCCAACCTTCAGAAAATGCCATAATGCCACAAGCAACAGCCGTGAGCAAGAGGAGGAAGCGGCAAGGCTGCAGGTTGACGGTGTCAGTCGACACGACTAAGTTGTTGCGCCGCTTGCGCCAACTCGCGAGTCGAGCACGGCTGTCATCCTCAGATGTTCGATGGCGCCGCCGAAAAGGCACAGTGTCAGATCAACCCCAAGACAGGGCAGAGCAGTCTGAGCACCGCCCAAATCGTGACGACCCCGATCATGTCGATGATGAGGCCCGCGCGGATCATGCTGCCTAGCGGGACAAACCCAGTACTGTAAATGATCGCGTTGGGCGGTGTCGAGATCGGCAAGGCGAAGCCTAGGCTTGCGCCGAGCGTGGCGCCCAGAGCCGGCGGAAGCGGCGACACTCCGGTCGCTTGCGCGATCGCGACGGTCAGAGGGACCGCCATAGTGGCCGTGACGGTATTGGAAACCAGCTCGCTGATCAACACGGCCATCGCGATCGACACCGCTGTTAGGCTCCAGAGTGTATGAGCCCCGAACAGGGAGACGAAGCCCCGACCACAAAAATCTGCGAGACCGGTCTTCTCCATGAGCGCGCCGAACGTCAACCCGCTCCCGAATAGAACCAGCACATCCCATCTGATATGCGCCACGTGTCTCCACGACAACATCCGCTCGCCTCGCCGCAGGTCGGCTGGAAGAACGAAGAGCAGGCCGGCGGCTAAGAGTGCCACCCGCTCGTTGGGTAAATACGTTTGAAACCACAGGACGATCGGATGATCCGCGTTCCCCAAAGCGATCACGAGCCCCGGGAGGAGCCACAACAGAATCGCGACACCCAACACGACACAGACATTCGCCTGGCCTCGCGTCCACGGTCTCGGTGCCTGAGGAAGCCCTCCCTGGAAAGAGCGGTGATTGCTCAACACCGGGGAGATAGAGGGATGGAGCCACCACACGATTCCCCAAGCGATCACAAGGAGGATGAACGCCAGCAGACCGCCGAACGCCATCCAGGTGGTAAATGAAACGGTCGTACCGATTTGCTCGGCGATCAGTCCGACCCCAACCACATTCGTCGGCGTGCCGATGACGGTGGCCATGCCGCCAGCCGTGGCCGCAAAGGACAACAGCAGCAGCGGGCCCGCCCGGTCAGGTCCGCGGACGGCTTGCGCATCCGCACCGGCTGAGGCGGTGAGACGCAGCGCGATCGGCAACATCAGCGCCGTAGCGGCGGTGTTGCTGATCCACATGGAGACGCCGGCGGTCGCAGTCCCGATCATCAACAGGGCCCGCTTCGGGCCGGCCTCCCACGGCGCCGATAAAAGAGTGGCGGCGAACCGCCCGGCGACTCCATGAACGGCCATCGCTTCTGCGAGCAGCAAACTTCCAATCAGCAGGAACATGACCGGGTGGCCATAGGACGCTAACACGGTCCGGAGTGAGCCGAGCCCGACCAGGATGCAGAGGGCTGTGCCCAGCACCCCGGTAACCGGCAAGGGAATGGGTTCGGCGATCCAGTAAAGAACGACCCAGGTCAGGATCGCGGCCAAAACCCGGGCGTCACGCGGAAGGTCGGAAGGCGAGGCAAACAAGATCAGCGCCGCGACGGCAGGTCCCCCGGCGTAGGCAGCCGCGCGTTTGAGACGCGTCCAGCGCGCCTCCCGGGCGGTGCGGACTTCTTGGGTGGCATCGTCCCACAAGGCGCATCGAGCAAGGGGGTCAGCCGCCCGCCTTTTCCAGGGCAGGCGGTCCCAACACCGACCGCTCAGGCCGTTTGCGCAGGATAAAGACGGCCACGATCAAAACCATGATGACTCCGACGTTCAAGCAGACATCCAACAAATACCGGGTAAACATTTCGGCTGTGATTTCCGGGAGATGGGCCAGCTCGGCGCTGGCGGTCAGGATTCGCCGAATACAGGCGATGATCCCGACCGCCAGATAGGGTTCCAGGAGCAGGACATCGGTCTTGAGGTAGCGGATGACGGTCCTGAACAACTCCAGCAGGATAATGACCAATAAGAGATCGTTGAGGAGTTTGAGACCGGCCGGGTGCAGATTTGCCTGGGTGGCCCGCTGAAAAAAGACCAGCCAGCTTTGGGCGAATATCACCATGCCGAGGAGGAGGAGGCTGAGCCCAGCGGTGATGTACCCCCAGCTATCCAACCATTCCAACCAGGCGAGGCTCCGTTTGATCATCTCCGTACGATCGCGCATAAACCTCCGTTTCCGGGACGCCGTGCCGGGGATCGAGCCGGGCACGGGCGGCCTGTCGTCATCCGCGGCACCGCCCGCTTATGCGTTTCCCGGCCGCTCGAACCCTTCCGCGAGGGGGCCTCGCATCCCGCCGAACTGCAGCCCTCGCACCGACGTGGTGGTCAAGGAATGCCCGCAACATCGGATTTCCTGAAAGCCCGCCCCTCCATCCATGATCATGACGCGAAGACCGCAGGAATCGGGATGGAGTTTCTTCTCATCGAGCACGGTCCCCGCTTCCAAGTCGCCCCGTTTCCGGCCCATTGCCGGTGTCATTTCAGCAACCACATCCGCTTCGGTCAGTTCATGACCGCAGCAGATGATCTTCTCAAACCCCTCTCCCCCGGCCATCACCTTCACCACAAGGCCGCATCCCTCCGGGTGCCGTTTCCGTTCATCAAGAATGTCGCCTCTTTTGATCCCCATAGCTGCCCGTGCGCTCTTCAGTTCACTCTTTCACATTCGCCGCCGCCATGCCTCGCTCCTCGTCCACGGTCCGGAAGATCAACCAGCCCACAGCAAAAAACATCGCCATCGAGAGAACCGCCCAACGCTGGCTGCCGGTCCAGGCCGTCACTTCGGCGTAGACCAATGGGCCGATGATCGCGGCAAACTTGCCGGCGACCGAGAAGAATCCGAAAAATTCCGCTTGCCGGCCCAGCGGAGTAAACCGCCCAAGCAGGGTGCGGCTGGTTGCCTGATTGGCGCCCAAGGCCGCGCCAGCGAGCAACCCGATCACATAGAATTGGCTGTGGGTGCGGACCAGTGCCGCCCCCGCCACCAACGCGGTCCAAAGAAATAGCGTGACCGTGATGGTCCGGGCCGCGCCGATTCGATCTGCAAGGACGCCGAACAGGATGGACCCGAGTCCCGCGCTTACTTGGGTGACGAGAAAGTACATAATCAGATCGGCCGGCGTAAAGTCCAGAACTTTGTTGGCGAAGATGGCCGAGGCCACGATCACCGTGTTGATCGCATCGGTGTACACGAGATAGGCGATCAGGTAGCGGCTGAGATCCCGGTAGTGACCGAGCCGGCGGGCGGTCTCGCCGAGCCGGCGAAACGCCGACCGCCAGACTGCGGTCGTCGCGTTCGACGGTTGCGGTTGGACGCGTTCCTGCAGGAAGAGAAACGTCGGGATCGCCGCCACGAAGAAAAACGCCGCGGTCACGACGAAACTCGCGCGATAGAGCGGCAAGTTGTCGTCCGCAAAGCCCCCGCGGATGAACGGATAGACGAGCGCCAACGAAAGAAGCCCGCCGACATAGCCCAGCCCCCAGCCGTACCCGGAGATCCGCCCCATTCGGCTGAGCGGAACCAGTTCGACCAGAAACGCGCTGCAGAAGACGAAACCCAGGTCGAAACCGATATTGGCCAGCCCGAACAGGGCCAGCCCCAGCGCAATATCGCCGGCTCGGACCAACGCGAGGAGCGCCGTGCAGACCACGCACAGCATCGTGGAGCCGATGAGAAAGACCCGTTTCTTCGCCCGCTCGTCCGCCAGCGCTCCGAGCGTCGGAGACAACACCGCTACGACCAGCATCGACGCGGCATAGCCCCAAAACCAGAGCCGTTCGGCGAGACCCTCAGGACGCAGGTGACCGGCGACGACTTGAACGAAATAGACGCTGTAAGCGACAGTGACGATGATGGTCGTGAAGGAGGAATTGGCGAAATCATACATGCACCAGGCCCAGATCTCCTTAGGGCCAGCCCACTGAGCGGGGGCCGTCTTCACGCCTGGGCTTTCAGAAGCCGCTCCCTCGCCTGCCGGATAGAATCCAGCAAGGCCTTATGGGTTCGGCATCCCACAACCAGTTTGGCATCTGCGAGCGAGATGGGTTTGTAGGCCGACAAGAATCGCCGCTTCAGTCGAGCGATCCGCTCCAGCGAGATCTCGAGCCGGCCTGCAGGGATGGTCCCGTCCTCGACGGCTCTTTCCATCGCCCGGACGGCCGTCGCCGTGCGAGCCGGGTCCTGACAGATGAGCAACATGTCGGCGCCCGCCAGGAAAGCCCGGACCGCCGCCTCTTCGACGCCATAGTGATCGATGATCGCGCGCATCTCCAGATCGTCGGTCAACACGACCCCCTCGAAGCCCATCTCGCCCCGCAGCAAGGTGGTCAGGATGGTCGGGGATAGCGTAGCGGGCCATCGGGGATCCCAGGCGCGGTAAAGCACGTGCGCGGTCATGAGGGTCGCGACGCCGTGCGCGATCGCGTAACGGAACGGCGGCAGCTCGATCTCGCGCAACCGTTCCACCGGTGCTTCGACGACCGGCAGCTCCTTGTGGGAGTCGGCCGCGGTATCGCCGTGCCCTGGGAAGTGCTTTCCGCAGGCGATGACCTCGTTGTCCTGCAACCCGGCCACCGTCGCCTGCCCCATCTCGCAGACGGTCCTCGGATCGGACCCGAAGGCCCGGTCCCCGATCACCGGGTTAGCCGGATTGCTGTTGACGTCCAGGACCGGCGCCATGTTCATGTTGATGCCGACGGCCCGCAGCTCGGCGGCGGTGGTCGCCGCGACCGCGTAAGCTAGATCATAGGAACGGCACGCGCCCAAGACTGCGCAAGGCGGAAAGAGGGTGAACTCGGCCGGAAGGCGCGAAACCCGCCCGCCCTCTTGATCGATGGCGATCAGGAGCGGCGAGCCCGGCGAGAGTTTTTGCAGGTCATTCGTCAACTGGACAATCTGACCCAACGCCTCCAAGTTGCGCGAGAATAGAATCACCCCACTGGGTTTGTAGTCGGTCACCAGCGATGCCACGTCCTTTGACGCCGCCGTGCCGGAGAATCCTGCCATGAAAAGCTGGCCGACCTTTTCACGCAACGCCATGGCGTGTGATCCGTCGATCGGTCGATCCGACGATCTGCTGAGCGGCCGGAAATTCCGACCATTCCTCACATTAGGAGAACACGCGCTTCCTGGCTTAGAGAGACCGATCAATCAAGTACTGGATCAGGAGTCGCGTGCCGATCCCCGTCGGGCCCTTCGGGATATAGGCCCGCTCCCGCTCGCTCCAGTCGGTGCTCGCAATATCAAGATGCACCCAAGGATAGTCGCTCACGAATTTGCTGAGGAACAAGGCCGCCGTGATCATCCCACCGCCCCGCCCCCCGATGTTCCGCATATCCGCCACGTCGCTTTTCAGCTGCTCGAAATATTCCTCCCAGAGTGGCATTTCCCACACGCGTTCGCCGGTCTTGAGCCCGGCTTTCCGTATGGACTCCTTCAGCGTTTCGTCGTTGCCGAACATCCCGATCGCGAATTGCCCCAGCGCGACCATGCATGCGCCCGTCAGAGTCGCCACGTCGATGATGGCGGCCGGCTTGTAGCGGGTCGCGTAGGTCAGGCCGTCCGCCAGGATAAGCCGCCCTTCTGCATCCGTGTTCTGAACCTCGACGGTCTTGCCGGAGAGGGTGCGCACGATGTCGCCGGGCTTCATCGCCCTGCCACCCGGCATGTTCTCTGTGGCCGGAAGAATACCGATCACATGGACGGGGAGGCGCAGGCGCGCGGCTGCGCGCACGGTCGCCAGCACCTCCGCGCCGCCAGTCATGTCGGCCTTCATTTGTTCCATGTTCTCCGCCGGCTTGAGCGAGATTCCGCCGGTGTCGAAGGTGATCGTCTTCCCCACGAACACAATGGGCTTCGCGTGCCGGCCGTCAGTCCCGTTGCCGCGATATTCGAGGACGATGAACTTGGGCGGCTCGTGGCTGCCGCGCGCGACGCCCAGCAATGCCCCCATGCCCAGTTTCTCCATATCCGCCCGTTCAAGAACTTTCAGCTTCACACCGCGTTCTCGGGCGATGGTCTTGGCTTCCTGGGCGATGCGCGACGGCGTCATAATATTCGAGGGATGGTTGCAGAGATCGCGCACGAATACGGTCGCCTCAGCCGTCGCCAGACCGCGCCGAATGCCCTCCTTCAGATCGTCCAGTGTCTCTCCGCTTGAGGTGACAACGGTCATGCGGGTAAGATCTCTCATCTCCGCCTGGTCTTCGCTGCGATAGACGTTGAACCGATAGGTGCCCAGCACGGCACCCTCAACCATCGCTTGCGCAACCTCGATCGCAGACGTACGCAGCAGAGAAACCTGCGGCAGAACGGCCGTGAAAGTGGCGGCCTTCGTCTGGCGCACGCGTTTGGCGGCGCTGCCGAACGCTTGGCGGATCGTGTCCAAATGCAGATCCTTTTTCTTGCCCAAGCCGACCAGCAGCACGCGCTTGGCCGCGGCCTTCCCCGCTGTATGGAACAACACGGTCTCGTTCGGCTTGCCTTCAAATTCGCCGCTCTTCAGCAGGCCACGCAAGCCGCCGTTGAGGGCACGATCCACAGCCGAGGTCTCTTCCAGGAACGAGGTCTCGCCTTCGAAGTGGGTTAACACCAACACTTCGGCCTGCTCCGCTTCGACCCGCCCCTGCTTCGCGGTCACCTGCATGATCTTCATTCGATCTCCCTGCTGTCGCACAAACTGTCAGCACTGGGCCGGCAGTCGTCACCTTAAACTAAACTGAAACTGACCATCGAAAGCTTATGGCTACTGAATCACACACCTTTCATGTCGGGCGCCCAAATGTACTTGTGCAGTTGAATCTGAAAGCGAACGGGCAACCGGTCTTCCAAGATCCATTCGGCAAGCCGACGCAGGTCCAGTTCGCCAAAGACCGGGCTGAACAGGACGGGACATCGGTCAGCGAGCTCGTATTGTCGGAGGATGGTCTTGGCCCACTCATAATCAGTCCGATCCCTGAGCACGAATTTCGCTTCGTCCTTGGCGGTCAACCGGGAAAGGTTCTCCCAACGCATACGCTCCATCATGCCGCTGCCGGGGCATTTGATATCCAGAATGACATGGGCCCGTTTGTCGACCGGTGAAATGTCAATCGCTCCGCTGGTCTCCAGCAAGACATCGTAGCCTTCCGTACAGAGCCGTTCGATCAGCGTGCAGGCTTCCGGTTGATGTAACGGCTCCCCGCCGGTGACCTCGACCAAGTGGCAGCCGAACATCCGGACCTTGGTCAGCACGTCCTCGATCGTCATCTCGACGCCGCCGTAAAAGGCATAAGCGGTGTCGCACCAGACGCACCGCAGTGGACACCCGGTCAACCGCACGAACACGCACGGTCGACCCACATAGGTGGATTCGCCCTGAATGCTAAGGAAGATTTCCGTCACGCGCAGCATACAGGTGGGGCGGTCGTCGGGTGCGACAGCCAAGAGCACAAGCCCCTCGTGGCGCACCAAGTTCGCGCGATTATTCCCATTTCGCGATCGGCCATCCGTAACGGCGGGCAATCCGGGCCATCCCTCTAATCGGGTTCACGACCGTCGGATGGCCGACCGCCTGCAGCGCTTCCACATCGCCCGGACTGTCTCCATAGGCATAGCAGTCGCCCAAATCGAACCCGTTCTGTCGCGCAAAGGTCACCATCAATCGCCGTTTCCCATCGCCGTACGGAAGCGGATCCACGAGCCGACCGGTGAACCCGGCCGGCGTCCGTTCCGGTCTGGCCGCCAGGACCGAGGTCACCGACAAGAAAGCCGCCAGCGGCTGGATCAAAAAATCCAACGAGCCCGTGATTAGCACGATCGCATGCCCCTGACGTCGGTGGGCGTCGAGTTGGGCCAACCCGTCTGCGGACAGAAAGGGAAAGACCTCCTCCCGGCAGAACGCTTCCGCCAACGATTCCATCTCGGCCGGGTGTTTGCCGGTGAGATAGAGCTTCTGTTCCCGCAGGGGCTGCAGGGAAACCGGGGGAACATGACGCAGCCACCACCAAAGGCTGGCGGCCGCCTCGCGCCAGCCGACGACTCCGGTCCGCCACAGGTAGCAAAAAAATCGGACCTCGCTGGGCGCCCCGGGCAACAGGGTATTGTCCACGTCGAAGAACGCGGCGATCTTCACGGCCCGACGACCGGTCGTGGAAGTCTGAAATGAGGCAAGCATCTGATCCCCAGCACAGTTGTGGAGTGCAATCGCGAGGGAACGCGACGGGTCTCTGAGCGGCGCCGATTCTACCGGACAGGCGGTTGATTGACAAGCATTTTGGCCCACTTCTATAATCCGCCGGGCGCCGAAGTGGTGGAATTGGTAGACACGTACGTTTGAGGGGCGTATGGGGCAACCCGTGGGGGTTCGAGTCCCCCCTTCGGCACCATTTCTCCCTTTTCCTTTTTTTTCATAGGCTCCATTCCTTGGTGCCCGCCTACCGGCGAACGGATTTCTTCTCGCTGGCGGAAGCAGGTGCAGAGGACGGCTCGTAGGGCTGCAGCGCCTCAAGAAGAACTCCGTAGCTGGCCACCATGGGCCGCGCGCGAGTGCGCCGCTAAACGACTGGTACCATGCACCGCCGCATCAGCTTGTTTCTTCATCACCAATGCCTCGACCGGAGTCGTCCTACATGTCGCAGGGTCCCGCCAGCGACTGCCGCCGGCACAATTCACATGCGTTCAGCTTACGGCACATCACGCAGGGCAGCGCCGCGCTTCGCATCCGAAGCACGGCGCGCGATCCCGGAGGAAGTCGCCGCCCGGGTCGCCCGCTATTTCCACAAGCATCGAACAGAGGGGGGTTTGTCGTCACCCGAGCCGGCCGGCGCGCTCGCGCAATTTTCATCCCTTCCGTTCACTCGATGAAGAGAGCCAGTGTTACATGGTCGGTCGGCCGGACCGCCAATCCGACGCGCCTTCCATGAAATAAATGCCATGCCCAGAAGGCCCCGACGGGCCAGCGACTGGAATGGAACGCCCGGATGCAGTCCAGGCGCGACAAGGCGATTTCAATTTCGGGCGATCGGTTCCTCTCGCCATTCTTGATGCCTTCCCAATTCCTGATCTTGACACAATTCAGGCTTTCCGTTGATGCGCTGCTCCCTGGCAGTGCGTGGGGCTCTGGGCCTGAAGCCTGATGAGAGACTGATGGACGCTCCCTCGCAGGATGGCTCCGGTGTCAAAGCCCGCTGCGAGATTCTCTCCGCGCGCCCTTCGACGCGCATCGGGTGTCCAACATACGCGGGGACGACGAGTCGGTCCTCACCGCGGTCCAGCCTTGCGAATCTTTTCCGCGCCAGCTCGGTTGAGCAGGCCGTTTGCTCGGCTGGGAACCGAATGCTAGACTTTGTGCAAGGTGAGGGCTGTATGCCGTCCGTGCTCGTTGTGGACGACGAAGACCAAATCCGGAGCCTGATCCGGCGGACGCTGGAAGAAGCCGGTTACGAAGTGCACGAAGCCCGAGACGGGAAGGAAGGTCTGTGCCGATACCGCCGTTGCCCGACTGACCTGGTGATCATGGACATTCTGATGCCCGATCAGGACGGGCTGGAGAGCATCATCTCGCTCCGCCAGGAGTTTCCGTCCTCCAAAATCATCGCCATTACTGGCGGGAGCGACATGATCGGGATTTTGAACCATCTGGACGTCGCGCAAATGTTGGGAGCCCGGAGGACGCTGCACAAACCGTTCGACATGCGGGCGCTTCTCGAAGCGGCTCGAGCCGCATTGCGGCAGTAGCGGCCACCTCTGCACGTCGCCGCTTCCTTCCTCTTGGATCCCGCTTCGCTCGACCGACCGTTGTTGACTTCGTTCCGCGATCCCTTCACACTGCCAGAGGGAAAAGCGAACAGCGAAGAGTCTAACACGGTCGGCCGCTTGCGACTGGCTGCTCGCCATTCGTCAAAACCGAACATTCATCACACGACCCCGCTTGGGAATGTGGCTTCTCCGGTTCAACGCCCTACTCGGCAGCCTCGTGGTCGCCATCGGGTTTTGGCTCATCTGGGGGGAGTTGCCCTTCGTTTGGACTGCCGTGCTGGCGCTGGCGGCCGCTGGATTCCTGCTGTGGCGCGGTCGAACGAGCAACGAAATCTGGGCGTGGTCCACGCTGCTGCTGGGCCTTGAAAGCTTGGCGTGGCCGGTCGTGACGATGATTCAGATCCGACTGGTGACGACTGAACCCACGAACGAGCAGATGGGGGCGATTTTGACAGCGATCCTCTTCGGACTGTTTTCGTCCATTTTCTGGATCACGTTCTCCTACGGCTTGTTTAAGCGAGCGGGAAGCCGCCAGAGTGATGGCCGAACGCTCTCCGACGAACCCGGAGATCACCGGAACGTCTGGCCGTCATAGTGTGGAAAGACGGTCACCCTTCATAGCATGTCCACCGGATCGACATCCACCTCGAATTTCAGATCCTTGGACGGCTGTTTTCCTTCCATCTGCTCGAGCGTCGCGGCGACGAGCGCGCGGGCAACCTCGCGATCGGTCGACTTCACCAGCAGTTGCCAGCGATGCCGCCCGCGGACCTTGGCAACCGGCGCGGGAACCGGACCCAGCACGCTCACTCCGTCGGTCTGTGCGTGAACGCTCGTCAGGCCTACAGTCGCCGTGCCGGGACCGGACTGCCACCCCACCCGCCGCGCCTGCTCTTTCAACAACTCCGCCCACCGAACCGCCGAGTCCTCCGCCCGGTCGGCGTTCCTGCCGGAGACTCTCAAACTGATGAGATGGCAAAATGGCGGATAGCCGAGGGCCTTCCGCATGGCCAGCTCCACCTCGCGGAACGTCTGGAAATCGCGATTGACAACCGCGGCAACCGCGTGGTGTGTTGGCATATACGTCTGCAGCACCACTTGGCCGCCGGCATCGTCTGGTCGTGCCAATGCCACCGCATCCAGCAACGCGTGATAGGTCCGTTCGGCGGCCCGAAAGTCCGGGAGGTGCAATCCGGCATCCGCGTACGGCACACCAACGAATCCAAACGGGGGAAGCGGCCCGACCTGGAACAGCAACTGCGTTCCGATGATCACATCTAACTCTCCGGCTCCCAGCAAGCGACGGACCGCGTCCTCCTGCGAGGCATGCCGGATCACGTCGCGGTCGAGTCGCGCGATCCTGGCCTTTGGGAAGACGCGCCGGACCTCATCCTCTAATCGTTCGGTACCGAACCCGATCGGCTCCAGTTTCGCCGCCCGGCAGGCAGGGCAGGTGTCGGGAAGCGCTATGGACGCCCCACAGTACTGGCAGATCAGGCGGCCGATCCGGCGATAATACACGAGGGCGACACTGCAGTCAGCGCACCGCGGGACGTTTCCGCACTCGTGGCAAGTGAGAGCCCGGGCATACCCTTTGCGGTTGAGAAAGAGCGCCGCGCCGCGCCGCTGATCTAGCGCGCGGTCGATCCCCTCAATCATCGGCGGCGACAGCAAGGTGCCGAACGGATACGTCCGGAGGTCGACCAGTTCCACCTTCGGCTGACCTGGAGCTTCGGGTCCGAGGTAGATTGCGACTCCATCGCGTTCAATCGCTTGCAAGGTTTCCAACGATGGATGGAAGGAACCGAGCACGAGCACCGCGCGATTCCGGTCGGCGCGGAGCCACGCTACGTCCCGCGCATGGTAGCGGGGTTCCTGTTCCTCCTTTAGTGAAGGATCGTCTTCTCCATCGATCCAGATCAGCCCCAGGGACGAGACCGGCGCGAAGACCGCCGACCGCGTGCCGATCACGACGCGCGCCGAGCCTTCGCGCATTCTCCGCCATCCCTCGGTTCGAACCGCCGCAGGCAGCCCGCTGTGGACCAGAACGACCCGGTCCCCCCAGCGAGACCTAGCCTGATATGCGAGCCGCCGGGCCCGAAGCACCTCCCCCGTGATCACCAGGATCGTCTGCTCACGCGCCAGCACCGTTTCCGCGACCCCCATCAGAGAAGCGAGGCGGTGTTCCGGGGGCCCGTGGAGCAGGATCGCCGAATGTCGGGAGAAATCGCACGACCTGATCAGTTGATCGAGCCGCGCGGACGCGTCCGGCGAGAGAACCGGTGGCTGGAATCTCGCATCAATCAACCACGAATCAAGATCATCCCTCATGTGCGCCGTGGCCGCCCGTCGCCCGGTCCTCACTCCCGACTCAGGCTGCTCGGCGGCTTCCAGGCAATGCACCCAGCCCTCTCGCACGACTTTCCTCAACACCCGCCCAAACGACGTCCCTACAGCTTTGCGCAGCGAGGTCTCGGTCAAGCCTTTCGCTCGTCGGGCGAGCCGACGCAAGAGTTCCTGCTCAGCGGCAGAGAGGTGTTCTCCGCCGTTCAGCGCCCAACATCCGGCTTCGGTCAGCCCGTACCTGACCTTTCGGCGCCCTGGATAAGTCGGGGGCGCCACCAACCTGACACACTGGCCCCAGGGCGCGAGATAGCGCTCCGCGACCAGGCGGGATAATTCCAGCAACTCAGGACCGAGTTCAGAGCCTTTGTCCTGGTCTAGCAGTGATTGGATCTCGCGGAGCCGTTTCGACGCGGACTCCGCCGGCGGCCGGTCGGCCACCGCAACCACGACGCCTTGCAGGAAGCTACGCCCGAAGGGCACGAGCACTCGACTCCCCGCCTGGGTACGGTGCCGTAGGTGGGCCGGAATGAGATAGGTGAAGGTCCGAGCCAGGTGCCGAGAGATGACGACGTCCGCATAGAGAGGTGGACCGGGAACTGATGTTTCCGGCTGCAGAGCGAACACACCGTCAGGCATGCGGCATTCTAACAGGCTCTTCAAATGGGGAACAATGTAATGTAAGGAACACGGGACAAGGCGTGTGGCGAAGCGGTTGGTAAATTAAAAAATGGACAATACCCGGAGCGGCGACGGCGCTGACAAGAACGGAGGGAGAAGCCTCCGGACTACGGTTGAGGCAGCGCGAGGTCAGACGGCTGATCAGCCTGAGGTGCAGGAGCATCCGAGGTCGGTGGAATAGTCACGTCGGAGCCGCCCGTCTCTCCAGCCGAAGCGGCTTGCCCAGGCTGTGGAGCGGCCAAATCATCGAGAGGCTGGCTGCTCGGCGGCGCGGCCGAGGGGTCGGAACCCAACGGCGTGGGTCCCAGACGGGAGAAACTATGCCCCGCTTCGCCAGTCGCCGACTGCACCGGCGCACGCAGCGGTTCCTTTCGAGAGGATTCCGACGAATAGAGAACGATTTCGATGCGGCGATTCTTCCGCCGGCCTTCTTCGGTGACATTGCTTGCGACCGGCCTGGTGTCGCCGTACCCGACTGCCGAGAGCTGGGCCGAATCGATACCGCCCTTTTCGATCAAGTACCGCACGACGAAGGAGGCCCGCGCCTTGGACAGTTCCCAATTGGTCGGATACTTGGCTTTGAGCGAGGGACCGATCTCCACATTATCCGCATGACCCTCGACTCGAATGTGCTTGTCGGTCACGGTCTTGAGATAGTCGGCGATCTGCTCGAGGATCTTCATTCCGCCTGGCTTGACCGCGACTTCTCCCGATTCATATTCCAATTGATCTACGAGTTCATCCAGGTTGATCAACATGCGGCGGCCAACCTGCTGGAACTGAATCTTGTCTCTTCCGGCAGCAGGAACCGATTCGTCGGGCCTCCTCGCCTCCTCAACCATCGGGTCTGGTTGCGGCCGTTCCGGAAGCAGCAGACCTTCGGCAGGCCCGCCGACGTCGGAACCCTTCCACCGGAAGCGATCGCCTCGCAGAATGGGCGCAGTGGCCCGCGTCAACAAACCCGCCGCAGTGCCGTCTTCGAGCGCCAGGACTTTTACTTCTCCTAGGGTTCGCCGCGGAAGTCCCGAGCCGGTTCGGAAGACTTCGAGCCGGTCTCCGACCCTGAGCCCGTCAAGTCGCCCCTTGTCCAGGTAGACCAAGTTCCGTTGACCGATTAAGAACTGATTCGTCTGGACTTCGACAATCATGCCCTCGATCTCGCCGAAACCGCTGGCCCCCTGGGCCGCCTCTTCCTGAACCGGCGGGACGAATCGCATGACCCCGTCGCCGGGTGAGATGGCCGCATACGGACGGATAACGTGAGCCGTGATGAGCTCATGGTCGACTTGAACGACTCGGACCACTCCCAATATGTTGGTCAGAAACCCCAGGTAGCGGCCATTCGCCGGATGAAAGACCTTTCGGACACGCCTGTACACGGTGTACAGGTCGCCGACCATCGCTTCACCGGGGCTGGTCAACCGCAAATAGACGGTATCGCTTCCCCCGACGAGCATTCGGTTTCCGGTTGTCTGGTTGTCTCCGGTCAGCGAGTTGACGACCCCGTCCAAGGGAGTCGTTTCGCGAATATACCCGGCGGAAAACCGCAGGGCAGCCTCCCCGAGCCTGACGCTCTGGGCATCCTGAGCCTGCGCTTGGGCCTGGGTATTGAGCGATCCGCCGAGGACCATGCAGATTAGAAGAGCCGACAGAATTCCGGACGGCGGTATGCGCATCGGGGTCGTTCCAGATGTTGACTTGCCAACCATAGCAAACCATACTGGGTTGTCAAGCGATTTCAGGGCCTTGAGCGGACGTTGCCGTAGGAGTTTGTCCCCATGCCAAATCGATCCCGACCGCTCGAGCGGAAAAGCCAAGGTCCCGCTTCGCCGGGCCGTCGCCGAATCGACATCCAAATTCACCGCAGGAAGAAGATCAACGCGCTGTCCCCGCTTGAGATCGAATGGGATGTGCGGTCCGGCAATCCTCCTTCGGGACTGCGTATGGCTTCGGACAAGATGAAGCCGTAACGGTTAGGGTGCGTGCCTCTCCGATCCTTTCCGATTTTGATCGCCGGCACTCGCACCCAGTGCGGCCGCTACGTTGAGACTCCAGGTAGGGCTTTCGGAGGGCCTGCGCTAGGTCCTTTGTTCGCTTGCTATTGCAATTCGGCGGGGTCTAAGATTTCCAATAGTCTTTTCAAGTCAAGGTCTTGAGCGAGAGCGGGGTGTATGACCGGTACTGAGCTTCTGCTGGATTACCTCACACGCTATTTTCCGGTTCTTCTGTTTATCGCGATCGCGCTGGCCTTTGGCGTTGTCACCCTTCTGGTGAGTTATCTGGTCCAGCCGAAATACCCGGAACCGGAGAAGCTCAGCCCGTACGAGTGCGGCAGTGAACCGTTTTCCGACGCGCGCATGCCGTTTCCGGTTCGCTATTACATCTTCGCAATGCTCTTCGTCATTTTCGACATCGAGGTCATCTTCCTGTACCCCTGGGCCGTGGTGTTCGATAAGATCGGATTGATCGGGCTGATCGAGATGTTGATCTTCATCGGCTTGTTTCTGGTCGCGTATGTCTATGCGTGGAGAAAAGGAGCGTTGGAGTGGGACTGAGCGGGTGAGTACGAAAGGGACGGAAACGAATGGGACTGATTCAGATTGGTCGGCACGAAAAGGACGGCCACCCCGACGTCATCACGACGACGGTCGAGAAAGCGGTGAACTGGGCGCGGAAGGGCTCCCTTTGGCCCTTGACGTTCGGCCTCGCGTGCTGCGCCATTGAAATGATCGCCGCCGTCTCCTCGCGCTACGACATGGACCGTTACGGGGCCGGTGTCTTTCGGGCGTCGCCGCGCCAATCCGACCTCATGATCGTGGCCGGCACTGTGTGTCGTCGTATGGCGCCGGTCATCCGTAAGATCTACGATCAAATGCCGGAACCCAAGTATGTCATCGCAATGGGATCCTGTGCCACATCCGGCAATATCTACGACAGCTACAGCGTGGTCCAGGGGGTGGACCGATTCGTGCCGGTGGACATCTACGTCCCCGGCTGCCCGCCGACTCCCGAAGCGCTGTTCGACGGCATTCTCAAGTTGCAAGAGCGCATCATG
This sequence comes from Nitrospiraceae bacterium, assembly GCA_035573855.1. Taxonomy (GTDB): domain Bacteria; phylum Nitrospirota; class Nitrospiria; order Nitrospirales; family Nitrospiraceae; genus DATLZU01. Next base: position 82,323 of record DATLZU010000039.1, read on the forward strand.
CAACGGCGGGTGTTTACGAAGCAACCGGAACAGGTCAAAACATAACACGTGCATCCTCTGGCGCAAAGAATCCAGGCCGCATTTCCGGACGGTTTCGTGAAAGCCGTCGAGTGGCGGGGGGATCTGGCCGTCACCGTCAAGCGGGAGGCCTTGCATCAAGTGGCGCAATTCCTCCACGACGATCCGGCGATGGATTTCGATTATATCGTCCACGTCAGTTCGGTCGACTGGCCGGATGACGAGGAGCGCTTCGAGGTGGTCTACGAGTTCTATTCGCTGAGGAAACGCCATCGGATCAGGTTGAAGACGCGGGTGCCCGAGTCGGATTGTGTTGTAGACTCGCTGACCGACATCTGGAAGGGCGCTGACTTCATGGAACGCGAGGTCTACGACATGATGGGGATCCGGTTCAGGAACCATCCCGATCTTCGTCGGATCCTCTTGCCGGACGATTACCCAGAAGGGTATCCGCTCAGGAAAGACTTCCCCTTGCGCGGCAAGGGGTGGCGTGACACGTTCGAATTTCTGAATGAAACCTAGCGAATGGCGAACGGCATCGAGCTATTCGCTCCCAGCTATCGGCTGCTTCGTTACGAAACGAAGATGAAACTCGAAGATCAACGGACAACGGTTTATAAGGTCGATCCCGAACATCCGGAGAGCGCGACGCTTCCCACACTTCGGACGGAAGAACTGCTTTTGAACATGGGGCCTCAGCACCCCAGCACGCACGGCGTGTTAAAAGTGATTCTGGAGTTGGAAGGAGAGCGGATCGTCAAGTCGACGCCGGTCATGGGATTCCTGCACCGGGGAGTCGAAAAACTGGCCGAGCATGGAACCTACCATCAATTCATTCCCCACACCGACCGGCTCGATTACGTCTGCGCCATGTACAACAATTTCGCCTACTGCCGGGCAGTCGAAAAGTTGATGAACATCACCGTCCCAGAACGGGCCGAGTATTTGCGCACCATCGTGGCAGAAGTCCAACGGATCATCGGCCATCAGTTCTGGCTCGGCACGCAGGCGCTCGACATCGGCGCCATGACCGTCTTCTTCTATTGTTTCCGCGATCGCGAGATCCTGCTGGACTGGTTCGACGAGTTATGCGGGGCCAGACTGACCACGAGTTGGTATCGCATCGGCGGGGTGGAGCGCGATTTCACCCCCTCGCTCATCGACAAGCTTCGCAAGTTCTTGGATTATTTTCCGCCCAAGATTGACGAGTACGTCGTGTTCCTGGAAAAAAACCGTATCTGGCTCGCGCGCACCAAAGGTGTGGCGGTGATCTCGGCCGAGGACGCGGTGAATTTCGGGCTCAGTGGTCCGACGCTCCGCGGGTCCGGCGTGGATTACGACCTGCGGAAATACGAACCCTATGCCGCGTATCCCCGCTGCGAGTTCAGTGTTCCGGTCGGCAAGAACGGCGATACGTACGACCGGTACTGGATCCGCATCCGAGAGATGTACGAAAGCGTCAAAATCATTCGGCAGTGTCTTGACCAAATGCCCGAAGGGCCGATCATGGCTGATGTGCCGAGCGTGACGCTGCCCCCAAAGAACCGGGTCTTCACCAATCTCGAGTCTATGATCCAGCAATTTAAGCTCTTCTCGCAGGGGTTCAATGCCCCTCCGGGCGAAATCTATTGCGGCACGGAGGCCCACAAGGGCGAGTTGGGCTTCTACATTGTGAGCACAGGCGGGGGGAAACCCTATCGCCTCAAAATTCGTGCCCCCTCGTTCATCCACATGGGTGCGTTCGATCACATGTCGCGCGGTTACATGATCGCGGACGCGGTGACGATCTTCGGGACCTACGACATCGTCATGGGGGAATGCGATAGATAAGAAAACACATCACTGGTCAACCGTTATTCGCCTCTCGGGCAATGAGAGCTCCGCAAATCTCTTTTCGCCGTGGATGAATGAAATGACTGGTGACGATTGACGCCTGACGGAGAGCGCTATGGCACTGAAACCGGCGACGAATCCTGAAGTCGAAGCGGCGACGATCGAACTGACGATCGACGGCCGGACCGTGACGGCCAAGGACGGAGTCTCCCTGTACGACGTCATCGCCAGCACGGGCAAGATCATTCCCGCCATGTGTTATCACTACACCTTCGATCCGTTCGGGTCCTGCGGGATGTGTCTGGTGATGCAGGAGGGCAAGAAAGCGCCCGTCCGGTCCTGCACGGCCAAGGCAACGGCCGGCATGGTCATCCGCACAGAAGGGGAGGATTTGTTCCAGGCCAGAAAGAAGGCGGTCGAGAAACACCTCTCGGTTCACCCGTTGGACTGTCCGGTGTGCGACGCCGACGGCCACTGCGAACTGCAGGACATGGCTTTTCTCCACGGCGTAACGAACCTCGCCAACGCCAAGCAGAAATTCATCCCGGAGGACACGCGCAGCCTGGTCCTGGACTTCAACATGAACCGCTGCATCGCCTGCGCCGAATGCATCAACGTCTGCAAGGACGTGCTGATGATCGACGCCTTGCAGTTCATGAAGAAGGGCGGCTTCAACCAGGTGGTGGCCAAAGGCGATCTTCCGCTCGCCTGCGAATTCTGCGGGGACTGCCTGGCAGTCTGCCCGGTGGGAGCGATCACGAACAAATATTCCAAGTACCGGTACAAGCCCTGGCAGATGAAGAAGACCATGACCACCTGCAACTACTGCGGGGACGGCTGCCAGATGTACTTGGAGACCAAGGATTCGGAGGTCATTCGCGTGACCTCGCCGCTGTCCTGGAAAAACAAGTGGGGCGACCGCGCGGAGACCGCCAAGGGTCACGGCGGGCTGTGCGTGCGGGGACGCTTCGGATTTCAATATCTCGACAGCGACACCCGGTTGAGGCAGCCGCTTGTCCGCAAGGCCAATCGGCTAGTGGAAACGCCCTGGCTTGAGACCATGTCCGCGCTCGTGTCTCGCCTGGCCGAGATCAAGGCGATGCACGGCCCTCAGGCGGTAGCCGGTTTGATTACGGCCCGCTGCACAAACGAAGAACTCTATCTCTTCCAGAAGCTCATGCGGGCGGTGATCGGCACCAATCAGCTCGACAGCAGTGCGCGCTATGGGCATCTCAACTTCGTCCACGCCGCCCGGCGCGCGCTTGGCGTCGGTCGGATGGCCAACGATTGGGAAGACATTACCAAGGCCAAAGCGATCCTCTTAGTCGGCAGCAACATCACCGAAACCAACCCGCTCACCGCCGTGCGCGTCAAAGAGTCGATCCGCGTCTACAAATCGCAGGTCATCGTCGTGGACTCCGCCAACACCAACATCGCCAAGCTGGCATCCCATCCCCTGCTGATCAAGCCGGGTACCGAGGGACTGTTCATCGACGGGTTGGTCAAGTCGGTCATCGACCAGGACCTGGTGGACGAAGAGGCGACCGGTCAGCATCCGGAGGCGTTCGCCGCGCTCAAAGAAGCGGCCGCCGGGATTTCGCTCGAACAGATCGCCGACCGCACCGGCGTCGCGGGCGAACAAATCCGCGAAGCCGCGACGATCTTCGCTGAAGCGACGCGGGCTATCGCCCTCTGCGCGGAAGGCGTCGTGCGGCGGGCGAACGGGTACCAAAACGTGCTCAAGCTGATCGACCTGGCCTGGGTGACCGGCAAACTCGGTCGGCCCGGATGCGGCGTGGGCACGCTCACCGAGGAAAACAACGAGCAAGGCGCGGTGGACATGGGTGTGGCTCCGGAGTTTTTACCGGGCCAGGCACGCTTCGACGACCCGGCCGCGCGTGAGCGGTTCGCCAAGGCCTGGGACGCCCCACTGCCGCCCGTCGGCACGGGGGCGACTCTCATGGAGATCCTGGCGCGCTGCCGGAGCGGGCAGATTAAAGCACTCTACCTCGTTGGTGAAAACCCGCTCGCCACGCTACCCGCGTCCGTCGACGTGAGAGCCGCATTGGATCGGCTCGACCTACTGATCTGCCAGGATCCCTTCCTGACGGAGACCGGGCAACTTGCCCACTTTGTGCTGCCGGCGTGCACCTACGCGGAAAAAGAAGGAACCTTCACCAATCTGGAAGGGAAGGTCCTGCGCGTGCGGCAGGCGATGGACCCTTTCGGCGAGAGCGTGCCCGACTGGCACATCATGACAGCGATGGCGAACGGGTTGGGTCGCCAATGGGAATACGAGACCGCGCAGGATATTCAGAACGAGATCATGAAACTCCTGCCGGGGTACTACAATCTGGGGCAACCACGGAAGATCACCCCAAAACCGGAAGCGTCCTATCTCTCGAACGGCTATGCGGCCGAGGTCAAGAGTCGTTACTCCTCAAACAGCACGCAGCGACTGGGGGCGGAGCACAACCATCGGTTCGGTTTGACGATAGGGCAAGTCCTCTACCATTCCGGCAAGCTGTCCACCCAGGCCTCCGGACTGATCAAGATCGCTCCCAACACGGGGCGGCTTCGGATGAACCCGCAGGACATCGAACGACTCGGGCTCGGAGAGCACGCGAAAGTCAGGGTCACGTCGGAACGGGGATGGGTGGAACTTGGGGTGGAGGCCGATTGGGCCGTCATGCCGGGCACCTGCTTTTTCCCGGAGCATTTCAATCAGCCTCCGGTCAAGGACCTGATGCCGGTCGAGGTGGATCCGACCACCGGGGTTCCGTCTTTCAAGTTCGCATGGGTCAATATTGAAAAGGCCGGCGGTTAAGAGTAAGCTCTTTCAGCTTTGCGCAGCCACAGTCCCGAGCGGAGACCAAGATGAACGTCGGCGCCCTCGCGAAAAAAGTGCTTCAGGCCGCGTTGTTTTATGAAATCTGGGACGCAATGAAGGTGACCTTCAAGCACATGTTCCACCGTCCCATCACATTCCAGTATCCTCGCGAACATCGGACCATCCCCGACACGCATCGGGGCGCGCTCGGGCTCCTGCGCTACGACGACGGTCAGGAACGGTGCGTCGGCTGCGACTTGTGCGAAGCTGCCTGCCCTTCCCACTGCATCAAAGTCATCAGTGCGGAGGACAAAACCCGGCCTCTTCAGCGATACGCCAGCGAGTTCTACATCGATATCACGAAGTGCGTCTTCTGCGGCTATTGCGTGGAAGCCTGTCCGGTCAACGCCTTGGCCATGACCAAGATGTACGAATATTCTACCCACGACAAACGCCAACTGCTGTTCGACAAGAAGCGGCTTTACGAGATCGGCGAGCGCCATCTCGCTGACGCCAAGAAGTACTTGCAAGCGCATAACCAGGAAAAGGACGACGAGTGGAGCCGTGAATACCGATACTTTTTCCCCCAGTCGGTTCTCAAGCCCACGCAGCCGCCGCCTAAACATCTGAGCTGATCCGACCTGCATGGTCCCGGTCTTTTTTGCCTATTTTTCCCTGGTGAGCATTGCAGCGGGAATTTTGACCGTCGCGTTGAAGAATCCCGTCCACTGCGGGCTCGCCTTGTTGACGCTGTTGCTGCACGTCGCCGGCCTGTTCGTGCTGCTCAACGCTGAATTTCTCTTCGCGGTGCAGATCATCGTGTACGCCGGCGCGATTTTGGTCCTCTACCTCTTCGTCCTGATGTTGCTCAATTTGAAGACCGAAGAGCGGTACTTCCATACGCGCTACGCGCTGATCCTTTTCGCCACCGTCGGTATCGCCGGCGAACTGCTGCTCCTGGTGCTCCGGTCACCGTTCGGCGGATCGAAAGGCGACGCGCCGACGGAAGCGATTCTACAAAACGGCGCCAGCCATGCGGTCGGCATCAAGATGTTCAGCGATTACCTCCTGCCGTTCGAGATTGTCGGGGTCTTCTTGCTAGGGGCGATCATCGGCGCGATCGTGCTCGCGAAGACGCCGACTTCCGTCGAAGGACGCGAAACGTGACGGGGGAGGCCTTGGGGATGAGGGAATGAGAAGCGAAGCGGAGGCAGAGGTGTGAACGTCACCCGTGACGCTTCACGCCACGACATTCAGCCATGGTTCCATTGAGCGCATACGTGGCCGTCAGTGCGATCCTGTTCGCCACCGGCTTGATTGGCGTGCTGATCCGCCGAAACTTCATCATCGTCCTGATGGCGGTGGAAATCATGCTGAACGCCGCTAACATCAACCTGGTGGCCTTCTCACATTACCTGGAGTCGATGGCTGGCCAGATCGTCGCCCTCTTTGTCATTGCCATTGCCGCGGGAGAAGCGGCGGTGGGTCTGGCCATCATCATCGTCGTGTTTCGAGGCAAGATTTCGACCAACGTGGACGAAATGAATTTGTTGAAGTGGTGACGTGTTCGAGCTGCTCGTCGTTCTGATCCCGCTTTTGCCGCTGACGGCCGTGATCCTCAACGGCCTGTTCGGCCACCGCTATTCCCACGAGGCCGCACATAAGCTCGCCTGGGGGTCGGTCGGGCTGTCGTTTCTCTGCGCCGTCGGCGTTTTTGCCGACACGCTGAAGTCCGGCGGGGCCGCCCGCGAGGTGACGGCCTACCAATGGATCTTCGGCGGCGACCTGACGATCAACCTGGCTTTCCTGATCGATCCGCTGACCTGCATCATGCTGCTGGTCGTCACCGGCGTGGGCTTCCTTATCCACGTCTATTCCGTCGGGTACATGCACGGCGAAGAGGGATTCACCCGCTTCTTTACTTACATGAACCTTTTCATGGTCTCCATGTTGCTGCTGGTGATGGGCAACAACTATGCGGTACTGTTCATTGGGTGGGAAGGCGTCGGACTTTGCTCGTATCTGTTGATCGGCTACTATTACGACCGCGTGTCGGCCGCCAAGGCGGCGACCAAGGCCTTCGTCGTCAATCGGATCGGAGACGCCGGCTTCCTGCTCGCGATTTTCCTCGTCTTCGTCAATTTCAGGACCCTCGATTACACCCGGGTGTTCGCGCAGGCCGGGTCGCTGGCGCCCGAGACCGCCACTGCCATCGCACTCTGCCTGCTCATCGGCGCCGTCGGCAAGTCGGCGCAGATTCCGCTCTACACCTGGTTGCCCGACGCCATGGAAGGACCGACGCCGGTCAGCGCACTCATCCATGCCGCCACGATGGTCACCGCCGGCGTGTACATGATCGTTCGCAATCACGTGATCTACGATCTCTCGCCGGTCGCGATGACAGCGGTGGCGTGGATCGGGGGCGTCACGGCGCTTTTCGCCGCGACGATCGGCTTGGTGCAGACCGATATCAAGCGGGTATTGGCCTACTCGACGGTGAGCCAGTTGGGGTACATGTTTCTCGGCTGCGGAATCGGCGCGTACGCCGCCGCTATTTTTCACCTCATGACCCATGCGTTCTTCAAGGCCTTGCTCTTCCTTTCCGCCGGCTCGGTGATCCATGCCCTCTCTGGCGAACAGGATATCCGCAAGATGGGCGGCCTCAAATCGAAGATCCCTTGGACGCACCGATTGTTCCTGATCGGAACCCTGGCCATCGCGGGCATCTTCCCTCTGGCCGGGTTCTGGAGCAAAGACGAGATCATGGCCCACGCGTTCACGCACCGGCACTACGGCCTGTACGCGATGGCCGCGCTAGGCGCGTTCCTCACGGCGTTCTATATGTTCCGCTTGACCTACCTCACGTTCTACGGTGAGTCGCGGGTGGCTCACCATACGGCCGAGCACATCCACGAGTCTCCGCCGGTGATGCTCGTACCCCTGGTCGTACTGGCGGCGCTGTCGGTCGTCGGCGGGTTCCCCGGCGTCCCGCCGGAGAACGGCTGGTTCCACCGTTTTCTCGCGCCCGTCACCGCCGCAGGCGCAGAAGCTCATGAACCGCATATCGGGGTGGTGCTGATGTTGATAGGCGTCGCCACCACGATCGCGCTCGCGGGGTGGGGGCTGGCCCATTATCTGTACAGCGTCCGTCCGGGGACAGCGGACAGATGGGCTGCACGCCTCTCATTAGCCTACGGGATGCTGTTGAACAAATACTATGTCGATGAGATCTACGACGCGCTGTTCGTCGAACCGACGAAGCGCCTGGGAATGCTGCTGGATTGGTTCGACCGAACCGTTATCGACGGGATCGTCCGTGCGGTCGGCCAGTTCACGGAAACCGGTTCGGCCGTTAGCACCTGGATCGAGAAGCACGTCATCTACGGCGTCCTGAACGTCATCGGGTACGCCAATCACTTGGCCGCGCGGTCCTGGCGCCGGCTTCAGAGCGGCATGGTCCACCATTACGCGGCCATCATCGTCGCGGGGCTGTTCATCTTGGTCCATCTGATGCTCGTCTGGTGGACCGGGTCGTCTCCCATCGGGATCGCGTTACGGTAAAGCGCGCAAAGGGCGTTGCGTCATGTTGGAAGAATTCAGCGCAGGGTTCCCCATTCTCTCCTGTCTGCTCTTCCTTCCGTTGCTCGGCGCCGCGGCGCTGTGGTGGCTGGAGGATGAGGACCTGGTGAAGGTCACGGCCCTGGCGGTCTCGTTGCTGGAGCTGGCGCTCGCCGTGTTCGTGCTCCTGCGCTTCGTGCCAGAATCGCCGGCCATGCAGTTCACGGAGCGGGCACGGTGGATTCCTCCATTGGGGATCAGCTACCACCTGGCGGTGGACGGCATCAGCGTGTTGTTCGTCGGCTTGACGGCGTTCCTGACTGTGCTGATCGTGATCTATTCCTGGGAGACGGTCCGGCACCAGGCGAAGCTGTACCTGATGGCGCTGCTGGCGCTGGAGAGCACGATCATCGGAATCTTCGTCTCGCTCGACCTGATCCTCTTTTTCGTCTTTTGGGAGCTCATGCTGATCCCCAGCTATTTCTTGATCAAGCTCTGGGGCAGCGGACCCGAGCGGCACTATGCAGCGCTGAAGTACGTTCTGTACACGTTGTTGGGCAGTGTCTTCATGTTGGTGGGGTTCGCCCTGCTCAACCTTAATTATCATCGGTGGGCTGTCACGCATCATGTCGAACCGTCCTATTCGTTCGACCTGCTCGAGCTGCTCACGGTGCCGGTGCCGGTCGAGCAACAGGTGTTGATCTTCTGGCTGATCTTCCTGGGACTGGCCTTCAAGGCCCCGGTGTTTCCCTTCCATACCTGGCTACCTGACGCCCTGCTCGAGGGCCCCATCGGAATGGCCGTGGTGCTGGCGGGGCTGAAGTTGGGCACCTACGGGTTCCTGCGATTCAGCATTCCGCTCCTGCCGGAGGCCTCCAGGAGCGAAGGCGTCGTGACGGTCGTGATGGCGCTGGCGCTTGCTGGAATTCTCTACGGCGCGATCACGGCTTTGATCCAGCCGGACTTTCGCCGGCTCCTGGCGTTCAGCAGCATCAGCCACCTGGGTTTCTGCGTGGTCGGGCTGTTCGCCCTGAACTTTCAAGGACTGCAAGGTAGCCTGCTCACGATGATCAATCTCGGCTTTACCACCGCCGGCTTGTTCTTCATCGCCGGATTCCTGTACGCGAGGCGGCACAGCACGCAACTGCCGGCATTGGGAGGGGGACTTGCCAGGCAGGTGCCGCTGCTCGCCACGTTCCTGCTCATCATCGGCCTGGCGTCCATCGGATTGCCCGGCACAAACGGGTTCGTGGGCGAGTTTTTGGTCCTCCTGGGAGCGTTCAAAGCCAAGTGGGTGTACGGGGCCATTGCGGTGACCGCGGTCATTTTCGGAGCAGCCTATTTTCTGTGGTATTACGAGCGGTTAATGATGGGGCCTTTGACAATGGGCCCCGGACAGGCGATGCCCGATCTGCACGGTCGGGAGACCGCCATCGCAGTTTCCCTCTGCGTGATGATCCTTTGGATCGGGCTCTATCCCGCTCCGTTCCTACGGATGATGAACGGATCGGTCCAGGCGCTGATGGACCGGCTGGAACGGGGCACGGTCGCGGAACTTCGGGGAGAGGTTAGGGGTCAGGCGCCGGGGGAGAGCATACCCATGGCGTCGATGTCTTCACCGCTTTCGTCTCCGCAACCCGCACGCGCCCACTCTGACGGGAACTAGACGATGGCCGACTATACGCTGTTGTACATCTTGTTCGCGCCGTTTGTTGGGGCTATCGCGCTGGTGTTCGTCTCAAACCGGCAGGCGCTCTTGGTGCGCGGGATCGCCGCGGTCTCGGCCGGGATCTCGCTGCTCGCGTCGTTTTACCTCTTCTACGCCTACGACCCCGTCAAGGGCGGGTTCCAATTCGTCTGGCGGCACGAATGGTCCAGGCAACTCGGCGTGTCTCTCTACCTCGGCGTGGACGGCATCGGTACCCCGTTGGTCCTGGCCTCTTCCATTCTGCTGTTCGCCGGCATCTTCGTCTCCTGGCACATCAAGGACCGCACCAAGGAGTTCTACATCTCGCTCCTGGTATTGGCCGCCGCGACGATCGGCGTCTTCATGTCGCTGGACCTCTTTTTCCTCTATTTCTTCTACGAGATGTCCGTGATCCCCATGTACCTCCTGCTCGGTATCTGGGGGAGTCACACCAAGGGCTATCTTGAAATGACCGACCCTGAGGGGCTGAAAAAGCGGGACTCCGTCGGTTTCATCTTCAATTTCGCCTCGAACAGCAAGGAATACGCGGCGATGAAGCTGACGCTGTTCCTCTCGGCGGGAGCGGTTGTCGCGCTGATGGGGATCCTCCTGATCTACAAATTCTCCGGGCTCAACACGTTCGACATCCTGGTGCTGCGCGAGAAGGCGAAGTTCACCGGGCTGCTGGCGGACATCATCTGGCTCCTGATCTTTTTCGGCTTCGCCTCCATCGCACCGATCTGGCCGTTGCACTCGTGGTCGCCGGTCGGCCATGCCGCCGCGCCCGCTGCCACGAGCATGTTGCACGCCGGTGTGCTGATGAAGCTGGGGCACTTCTCGATCATCCGGGTAGCCTTCGAAATCCTGCCGGAGACGACGCGGGAGCTGATGCCGATCGCCGCCGTGCTGTGCGTCTTCAGCATCATCTACGGCGGCTTCGTCGCCTTCTACGCCAAGGACACCAAGTACGTGATCGGTTATTCCAGCTCCAGTCACATGGGGTACGTGTTCCTCGGCATGGCAGCGCTGGATTACATCAGCCTCACCGGCGCCGTGTTGTACATGTTCGCCCACGCCTTGGCGACGGGCATGCTCTTCGCCATGGCTGGCTGGGTCTACGACCAGACGCATTCGCGGGACATCCCCTCGCTGGGCGGACTGGTCAACCGCATGCCGTTCATCGCGGGATGTTTCATCGTGGCCTGCATGGCCTCGATCGGCATGCCAGGCACGGTGAACTTCATCGCCGAAATCATGATCATCGTGGGCAGTTGGAGCAAGTACCCGCTGCAGGTCCTCGTCGCTGTGGTCGGCATCGTGCTCACGATGGCCTATCTCTTCCGGATGATGCGCGGAGTCTTTTACGGACCGATGTCGCAGCACTACAGCCACGCCCATGACGCGGTGGCGGCCGTCGACCGACTGCCGTTGCTCTTGATGATCGCCTGCAGCGTCGGCTTCGGCATTTTCCCCGGACATTTTTATTCGGTGATCCGATCCGGTGTCGATCCAGTGATCGCGCGCATCACGCAGGTGGTGCCGGTCGCGTCGGCGGAACCGGACAATAGTCCTCAGCTCCCAGCGGCGAGCGAAAAGCGCGTGGCAAGCAGCGAGTAGTTCCCAGCAAGGAAACGATTCATGACGTTCAACCTCACCATGACCGGGTCCGATCTCCTCCTCCTTCTGCCGGAGATCTTTCTCACGTTCTGGCTGTGCGTCGTGCTGATCGCGGACTTCGCGTTGCCAAAACTTCCCAAAGAACAACTGGCCTACCTGAGCATCGGCGGGCTGGTGGTGACCCTGGGGTGTCTCATCTGGTTCGATTCAGCGGGGATTTCGGGCACGCTTTTCAATCGGATGTTCGTCGTGGACCGGATGGCCCTGTTCTTCAAGACGTTCGTCGTCGGCGCGACGGTGCTGGTCATTCTGGCCTCGATCGACTACGTGCAGCGGTTCCGGTTTTTCAAGGGCGAATATTACTTCCTGATCCTGATGTCAGCCCTGGGTATGATGTTCATGGCTTCGGCCAACGACCTGCTCTCCGTCTTCATCACGCTAGAGTTCTCGACATTCGGCTTCTACGTGTTGGTGGCGTACCTGCGCGACGACATGGCCTCCAATGAAGCGGGGCTCAAATTCTTTATCCTCGGCGTGTTCGCCGCTGGGCTGCTGGCCTATGGGATTAGCCTGGTGTACGGAGAAACCGGCAAGCTCGTCTTCGCCGACATGACGGACGCCTCGACCACGCCGGGGCTGGCGATTGGATTCCTGCTGATCTTCGCCGCGCTGGGCTTCAAAATCGGGGCCGTGCCGTTCCACGCCTGGATCCCGGATACCTACCACGGGGCGCCGACGCCGGTCACGGCGTTCCTCTCGATCGCCCCCAAGGGCGCGGCCTTCGCGATCCTGATCCGCACGTTCTACGTGGCGCTCGCCACGTTCAAACCGACCTGGGTGTTGCTGCTGGTCGGCGTCTCGATCCTGTCCATGACGTACGGCAACATCGTGGCCATCGCGCAGCGGAACATCAAGCGCCTGCTGGCCTATTCAGGCATCGCGCAGATCGGCAACGTGCTCATCGGATTGGCCGCGGGCACCAAGATGGGCAGCGACGCCATTCTCTTCTATCTGCTGACCTATCTGTTCGCCAACCTCGGGGCCTTCGCGGTCGTGATCGCGGTGGGAACCCTCATCGGTAGCGACGAGATCGAGGATTACAACGGACTCAATCGCCGGTCGCCATTCCTGGCGTTCGCGATGCTGATCTTTCTGCTTTCCCTCGCGGGCGTGCCGCCGCTCGCGGGGTTCATCGGCAAACTCTACATTTTTGTGGCGGCTATCCAGGAAGGGCTCTACACGCTGATCCTCGTCGGCCTGGCGAACATCGTGATTTCCATGTACTACTACCTGGTCGTCGTCAAGAAGATGTATATCAACGAGCCGATCGACCCTTCGCCCCTGGTCGTCTCCGGACCGATGAAGGCCGTGGTGTACGTAGGACTGGCGGGCACGCTGATCCTGGGCATTTACCCCCAACCCTTCATCGATTGGGTGGTCGCCGCTACCCTTATGTTCTCCCATCTCGCCGGCCCGTCGGCCTCCGCCACGCCCCCCCTCCTTCCCTTCGGCGGCTGATTGCAGCCGCCGGTTTTGCCGATCCGAACCGACGCAAATAATCCTTGCAGCGTCCACGGAAGCGGCGGTACAGTCCTCCCCAACACGAGCCTCGATCGCCGGATCGGCTTCCCGGTTCGCCCATGAGTCCGACGGACGACATCGACCGCGAGCGGCCACCGCAGGCTTGTCAGCCCGAATCCGCCACTGTGTTCGACCGCCCCGCGCCAGCCGCCACGACGGGGGCGACACCCGTTTGGCTTCGCTGGCTTCAGCACTGGCCCATCGAGCGTCGAGTCCTGGCGGGATTCGGGCTGGTGTTCGCTGGGGTGCTGGTGATCACCACCGTGTCGTATCGCAACACCAATACGCTCATCAAGAACAGCCGCCTGGATGCCCGCAGCCACGAGTTCCTGGATCTCCTCGACGGAGTCGCCGTCGCCCTCGCCGATGCGGAGAGCGGTCATCGCCGGTACCTGGTCACAGGCGAAAATAGTTACCTGATCCCCTATCGCAACGCCGTCGACCGCATGCCCGAGTACTTCCGCTATCTCCGGGAGTTGACCGCCGACGCCCCGGCGCAGCAAGGCCGCGTGAACTTTCTCGAGGGCCTGATCAAGAAGCAACTGGAGGCGGAGGCCGCCGCCATCGAACTCCGGAAACGGAAGGGATTCCAGGGAGTCAGGCAAATGGCGCTTGAAGGGGCGGCCAAGCGCGAGCTGGCGACGGCCCGCGGCGTCATCGCGGAAATGGCCAACGAGGAAAACCGCGCACTGCGTCGCCGCGTCGCGGAATCGGCGGAGAGCACGCGCAGCACGATCCTGCTGCTGGGAGTCGGGACGCTGCTGCAGTTCGTCCTACTGGCCTCGGTCTATTATCTGATCCGGCACGACATCACCGAACGGCGACGGGTCGCGGCCGAGCTGCGGCGGCGCGGGGAGTTACTGGAGGCCGCGAACAAGGAATTGGAAGCGTTCAGTTATTCCGTCTCGCACGACCTGAGAGCTCCGCTCCGCCATATCGACGGCTACACAGCGCTGTTGGAGAAGAGCGCCGGTCCGGCTCTCGACGAGAAGGCCCGCCGCTATCTGCAGACGATCTCGGAATCGGCCAGGCGGATGGGGCAGTTGATCGACGACCTGCTGGTGTTCTCCCGCATGGGGCGGGCGGAAATGCTGCGCACGACGGTCGATCTGGACCAGGTGGTGAAGAACGTCCTGCACGATCTGCGGCATGACTTGCACGGACGGGCGGTCTCCTGGACAATTGAGCCACTGCCGCAGGTGCAAGGGGATCCGTCGATGCTGCGGCAGGTCCTGGTGAATCTGATCTCCAACGCGATCAAGTTCACCGGCACGCGCTCGCTGGCCAAGATCGAGATCGGCTGCGATCGCAGCCGACCCGATGAGGTCGTGATCTTCGTGCGGGACAACGGCGTCGGCTTCGACATGCAATACGCGGGCAAGCTGTTCGGCGTGTTCCAACGGTTGCATCGGGCCGACGAATTCGAAGGCACCGGCATCGGGCTCGCCAACGTCCGGCGGATCGTTCACCGGCACGGCGGCAGGACCTGGGCCGAGGGTGCTCCGGACAAGGGCGCGACGTTCTATTTCTCGTTGCCGATCGCGAGGGCTTCCGCATGACCACTGGGAAACCGATCGTCCTGGCCGAAGACAATCCACGGGACGCGGAACTCGCGCTGGCCGCCATGGAGGAGCACCATCTGGCCGACAAGGTCGTGGTCTGCCGGGACGGCGCCGAAGTGTTGGATTATCTGTATTGCCGAGGACGGTATAAGACGCGCCTACAAGGCAATCCCGCGGTGGTATTCCTGGATCTCAAGATGCCCAAAGTAGACGGGCTCGAAGTGCTGCGCACCATCAAAGCTGATGCCCGACTCCGGCCGATCCCGGTGGTGATGTTGACGTCTTCGCGCGAAGAGCGCGACCTCGCCCAAAGCTATGCCCTGGGGGCAAACGCTTACGTCGTCAAACCGGTTGAGTTCCAGCAATTCCTCAGGGCGGTGAAAGAATCGGGCATGTTCTGGGGGGTAATCAACGAACCTCCGCCGTAAGGAGCCGGTCCTGCGTGCAGGACCGTGACGACACGGAGAGCCGCGTGAAAAACCCGTTGCGCGTGCTGCAGCTCGAAGACAACCCCGTGGATGCCGAGTTGATCACGGCGACGTTGGCAGAAGGCGGGATCCCCTGCGAAGCCGACCGCGTCGAAACCCGGGCCGACTTTCTGGCTGCCCTCAAACGCGGCGGGTACGACATGATCCTCGCCGACTACTCCTTGCCGTCCTTCGACGGCATCTCTGCCCTGGCCATCGCCCGCGAACTGCGACCCGACATCCCATTCATCTTTGTTTCCGCCACCCTCGGCGAAGAACTGGCGATCGACACGCTGCATCGCGGCGCGACCGATTACATCCTGAAACAACGGCTGGGCCGGCTGGTGCCGTCGGTCCAGCGGGCCCTCCGCGAGTTGGACGAGCGGATGGAACGCAAGCGGGCCGAAGAGGCGTTGCGGCAGAGCGAGCGGCAGCTCCGCCAGGCGCAAAAGATGGAAGCCGTGGGGCGGCTGGCCGGAGGGCTGGCGCACGATTTCAACAATCTCCTGACCGTCATCATGGGCTATACCCAGGTGCTGCTCGGCGAACTAGGACCGGATCACCCGCTGCGAGCCCAGATCGAAGAAACCCAGAAAGCCGGCGAGCGGGCCGCCACGTTGATCCGGCAATTGCTGACCTTCAGCCGCAAACAGGCGCTGGAGCCGAAAGTGGTGAGCCTCAACAGCGTCGTGCACAACCTGGACAGTATGTTGCGCCGCCTGATCGGCGAGGACATCGATCTCGTCATCGCCCTCGATCCGGATGAAGGCCGGGTCAAGGCCGACCCAGGCCAGCTCGAACAGGTCGTGATGAATCTGGTGGTCAACGCCCGCGACGCCATGCCGCAGGGAGGCAAGCTGACCATCGACATCTCGCAAGCCAAGCTCGTCCGGACCCCGATGCACCACCTGCGTCCGTTGCCGCCCGGCTCATACATGAAACTGTCCGTCCGCGACTCCGGGTGCGGCATGAATGCCGAGACGCTGTCCCATATCTTCGAACCGTTCTTCACGACCAAAGAGGACGGCAAGGGCACGGGGTTGGGGCTCTCCACGGTGTTCGGAATCGTCACGCAAAGCGGCGGCGGGATCGACGTCTGGAGCGAGGTGGGGAAAGGGACAACGTTCGACATCTATCTCCCAAAGGTCGAATCCGAAGCCGAGACCGCCCCGATCGTCTCCGCTCCCGAACAGGTGTCGCGCGGGACGGAGACGATTCTGCTGGTCGAAGATGAGCCAAGCGTCCGGGACCTCATCCGGGAGGAACTGCGGAAATGCGGCTACCGGGTGCTGGAAGCGAAAAACGGGGTTGAAGCCTGCCTGGTGGCCACCCAACAGACGGGATTCATCCATCTGCTGCTGACTGATGTCGTCATGCCCGCCATGAGCGGACGCGAACTGGCGCATCACCTGTTGGCTATCAAGCCGGACCTGAAAGTCCTGTTCATGTCCGGCTATCTCGACGACGTCGGGGTCGGCTCCGACATGGACGAGCGCAAGACAGCGTTCCTCCAGAAACCCTTCACGCCCGAGGTGTTGGCGAGAACCGTCCGGGACCTGCTGGACGGCAAGTCCGGATCCGGGCGGAATGGCGCCGGCGAGCACCTGGCAGCCCGAGCCAAAACCTAGCGTCTCCCTTGTCCGTTTCCCGAGATCGAATCGTGTGCACGGTTCCCCGGTGTCGCCAGCGCACCGATGCGGTGCGAACAAGAGAGCTGTTTTTCCTCCCTCTCGCGTCTTGGACGATTGACGCTTCTCCCTGTGGCTCTCTATACTCCCGTTCAACAGCCGCCGCCGACTCCAGCGGGTCGCGGCCTCGGAGAAGCCAGATGCAATGGTGCAGGGAGCATGGCCCCCTCCGTGCGAGCCGGTTAGGTTCTACCCGGCTGCGTTTTGTCATCCCGCTCTTCCTGCTCGGGTACGCCGGCATTCCCGATGCCGTCCCCGCCCAGACCATCCAATGGAATCCGTTGGCCGACGGCTTGGCGGTGACCCTGTGGTACCCCACGCCGGCCTGCCAGGACGTGCCCGCGTTGCTCATGGTCCAGATCGACCCGGAGCGATTCGAGTTCTCGATCTATCAGTTTCACGACGAAGGCCTCGGCGCCCCGCTGACGATCCAGGAGTGGCAGCACCGAACCGGCGCCCATGTCCTGTTCAACGCCGGCCTGTTCCGCGAGGACTACTCGTATTTGGGCCTGCTGATGAAGGACGGGCGGATGGTCGGCGCCAAGCGGCACCATTCCTGGCAAGCGCTCTTCGTGGCCGAGCCGGTCGTCCCCGGTCTCCGAAAGGCCCGGGTGCTTGACTTGGCTTTCGAGTCCTTCCATGAAGCGCACCCCTTGTACCGGGAAGCGGCCCAGTCGCTGATGTTGCTGGATCGCACGGGGAAGCCGCGGGTGCGCCAGACGGGGAAACGAGCCCAGCAGACGGTGGTGGCGGAAGACGGGGAGGGACGGATCTTGATCATCAAGACCACGGACGCCGTCACGCTGTATGGGTTGGCCGAGTGTCTGCGGAACGGCTTTCCCGCGATCCGTCAGGCCATGGCGATGGACGGTGGTTCCTCCTCCGACCTCTTCATTCGAACCGATCTCCTGGCGAACCGGAGCGAAGAAGGCGGCCAGCCGGCGTGGAAGGATATCGTGAACGGACAGGCGTCCCGCCACATCCCGCTGCCCGCCGTTATCGGCGTAAAACCGCGCCGCGAGCCGCCGCGGATGGAATCGGAGAAGACCGCGCCCGGCCGGACGACGCAACGTTAGCGACGCGGCGGTGCGACGGGGAATCCGGCTTCCAACCAGGCATTCATGCTCCCTTTGACGTTGTAGACGTGCCGGTACCCCAGGTCCGCCAACGTTTCAGCCGCGATATGGCTGCGGTGTCCGGACTGGCAGTAGACCACGATATGGTCATCCGGCTTGGCGCCGATCTCGCGATGGCGGGCTTTGATCTCGCGGAAATCGATATTCCGATCCGTACCCGGGATGACCCCTGTGGCATGTTCTTCCGGCGACCGCACATCGATCAAGAAAAAGCCCTTCTGGGCCAACGACGGCGCTTTGTTCAACCCAGCCCGCAGCTGGTGGACAGACAACTCATAGGAATGATACGCCAGGGCGCCGCTCGCGCCGGTCAGCACGGCGAGCAGGGCGAGACTGGCCCATGCAATGGATCGGCGGGAATCCATGGTTCTTCCTCCTTGTGACAACGAAAGTCCGTACAGGGACAGGTTGAGTCGGGCGGAAAACGAACGAGGTGTATGATAGGAGCCCCATGAAAGGCTGGTCAAGAGTCGCCGCGCTGGCCTGTGTCTTGGCGGGGAGCGGCTGCGCGGACGGCGCCAAAGTGATACAGGAAACTGAGACCGGCGGGATCGTGGTCTATCCGTTCAACAGCGGGCAAGGCCATCTGGTATCGCCGTTCCGACGCGACGCGCTGCAACTGATCGTGCAACGGTGCGGCAGCCAGTACACGATCGTCCGGGAGGGAGAGGCAAAGGGACGAAGCCGGATCGCAGGCGGAATGGGAGGGACGGAGGACGTGGTTCACGAGCGGCGCTGGGGAATTCAGTTCGAGTGCAAGTAACGGCGGGGCCGGCGGGTTTAGGTCTTCGCGGCCATGGGCGCCGTCTCGTGTCGGCGTCGCAGATCGTCGATAGTCAACAGGCTGAACAGCGTCACGCCCTGCCGTTCGACGTTCGCCCGTCCGCCCTGTTCCTTCCGATCCACGATGACCAAGGCGTAACGGACATCGAGCCCAGCCTCGCGCGCCGCAGCAACGGCCTTGAGCAACGAGCTGCCGCTGGTGAGCACGTCGTCGACGATCAACGCCCGATCGCCAGCCTGAACGGCCCCCTCGATCAACTTCCCCAGCCCGTGATCTTTCGGCTGCTTGCGGACGACGAAGGTTCGCCAGTCCCTGCGCGGCGTCGCGCGAAAGCCGTAATCGGAGAGGGTCGTCGCGATCGAAATGGCGCCCAACTCCAGCCCACCGATGCAGTCGAACTCCAGGTCCTTGAGAACTTCCCAGGCCGCCCGCGCCACCAATGCCCGGGGACCCGGATGGGCCATGAGGGCGCGGCAATCGACATAAAACGGGCTCGTCAGACCGGAGGCCAACTTGAAGCCGCCTTGAGGGTCCCACTTGAACGACCCGGTCGCAAGAAACGCTTGAGCCAACTCATCCCGTACCATCGCCGCTCCTCTGCCCGCCCTGCGCACCGCCTTCGTTCCTCTCGGCGGGGCGGCTGATTCTACACGCTTCGCCATCCCCAACGCATTCACTTTTTCGGGGCTGTCCGTCCCGCCGGAGCCCGGGCTTCCGGCAAACCGCTTGACCTGGGTCGCCAGCATGCCGGCGACCAAGTCGAGATCGAAGGGCCAGGCATAGCGGAAGACGACGTCAGGATGGGCGCGACGAAGCTGGTCGATCGTCCGGGGAATCTCAATTTCGGCGTGAGATCCTCCGGGCGTCAGCATGGAGGAGATCACCGTGACTTGCCCAACTCCCTCCTTGAGGAGTTCTTCGACCGCCTCCTCCAGCGTCGGCGCGCAATACTCGTTGTAGGCAATACGGAACAAGGAGCCGTCCAACGACGGCTTGAGCCGCGCGGCCAGGGCTTCGAGCCCCGACTGGTAAGGATCGTTCTCGCCCGTTCGTGGCCATCGACGAATTCGGCGGTCCAGCTCCACTTCTTCTGCCGTCGGCGCACCCCCGGTCGACCGGCGCTGCGCTTCCAGCCGTTTGAGCTTCATGACGAGGTCGTAGGGACAATCCTTGGGAATCCCGCCATGCCCGACCAGGACCACGCCGCGTTTGCGCTCCCGCATCACCATTCTCTCCTTCCCCCGAACCCCTCTCCTAATTCCCTCGCCCCGTGTAAGAGAGGGCAAGGGCGAGGGGGGAGCCAACCGGTAGATCAGGACAACAAACCTCCGGGACGCAACCCGAGGAGTATCAGTTTCTGGCGGTCCGGATTCAGATACACCTGATCCCGAAGGGCCGCCACATCATAGGCCCGGACATAGTGTTGCAAGAGCGTGATCGGCACCACCAGCGGCGACCGCCCGCGGCGATAGTCTTCGATGACCCCGAGCAACTCGTCCCTCTCCTGTGCATTCAGCAGCCCCTTGAGATGGCCGGCGATGCGACGGAGGACCGGCACGTGAGTGCGAACCGTGGCCGGAGTCTTCAGCGCCTTCAGCAACCCCGCGCCATAGCGCCGAGCCAAGTCGATCGGCCGATACCGATGGGCGTTCGCCACCAAGCGCCCAAGCTTCCGGTAATGCGCGGGGCTGTGCGCCAGCAGCAGGTACGTGTGAGACAAGTGAAAATCACCCACCGCCTGGCGGGTAATGCGCCCCTTCAGCAGCTCCCGCCAGCGCCGATAGCAGAAGACTCGCTCGATGAAGTGTTCACGGAGCACAGGATCGCACAACCGGCCCTCTTCCTCCACCGGGATCAAGGGAAAATGGGCCATGAACGCGCGCGCAAACAGCCCCACGCCGTTCCGGCTCGACCTCCCGGCACGATCGACGACAGGGACTCGCTCGATGCCGCAACTGGGGGAATCCTTCTTGAAGATGAATCCCGAGAGGTCCAGCACTTCCAGCTCGCGGACCCGTTCGTCCGAGAAGCGCGCCATCTCCGCTGTCCGATCGCGGGCCGAGTGCACCGTCACCAGCCGCGGGCGCCGGGGATCGCCGACCAGCCGCATCGCCTCGCGCGGAACGCCGAAGCCGGCTTCCACTTCGGGGCAGACCGGCACCCATTCCACGAACCGCCCGAGCACCTCGACCAAGAAGCTGTCCCGCTTGTGTCCACCGTCGTAGCGGACCTCCTCGCCGAGCAGGCAGCGACTGATGCCGAGGCGAATCGGCGGGCTGACAGCTTCGCAAGTCTCGTCGAGCATACGCCGCGGCGTCACCGGATTTTGACCAGCCGGTCCGACCTGGTCCTCATGCCGCACGTCGGGAGGATGCTGCTGGCCCGAAAATCGTCTGCAGGGCTGACTCCAGCGACGGATAGCGGAATCGGTACCCGGCCTGTTGCGCCACCCCCGGCAGGACGCACTGCCCCGTCGTGAGCACCGTGGCGAGTTCGCCCAGCGCCAGGCGCAACACCATCCCAGGCACTGGCAGCCAGGAGGGTCGGCGCAGCACCCGCCCCAAGGTGGCGCAGAACTCCCGCATCGTCACCGCGCCAGGAGCGACGGCATTGACTGGCCCGCTCACCCTCGGGGTGGTCAACACCCATTCCATCATTCCGATCAGATCTTGCCGGTGAATCCAGGATACCCATTGGGTCCCCGGCCCAATCGGCCCGCCGATGAAGGCGCGGAACGGCAGCAACATCCTGGGGAGAGCGCCGCCGTCCTTCTCCAACACCATGCCAAGGCGCAGACAGACGACGCGCGCCCCAGCGCGCTGCGCCACCATGGCCTCCCGTTCCCATGCTACACACAGCTCGGCCAGAAACCCCGTTCCCGGCGGAGCGCCCTCCTGCAAGGGGCGGTCGTCGCTCGGACCATAGTAGCCGACGCCGGACGCGGAAAGGAACACGCGGTGGCGGGCGGAGACGCGATCGAGGGCCTGTGCCAACAGTCTCGTGGCGGCGATGCGGCTGTCGTAGATGACTCGCTTGCGCTCTGGACTCCATCGCGCCTCGGCGATAGGCGCGCCCGCTAAATTGATCACTGCGTCCGCCGAGTCCAACTCCCGTTCCCAGGGGCCCGTCGTCAGCCCGTCCCACTCGACGACCTTGGTAGAAGAGTCGAGGCCCAACTTGGCCTCTCCGGCCCGACGAGACAGCACCACGACATCGTGGTCTTCAGCGGCCAACGCCCGGCACAACGCCCGGCCGATAAAGCCGGTCCCGCCGCTGATCACGATTTTCATGAGCCCTCCTCGGAGTGAGCGGCGCCAGAGTGACTGAGACTATCGGGAATCTTACCCCTTGACCAGAAGACAGCGTCTCCCTCTGGAAGGCCGTTCCCAACCACAGAGCGCGTGGAGGTCTTTCTCTTAATGCTCGGAGCCCGCCGCGGTCACGGATCGCTCGAACGCCACCGCCCCGTCAACCAGCACGAACAAGGCAATCAGCGCGAGCAGGACTCCTCCCGTAAACCAGCCGAGCGGTGACAATTTCCACGTGTGATCCGTGATCCCGGCCAACACCCCGATCACTCCGCACAGAAACGCGACGCCCGCGCCGATTCGGGCGATGGTGGTCCGCTTGAGGCCTGGTCCCATGGGGCACCTCCTTCTGCACCTCAGCCGCGTCAGTACGACATCGGAATAGCTTTCTCCCCCTCCCTCTGAAAGGGACCAGAGGAGGGTATCGCCTTAAGGCGATAGGTCGGGGGCCGCCTACCTGCCGCGCCGCTGCACGGTGCGGCGCAGGCAGGTG
>DATLZU010000040.1:0-37358 GCA_035573855.1 Nitrospiraceae bacterium
GGGACGCTGCCGAGTTGCTTCGCCAACTCCAAGACATCCACCTTCGTCTTGATGATCTTCGGTTCCGTGGTCAGCGTCCTCGCTCCTTTCGGTGAAGGCAAGGACTCTCCCTGACTGTCCGATTAAGTTCTAGCTTTCACATATGAAAAGGCCGCTGGTCGAAAAATCAGCGGGCCTTTTCTTTTCTGACGAAAATCGAAGATTAAGATCGGCGGGATGGCAGACCTTAGCTGCTCAGATGCTCCGATTCCACCCGACTAAGGCTCGATCTGCTCGGCTGCGGAACTCGCTCCGATTCAAGCCGCGCTTGATCGGCGCTCAAACATTCTCGCCGGCCTGCGGCACGCATCTCTTCGCCAAGTCGGGTCCCGGAAGCTCCGCAATTCGCGACTGCAGGTCCGCCATCCCGTTTCAAGTGCTATTGAGGCTAAAGAGGAGACGGTGGAGCGCTGCGGTCGCTTGTAGACCGCAGCGCTTTAGGCGTTGACGCTCGGCGAACTGTTTGCCAGTGACGATCAACTCTGCCGAGAGTCGGTCCGCAAGGCGGGACGGTTCCCAGCCGATTGATGATGTCATTGACGTCGTCCCATCCTCTTGTCATCCCGCGTCCTGACGTTTCGTCTGCATCGCCTCGCGGTATCGTTCCAAATATTCGAGGACACCCTCCTTCGGCACCGCGAACAGGCTCAAGGCGTGGCGGATAAGCGTCGTAGAGGCTTCCACCTCAGGTTGGATGACTTCAGTCGAGCCGACGGCAGCGAGTTTTTCGGCCTCCATCAGTCCATGCGCGCGGGCCAGGATCGGCACCATGGGGTTGGGCGTGCGGACGCGGCGCACTGCGAGCACGGCGGGTTCGATTTCCGGCAACGCCACGACCACGAGCAACGCATCTGCTGTTCCGGCCTTCGCGAGCAATTCTTGATGCGACGCGTCGCCGTAGAGGCAGGGGGTGCCGCGGATCTGTAACCGGCGAACGATGTCTGGATCTCGCTCGATCACGATATATGGCAGTGCGAACGTATCCAGCGCTTTGCCTAACGCGCTGCCGACCCGACCAAAGCCGCACAGAACCACGTGCTGACGCGGCGTCTCGCGTTCCGATGGCCATGAAACCGAATCGTGCGAGTCCCGTGCGAGTCGCCGCCTGCCTATCCACACGGGCACGTACCGAACGAGGATGGCGTTCAGGAGAATCGTCAAAAGCGAGGCGGCGAGGGTTGCATTGTACACATCGATGCCGACATGTCCCGCCGTTTTCGCCATCTGCACAAGGACGAATGAGAACTCTCCGATCTGGGTGAGACCGATCCCGACCAAGAGCGCCGTCGCCAGCGCATAACCGAAGATCCGCACGACGACCGTCCAGATCAGGAGTTTGCCGGCAACGATCAAGGCGATCATCGTGGCCAGCAAAGAGAGATTTTCGACAATGACACGCGGGTCGATCAGGACGCCGATCGTCACGAAGAACAGCGCGACGAAGGCGTCCCGAATCGAGAGCAGCCGGGTCAGCGTCTCGTGCCCGTAGTCGGACCCACTGATGATCAGGCCTGCCAAGAAAGCTCCCAAGGCAAGCGACAGCCCAACCATCTGTGTGGCGGCTGCCGTTCCAAGCCCGATGGCCAGCGCGACGAGCAGGAACAGTTCTTGGTTCTGGGTCCTGGCCACGCGCGTCATGATCGGCGGAATGACCTTCGCGGCCAAATAGCCGAATGGAGCTAGAATCAGCAGTGCCTTCGCCAAGGCTTGGCCGATCAGGACCAATCTTCCCGACTCGAACGTGCCAAGAGCCGGAACAAGCACGGTCATAGCCACCACCGCCAAATCTTCGACCAGGGTAATGCCAATCATCACGCGCCCGTGCCGGGAATGGAGCTCGCCACGATCGAGGAGCAGGCGGGCGAGGACCATGGTGCTGGCCATAGAAATGGCCGCGCCGATCACGATGCTTTGGGAGGTAGGCCAGCCGATCAGGCTGCCCACGCCGACGGCCAATCCGATAGACATCAGGATCCCGAGGGGCCCCCCTACGAGAGCCACCCATTTGACCCGCATCAGATCCTTCACCGAGAATTCGATGCCAATCGAGAACATCAAAAGGACGACGCCGACCTCGGCAAACAACTCGAACGTATGCAACTCCGAGATGGCCGGTCCCGGTGTAAATGGGCCGATCGCGATGCCGCCCAGCACGTAGCCGAGGATCAACGGTTGGCGGGCGATCCATGCGAGCGTGCCACCGGCCACGGCGGCGAGGAATACAGCGGCGAGGTCTCGGAAGAATACCGGATCGGGTATCATGCGGCCCTCTGAGTCTCTACAGCAAGACACGGACGTGCACGTGTCACGGCGCTCCTAAGCTCGGAACAGATGCTTCCCGGGCGTCTTCCAGAGAAGGAGAAGGGGACTGGCCACAAAGACGGACGAGTAGGTTCCGATGATGACGCCAAGTAAGAGAGCTATTGAGAAATCATGGAGGACCTCGCCGCCCGCGACGGCGAGTGGAAGGAGGACGATGACGACAGTCAGGCTTGTGACGATCGTACGGCTAAGGACTTGATTGATCGCGTGGTTGATCACAATCTCCACCGAATCGCGCCGTCTCTGTCGCAGCAGCTCTCGGATCCGATCAAAGACGACGACCGTGTCCGTCAACGAATATCCGGCCAGCGTCAAGAGAGCCGTCACGACAAGGAGGGTAATCTCCTTATCCATGGCATAGAAAATCCCCAACACAGCGAGCACATCATGGAACGTGGCCAAGGCTGCCGCGATGCCGAAACGGAACTCGAACCGTGCCGCGATGTACAGTACGATGCCGGCGAATGAAATCAGGATGGCGATCAACGCATCTTGTTGGAGCTTCTTTCCGATGCTTGGGCCGATCTCGCTCGTTGCCTCGACGACAAACCGATTCTCGGGGAAGTCCTGGGCGAAGATTGAGAGAATCCGGTCTGCGACCCTCTCCTCCAGCGCACTTCCGAACTTGACCCGAATGAGCAGGGTGCGCTCGCCTACAAACTCTTGCAGTTCGGCATTATCGAGGCCGTTAGATTCGAGCGCCTTCCGCGCGGCGTCGAGCAGGACAGGTTGTTCGAACTTGAGCTGCACCGCGGTGCCGCCGGCAAAATCGATTCCAAGATTTGCTGCCCCACGCGCGATTTGTATCGTCGCGAGGAGCCCAAGAATCGCGAGTACAGAGGATAAGACAAAGGAATGGTAGCGCCATCCCATAAAATCAATGGACGTCTTCCCAAGAATCTCGAGCATGCTAGCCCCCTTCTTGAAAGCCACGCAGGTAGACAGTTGCGTCCACTGCGGTGACGGTCACCGGTAAGACCGCGAAGAAACGCGGCAGACCTGC
The DNA here is from genome assembly GCA_035573855.1 of Nitrospiraceae bacterium. Taxonomy (GTDB): domain Bacteria; phylum Nitrospirota; class Nitrospiria; order Nitrospirales; family Nitrospiraceae; genus DATLZU01. The sequence goes on from DATLZU010000040.1 coordinate 3,365, forward strand.
GTTGGCAATATCCTAAGTGGATCGGTGCTGAGACTTAGGCGAGGAGGCTCGGGGGAGCACGCGAGGCGGCAGCGTCATCAAGCGTCCATGCCGCAGACGACTGCGTACCAGGTGTTTGGTTGCCAGCAAAGCAACCGGAATCGTCTTGAGTGACGGTTAAACTGCCATAGGCAATGGCCTTCTCGAGCAGAAGAAGAGATAAAGGGGGAAGGGTGGCGAGAGCCGGCACCAGAACTGGTTCAGGGGCGGTCACACGATGAGGAAGATGGCGCTCATCACTTGGATCAGGACCAGGATGGAGATGGAAAAGGGGCAGAAGTATCAGCAAGAGGCTGAGAGCGGCCAGGTTCGCTTGGCGTCTTATCAGGCAAAGTCGTCGCATGCGTAGCCTATTCCTAGGACAGTGTATACAGCCAGAGCCCCAAGTGCCACCCCCTTTAAGGTCAGAAGTATGTGAGGACGAAAAGGGGGCGCCCATCTCGAAGGCTCCGGTCAAGGGGGAAAACAACTCCTCCGCACGCCGCTGTGACCCTGATGCGGCGTGCACCCGTCGTGTTTTGGGCTCCTTCACCAGGTGCGAGCCCTGAGGCGCACCCCGGTTCTCGCTGCTCGTGGTGTCGACTCCATCAACTGAGTCGCACCGGTCACCCATCAGGATCAAGGCCAGGAAGGAGCACCCAGGGGTGCTCCTTCCGCCCTTGGCACACGCGGTGCCCCAGAGCACTGTCGGGACCCGGCTACGTCCATGGCGTTCGCACGCCGCACAGAACTCGTGGCTGCCTGGTGGCGCCACCCTTCGCGTGGCTCGCGGCCGAGGCGGCTCAGCTCCCTCACCGGTGGTGAAAGCGTCGGGGTGGGCAGGCGCCAGGCCACTCAGAAACGGCGGGCTCGCAGCCCCACCCCTTTGCGGGCTCCACACGCCTCCCCACGACTCTCTTACGCCGCGAACGCGCGGGGCACCTGAAACGGGACCTGGTCCCGCAGGAGGTGAGAACAGGCCCGCGCCAGTTTGTGCGCGACGGCTTTCAGTGCCACGAACTCGGCCGGCCGGGCGGCCTTGCGCTGGGAGAACCGGCGGATCAGCGGATCGTAGCGAATCGCAACGTGGGCCGCCTCAAAGAATGCCCAACGGAGATACTTGCTGCCGTTCTTGGTATTCCCGGCCCCCTTGCGTGTGCCGTTGCTCAGGGACTGGCTGCTCGCGCACCGACAATAGGAAGCGAACTGGCCGACGGTGGCGAAGCGCCGGATGTCGACGGTCTCCAGCAGAATCGTCGAGGCGAGTGTGGGACCAATGCCGCAGGGTGAAGCCGGGACGCTGATCGGCTTGGTGACGGACGGCGCGGTCCACCTCCGTGATCTGCGCCTCGAAGCAGCGCAGCACCGTCAGGGAACTCATGACGGACCGTCCCTGCTCCGGCGCCGACATGAGCGTGGCGACGGTCTCCGGGCTGCGCTGACGGATCCGATTCAACGAGAAGCGCTGACCCGTGAGCCGCGCCAGCAGGCTTTGCAGACTGAGGATGACGGTGGTCTTCTGCCGTACCTACTGCCCGCGCTTGCGCAGCAGGTCTCGCAGGGGCTGGTCAGCCGTCAGGTAAATGTGCCCAGTTGGCAGCCACCCCAGTCGCAGGAGGTGCGCCAACCAGCGCGCATCATGGGGATCATCGGCGTGCTTCCAGCCACTATCCGGCGGAAGGGCCGGGACCTGGGCGAGGTGCACGACGTAGCCCGCGTCCATCAGGCCGTCCACGAGCCAGTACCAATGATAGGTGGACTCCACGGCAATGCCCTGCAGGGTGTCCCGCAAGGGGGCGAAGGCCGCAGGATCCCCGCCAGCTCGTTGCGAAGCCGCTTCTGGTAGAGGACACGATCGTCTTCATCAAGCACCACGACCACATTGTTCGTCCCATGCAGATCGATCCCAGCAGCGCTCTTCATCGCAACCTCCTCTCTGTGGGGAGTCACCAGCACGCCGCCACGAAGTGACCTTATTCTCCAGCGAGGAGCCTTCGAGATGATTATCAGGAGTCGTTACGGCCTACACGAGAGGGTCGCCTCAGGCGACTCAGTGGCGGCTTTCCAGAGTTCTATGCGGCTACGTCTGCGCGAGTCCGCAGGCGGATCGGATGTCCCAAGGAGTCTGGCTGCAGCAGACGCAAGTCCGCCGTTCGCGCGTGATGATTGACGGTTTGAGCATACTTCATTTGAACAAGCGGCAGGGAATGCTCCGTTCCGGGTATAGGCAAGATACGATTCCTCGCTCAGGCTCTATCAACGCCGCGAATGCGGTAATCCGAGATCTGATTTTCTGGACCGTAGTCGGCGTAATCGCCTTGTTGTCTCTTCCACCGGAACTCCCCCCAGGTGATGGGCCGATATCTGGGCGGTGAGTGCTCGTTCGTTACAGCCGCAAGCGGCGCATAGATGGCCTCGTAGGCCGGGTTAAAGAAGAAGGGCAGGCTGTAGCGCTCGCGGTTCGTGCTCGCCCGCACGCGATGGACCGGTGCCGGATAACGATCGTTGCTCCGGACCTGGGCGATGTCGCCGATATTGACCACCAAGGCGCCGGTCACCGGCTCCACCAGAATCCATTGGCCATCAAGGCTGATCTCAAGGGCGCTCACTTCGTCATGGAGGAGGACGGTCAGCGCCCCGGCATCGGTGTGATGATGGATACCCAGATGACCCGTTGCAGAGGCCGGCTGCTCCGGACACAACGGATCGTGGCAGGGGTAATAGTTCAACCGAAGGAAGCTCGTGTGCCGACCAACGAAATCGCGGGTGAGCGCGTCGGGTGGCACGCCGAGGCTCTCGGCGATCGCCTCGAGCAGCGCGAACGCGACCCGCTCGCACGCGCGGAAGTATTCCTGCATTGTGGGTCTGAAATCGGGGCACAGACGGGCGTCGGGCCAACGGTTGAAACCATCTTGAGTCCAGTTGGCCGGATCATCGTCAGGGAGTTCCGGGTGGGGGTATACCAGAAGTCGAACACCTCTTTCATGTCTCGGGTGTTCTTTGTGAGTTCGCGGTTGTACCACCCTCGGGCGTTCTCCTTCGAACGCGACACGGCTTGTTTCGCGTCCAACGGGAGCGCAAAAAACCGCTTGGTCTCACCCCAGACGCGCTCGATCAGATCCGCCGGTAGGCCGTGTCCGGTGATGTGGAAGAAGCCGTACTCGCGACAGGCTGCCCCGATCGCCGTTATCGTCTCGTCGTGCCGGGGGCTCCGGCTGCTGAGGGGCTTTATGTCGATCGCCGGAACTCGCTTGGCAGGCATGGCGAGTCTCACAACAAGACCATTACTTGTCGTCAATCCAGCCATCCATACGCAAGGTCTGGACAGCCGCGCCCGTCGGCGAGAGCTTGCCGAGGCAGCCTTAGCGTTGCAGAGTTCCGACGCCCGTGATAAGGCAATCCATCGTGGATGTGCGGGGATAGGATTACCAACCTCATGGCCAGTGGGGAAAGGTTCAAGGGTCTTGTAATCGCACATTGGGTGGGCTGGCGGGGATGAGCTGGCCCGCCCTTGCTCTTCTTGCGGACTTGTATTACATTGTCTGACATGAAAGGTGTGATAACCATACGGCTGGATGCGGAGCTGGAGCGGATGCTCGACACGTTTTGTCGCCGATCCAAGCGCAAACGCAGCGAGGTGGTGCGGGATGCCTTGCGGCGTCAACTGTCGTTGTTCCTGTTCGAGCAGCTTCGGCATAAAGCGATGCCCTTCGCCGAGGCGCGCGGCTATCTGACGGATGAAGATGTGTTTAAAGCGGTGTCGTGAAGGTCTTGCTCGACACCAACGTCCTGGTTAGCGGTTTTGCGACGCGGGGACTGTGTGCCGACGTTATCCGCTTGGTGCTGGCCGAACATGAACTGATTGTAGGGGAGATCGTGCTGGAGGAAATCCGGCAGGTCCTCTGGAAAAAAATCCGTCTTCCGGATCCGCTCATCGCCGACATTCTCGCGTTTTTCGAAAACCAAACCATTCGGCCGAAACCAAAGACGATCCCCTCGATTCGCCTGCGTGACGGGGACGATCTCCTGGTTCTTGGATCAGCCTTAGCTGCGAAGGCCGACGTCCTGATCACCGGAGACCACGATCTCTTGGATGTCAGAGAGCAGGTGCATAACATGTTGATTACGGACCCACGCGGTTTCTGGAATCTAGTTCAGAAAAGACCAACGAAATAGTCAAAAGCCGGCAACGTGGGCGGGAGTCTTATAGAGACTTATAGAGACCTGAATGTGAATTGGGTATTGATCCGATGCCGGAGGAAAATGCGACACTTAATAACTCGGTGAGGGTATGACTGGCCACTACAGGGGACGTGTTCCTTTCGTTGCGGTTCTCTTCTTCAGCATGGTTTCGGGCTCCGGGACGGTGACCGCGGCCGATCAGGCCGGCGAGGGGCTTCAGAAAGAGTCCGGCGGCGAAGCGGCGCCTGCGGCGAAAGCCGACACCGCGGCCATGCCGAAGGAAATAGTGGGCAAAGACGGCGCGCCGATGGTGCTGATTCCGGCTGGCGAGTTTGTGATGGGGTCGCCCGACGGCGAAGGCCTGGATAACGAGCAGCCCGAACACAAGGTTTGGGTGGATACGTTTTATTTGGATAAGTATGAGGTGACGAACGCGCGGTACGAAAAATTCATGGAGGAGACAGGGCGCGCGAGGCCGAAATTCTGGGAACAGTTGGACCTCACCGTCCATAGTGAGCTGCCGGTCATTGGCGTAAGTTGGCACGATGCGAAAGCGTACTGCGAATGGGCGGAGAAGCGTCTGCCGACGGAGGCCGAATGGGAGTATGCCGCCCGAGGGACGGATCGCCGGCGATATCCGTGGGGCAATGCGGAACCGAACGGGCAATTGGCGAATTACGCCAAACGCTGGTCTTACAAGTTCTATGACGATCGTCTGGAGCCGGTGAACAGCCACGAGGCTGGCAAGAGTCCGTTTGGCATCTACAACATGGCGGGCAACGTGTTTGAGTGGGTGGCCGATTGGTATGAAATCAAATATTACATGCGCAGTCCGGATCGGAATCCCTCCGGCCCTGAGACCGGTGAATTGAAAGTTATGCGGGGCGGGTCGTGGAACTTCGCCGGTGAATATATCCGGACGACCAGCCGCATGAAGCTGAAACCCACGGAACGGGAGGCGGACGTCGGTATCCGGTGTGCACGCAGTCCTTAGCCCGTATTCTTGAAGAAGAACGCTGATACATCGGGAAAAGGCATGCAAGAACGTGCCGGGACACCGCGATCGTACTTATGGGTCACTCACACGCAATATTCAGCGATGGATCGCAGAACAGTGGTCCGATGACCGGCGGTCGCATGTACCGGCCAGAAGGATCTTGCGCACCCATCGGAGTATTGAGCGGCGGCCCGCCCGGCATGCCAGGAAGCCCACGGCCTGCGGTGCCAAACACCGTTTTGGCACCCGAGCCGACCGGCGGGTTGACCGGAGCCGGCACCGATGTCTGTTCTGAAGCTGCCGTGGGAACCCCGACGCTCGGCAAGGACGGTTGTAAACCGCCTTGTCCACTCTGCGGGGTTTGGCTCTGCGCACTAGGTGATACGGACACCGTTTGCGCGGCGCACGGCAACGTCATCGCGCTCAGTCCAGCGAGCACCCCGAGAGAGAAGGCCATCCGGACAGGTGGCTTCATGGCCTTTCTTTCAACCTCACGTTCATATCCTAGCTCTAGGATCGGAGGATAAGCCAGCTTTCTGCACTGCTGTGCACCGCAGCCTCGCGCCGATGGGCTCAATATGTCTTTACGTCACGCCGTGTCATCGTGAAAAACGGGTGCGCGGGCCGAGCTATTCAGGCAGTGACTCTCGATGACATCGCCGAGATCACAGTGCAGCAGGAGCCCGTTGCGCGGTTCTTTGACCTCAGACTCGGATTGTCCGGTTTTCCAGGGGAGACCGAGTCATCGTACTGCACGGAGTCCGCCATCCCGAAATATTCAAGGCGTGTATCCACACCCTCAGGCTGTCGGTCGGAACCGGGTAGGCGCGTGGTGTAGCGGTGTTCCCTCACAGACAGCCGACGGGGACGAACCCGGTCCCGAAAAGCCTTGCCAATGCGACCCATCGGGCATTGTCGTAAAACGAGTAGCTCGGCAACCGGAGGGTGCGCCCGGTTGGGTCGCCTCCATAGGAAGGGTCGCTGCCGAAAAAGAACCCGCCTCGGGTCCGTTCGTTTAGCCTGATCCATTCGGTGTAAAGGGCGCAAATCTCTTCGCGAGTCGAACCGGACGAAGCGACGCCGGCGTACCAGTCCTTCGACCAGTTAGGAACGTCCCCGATGCGCCCGGACCCTGGTACGTTTGCGTACCAATCGATCGGCGGCGGGTCGCTCAAGCGTCCAACTGCAGTGCCCGGCGTCTTTGGTTTGTCCGGGAGGCCGATAAACGGCGGAACCGTTGACAGCGGCTTGAGGTCGAGTGCGCGACATCCCGGCCGCTCGCGGTTAACATAAAGGGTCGTTCCTCCCGATTGCGGACATTCCCACACCTCAGCGGTGCCAGAAGGGGCAGGGGGGGTGGACAGGGCGGGGAGAGCGGTGACGAGCACGCCACCGACGGCGTACAGGATCAGATGATTCGGTCGCATAAGGCACCTCCATCATCATGATGCCCACTCAGAAGCAATTTATTGTATCGCGTCATCAAGGTGACAGGCTATGGCCGAGGGGAGCGATAGCTAGCCGGCTTTGGAGGGGGGGGACTACTAAAGGAGGGGCTTTCAGTATCGTGTTTGCGGGAGATCCGATCGGATTGCGTTTTTGATTCACCGGAATCCGCGTTTGCGGTACGCTCAATACGCAACGAAAATCGCAACGGCTTTGAAGGAGCATACCCAACCGATGCGTATGCAAGGACGACAGCACCAGAGAATGCAGGTTCCTGCTCCGTTCGTGTGTTCATTGCGGCGTCATGGGCTGGCGCCATTGTTCGCTCGGCGCAGCGCCGGCCTCGGTATCGTGTTCGATATCTCGCCCAAAGGGGCCAAGGTGATGAGCGAGACCGCGGTGAAAGCGGGAGATCGGCTTTCGCTCACCCTTCGCCTGCCGAAGCAGATGGTTCCCGTCTGGATCGAAAGCGCCACCGTCCGATGGGCCAAAGATCATACCTTTGGAGTGGAGTTCATGGTCCTTTCCCCGGTCGCGCAGATGCGTCTGCGAAAGTTCATGACGCTCACCTCAAGTTCGTCGCACTGATTCGCTCGCCTCGCTCGTAAACGACCGGCGATCCCGGCAGAGACTGTTCTGGGCACAGTGTGGGCGATCCACGCGCTTGGGACGACGCCCAGGAATGGTTTTCGCGAGGCGGCCGTTGACCCGTGGCAACAGTTCGGCTAGAAGCGAAGATCACTTGGAGAACCCGGCCAGAAGGAGCGGGCTGGGCGGGATCTGCTGATATGATGACACGGGTTCGAGGTGGCTTCGTCGCGGCCTACGATGCGTGCTGGGGTCTTGCCCTGCTGCTGGCAGCCGGATTGAGTGTCATGGTCGCACCGGAAGTTGGGTCTTCACCGAATGATCAATTGCAGACCGCAGAAACACAGCGGGCATCCATCGTTCAGGTTCTTCGGGCACCAGACTGGAAGGGAGCGGTGGAACTCGGGGATGAAGGGTGTATCGCGTCCCACGGGGAATATACCGTGTGGGTGTACGCCAAAGGGTCTCAGTGCGGTGTGCCGCGCGAGCAGGCCGATCGCGTCGTGGTGATCCGTCAGCCATTACCTGGCGTTGCTCCGATCAGAGGTGAGACACAACTTCCTGGAGGCCGCTACAAGGTATGGGTGTACGGCGCAGGCGATCCTGGCCATCCCGGATTGCGGTTGTGCGCCAAGATTTGCGTGACCGGAGTCTTGTCTGCAACGCCCAATTGGGTGTCTCTCGGCTGGATCGAACTCCGCGACAACCAACTGCTCTTGCTGCGGTCATGGGACCAGCCGGAAGCCCACAGCCTGTACATTCAGGCGGTGGTTCTCTCGTCGAACGACGTCCAACCGGATTGGACACCTTGAAGAAGACGTCGCGGATGACGTGTCAATCGTGCAAGTGGTCCTCGCGTTTAACGATGAACGTTCAACGCTGAACGATCTGCCGGCTATTCCCGGGCGAAGAGGGTATCGAGAATCCGGCGGGCGGCTTGCGCAACCCGCTCCGGATCGTGTTGAGCGCTCAGAATGGTCTCCAGCAGATGGTGAGCGTCCGCATTGTCCGGTTTGAGCTGGACCGCAAGGCGGAGGGCTTCGATTGCGTCGGTCGGATTGCCTTGGACCATGCGCACCAGCCCGAGATCGGCGTAGGTTTCGGCGTCGTCCGGTCTCAGTCGCGCGGCCGCCTCTAACGCGGCAGCGGCGGCGGTCCATTCGCCTCGCGCCATCAAGGCGCGGCCCAGCCAATAAAAGGCTTCCCCGTCGTGCTCGCGCAGCTGGACCGTGGCGCGGAGCGCTTCGACTGCCCCAGCCCAATCATGCCGGTCCATCAGCACGACTCCGAGACGACGGTGAGCCTCGGCGAATTCGGGGTTCAGCTTGATTGCTGCGCGGAACTCCTCGGCCGCTCCGGTCAAGTCCCCGTGGTGGTGCAGAGTCTCACCGAGCCGAAAATGGGTCTGGGCATCGTCGGCCTTGAACTCGGGAGAAGCCCGCAGCGCATCACGGGTTCTCCGAAAGTATTCTTCTAGGTCGGCTTCCGAGATCGATTCGTCCGCGCGACCAGTCTCTCCCGAACGACCTGCTGACCGGGCGGCTTCGCCAACCTCCAGTCCGATCGATGACCAGGTGAGGAATAGGAGCAGGCCGGACAGCCACACAGACATGGCCACATGCTACCGTTCGATTGCGCCCCAGGCAAGGGCCGTGGATCGGTGAAGCCTGATGAGGTTTTGGCCGAGAGGTCGTTGCGTTACCTGCAGGGTTCACCTACAATTTCGCCTCCGCTGGTCCGTAAGGCCCAGCGGCCGCTGGATCGCTGGTGGAGGCTGGAAACGGGATAGGTTACCGCGGATGATGGAATGGGTCGGACAGAAAGTCCTCGATGCGTTCGACTACGCCCGAGCGTTGTGGAAACTGATCGTGCGGGCCGCCTGGGAATTGGCGCGGCCGGCGGAACGGGGACGGCAAGAGGCGCTTCGGGTCATCACACGGCAGGTTCTCTTCACCGGCGTGGATGCCTTGCCGGTGACGAGCACGATCGCGCTGATGCTCGGCATGATCGTCATCACCCAAGCCGGGACGCAACTGCCCAAGCTGGGGGCGGGTGGGTTGGTTGGGAGCATCATCGTTATCGTGATCATCCGCGAGCTCGGCCCACTGGTTACCGCGCTGATCATCGCCGGCCGGTCCGGCACCGCCATCGCGACAGAACTGGGGAATATGTCGGTCAATCGGGAAGTCACCGCCCTCACGCTGATGGGGATTCCGCTCCAGCGGTTTATCGTCATGCCTCGAATGGTCGGTGTGGTGGTGGCGATGTTCTGCCTCACGGTTTATTTCGACCTGGTGGCCGTGCTGGGCGGATTTCTGATCGCCAACGCGCAGTTGACCATTCCGTTCGAAGCCTTCATCGAAGGCATCACACGCGCGCTGTCTTTGGCCGATGTCGGCTTCACCGCGCTCAAACCGCTGGCGTTCGGCGCCGCCGTCGCGGCGATTTGTTGTCATCACGGGCTTTCCGTCAAGGCGTCCTTGACGGAGGTCCCGCAGCAGACCACCAAAGCCATGATCAATTCCGTTACGGTTTGCCTGGTGTTGGACCTGCTGATCACCGTGCCGGCGTATCTCTCATGACCGCAGCCGTTGAACTCGCCGAAGTCGTGGTCGAGTTGGAAGGCGAGGCGCGTTCCAGCCGGATCTCGCTGACGGTGGAGTCTGGGGAGTTTCTCGTCTTGCTGGGGCCGAACCGATCCGGCAAGAGCCTAATTCTGGAGCTGTGCGCGGGGCTTGTGACGCCGCAGGCGGGCGCGGTCCGGGTGTTCGGCTATGACTGGGTCGACTTGACCGATGCCGACGCGATGGAGCTCCGGCTCCACATCGGGACGGTGCTGCAGCAGCCCGGATTGCTGAGCAACATGACGCTCTTCAACAACGTGGCCCTGCCGCTGCGCTATCATCGGGCGGACCTGTCGGAGCAGGAAATTCGGCGGACCGTGATGGCGCATTTGGACTCGCTGGGGATTGCGCACCTGGGCGACCGATTTCCCGCTCAACTCAATCCGGGGGAAATTCGGTGCGCCGCGATTGCGCGGGCGATGATTCTGGATCAGGAGCTGCTGCTGTTGGATGATCCGGTAGCTGGTCTCGACGCCGACATGGTGCTTCGACTGGTCCAGCATCTGGCGGCGTGCCGGAACCGCCGCCCGCTCACGATCGTGGCCACACTGCGCGCGCCCTCGCCCTTCATGGACCTCGCCGATCGGATCGCCCTGGTGCGCGCGGGGCGGATCGATGCGATCGGGCCGCGTGCGGCGCTGGCCCAGTTGGCGGGAGTGGGTATGGAAGCGTATCGGAACTGAGCAGGCAAAACGTCGAACCGTGACCGTCGCTTTCTTTCGATGGGGTGACGCATGAAAATGCATTATTCACACAGCTTGTCGAGCCGCCGGATTGCGCAGATCGTCGGAATCTTCGTCGTCGTTCCGCTCGCCGTCTTGGCGGTGGTGGGCATCTTTATGGCCAAGGCCCAGCACCTGTTCGAGCGGAAATATCATGTGAAGACCAGCCTGAGTAAGTCGTACGGACTGGAGCCGGGCTCCCCCGTGTTGTTCTCCGGCATTCCCATCGGACGTGTGGAACTGGTGGATCTCAATGACCGGGGTACGGTGGATGTCCTGCTCCAGCTTCGCTCGCGGTATCAGGAATTGGTGCGGGAGGATTCGGAGGCGCGCATTGCCAAGAGCGGGGTCGTCGTCGGTCAGACGCTGGTGGATATCACCATGGGGAGTGCCACGAAGCCGGCTTTGAGGGACGGAGCCATGATCAGAGCGGTCGAACCGAAGGATATCGGCGAGTTAGTGGACGAGATCAAACCGGTGCTGGATTCGGTCAAACAGACGCTGTTGCGGGTGGAGGACATCACCAAGGATATGCAGGCCGCTGTTCAGGCTGGCGGGCGGGTGGTGGGACAAGTCGAAGAGGCGACCCGCGAACTGCCCACTCTGATCGCTTCCGTTCGGAGCACGATTTCGTCGGTGGAACACACGGCCGCGTCCTTGCCGAATCTTACGGGCTCGATCACCAAAAGCCTAGCGTTGGTCGACGGGATCGCACGCGATGTGAAAACGACGACTTCCCGGCTGCCGGCGGTGATCGATTCCGCCGAGCAGACGGTTCGGAACGTGAGAGAGCTGACGCAATCCGTCAAAGGCGTAACAAACGAACTGCAGCCGATTCTCGAGACAACCCAGGCAACGATGGAGGACATTTCCACGATCGTGCGCGGAGCCAAAAACACGTTTCCGATCAGCACCTTCGTGAAAAACGCCGGCTCGGCTTTCGCCGACCGGTCGACTCCGGGCTTGACGAGTCTCCGCGGAGATCATGTAAACCGGTGAAACCGGGCGCTTTCATATGGTTCTGCACGGTCGGTCTGGGAGTCTGGACGGCGTGCATGGGCTGCGCGGCCGCACCGCCCGATCAAGCGGCTGCGCTGGTTCCGGAGGCCCAGCACCTGCATCTCCGTGGGCAACTCATCTTGCAACGGGGCGACGCGACCCGCGCCAAGGCGATGTTTGAAAAGGCCAAGCAATTGGCCGAACGTCGCGACGACCGGCTCGGGTTGGTGTATGCGCTGAACGACTTGGGGGCGGTCGCCTTAGCGGAGGGCTCTCCCGTCCAGGCGTTGAAGCTTCACCGGGAAGCGCTCTCGATCGCCGAGGGATTGGGTCAGCCGCCGGCCGTATTACTCAGTCTCGGGCACTTGGGTATGGCCCTCCAGCAGGTAGGGCGATCCGAGGAAGCCATCGCGGTCTATGGTCGGGCAGTCGGGCTGGCCCGCGACTTAGTCGATCGGCGGATGGAAGCGGTCTTGCTCAACAATCTCGGGCTGGCGCAACAAGAGACGGGAGCGTTCGGCGACGCCGCGCGGTCGTTCCAGCAAGCGCTGGATCTCAACCGGCGGTTGGGGGAACGGCAGGCCGCAGCGGCCAACCTCGTCAACTTGGGTTTGGCGGCCGAACGAAACGGATTGCTCGTGGAGGCGCAGCAGCGGTTGGAAGAGGCCCTCGCGCTCGACAAGAGTGTGGGCGAGGCTCGGCACATTGCGGCGGACCTTGCGCACCTGTCGCGGGTGGCTTGGCAGCGAGGGCTCGGAGCTTTGGCCTTGGATTACGCTGAGCGGGCTTATCGAGGCTATCGGGCATTGGGCGATCTGACGCGCGCGCGCGGTGAGCTCCAGCGCGTGCTCAAGCTGGTCCGTGAACAGGGAGATCAGCAGGAGATCGAACGATTCGAGACCGAACTGCGATCGCTGGGCGCCAACCATGCGATTCCGTGAGCGGGGCAGTCCGGGCAGAATCGGATCTGACGAACGTCGCGCTCACCGTTACTTGATCGCGACCGCTTTGACCTGCTTGTACGTCGTGTGGCCCTGGAGGACTTTTTCGATACCGTCCTGGACCAGCGTCGTCATGCCTTCCTCCAAAGCGACCTTCAGCATTTCTTCCGTCTTGGCTTTCGCTTGGATCAGCCGCTTCATACGGTCGGTGCCCAGGAGAAGCTCGTGCAAGGCGATCCGGCCCTTGAACCCGGTATTATTGCAGGCTTCGCAGCCCTTGCCGCGATAGAGCTGGAACGAGCTGTTGTAAGCGAGGCCGAGTCTGTCCCATGCTTCCGGCCCATAGCCGCTCCGCAGTTCCTCGTATTCTTCCTGCGGCGGATGGTAGGGTTCCTTGCAGTTCTGGCAGATGCGCTTGGCCAGACGCTGGGCGAGCACGCCCAGCATCGCGTCGGCGAAGCTGAAGGAATCGCACCCCATGTCCAGAAGCCGGGTAACCGTTTCGACCGAGCTGTTGGTGTGCAGCGTGCTGAAGACCAAGTGGCCGGTCAGTGACGCCTCGATGCCGATATCGGCCGTCTCTTTGTCCCGCATCTCGCCGACCATGATCACGTCCGGGTCGGCGCGCAGAAACGCCCGCATGGCCGCCGCGAAGGTGAATCCGATCTTCGGGTGAACCTGCACCTGCCGCAGACCGTATTGGGTGATTTCGACCGGGTCCTCCGCGGTCCAGATCTTGCGTTCCGGTTTGTTGATATACCCCAACACCGAGTGCAAGGTGGTTGTTTTCCCGGAGCCCGTCGGTCCGACGCAGAGGATGATGCCATACGGTTTCTCGGCGATCTTTTTCAGTTCCCGCAGATTGCGTTCCGAAAAGCCCATCCTGTCCAAGGGCAACGGCTCACTTGCAGCCAGAATACGCATCACCACGTCTTCGTTGTATCCGGCCGTCGGGACGGTGGCCACGCGCAGCTCGATTTCCTTGTTTTCTCCCAGCTTGAATTTGATCTTGCCGTCCTGCGGCTTGCGGCGTTCGGCGATATCCAAGCTGGCCATGATTTTCAGACGCGAAACAATGGCTCGTCGGTAGCTCGGCGGAATCTTCATGTACTCGAAACAACTGCCGTCCAGCCGGAAGCGAACCAGCGTCTCCCGTTTTTCGCCGTAGGGCTCGATATGAATATCTGAGCAGCCCAGCTTGTAGGCATCGGCGATGATCTGGTTGGCCAATCGGACAATCGCGCTGTCGTTTTCGTCGAGACCGCTGGTGGAGGAGGCTTCTTCCTCCGCTTCCTGTTGGGCCTCGCTGACAAGCTCGCCGAGAATGTCGGACACGCTTTCGTTGAGCTTGCTGAGCGTGTCGCCCTGTCCGGTCGCGGCTGCAAGGAACTGGGCGATATCGCGACGGAGGCTCACCGCAAACCGGATGTTCAGGCCGGGGAAAGTCCGTTTGATGTCCTGGACCCGATCCAGATCGCCAGGATCGTCGGTCAGGATTTCGATGGCGGTCTTGTCCCGCTTGAGCGGCATCCAGTGGTTTTTTTTGAGGTAGTCGATGTTGAGGTTTTTGAGCAGTTCGGGATCCACCAGGGTCCGTTCGTTGTATTCGATATACGGGCATCGGTGGAACTGCGCCAGCGATTTGCCGATGTCGGCCTTGGGCACTTTATATTTTTCGATCAGGATGGTCTCGATGTCGGACTGACCCTTGCGGGCTTCGGCGATGGCGGCGTCCAGTTCCGCCTGGGTGATCCGGTTGTTGGCGACGAGGTAGTCGAATTTCGTCGGGGTTTTCTTCGCGAGCTTGCGCAGATTGTAGAAGGCGATGCCCAGCGCTTTGGCGATCTCCGCGACGCACTCCTCGTCCTTGCGCGTGAACCGCCCGCCGCTCTTCTTGTTCAGAAGCTGCAGCACGCCCATGAGGTACTTGTTGTCCGCGACGATCGGATAGGTCAGCACTTGTTTCGTGCGGAACCCGGTCTTCTTGTCGTAGGAACTGTCGTGGACGAGCGAAGGATGGATGCTGGTCAGCTCGGCCTGATTGTAGGCGTCGGCGATGTTGACGGGCCGCAGGTACTTGGCGCAGAAGCCGGCGAGGCTTTGTTCGGTGATGGGAATGCGAACCTCCTCGACCTTGTCGATGTGCGGAACCTTCGAAAAGATTTCTTTTTTCTCCGGATCGACAGCGTAGAGCGTCAGGTCTTCGGCGTCGAAGAGGCCCAGGATATCGTTGTGCAAATCCAACAAAATCGTATCGATGTCGCTGGCAGCGTGGATCTGGTTGGTGATGCGCTTGACGTGCTCGGCGTATTCGACCTTTTGCTGAAGCTCTTGAAGGTTCTGCGGTAAAGCTTTTGCTTGCATACTCGCGCCTTAGCGGGGCTGTGTGATGAATCCATTATCGCCGGTTGACCGGGCGAATGAGATGAGGGTGTTCATGCCGAATCTGTCGCCCATCTTTCACGGATACCGTCGTTGCAAGTGTAGCCCAATCCGGTCTGAACGCAAGCGGAAACGGTTCTTATGCGGGGCGAGGCCGAGAGGCTGGAACGGCCCGAAGCAAGCGGATTATCCGGGAATGTGGGAGAGGCCCTATGCGCCGTCGGAACCGCCGGTGAGAAGCGCCTGGATTCGGGAGACGACGCGGTCCGGAGCGATCTTAGTCACGGCCCCGGTCCGGCGCTCCTTCAGTTCCACCGTGCCGTGAGCCAATCCTTTGTCGCCCACAAGAAGCTGAAAGGGCGCGCCAATCAGATCCGCGTCGTTGAATTTGACGCCGGCCCGTTCATCCCGATCGTCCCAGAGCACTTCGACGCCTGCGGCCACTAGCGAATCGTACAGGGAATGGGCGAGATTGGAGACCTGGTCGGACGGACTCAAGGGCAGCAGGTGGACATGGAACGGAGCGATTGGAACCGGCCAGATGATACCTTTGGCGTCATGGTGCTGTTCGATGGCGGCGGCGGCCGTCCGGCCGACACCGATGCCGTAGCATCCCATGACCGCCAACGTTTCCCGTCCCTGAGGGTCGAGGAACGTGGCCTTCATCGCCTGGCTGTATTTGGTGCCGAGCATGAAGACGTGGCCCACTTCGATGCCTTTGGCGACTTTCAGGATTCCGTCGCCTCTCGGCGACGGGTCGCCGGCTCGAGCGTTCCGCAAGTCGGCGAACCGCTCCACGGTGAAATCTCGGCCCCAGTTCGCGTCGACGTAGTGGGTGTCGGCTTTATTGCCTCCGACCACGAAGTTGCGCATCGCCCGGACCGCATGATCGGCGACGATGCGGACCCGTGTAAGACCGATCGGACCCGCGAATCCGACCGGTGCCCCGGTCAGCGCGGCGACCGTCTCAGGATCGGCCAGTTCGCTCTCTTGCACGCCGAGCACTTTCTTCAATTTGATCTCGTTGACGTCATGGTCGCCGCGGACCAACACAGCCACCGGATCCTTGGAGGTCTTGTACAGCAGGGTCTTCACCAGGCGTTGCGGCGGAATCTTGAGAAAGGCGGTCACTTCCTCCACCGTACGGCAATTCGGCGTGGCGACTTCCTGGAGCGGGCGAGTCGCCTCGAGCGACCCTTCCGGTTCGGGCAGCACTTCGGCCCGCTCGACGTTGGCGGCATAGGTGCCTTGGTCGCTATAGACGATCGTCTCCTCGCCCGTCTCCGCCAGCACCATGAATTCGTGCGAAGAGGTCCCGCCGATCAGGCCCGTGTCGGCCTCGACCGCCCGGAAGGTCAGCCCGCACCGCGTGAAGATGCGCGTGTAGGCGTCGTACATCTTCTGGTAGCTCAGCTTGGCTCCTTCTTCATCACGATCGAAGCTGTACGCGTCCTTCATGATGAATTCCCGCCCGCGCATCAGACCGAAGCGAGGGCGGATCTCGTCGCGGAACTTGGTTTGGATCTGGTAGAAGTTGAGCGGAAGTTGTCGATACGACCGGACCTCACGCCGAAACAGATCCGTGATGACCTCTTCGTGCGTGGGGCCCAGACAGAAGTCCCGATCGTGCCGGTCCTTGAAGCGGAGCAGTTCTTTCCCGTAGTAGTCCCAGCGCCCGGTTTCACGCCACAGCTCGGCGGGTGAGGCGATGGGCATCAAGACTTCCTGCGCGCCGGCTCGGTTCATTTCTTCCCGGATGATGTGTTCGATTTTCCGGATGACGCGGAGACCAAGGGGGAGATAGGTGTAAATGCCCGCGGCGACCTTGCGGATCATTCCGGACCGCAGCATCAGCCGATGGCTGACGGTCTCGGCTTCGCCCGGGTCTTCGCGGAGAGTAGGGATGAACAGGTGCGAGGTGCGCATGGGTGTGATGAGCAGTCAGCCCTCGGCTTCTGAAGGGGCACGTCCGAAAGCGGACCTTGTGCTGACTGTGTCAATCGAACGTTGAAAAGAGTACCGCGCCACTTTGCCAAAAGTTGATCGCCGACTGCCGAAGGCGGCTAGCGGTAGAACAACCGCTCCAGGTCGTTCCAGAACGCGAAGATCATGATGCCGACGAGGAGCAACAAACCGACTTGCTGGGCGAGTTCTCGTTGCCGCTCGCCCAAGGGTTTGCGGAGGATCGCCTCGATAGCGAAAAAAAGCAGGTGCCCGCCGTCCAAAATGGGAATCGGAAGCAGATTCAGCACGCCCAGATTGATGCTCAGGATCGCGATCAAAAAGACCACGCTGGACGCGCCTTGCGACGCTGCCTCACCGGAGATGTTGGCGATGGTGAGCGGCCCTCCGATGTTTTTGCTGGAGATGTCCCCGACGATCATTTTGTAGATCCCGATGGTCGTGAGCTCGGTCCAGCCCCACGTGGCCTCCAGTCCATAATAGACGGCCGTCAGCGGGTTGGATGCGCGGATGATGGAACGGCCAGGTCCCGAAATGCCGATCTTCCCGATTTCCACCGTCTGACCGTTGACCACGGCCGTCTCGGCAGCCGGCGTCACCGTCAGCGAGACGCGGGCGCCGTCGCGCAAGACCTCGAAGCGCAGCGGGCGATTCGGGCTTTCCTTGACGAGACCGGTCATCTGCGACCATGTATGAATCTCTTGATCTTCGATCTTGACGATCCGATCCCCCTCCTTGAGGCCGGCTTGCGCAGCCGGCGATCCGTGCATCACGGCGGTGACGAGGGGCGCAGTTTCCTCGATGCCGATGCGATATGCCATCTCCTCCGAATCCGTCTCCTGTCCGGACACCGGCTCGGGTGTCACGAGCACCGTCTTGACCTGCCCGTTCCGCCTCACGTCGAGCATCAATTGTTTGCCGCGGCTCTTCGCGACAGCGTCGAACAGCTCGCTGCGCGTTGAAATGTCCCGCTCGTTGACACGAATGATCCGGTCGCCTACTTTGATTCCCGCGCGATCGGCGGGAGAACCGGGCAGCAGCGCCTCGACGTCCGGGCTCAGGTCGCGGAACGAGGGGACGAACAACGGAGAGCCCGTCGATAACCAACCGAAAAAGATTAGATAGGCCAAGATGAAATTAAACCCGGGGCCGGCCGCGACGATCAGCACTTTGCCGGACAAGGATTGATGAGCGAAGGACCGCTTCCGATCCTCCGGCGTGAGCGCTTCGGCCTCGTCCTCGCCGAACAGTTTCACGTAGCCGCCCAGGGGCACAGCCGACACCAAGTACTCTGTCTCTCCCACTTGGCGCCCGAAGAGTTTCGGCCCGAAGCCCAAGGAGAATTTCAGCACTCTTACGCCAACCCATCGGGCAGCCAGAAAATGCCCCAACTCGTGGAAGGACACCAACACCCCGAGCACCACCAAAAACCACCAGACCTTCTGACCCAAAAGCCAGATGGTGTCCGGAGACCATGTGAACGCCGTCAACACGTTGTTACTTCTTCCTCCCTTATTCCTTTATCGGCAACTCAGCACGTATCGCTCAGCATTCAGAGTTCACGATTTGGCTGAGGCGTCACCGCGCCAACGCATGGACGAGCGCCTCGGCTTTCTCTCGAGCCCAGCGATCGGCTTCAAGCGCGTCGTCGATCGACTCGATTTCCCGTGGCGTGTGGGCTTCCATGGTGCTGCGAATAACCTCGGCGATGTCCGTGAACCGGATGCCCTCCTGCAAGTACGCCTCCACGGCAACCTCGTTGGCCGCGTTGAGCGCCGCCGGCATGGTGCCGCCGATGCGCAAGGCCTCATAGCCCAGATTCAGGCAGGGGAATCGGTCGTGGTCCGGCGTGAAAAAGGTCAGCTTCCCGATCGCCGCCAGGTCCAGCGACGGCAGATCGAGCGGCATGCGTTCGGGATAACGCATGGCGTACGAAATAGGGGTGCGCATGTCCGGCAATCCGAGCTGGGCGATGATGGAACGGTCTTCATATTCTACCAGAGAATGAATGATGCTTTCCCGATGGATCAGCACGTCGATCCGAGAAGCCGCGATATCAAACAGCCAACGTGCTTCGACCACCTCGAGGCCCTTGTTCATCAGGGTGGCCGAATCGATCGTAATCTTGGCGCCCATCTTCCAGTTGGGATGTTGCAACGCCCGTTCGGGTTTCACACCCTGCAGTTGCTCGCGCGAGAAGTCCCACAACGGCCCTCCTGAGGCCGTCAGAATAAGACGCCGGACATCCTCCCGGCGATGGCCCTCGAGCGATTGGAAAATCGCGCTGTGTTCGCTGTCCACCGGGAAGATCCGCACGCCGTGCTTGCGTGCTTCTTCCTGCATGAGTTTGCCGGCCATGACCATCGGTTCCTTGTTAGCCAGGGCGACGTGTTTGCCGGAGCGGATGGCGGCCAGGGTCGGGACCAGGCCGGCTCCGCCGACGATCGCCGAAATGACCAATTCGGCGTCCGGCACCTGCGCGACCTCCGCGACGCCATCTGTGCCGGAGAGGATCTCTGTGGAGAGGTCTCGGCAGCGGTCGCGCAATTTCGCGGCCGCCGACGCGTTCGACAGGGCGACGACGGTCGGCTTGTAGCGGCGGATCTGTTCCTCGAGTTTTTCGTCATTCGCGCCGGCCGTCAGTCCGACGATTTGGAATTCTCCAGGGAATCGGTCAACGATGTCCAGCGTATTGGTCCCGATCGATCCCGTTGACCCGAGAATCACGATTTTCTTCATCGCGAGTGCCCTTCCGCGCTGAGACGTCAGCCTCACGTATTCACGTGGAGTTCTTCTCCGCGAGCTCCTTACTTAAATTAAGGCGGTCACCCGATGGCTAATCGCCAAGACCGACGTCTAGTATCCTTTCCCCAGCGTCACATAGTAGTAGAACGCCGGAGCCGTAAACAATAGGCTATCGAGCCGGTCCAGCATTCCACCGTGTCCTGGAAGCAATCCTCCCGAATCTTTCACCCCCGCGCTTCGCTTCAAGGCCGATTCCACCAGGTCTCCCGCCAACCCCACGCCGGCCATGAGCAGCCCGAGCGCGACGCAATCGACCGTTGTCAAAGAGGGAAGAAACCACGCGCGGGCTCCAAAAGCTGTCAAGACGGAACACGCCACCCCTCCAATCAGGCCTTCGACGGTCTTGTTCGGGCTGATCGTCGGCGTTAATTTTCTCCGACCGAACAGCGTGCCGACGTAATAGGCGCCCGTATCCCCGGCCCACGTGGTTAGGACGACGAAGAAAACGAGAAACTCGCCGCCGTCCAGCGCGCGGGTTCGGAGCAGATGGCCAATGGTGAACCCAACATAGAGCACGCCGAACGCCAAAACCGCGCTGTCCATCAACGCCCGACTTAAGTCCCGTTGGGAAAACAGAGGAAGCAGCAGTGACCCGACCACCGTGAGTAGGAGCACGGTCTGTTCCGATAGCAGGTCCGGCCACTGCATGCTTGTGAGCAGTAGCGCGGTGGCTCCCACTCCCGCCACGATCGGGACGGCTCCCTGCTCGGTGCGGAAGTGCAGCCGGTAAAATTCGCCCGTTGCCAACAGACTGGCGGTCAGGACGAGGGAGAAGAAGGCGGAAGGCGGGAGATACCGGACCAGAACGTAGAACAGCGGAGCGAAAATCAGCGCCGGATAGATCCGGCGGATATCCAACCGCTTGGACGCCGAGGGTAGAGTTTCGACAGGCTGCTGGCCTTCCCCTCCACACTCGACGGCTCCCTGTTTCACAATCCGATCTGGGGAGAAACGGCGCTGAACACGCGACCGAATCGGCGATCCCGGCGTTGATATTCCAACAACGCCAGGAGTGCTTCACGCCGCCGGAAGTCTGGCCACAGCGTCGGCGTAAAGTACAGTTCGGTATAAGCGAGTTGCCACAGAAGAAAATTGCTGATGCGCGTCTCGCCGCTTGTGCGGATCAACAAATCCGGGTCGGGTAGGTCGCTGGTGGAAAGGTAGTTTTGAAACAAGGTCTCGTCGATATCTTCCGGCCGCAGCGCGCCGCGCTGGCATTCGCGGGCGATTTGAGAAACCGCGTCGATGATCTCCGAGCGGCCGCCGTAACTGAGCGCCACCGTGAGGATCAGTTTGTCGAGATGCGCGGTTTCCTGCTCGGTCGTACGGACCCAATGAAGGGCGGACGGCGGCAGCGCGGTGACGCGTCCAATGGTGCGGAACCGGACACCCTGTTGGACGAGGCTGGATCGCTCCGTCGCGAGATAGTGTTCCAACAATCCCATCAACGCGTCGATCTCCTGCGCTGGGCGATTCCAGTTTTCCTGGGAAAAGGCGTAAATGGTCAGCGCGTGGATGCCCAGTTCCAGACACAAAGCGATAACTTCGCGAACCGACTTGATGCCTTCCCGGTGTCCCGCAATACGCGGCAGCCCGCGGAGTTCAGCCCAGCGGCCGTTCCCGTCCATGATGATGGCAACATGCTTGGGAAGGAGGTCCGCCTCCAACCGTGAGAGCAGTTCGCCTTCGGAAAGGCGGTCCGTATCGAGCGTGGTGCTTTTCGTCATTGGAGCGGGTAAATGGACAACAGTCCTTTCCATGGCAGAGGTCCGGCAGGTGGGGCACAGTCTACTGGCGGGGTTGGTAAAAGTCAAACGATATTCACGAATTCCCTATCCAGGACGCAGGTGTTGCCGTAGAGTGCCAGCGCGCGTTGAAATACCTCGGCGTTCGCTTATATACTCCGCCTCGTGATGAAGAGAGAGGAAGGAACCTTACTGGAATGTCTACGGAACACGCTGTCGAGCTTGCCCATTTCGGCCTAACCGACCGGGAAATTCAACAGGTCCTCGGACGGGTGAAGGTCCGGGATGTGGATTATGCTGACCTCTATTTCGAATCGAGGCAGGCCGAATCGGTTTCCATGGAGGAAGGCATTGTCAAGCGGGCGACGAAAAGCGTCTCGCGGGGAGTCGGTGTCAGGGCCACTTCGGGAGAAAAAACCGGGTTTGCCTACTCCGATGAATTGACTCGGCGAGACCTGGAAATCGCCGCCGACGCGGCCCGTTACATCGCCGCCTCGCCTCGAGGGGTAGATGCCCTGCCGGTGACCCACTGCGAACGCCCGCCGCACGACTTGTATCCGGTCGAACGCGCAGCCGTCGAAGTCGCGACGAAGGACCGGGTGGCGCTTCTCAATGAGATCGATGCAGAAGCCCGCCGGTACGATCCGCGGATCAAGAACGTGATCGCATCGTTCAATACGGAATACAAGGTCGTGATTGTGGCGACATCGGAGGGCCGTCTGGTCGGCGACATCCAGCCGTTGTCTCGGTTGCAGATCACCTGCATCGCGGAAGAGAACGGCAACCGCCAAGTCGGGACCTTCGGCGGCGGCGGACGGATCGGGTTCGAGTGGTATCGGGAGGGCGACCGGCATCTGCACTACGCCAGAGAAGCGGCTCGCCAGGCGATCCTGAACCTGGACGCAGTGGATGCGCCGGCTGGGGTGATGCCGGTGGTTTTGGCTGGCGGATGGCCTGGCATCCTGCTGCATGAGGCGGTGGGGCATGGCCTGGAAGCGGATTTCAATCGCAAGAAGACATCCGCCTTCTCGAACCTGATCGGCCAGCGGGTGGCTTCGGAGATGTGCACGGTGGTCGATGATGGCACCTTACCGTTTCGGCGCGGCTCACTAAACATGGACGACGAAGGGACGCCGACCAGCCGGACGGTCTTGATCGAAAAGGGGATTCTTCGCGGCTATCTCACCGATCGACTGAATGCGTGCTTGATGGGTATCCCGCTGACCGGGAACGGGCGGCGAGAAAACTATCAAAGCGTCGTTTTGCCGCGCATGACTAATACCTTCATGTTGGCGGGCGAGTCCGAGCCACAGGACATCATCCGGTCCGTCAAGCGCGGCCTCTACGCCGTCTCATTCGGCGGCGGTCAGGTAGACATCACGAACGGCAAGTTCGTGTTCTCCGCCAGCGAAGCGTATCTCATCGAGGACGGCAAGATCACCAAACCGGTCAAAGGCGCGACGCTGATCGGGAACGGACCGGAGATTCTGACCAAAGTCTCGATGGTGGGTCACGATCTCAAACTGGACGAGGGCATCGGCACTTGCGGAAAGGAAGGCCAGTCGGTGCCGGTGGGGGTCGGTCTGCCGACCATTCGGATCGACGAGATCACGGTGGGAGGGACGAAAGTCTGATGGTGAGCGCTGAGTGCAGTGAGGAGTGCTGAATTGTCAATTGCGGACAAGTACGCAGGAGAACTGGCGGACAAGAACCGCCGTTTTATCGATCTCGCCGGGGATATCCTTGATCGGGCCAAGCGCTGCGGAGCGACGGAAGCGGACGTTCTGGTCGCCGACGGGGAGACATTGTCGGTGCAAGTTCGGCTGGGAACGGTCGACCGTCTGACCAAGGCCAGAGAGAAGCGCCTGGGGCTTAGAGTCTTTTTCGGGAAGCGCTCGGCCAGCGCGGCGACGTCGGATTTCTCGCCGGAGTCGCTGGACCGGTTTGTCAAGGATACGTGCGAGCTGGCTCAGGCGGTCGCCGAAGACGAACTGTCCGGCCTTCCGGCGGCGGAACTCATGGCCAAAGAGGTCCCCGATCTGGACCTGTATGATGCCACCGCACTGCAAACTGATGCCCAGATCGAACTCGCACGTCGGGCGGAAGCCGCGGCGTTTGCAGCCGATTCCCGCGTGACGAATTCGGAAGGGGCGGAGTTCGATTCCTCATCCGGGCGCATCGTGCTGGCGAACAGTCACGGATTTGCAGGCGAATACCGGAGTTCCAGCTTCTCGCTATCGGTGTCGCCAATCGCGACAGAGCCGGGCTCCGGCGCCATGCAGCGCGATGCTTGGTATAGCGTGCAACGGAAGTTCGCCAAGCTGGACAGTCCGGAGACGATCGGGCAGGAGGCGGCCCGCCGCGCGGTGCGGCGATTGGGGGCGAAGAAGATGTCCACCCGGTGCGCGCCGGTCATTTTTGATCAAGAAACAGCGGCCAGCCTGTTGAGCACCCTCTGCAGCGCCGTCTCCGGCTATGCCTTGTATAAAGGAGCTTCTTTCTTGGTCGGGCAACTCGGCCGGAAACTCGCACCCGACTTCGTAACCATTTATGACGACGGCCGGATGGTAGGCGGGTTGGGGTCCCGTCCGTTCGACGGCGAAGGGCTGCCAACGAAAAAGACGACCGTGGTCGAACGAGGCGTTCTGACAAGCTACCTTCTGGATACCTATTCGGGCAGGAAGCTCGGATTAGCCTCCACGGGCAATGCCTCGCGCAGCGTCGGCGAAAGCCCGTCGGTGGGACCGACCAACTTTTATTTGGCACCCGGAACCAGGAGCCCGGAGGAAATCATCGCCTCGGTGCGCGAAGGGCTCTACGTGACGGAACTGATCGGGTTCGGCGTGAATATGGTGACCGGAGATTACTCGCGCGGGGCTTGCGGCTTTTGGATCGAAAACGGAGAACTGGCCTATCCGGTTGAGGAGATTACCATTGCCGGGAATCTCAAACAGATGTTCTCGACCATCGAAATGATCGGGAATGATCTGGTCTTTCGCGGCCGCGTTGCCAGCCCGACGATCAAAATTGCGGAGATGACGATTGCGGGGAATTAGTTGATAGCGAATAGCTGACAGCAAGTAGCGGATAGCCTCAAACTCACGGCTTCGTGCTGTTGGCTGCGAGCTGTTCGCTAGGCAGGAGGTGAGTTATGGCTGAAATTAAAGACACGATGGTGCACTATCCAAGCGACGGCGTGACGGTCCGGGCGTATCTGGTGACTCCGCAGACCAAGGAGAAACGGCCGGCAATCATCGTGGTCCAGGAATGGTGGGGACTGAACGACCATATCAAGGATATTACTCGCCGGTTCGCGGCGGAAGGCTATGTAGCGATCGCGCCAGATCTCTATTCGCGGTTCCAGAACGAGGTCGTGTCGAACAGCAATCCCAAACGGGCCGGAGAGCTAATGGGGCAATTGAAGCAGGAAGACGGGCTCAAGGACCTGAACGCGACCGTGAACTATCTGAAAACGGCGCCTGGCGTGGATGCCGCGCGGATCGGCGTCACCGGCTTTTGCATGGGCGGCTCCTACGCGCTCATGCTTCCCTGCGTCAATAACGAGATTAAGGCGGCGGTGCCCTTCTACGGACAGGTGCCGAATCCGGACACGCCGCTTCAGAAGTTGGCCTGCCCGGTCCTCTATATCTATGGAGAAGAAGACGGGTGGATCACGAAGGCGGACGTGCAGCGGTTGGCGGCGGCGCTGAAAAAATATAACAAGCCGGGCGAGATCAAGACCTATCCTGGCGCGCCGCACGCATTTTTCAACGATACGCGCAAGGATGTGTACAAGCCGGCCGAAGCCAAGGATGCCTGGGCGCGCACGCTGGCGTTTTTCAAACAACATTTAAAGAGCGCGTAGCTCGTGGCCGATGGCGAATCGCTGAGGGCTGCTCGCTGCTTGCTCGGCGCTGTTTGCGGAGGAGAGCAATGGCCCTGAATGCGGAAGACGGAAAAAAAATGCTGCAAATGATCACGTCGCGTTACGACGACCGCCGTTGGCGCAAGAAAATTGAAAAGACCTTGAGCCTGCCGCAGTCGGGCGTGAGCGACGAGGTGCAACGGCAGATTTTCATGTATCTGAAGCTCGGCCTCAAAGCCTATAAGTCCCGGCGCGCTGATCCGGACACGTGGATTGTTGGCGGCTATGCAACCAAAGAAGTCATTGATCGGGCGAAGTTCCAGCCGCAGCAGGTAGGACCGTCGGTCACAAAGGAAGATGTGGCTTACCTCGGCATCGACCCAGGACCGGAAGTGGACGAAGCCTGGTGGGAGGAGATGCTCGTCAACTGGTTCGAGGAGCCGGAAAAGGGGAAGGAAGAAGCCGCTTCCGTTGAGGAAGGCCAACCCACCGCAGCAGAGGCCGACCAGCCTGCCGCCCACGCGTCAAAGGATTCCGCCAAAGCCTGAGAGGAAAAAGCAAGGAGGCTTTCTTATGATCCGAACAGGTCCATCTGCTGAACCTGCGGTTGCGG
Organism: Nitrospiraceae bacterium; assembly: GCA_035573855.1. GTDB lineage: Bacteria > Nitrospirota > Nitrospiria > Nitrospirales > Nitrospiraceae > DATLZU01. The sequence continues at coordinate 29,254 of DATLZU010000040.1, forward strand.
CGGCTCGATATGGAGCATGGTGCCGCCGGAGGCGGTGGAGGTCGCGTCAACGGAAGGCGGCCGGCTGTGACGATCGAGAAAGGCCTTCAGTTTCTTAAAGTCCTCGCGTAGCGGCGCCAATAGCCCGCCTTGGTGCAGAGCGGCAGCCGGGTGGAGGAGGGGGAAGATTACAAAATCCTTCTGGTAGAAGGCTTGTCCGCGCACTTTGGTAATCCCCACCTTGCGTTCCAGCAGCGTTTGCGTCGCCCAATTCCCCAATGTGCAGACCAGTTTCGGCTTGATCAGACTGATCTGCTGCATTAGGAACGGCTTGCAGGTCTCGACCTCGTCGGGTTCGGGATCACGATTGTTGGGCGGCCGGCAGTTATGGCTTACGATCCCAGCAGCGACATAGGATTCATCATCCTCGACGCCGATGTTGTAAAGCGGAAATGACCGACGGGTCCGGCGGTGATCAACTGTGGTAACGGTCGCCTCGACGAACACGTACTCACCGTGATGGTTCTTCAATAGCCGTTGCAGCAGTCCCCGCACGAGGTTCGGACTGTGCACGACTTCCTGCCACCATAGGTTGAGGACCAAGTAGCCGCGTTGTTCTGCCGCCTCGTGTTTGACGAGGGCGCGAGCCTGCGAATCTCGGTTCGAGAACGCCGGACCGCGAACCTCAATCAGGATCTTTTCGCTGGGTAGGCAGAAATCGTAGGTAAAGGCGGAACCTGCAAAGGCGAAGTGGTGGATGAACGGCACGTTTAGCTCTTCCAGGATGGCCTTCAATTCCTGCTCGCCATAACCGACAGGGCGCTTGCCGTTTCCTTCCGTTATGCTTTGCGCGATGGCGATCCGGCCACGATAACGTTCCTCCGCTGTCATATGCTGAATCTTGGCCTGCCCGGTGGCAACCAGCGCGCGCGTGCGAGAACTGGCACGAGCCGTGATGGCCGAAGGATCACACGGGCCTTCGGCGTATTGCCGGAGCATTGTTTGGCGAAGTTTCTCTTTCGCTTCCGGGCCATGGAACACTCGCCTGTTGTGACAGGTGGTACTGCAGGTGCGATATGTCCTCTGCTCGTATCGGTCATACCGGACGAAGAAAGTCTTGCCGCAAACTTCGCAACGATCCCCGAGCGTGGCCACACGATCGCCCGGCTGAATATCACGCGCGATTTTCCACTTCCCGTCGATGAGGAAGGGGTGTTCGGGAGTCACGGTGATCCGAACCGGCCTCCCTCTGCCCTCGCTCTGTGGGCGGATTGTGAGTTGAACTACTGCGCTCCCTTGTGGAAGAACTTCATGGGGACGGACATAGGTCACTTTGCGAAAACGTCCTGCGTGAGTCAGCACCAAGTCACCGACCCGGATGTCCTTGATCGGCTTATATCCGTTCGCAGTGTAGATGAGCACTCGTGGGCTGATGAAGCACTTGATGACGTTGGCGATATAAATGTCTGAACGCGACAGGCCGGCCGAGGCCAGCAACTCGTTCAACAGTTTCCCCGCCGCCCCCACGAACGGCTCACCCTGCCGGTCTTCATAAAACCCCGGTGCTTCTCCCACAAACATGATGCTGGCGTTCGGGTTGCCCGTCCCGAATACCACTTGTGTGCGGCCCATTTTCGAAAGCTTGCACCGCTGGCAGTTGTGCAGGGATTGAGCAAGGTCTTGGAGCGTCATCGGCGCGTCGTGAGGAAGGAATACCAGTGTAAATTGGCCGGCATCTTAGGCGGTCAGACCGGGCTTGTCAATCCGGTCAGAGTTCTCACGGAGGCCATCCTGCGGGGACGTGTGACACGACTGTGCGTAAGAAGAAGCTTGACAGTTGGCACGGCGTTTTCCTAGAGTCGCGGGTCTCACTACTAAGGAATCCTAAATATTGTCAGAAGAGCCAGACACATGGCCGACAAGTTGGAAAATACGACGGAACCGCTGAGCAACCGGGTGGTGGCCGGTCTGCAAAAAATCGGTCTAGCCATGAAAAGTCAGGCTTGGAAAGAGGCCAATCGCCGCCGGGTCACACCTCTGCAAGGGCAAACTTTGGCGTTGCTGCGCATGCGGGTCGGCCGCGGCGCAACGATGTCGGCTCTGGCACAAGAGCTGGCGGTCACGCTGCCCACCGCCTCCGATGTCATTCGGACGCTGGAGGTCAAGGGGTGGGTGCGGAAGAAGCGGTCGAAAGTGGATCGGCGTGTCATAACCATTACCCTAACCGCCGAGGGCATGCGCAAAGCCGACGGGGGAGCCGGCTGGCCGGATTTTCTCGCTGCTGTTGCGGACCAACTGCCGGTTGCAGAACAAGAGTCGCTGCTGCGCATCCTGATCAAGATGATTCGGACTCTTCAGGAGCGGAGCGAGATCCCGGTTGCGCGCATGTGCGTGACCTGTTGCTACTTCCGGCCTCGCGTATATGACGATCCAGAACGGCCGCATCACTGCGACTTCGTGAACGCGCCGTTCGGCGATCGGCTACTGCGGATCGACTGCGCCGAGCATGAGCCGGCGGCGAAAGCCCAGGCGGAGCGAAATTGGAAAACCTTCAATCAGGGGTCCAGACTATGAGCGAACAGTGGCCGGACTGGGCAGAACGACTGAACGTCCCCGCGCGAGGGGAACGGCAATCGATGCAGCGATTGGTACGCTATGAAGTTCGCAATCCTGGAGGGGCGCTTGATGCAGACCCTCGTCGGGAAGGGACGGGATTGACCATCAACGTCGGGGACGGCGGCCTCTGCCTGCTGCTGGATTGGGCGCCGACCGTAGGGGACATCCTACTACTCGAGATCGTGTCGCCGGCGGTGGCCATTTTTCCGCCCAGGTCGGCCGAAGTGCGGTGGGTCACCCCGTTACCTCTGGCCCATGACGATATCTATCTGGTGGGAATGAAGTTTGTGAGCTGAAGGCGGCGGCTGAAGCATGAACGAATATCACGCCAACTGTGCAAGCGTTCCTGTCCCGCACGGTGAGAGCTCGCCCACGCGGCTGGCCGCATATCTCTTCCTGACCCGCCGAGAACGGGAAATTCTCCAGTTGGTGGAAAAAGGCTTGAGTAACAAGGACATTGCGATCAGACTCGAGATCGAACTGCAAACGGTGAAGAATCATGTGCAGCACGTCTTCGCCAAACTGGGTTTCAAGAGGAGAAAGGAAGCCGTCCGGGATCCATCAGAACGCAGGGGCCTTGTACATTTTTGAGTATTCTCTGATCGCGAATCCCACCTGAACCTTCTGTCTGTAGGGATTTTCCTACAAGAACTGGTACTTTTTCCTCGTTGACAATTTTTAGGTGACAGCCTACATGAGCGATGGCCCATGCCGCCAAGCAGGAGGTTGGGCAGCGTCACGGAGGAATATCGGAGGAAGCCATGGCCGAACGAAACGAGAAAGGTGTCGCCTTGACCGTGAAGCTGACACCGGTCGAGCACGCGGACCAGCCGGTGTCGGCGAACTACACGACGGTCGGCGTGACGCAGGGCATTGCCTATCTCGACTTTGGGTTCATTGAGCCGGCGAGGCTCGCCATGCTCGCCCGCACCGCGCGCGACGGCAAAGCCATTCCGGAGAGTCTCGACGGCAAGCTCGTGGTGCGGGTGGCAATGGGACTGGATGTCTTGCAGCGACTGCATCAGCAACTGCAGCAGGTCCTGGTCGGGGTGCGGGGGAAAAGAGAAGTGAAGCCTTAACGGATTGTCGCCGGCCATGTGGAGGCCAGAGGATGGCCCCTGCCACAGAGCACACCACAGAAGAAGCCTCCGCCTCGCCTCTCTCTCCCGACCAGGATACCGGGCTCCTCTGCCTGCTGCTCATCGCACGCTTCTATGACTTGCCTGCCGATGGCGCGCAGGTGCGCCACCAGTTCGGGGAGGCCGGCTCCCCGCTTGCCGATCGCGACCTGCTCCGGGCCGCCAAGCACCTGGGGTTGAAGGCCGGGCTTGTCCAAACAGAATGGGCCAAGCTGGCCGGCACGCCGCTGCCGGCACTCGCGAAGCGTCGGGACGGGCGGTATGTGGTGCTCGCCAAGGTCGAGGCTGAGAAGGTCTTGGTGCACGACCCCGTCGGGGGGCGTCCGCGGATCCTGGCGCGGGCGGACTTCGAACAAAGCTGGTCGGGTGAGTTGCTACTTTTCACCAAACGGGTGCAGCTCCGGCCGCAGGATCTCACGTTTGACTTCACCTGGTTTATCCCGGCGATTGTCAAATACCGTCGCTTGCTCAGCGAAGTCCTGCTCGCGTCGTTCGTCCTGCAACTGTTCGGACTCCTTACGCCGCTGTTCACCCAGGTCGTCATCGACAAGGTGCTGGTCCACAAGGGTTTCACGACCCTGCATGTGCTCGCCATCGGCATGGTCGCGCTGGCGCTCTTCGAGGCGACGCTGGGCGGACTCCGGACGTATCTCTTCGCCCATACGACCAACCGGATCGATGTGGGATTAGGCGCGCAGCTCTTCCGGCACATCCTGGCCTTGCCATTGGCCTACTTTGAAGCGCGTCGGGTGGGAGACACGGTCGCCCGGGTCCGGGAGTTGGAGCACATCCGGCAATTCCTCACGAGCAATTCCGTCACGGTGGTCCTCGACCTGCTCTTTACGGTCGTGTTCCTGGCGGTGATGTGGGTCTACAGCTCGCTGCTCACGCTGGTCGTCCTGGGGTCGATGCCGTGCTATGCCGTTCTGTCACTCGTCATCACGCCCATCATCCGGGTACGGCTGAACGAGAAGTTCAATCGCGGGGCGGAGAATCAGTCGTTTCTGGTCGAGGCCATCAGCGGGATTCAGACCGTGAAGGCGCTCGCCGTGGAGCCGCCGCTCCAGCGCCGCTGGGACGAACAACTGGCCGGCTATGTGCGGGCGAGCTTCCGGGCGACCAGTCTGATCACCGTGACCAGCCAAATCGCCTCGTTCATTCAGAAGATCACAACGATCGCTGTCCTCTGGACCGGGGCCTCTCTCGTCATCGGCGGAGATCTCAGTATCGGCCAGTTGATCGCCTTCAACATGCTGTCGAGCCAAGTCACGGGGCCGCTCTTACGGATCGTCAATCTCTGGCAGGAGTTCCAGCAGGTCGGCATCTCCGTCCAACGACTAGGCGATGTGCTCAACACCCGCCCGGAGCCCTCCTACAGCCCCAGCCGGACCACGCTGCCGCGCGTCGTCGGGCGGATCGTGTTTGACGAGGTCACGTTCCGCTATCGGCCGGATGGGCCGGAGGTCCTCCGCAAGGTGTCGTTCGCGATTGAGCCGGGCCAAGTCATCGGCATCGTGGGCCGCTCCGGGTCCGGCAAGAGTACCATCGCCAAACTGATCCAGCGGCTTTATGTCCCGGAACGGGGCCGGGTGCTGGTCGATGGGGTGGATCTCGCGCAAGTGGATCCGTCCTGGCTGCGGCGGCAAGTGGGCGTCGTGCTGCAAGAGAACTTGTTATTCAACTGCTCTGTGCGGGACAACATCGCGCTGACCAATCCCGCGCTCTCGATGGATCGCGTCATCGAGGCAGCGAAGCTCGCCGGCGCGCATGACTTCATTCTCGAATTGCCTGAAGGCTACGACACGATGGTGGGCGAACAGGGCTGCTCGCTCTCCGGCGGGCAGCGGCAGCGGATCGCCATCGCCCGCGCCCTGGTGGCCAATCCGCGCATTCTCATCTTCGACGAGGCCACCAGCGCCCTCGACTACGAATCTGAAGCGATCATACAGCAGCACATGGCCCAGATGCGCAAGGGCCGCACGGTGATCATCATCGCCCATCGGCTCAGCACGGTGCGGCCCGCTCACCGCATCTACGTCATCGAGAAGGGCGAGATCGTCGAAGAAGGCACACACGACGACCTATTGAAGCAGAACGGCTTCTATGCCCGGCTGCACACACATCAGGAAGGACGGTTTGCAGTGGGGTAGCCGCACGTCAACCCTCTCCCCACCGTGGGAGAGGGAAGGGTGAGGGGGGAAGAGAGAGCTTCTCGCTGCACCGCTCATCGCCACAGAGCGGCCACACGTGACGAGGGACAAATGATCAATCTCCGGCGCCATCTCGCCGTCTGGCGCGCGGCCTGGCAGGCCGAAGTCAGTCGGCCGCCGCGGACCATGCCCTCGGACAAGGCCATGGAATTCCTGCCGGCCGTGCTGGAGATTCAGGAGGCGCCGCCCTCGCCCATCGGACGGGCGATCCTCTGGGTCATCCTGGCCGTGTTCACGGCGGCGGTTTTGTGGGCGTATTTCGGTTGGATCGACATCGTGGCCACGGCCCAGGGCAAGATCATCCCCAGCGGGTACTCCAAGGTCATCCAACCGGTCATCCAACAGTTCGAGTCCGGTCTTGTCCGAGCCATCCATGTGCAAGACGGCCAGGTGGTGAAGCAGGGCGACGTGTTGATCGAGCTGGATCCGACGCAGAACCGGGCTGATCGCGACCGCGCGTTGAATGAATACCGCGCGGCGACGGTGGAGGCCTCACGGCTCCGGGCCCTGATCGCCGGCCGGAGCACGTTCGACCCGCCGGCGGATGCCGATCCTAAGTATGTGATGTTGCAGCGGCAATTGCTCCGCGATCAACTGGCCGAATATCAGGCCCGGGTCGAGGCGGCCCGGCATCTCATCGAGCAACGCAAGGCCGCGTTGGCGCAGACGCAGGAGAACATCCGGCGGTTGGAAGCCACCGTCCCGATCGAAGCCGAACGGGCAGCGGCCTACAAGCACCTGCTCGAGAACCAGTTTGTCTCCAAGATGGACTACCTGCAATTCGAGGAGCAGCGCATCGACAAAGCCCAGGAGCTGACGGGCCAGCAGAAGAAGCTCGTCCAGGATCGAGCGGCTCTCGCGGAGGCGGAGAAGCACTATCGCGTCCTGGTGTCGGAGTTTCAGCAAACCAAACAGGCCGAACTCTCCGCGACCGAAACGAAAGCGGCCTCCCTGGCACAGGAGGTGGTCAAAGCCGAGCAGCGCACGGACCTGCAACGCCTCGTCTCCCCGATCGACGGCGTGGTGCAACAACTGGCGGTCCATACGCTGGGCGGGGTCGTCACGCCGGCGCAGCCACTCATGATCATCGTTCCACAGGACCATCCGGTCGAAGTCGAAGCGCAGGTGGAAAACAAGGATGTGGGGTTTGTCAAAGAAGGCCAGCCGGTCGAGATCAAAGTCGAAACGTTCCCGTTCACGCTCTACGGGACGATTCCAGGCACCGTCCTCAGTGTCTCCGATGACGCCGCGCCGCTGGAGAAGGTCGGCTTGGTGTACCCGACACGGGTCAGCCTGGACCGCGCGACGATTCAGGTCGAAGGCAAACACGTGAATCTCTCGCCCGGCATGGCGGTGACGGTGGAGATCAAAACCGGCCAACGCCGGGTCATCGAGTATCTGTTGAGTCCGCTGCTGAAGGCGGTGAAAGAGAGTTTGCGGGAACGGTAAGAGCCCAAATCGTTTTATGACCAAGGCGGCGTCGTCGAGAACCTGATCGGCGCCGCGCCGAAGCTTGGCGATGACGAAATCCACTGGCGCAAGGAGTCGCACGCGAAGGTTGGGTTGGGAGATTCGTTGCTGGGGGTGCTGGCAGTGTGTGGACGATAGAACTCCGTGCGCAATGGGATGAAAGGAGGCACACGGAATGATGAGCCGCGTGTATGGGGTTATGGTTGGCGTGCTGACGGTCTTGCCCGGGGTTCTGCTCACGGCGTTTGTCAGCATGGCGGAAACGCCGGGGGAGCACTTTGAGAAGCAGATGAAGAAGTTTGCGGAATCCTGTGCAAAGCGGAAGCGGGTAGAGGCCGGGGATCGGACCTGCGACATCCTCAAGCTCAAACCCGCCGATCCGCTGGCGACGGAAGCAGGCCGCTTCGCGCACTCGATCAAAATCCCCAACCCTGTCCCTGAAGATAGTGGCTACAAACCCGGCATGACGCCGCAGGAGTATTTCGACCATCTCTGCAAGACGGAAGCGGGGGAGTTCATCTACAAGACGGTCGAAAATGTGGAGGGGCTGTACCTGATGCGGCCGCGGAAGGAGGCCACGGATGATGAGCTGAGTCATCTGTATGCGTTGGAGGATCCGTATGGACAGGTTGTTGGTGAGAGTGAGCTTCCACAGGACTCCTATGTTCAACCGGCTATGGGCAAATATGAG
>DATLZU010000041.1:0-46143 GCA_035573855.1 Nitrospiraceae bacterium
TTTTGCCCTTTTCGTCTTCCGGATCGTACTGCGGCCACAGCGACGCGCCGGCGATATATACCGCGCACAGGATGACGTAGAAGACGACCAGGGCGACCACGGCCTTGGCCCCGTAAAGCGGCTTGACCGACGGGGCGTCCAGCATCATGAATACCACCGCGCCGAGGATTGCATAGCAGAAAAACATAATCTGGAAGACCAGAGGGAACCCTAGCGCTTTGGCCGCACCAAACAGCGCAGTTCCCACGACCAATCCGGCAACCGATTTCTTGATCACGTTCCCCATGAGGGCCCTCGTTCATCCCACGACGATTCTTGCTTGCCTCACTTCGCTCCCGCCGGCACAGGGCTCCCTTCGGGCACCGGCGCCTTTGCCTCCGCCGCTCGAAGCGTCACGAGAATGGCAAAACTGACCACGAGATAAAAAACCACCGTGATCGCCGTGATCCACCAGCCCGAGTAGGACAGCGTCGGGGTGAACGATTCGGCAGTGAAATCAGGCACAAGATTGTAGGTATGGAAATATTTCTTGAGCAGCGACCGCACGGCGCCCATCAGTCCCATCGTCCAGATGGCGCTGAACGCCAAGAAGACCAGGACGAATTGGGACGCGAAATCGATTTTCCCCCACACGATGGTGCCCTGTCTGATCGCACGGTTATAGATGACATAGTTCACGACCGTGACGAAAACCAGCGTAAACGCAGCGGAGTTCTTAGCCGGCATGAGTGCCAGGAAGTTCCAATCCGACGGCAACTCCAATTCCTCCACCAGCTTCGCCCCGGTCGGCACGAACCCGTGTGGGGTCATCCAAATGGCATTCCCCACAATCACCATCAAGAACCCGATCTTGATCACCGTCCTGGAAGAGACCGTGAACGGCACAAACTTCCCGAGCACCACAGGAAGCAAGACCAAGGGTACCAGGATGGCAAGGGAGGCAGGATCAGGAGCCGGGAACTGCGTCCAAGCCCAGGTCATGACGAAAGGAAGCGCGATCATCACCAGCGGCGTCAAAACGGTCATCCTGACCCGCTCCACCCCCTCGATCCGCTTCATGCTGAGCCAGATGTAATAATTGCTAGCCAGAAAGATCAATCCCACCATGGCTCCCTGCATCTCGAAAAACATGGAGAGTTGGTCGGCCATCATGTACGGACAAATGGAGGCGTCGTAATCGCACAGTTCGTAAGAAAGCAGATAGCCCATGAACGGCAGGAACATCAGCGCGCCCACGCCGATCAAATTGCCGACGAATCCCATCCAATCATAGTATGCTCGTTCTTCTTCCTTCTTGGCACCCATGTACATATAAGCGGCGATCAACCCGGCGATGAACCCGCCGAACGTCACGTTCCCAACGAGGCGATGCAGGTTCAGCGGCATCCAACTGTAGTTATAGACCTTATCCCACAAGCTGGCGGTCTGGATGAACTCCACGAGGGATACGCCTTCCGCTTTCGCCGGCGTGTTCATGAAGGAAGTCGGGCCGTCGATGACGAACAGCGTGATCGTGCCAATCAGATTCAGCAACACCCCAAGCGCAATGTGACGGGCTTTTTTGTGTCCTTTCCAAGTGTCCCAGGTGTAGAAATACATATAAAGCACGATGGTCTCTCCGATAAACAGCAACGGATAGATCACCGCGAAGATCATGAAGAAATGATTGATCAACCAGGTCGTGAATTGGGGATACGTGGCAAGCAAGACAAAGATGAACAGGCCGCCAGTCAAGGCCGTCATGCTGTACAAGATGACAGTGACTTTCGTGACCTCCTTGGCTAGTCGGTCGTACCTCGGGTCCTGTTTGCGGTACCCTAACCACTCCGAAATCACCACAAAGATCGGGGCGCCGAGTATGAATGCGGCAAACAGAATGTGGAGCTGCGCGACGATCCACACGGCGGTTCGATTTCCCGTATATGGAAATTCGACGCTGGGGGCACTCAGCTCCTGCGCATAGGCCGTGGCGGTCCACAACGCCACCAGCGTCGTTAGGGTCAAGAGACTGCGTTGCCATCTCGTCATAACGTCTCGCCGCCCCTCCTCTGCTTCTGTCTGAATCAGATCACTTTCCCGCTTCAGCGGCCGGCGGGGACGCTCCATCTCCGCTCGGCGCCGGGGCCGACGCTGCGGCCGGCCCCGCAGTCCCGACCGGAACCCAGGCGCTCTTGACCGGATCCCATTCTTGTCCTTTCAACGCAAAGGTCCGCTCAAAGGCCACCAGCTTCCATCGGTCCTCTTCAGAGAGTTTTGTCTTCCAAGCCTTCATTTTAGTGTTGGGCACCCCCTCAGAGATCCGCCAGAACCACACGGAATCGGAATAGAGCTTCATGCGCTCGGCGTTGCGAAAGTCGCGTGCACCTGCCTTGACCGGCTTGCCGTCTTTGCCGTGACAACTCGCGCAATTGACATCCGGATTTTTCTCGCCGATGAAGATCTGCCGCCCCTCTTCGACGATCTTATCGTCTGCCCACCACCCGGCAGGCATATGCTTGTCGGCGTATTCAGCCGGAGCCGGCGGTGGCGGCACGATAGGCCCTTCGCCCCCCTCGCAACCCGCAATTACTGCGCTCACGGTCACGGCACCCAGGATCCAAGCCATCTGCATCAAACCTGTGCGCTCCATAGACAATCACCCACTCCTTTCGTCTTCCCGAACATCAAGAAGGCGCTCTCAAACAGCGCCACCGTTTCGTTCAGAACGTCTAGACATGAAAAAAGACGCTTTCGCCCGAGCCCAGGCGGCCTCAAGCAAAAGCGCCATTGCCTACACGTGCGTCCCGGTCACGCCAGAGCCCCCTTCCCCGCCGCGTAACTGCGTCCGATCCGGCGAGGTACGAGAGCGCCCCACGGACCGCCTACAGTGATGTCTTCCCCTTCCCCTGACTCTTCTTGTCCCGCCGGCCGACTCGCCTCCGTCGTTTCCGAAGCCACTTCAGCCCGGCGAAGACAACTGCCGCCACTCCCATGCCGGATCCGTAATACACCCATCGTGGCGGCCCGCCAATGGTCTTTTCGCATCCCGACCCGAAATTGACCTGAACTTTCCGTTCTGTCTCAAGATCCTTCGGATCGAATTGGACCTTGATCCGCTGCTCCTCGTTTCCCGCGATGACAAGGACCGGATCGCCCAGATTGTCGTTGTGGAGGTGAAGAATCGCCTTGTAGTAACCATCTTCATCAGTCGACACCGTCGCCCCAATTGACACCCGCGTGTCTTTAACGACGACTTCGACGTTCGGGCTGGGCTGTCCGCTGCTTCCACACACGAATCCTTCCACCGTAAACCGGTGGTCGGCTTCATGCGTGGCCCAGACAGCGACCGGAGACGCCGTCAGAAAGAAACCCACGAGAAAAGTAGGCACCCATCGGCTCGCGGTCCACTGGCTGGCTCGTGTTGCACTCCATTCCCCACAGTTCAATGGACTATCGGCGATAGCTGAACCCTCCCCTCTCGCCTCAAGCCACGAAAAGCCTCATCAACACTGGGAGATGCCCGTTTTTGAGGCCGACCCTTTTAACATAGATGATTTTCTTTGTCAATAATTCGGCCAGCCCAACAAACGAGAAAAGCAACAGGAGATTTCAATGAGTTATGTTCGAAATCAAGCGCCTGAGTTAAGCAAAGTTCACAGGACGGCGCTTTGGAACGAGTAAAAAAGACGAGGGCTACAGGGCTACAGATGACCGCGGGCCCTCGCGACGGCGGCCGCCTGCTCCGACTCGGCGCGCCGCTGCGATTCTTTTTTCGCGACCCACGCTTCCCAGGACTTGCCGACAGCCGTGTCTTCGCCAGTGAACGCGATCGACACCACGTCGGCGTAAGCGATCTTGCGGGTGCCTGGAAGCCCCTTTGGAAACAGCTCGAGGACGGGAGCGGCGCCGCCGGCGTCACGGTTGAAGACGTAGCCGGTGACCATCTCCCCTGATGCGAGTTCAAGTGTCACATCACCGCGATAATCGAACGCCAGCTCGACGGCCTCGCACAACTCATTCGCGCTCGACGGGCGTAACACCCGGCCATACAGCGTCTGATCCTCCGGTGTGTGGTACTTGGCATCGGTCATACAGAAGATGTGAAACGTGAATCGCTATGCACGAAACGGGAGGACGGGAGAAGCCACAGCTTGCCGTTGAACGGTTCGGTTCATGACAGACCAACAACGCATGTTTAACGGGCGTTGGGAAGAAGCGTCGCTTTGACAGTGCGGCCAAACCCGGACCAGGAACTGAACGTATCTTCGACCGCAGACGCTTCATACCCACAATGCACCATGCAGTCGGCGCACTTTTCGTTGCGTCCGGTTCCGTAGCGAGCCCAATCCGTCGTTTCCATCAACTCCCGGAACGTCCTGGCGTATCCGTCCTGGAGGAGATAGCAAGGCCGCTGCCAGCCGAAAATGTTGTAGGTCGGATTCCCCCACGGCGTGCACTGATACTCCCGTTTCCCCATTAAAAATTCCAGGAAGAGCGGCGATTGATTAAATCGCCAGCCTGGTTTGCGGTTGCTGAGGATCTTGGAGAACAATTCCCGCGTCCGATGGCGTTTCAAAAAATGCTGTTGATCAGGGGCCTTCTGGTAGCTGTAGCCTGGCGAGATCATCATGCCCTCGACACCCAGTTTCATCATTTCGTCGAAGAAGGCGCGGACCCTTTCAGGATTCGCATCATCGAACAGGGTCGTGTTGGTGGTGACACGAAACCCTCGCTTCAACGCGGCCTTGATCGCCCTCACCGCCGTCTCGTAAACGCCGTCCCGGCAGACGGCCCGATCATGTTCTTCCTTCAGGCCGTCCATATGCACGCTGAAAGTTAAATACTTGGACGGCGTGTACTCGTCGAGCTTCCGCTCCAGCAGGATCGCGTTCGTGCACAGGTATACGTATTTCTTCCGCGCTACCAACCCGCGGACGATCTCCGGCATTTCCGGATGGATCAGCGGTTCCCCTCCGGGGATGCTCACAATCGGTGCGCCGCATTCCTCGGCCGCCGCCCAACATTGCTCCGGCGTCAACCGCTTGTCGAGCACGTGATCGGGATACTGAATCTTTCCACAGCCGGCACAGGCCAGGTTACAGCGGAACAGCGGCTCTAGCATCAGGACCAGCGGGTAGCGTTTGATCCCTTTGACCTTTTGCGTCAGGACATACTTTGTGACGGTGAACATTTGGGAAAGCGGAACGGCCATCCCTTACTCCTTCCTGTGCCGTTGCAACTGAATAGGGGTGCGCGTGGAACCTACGGCTGGGTTCGCCGGTATGCGGGGCGGATTGTAACATCCTGTTTCCAGGCGCGTCAATTTGTTGAATTCGGACGGCGCTGCTGGCACGCTCCACCTTCCGAGAGCACACAGTGCTGCATCGCTCAACTCCGGCGATACCGAATGAGCGTGCAGAATTCTCGGGAAGTTTTCGCTTTTCGTCGGCTTTTGACGTATTCTCTCTTCAGCCGAAACGGAAATTGATATGCCTTCGTCTCGACCAACCGGGTCGCTCGCGGCGGGCTCTCTGAGCGTGCTCGTGCTCGGAATCGCGTGGGGAACGGTCCTGATGAGCATCGAGGCCTCACTGCAACCGGACACGTCTGCGGGACCGACTGTTCTCACGCCTTCCGATTCATCTTCCGATATGTCGCTTCGGCTGCGGAGTGCGTCGGCGGATGGCCCTTCCGTGCCGTCCCCTCGGACGTCGGCCGTTTCCTCTTCCTCGGCCCCCCTTGATCGTTCTCCGGACGACGCGGGACCAAACGCCGCTCGGTTTCCGTTTCCACTTTCGTCTTCGCCCGAAGACGCTCCCGGGAAGACCGAGGCGGTCCGCATCCCGGCCGTCGTCGCGATCAAATGCGAGGCGGAACTGGAACGGTTCTGTCCCGCTTCTCTCAGCAGCCGCGATCGCCTGCGCTGCATGCAGCGGAACGCGCACAAACTACCGTTCGCCTGCCAGAACGCCGTTCAGGCTCGCGTGACGCGGGCGAAAGAAAACCTGCGGCGGTTGCGGTTGGCTTGTGAGGCCGATGCGAGGCAATACTGTCGGCACGTGGGACCGAGGGAAGGACAGCTCCTGCAGTGTTTGGAAACCCGCGCGCAGGAAATTTCGGAGGGGTGTTTCCAAGCCCTGCCCAAGCGACCGGTCATCAACTTCGAATCGGCGCAGTGACAGCCGCGAGTCAGCACACAGCCTGGTCCCTCAGATAGAAATACATCCGGGCGCCGGCCACCTCCACAAGGTCGCCGTCCTTCAGATCGATCTGTCCGTTGACCGCCTGGTTGTTGACCAGCACTTTCTTCCCTGCGTCGGCCGCTACGATGTAATACCCCTCACTGCGGCGCCCAATCATGGCGGCCGTCTTCGGCGCGAACCAGCCAGCGAGCTTGATCGTTGCGTCAGGGCGTGATCCGATGATCGTCAGTTGCTTGGTGAGTTGGTACTCCTTGCGGTTGGTTCGGCCAGACACCACCTGGATTGTCCCGGTTTTTTGCGGTATCAGGCTCCAGCCTCGCGGGGTCGAGCCGGTGATGATCATTGTCCTGTCCGACGCGCTCACACCGGAAGAGTCTTCTGTGGTCGGAACCGCGCTCTCCTCCCGGAAAATCAACCGATGCTTCCCGACCGCCACCACATCCGTATCCCTCAATTGCCGTCGTTCGATCTTCTGACCATTGACGAACGTGCCGTTCGTGCTTCCCAAATCTTCCAGGAAATAGACCGCATGGATTTTGACTAAGCGGGCGTGTCGTCCGGACACGGCCGGATCGTCGACGACCAGATCGTTGCCGTCCTTGCGCCCGATAGTGAACTCGGACTTGGTAATCTCGATCTCTTTGGCCGTACCCCTGTGCGGTTTGACGATGAACTTGGGGCATTTGGTCGCAACTTCTTGCATGGCCTTCCTCCTTCCGCCGGACGGTTCTGCACTCCGCCGGTTTCAGCTCCATAGCCATTGCCGTATGCGGCGCCACAGCGTGAAGCGTAAGCCTTCGTGCAACACCACCACGATAACGGTCGTGTTATCGTTCCCGCCCGCATCGTTCGCCAAGCCGATCAGCCGCTCAGCCGCCACATCGGGAGGATTCCCACGGCGAACAGCCTGTAAAACCTCGTCGGAGGCTACGCCGTTCGTCAGTCCGTCCGAACACAACAACACGATGTCTTCGCTCATCACCGGCACCTCGCCCAATTCCACCTCCACAGTCGATTCCACGCCCAGCGCCCGAGTGAGTACGTGCTTGCGGGAAGATCGTTCCGCCTCCTCTTCGCTCAGAAGGCCACGGCGTACATGGTCGCGCACGAGCGAATGGTCGGCCGTGAGTAACTGCATCGCGCCGTCACGAATCAGATAGGCGCGGCTGTCGCCGACATGCGCCACCGAAAGAATGCAGTCCGTAAGGAGGACGGAGACCACGGTCGTACCCATGCCGGCGCACTCCGGACGCCGCCACGATTCCCGATAGATGACCTGATTGGCGAGCCGAACGGCGCTGGCCAACCGGTTCGTCGGCAGCAAGAAATTCGGATCGTATTCCCCGACGAAGGGAAGCTCGTCGCCGCGGGAGGTGTCGGCGAGATGGCGATGAATCACTTCCGCGGCGATCCCGCTGGCCACCTCGCCAGCGTTGCAGCCGCCCATTCCGTCACAGATCAAATAAAGGCCAAGTCCCGGGTCGGCGCAGAATCGGTCCTCATTATGAGACCGCTGCAAGCCGACGTCCGACCTTGCCGCGTAGGTGCTCATCATGCGCGAGCCGCAGCCGGAGCGGATAGCGCGAGGTGTTGCAAACATACACGGAGATCCTGTGCCATGTCACCAGCCCGTCGATACCGGCTGGCCAAATCCTTTTGAAGCGCCCGATCAACGATTTCTTGAGCCCGGATCGGCAGATCAGGACGAATCTGGCTCAACACCGGATGCGGCTCACGAGCGATCTTGTACAGCAGTGAAGTGACATCGTCGGCGTCGAACGGCCTGCATCCCGTGAGCAGTTCGAACAGGACGAGACCCAACGAGAACGTGTCCGAGCGGCCGTCGACGACTTTGCCCATGATCTGTTCCGGCGACATGTACCCGGGCGTGCCGAGGATCACGCTTGTCTTGGTTTTCCCGGATGTCGTGATCCGCGCGATTCCGAAGTCCATGACTTTCACTAACCAATCCTTCGTCACCATGATATTCGATGGCTTGATGTCCCGATGCACAATTCCCTGGCTATGGGCGTAATCCAACGCATCCGCAACCGTCGCAACAATCTCCATCGCTTTCGCAACCGGAAACAGGTTCCCTCTCCGGCACCACTGCGTCAATGTGTTGCCTTCCAGATATTCCATCGCGATATATACCAGGCCGTTCTGTTCGCCTGCGTCGTAGATGGTCACAATGTGTGGATGCGAGAGCCGGCCCGTCGATTCGGCTTCCCGAAAGAAGCGTTTTTTGACCTCCTCGATCTCACACGAATCGTCCACTTCGTCCAACCGTATCGTCTTGATCGCGACGAACCGCTGGATCATCGGGTCCTTACCCAAATACACGATTCCCATCGCGCCGCGGCCCAATTCCTTGACAATCCGGTACCGGCCCAATGTCGAACCCACGCAATCAGTCGAGCCGGCATGTTTTCGTTCGCGCCCGGTCCCGGCCAGCAGATCCGCCGACCGCCCGCCTTCAAGCAATCGCGTCTCATCGACCATCCGGGTCCGGGGGAAGCCTCCGGCGCAGAAGGCTTTGAGTGTATCCCAGCGGCCAATCCAGGTGACGGTCAGCCAGACGGCGGCGCTGCCGAGCATGCCGGTGTACAGCCAGCGATAGCGCTGGCGGCCGATCTGATCGAGCAGAGTCGAGCCATGGACAGCAAACATCTTGTTCGCGAAAAAGACCACGCCGAACGTGGCGACCGGGAGCAGAACAGCCTGCAGAAACTCGACGCCTTTGGTCTTCCGAAAAAGCCGGCGTGACATGTGGTAAGCCATCGTCCAGGCCATCAGAAGCGCGATGCCGTCGGCAGCCAGGCGCGTCATCTGAGAGGCGTTCAGACCTATGACGTTGATGGAGACCTGCCTCACTGCCTCAAGGTTGGCCAGAAAAGGGCCAAGCAGCAACACGATCACGATCACCAGCAGGTACTGTCGAAGCCAGCTCCAGGCCTTCATCTTGAAACCCTTTCTCTCTGTGTTTCCAGTGTAGCGAAAGGCTGCGGACTGTCAACGAAACGGCTGAAAGAAGCAGGACGGAGAGTCTTCAGGATAATCTTTGAAGAAGACGGTAGAGAATCTGGTGAAGTCCTACATCGACTCTGAACGATTTGACCCATCCTCTCCTGTATGTTACTGTACGGCTCGCGTACGAGCCGCAAAACTACCTACCAATCGCGCACTCGCCCATCTCATTGTGTCTGCGCGACCGGTATCTTAGTCCAGGCTGCTCCCACGGTCAGACAGCTTGACAGATCATGGCGCTAACCGGTCGCTCGGCATGGGCTGTGTTCTTACGCGGAGGAAAAAAAGGAGGAATCGCATGCGCACGAAAATTTATGTCGGCGGCTTGCCTTATTCGACCACCGAACCGCAGCTCACCGAACTGTTTACCCCTCATGGCAAGGTGGAGTCGGTGCGTGTCATCACCGACAAGTACACCGGGCAGTCGCGGGGCTTCGGCTTTGTGGAGATGGCGACGGCCGAAGAGGCCAAACGGGCGATCGCGGCGTTGAACGGGACCGCACTCGAAGGTCGGACTTTGACCGTGAATGAAGCGAGACCGCCTGAAGCCCGCCACGGAGGAAGTCACAGTGATCGTGGTGGCCGCAAAGGCCGCTGGTAACTCGCAGCCAAAGCAAAGATGGCAGGATAGAGGGCTTCGCGCTCCTGCCCGAAGGGCTTAGCCCGAGGAGGTCATCATCGCAAGACGAGGAAAAGCCACGCTTGCGAAGCGCGACCGCGAGCGCGCCAAGCAGGCCAGACAAAAAGAGAAGGAAGCCCGCCGCGCTGTTCGCAAGGCGAACAAAGCCGCTCGGCCGGTGCCGGCAGACGGCCAAGACCCGGACCTCGCCGGCCTCACTTGGGGGCCGCAGGCTCCGCTGTTTTGATCGCACCCAGCGGGTTGCCAAGTTTCACCATTCTGATCTGAAACAGGCAGACCCCGCGCCACTTCGGCCAAGACCGTCTTTGCCATTCGCTCGCCACTCCCCAGTAAGCTTACGTCACCACCAGGATAATAAAGTAGAAGGGAACCCGCCCGAGAGAAGCAAGTGGCTTCACCAGAGACAGTGCAACATCCGCGCACGTGCTCTTGGAGGTGTGTGATCGCGCAGGGGAAAAGCTGTCTCGTGGCGGGACCGACGTCAGGGGAATTCTCCGCCGCCACCAATCACGAAAAAAGCGACAAAGAGCCGGCGGCTCAGCAAGCTCGGGGTGGAGGCGCCGGGCGGGTTCGAACCGCCGCATCGCAGTTTTGCAGACTGCTCCCTTAGCCACTTGGGTACGGCGCCGCGGTCGGCATTATAACGAGGCGCCGCTTTCAAACTCAATAATCAACGGTGTTTCCAGGTAAGGGCGTACGGGATCCTGATCGAGACAACGGATCGCGGCGCCTCGCAGACAGGATCGGGAGACTTTCTAGTTTTTGTCGGAAAGCACCGGCAGTTCGCGCACGAGCGAAGTTGTGGCCACGGAGCCATCAGAACGCAGCAGCGATGAGGCATGTTCGCGGACGAGGGCGACATGTTCGTCGCGTGCACCCTCCGCCTCCTTTTCTCTGGCCAGCAGCTCGACTTCTTCGATCAAGCGATCCATGAGTTCGGCCATCGGCACTTTGCAGACGAGTTTGCCTTTCTTGAACAGAATCCCCACCCCTTCGCCTCCGGCAACGCCGATGTCGGCTTCTTTTCCTTCGCCAATTCCGTTGACGACACACCCGAGAACCGACACGTTGAGCGGCGTCTTGATGTGAGCAAGCCGTTTTTCGAGCTCGTTCGCCATCCGGACTACGTCGATCTCCACGCGGCCGCAAGTCGGGCAGGCGATCACATTGATCCCGCGATGGCGCAGTTCCAGCGATTTCAGAATCTCGAACCCGACCTTGACCTCTTCAACCGGATCGGCGGCCAGCGACACGCGCAGCGTGTCGCCGATGCCGTGGGAGAGCAGCCAGCCTAGCCCGATCGCCGACTTCACCGCCCCGGTTATCGCGGTGCCGGCCTCCGTGATGCCGATGTGCAGCGGATAGTCGGTTTGGTGTGCGAACAGCCAGTAGGCGTCGATCGCCATGTGCACGTCCGAGGCCTTCAGCGACACCTTCATATTCGTGAAGCCGACGTCTTCCAGCGCATGGACGGCATTCAACGCCGACTCAGCCAGCGCTTCCGCCGTCGGGTACCCGTACTTGTCCAGCAGAGCCCGTTCCAGCGATCCCCCGTTGACGCCGATCCGCAACGGAATCCCGCGGTCGTTCACCGCCTTAATGACTTCGGCCACTTTCCACCAGGCACCGATGTTACCGGGATTGATCCGCACGCAGTCCACCACTCCGGCCGCCTTGACCGCCAGACGGTGGTCAAAATGGATATCGGCGATAAGCGGCACACTCATCTGCGCTTTGATCTTTGGGAGCGCCTCTGCCGCTTCCATGTCCGGCACGGCCACGCGGATCAGCTCACAGCCTACCTCCTCGAGTTGACGAATCTGCTCCACCGTGGCTTTGACGTCGCGTGTATCGGTGGAACACATGGACTGGACGGAGATCGGTGCATCTCCGCCGATCTTCACGTTTCCGACCCGGATCTGCCTGGTTTTCCTCCGCGCAATACGCATCTCGTTATCGCCACCTGCGTCCGGTGTATCTCATCGCTTGTGAAGCCTGAAGGGCGCCACACGGTGCAAACGGCGGTCTAGCTCCCCTGTTCATCTCCGACCGACGCACCGCTGAAGGACGCATAGCCGGTACCCAGACTGCATTTGGCGCCAACCGCTCCACGACGGGTGGTCGTGCATGCCATGAGCACCTTGACGCTCTGGTAAATGCCTTCTGCCGTGAGCCCGTACTTCTCGCGCAACAGGTCCTGTGGTCCCTGTTCAATATACCAGTCCGGCAACCCGATGAGTTTGGTGCGCAGGTGCGTGACACCTTCGTCGGACAATGCTTCGAGGACGGCTGAACCGAATCCGCCCATCTTGCATCCTTCCTCGACCGTGACCAGATAACGGACCCGCCGTGCCACCCCGACAATCAAGTCCTTGTCGAGAGGCTTCACGAACCGCGCATTGACAACTGCGGCGGAAATGCCCTCCTGCTCCAGCCGTTCCGCCGCCCGAACGGCCTGCCAAACCGTCACGCCGACGGCAACGATGGCGACGTCTTTTCCATCCCGCAACAGCTCGCCTTTTCCGATCGGAAGCGCCGTCGGTTCCCGATCCATCTCAACTCCCAGGCTGACGCCCCGCGGATAACGTACCGACGCCGGGCCATTATAGGTCAGGCAGGTTTTCACCATGTGCTGCAGCTCGTTCTCGTCCTTTGGAGCCATGACCACCATATTGGGGACATGCCGCAGATAGGCGTAGTCGAACGCGCCGTGATGCGTCGTCCCGTCTTCGGCGACCAAGCCGCCCCGGTCGATGCAGAACGTGACCGGCAGGTTTTGCGTGGCCACGTCATGAACCACTTGGTCGTAGGCCCGCTGCAGGAACGTCGCATACATGGCGACGACTGGCCTCATGCCTTGAGCCGCCAGCCCGGCGGCGAACGTCACCGCATGCTGCTCCGCAATGCCGACATCATAGAGTCGCTCGGGAAATTCCTTCTCGAACGCCGTGAGACCGGTGCCTTCGCACATCGCCGCAGTAATGGCCACGATGCGTTTGTCCGACCGGGCCAGCTTCAGCAGCGTATCGACTGCAATCGCCGTGTAGGTTGGCCTCGGCGACTTTTTCGCCGGCGCACCGGTCTCCCGCACGAACGGCGGGCAGGCATGGAACCAGACCGGATTCTTCACAGCCGGCTCGTACCCCAATCCTTTTTTCGTGATGACGTGAAGCAGAATCGGTCCCTTCAACTTCAGCACGTTCTCCAATGTCGGAAGCAGATGGTCGAAGTTGTGGCCGTCGATCGGGCCGACATACTGGAAGCCCAGCTCCTCGAACAACAATCCCGGCAAAATCACGCCCTTCGCCAATTCTTCGGCGCGGCGCGCCATCTTCTGCATATCCGGCCCGATGCCCGGGATTAAACGCAGCAGATGGCCGGTTTCTTCGCGGACGCGCGTGTAAAACTCTCCCGTAAAGGTCCGGTTGAGGTAGGCGGAGATAGCGCCGACGTTCTTGGAGATCGACATCTGGTTGTCGTTCAGAATCACGAGGAAATCTTTGCCCAGCCCGCCAGCGTGATGCAATCCCTCCAGCGTCATGCCGGCCGTCATCGCTCCGTCGCCCACTACGCACACCACCTTATGCTTTTGGCCCTGCTGATCGCGCGCCTCCACCATGCCGAAGGCGGCCGACACGCCGGTGCCGGCATGGCCGGCGTTGAACGTGTCATAAACGCTTTCTTCGCGCTTACAGAACCCGCTCAACCCGCCGTACTGCCGCAGGGTATGAAACCGTTCGCGGCGACCGGTCAGCAGCTTATGGGTATATGCCTGGTTGCTGGTGTCCCACACGATCTTGTCATTCGGCGTATCCAGCAAATAGTGCAAGGCGACGGTCAATTCCACCACACCGAGGTTGGATGCGAGGTGCCCGCCGACGTTCGAGACCACTCCGATGATTTGTTCGCGTATTTCCTGGCAGAGTTCGGGGAACCGCTCCGGAGGAAGCCGTTTCAAATCAGCAGGGCTGTCTATGGTCTTCAACAACGACATCGTTCGTTCTCCTCGTGTGTCAGTGGTAATCGCCCGATCACTAGGGAAAGCGGCGTGGACAGGAGCTTTGAGAGCAGTAAATTCTTCGGGATCTCGGGCGACCGGCGCTCAGTCTCACACAGATTTCCGTTCGTGTCAAGCAATTCGCCCATGACCTGCCGCGCAGAGCACACTCTACCGCTCTCGATCGAATCGATAGGTGACCACGGTCGAAAGCGTAAAATCCGCTGCGCTGTCCCGAATGAAATCCAAATTTTCCACGCCGTAGACCTGCCAGAGCACATTCGGCCTGAGCCGGTAAGTGAAACCGACCGCCGACTCGGTGACTCCGCGGTCCAGTGGTTTGAGGCCGGTCCCGTGAAACGGCGTGGAATAATAATCGAACTGGGCGGTGAGCGAGAGGTCCTTCGACCACAGATATTCCACCGCCGCGATCGCCGACATGAACGGTCGCAGCGCGAAGCCGCCGGCCCGACCGGTCGGAAAGACGCCGTTGACGTTGCCGTAGAAGATCCATCGCCCTGCCATCGTCTTTTCCGCAGCCAGCCCGATCCCCACGTCGGGATGTCCACTGCCGAAGAATTTGCCTTCGCCCCCCGTGGGCGTCTTGACCGCCAACCGCAACGAGACGGCCGGGAGCAACGCCCTCTGCGAGAGAAATTGGTATTTGCCGAGCAGGATCGTGTCGCCCAGTCCGAGGTCGCCGTCTGTTCCTGAAAAGCGGCTCTGCCCCCTGACCGTCAGATCGTACGCAAAGCCGCTATCCCGCAAGGCCGCCCGTGCCGGACTCAAGCCGGTGGTCGCCCGCTCGGTCGCCGTGATGACGCCTTCCAAGAACCCGCGATAGCGGTAAAGCCCCGGCACTTCCACGCCGATTTCCAATTGGTCTGTCAGACCGTAGCGCAAGAACACGCCGGATCGGAGTTGCTCGAACTTCATAACCGCGCGCGCTGACGCCATACGTTCGTTGAAAATGGTGCTGGTTTCGGCCAGCTCGATCCGCACATCCAGCCGACCTTTCTTGAGCACCTCGGCACGGTCGCCCGGCATGCCCAGGAAGAGTAGCTGGATCGGCTGAAAATTTCGGACCGGCAGCGGCCCGAAGCCTTCCGCCCGCGCGGCGGCCTGTCCCGAACAGACGGAACAAGCCAGCAGAACAAGGAGGAATGGCCAACGGACTTGTCCGGGCATTGCGCGCGCCACCGATAGACCGTCAGTAAGGGAAATCCAATCCGGCGAACACCGCTCCTCCTTCGCGGCTGTAGCCGTAGTCGACGCGGCCGACCACATTGGGCCGCACCAATCCGCGGAAGCCGATTCCCGGGGTCATCCGATAGTCCTTGAAGCTGACGTCCTTAAAGTTTTCGAACACTTGGCCCGTATCAAGGAACGGCGCGACCTCGAAGTCCGCGGTGACGCCGAACAGCTTGGTCCGCATCACGTGGATGCGTTCTTCGACGCTGACCGCCACCAGATGTTTGTCGATAAATCGATCCATCCCGAACCCTCGCAGGTTGTTCTGCCCGCCCAGCGAACTCTGCTCGAAGAACGGCACTTCGCCGCCCAGCGTCGCCTGCAGGTCCGCGCGCACAACCAGGATCGCCCGCTTGGATTCGCTAGGAAACAGCTTTTTGACTTCGATTTCGTACCTGGAGAACACGGGATGGTCGCCGTTGCGAAGATTCTGGTTCAGTTCGGCATAGGCGGTCACTTGCATGCCATCGGTCGGGGTGACCAAACTGTCGCGCGTGTCGTAATGAAAGGTGACCCGATGCCCCAAAATCGTCGCGCCGCGGACACCGTGGACGGCCGGAAAGCGATCCACGGTGAACGGCAGATCGGTCGCGCCACGTTGAAGACTTACGTCTCTGAACCGTTGGCCGACAGCGATCTGAGTCACCTCATTGGCGTGAAGACCGAACTTCCACCAGGCCCGACCCTCCCGCGCCGTGTAGTTCGTTTCGTCGCCTTCGACTGTCGTTTGCCCAATTCCCCAAAATCGCGCGGTCGCATTCTTGAAAAAGGTTCCTCCGTAGCTGAGCGCGTACCGCCCATGGCTGAAGGCCGGGTCTGTATAACTGAACAGCAGCTTCCGCTCGATCTGTTCCGTGAATGAGGCGATAAACCGCATCTCCCGCCCGCCCGGTTCGTAGCGAAAGATATTGAGCGCGCCCCGAACGCCGACGATCGAGTTGCGGATCACCATTGGCGCCACGAGATACTTCAGCTCGCCGTCAGGTTCGGTCACGAGAATCGGCACGATCAGGCCGGCGTCGTTCCCGTCGTTTCTGGTGGTGGACACGGAGGGGATTGGAAAATACTGGGTCTCCGCAACGGCCGACTGCGGCGCGAAGAGGGAGACAGCGCCTCCGAGCACGAGCAGGACCACAACGAGGAGTCGATGCATCGGAGGCATGGAGCGAGTGCAGCGGCTTTAGGGAGCCTTGATCTTGTCGGATTTCTTGCGAAGTTGCTCGACGAGGTCGGCATAGGAAGACGAACGGATGATTTTGGTGAACTGACCGCGATAATTATTGACCAGGCTGACGCCGTCGATGACCACGTCGTACACGCGCCACTCGCCGTTTTTGTTCAGCAACCGGTAATCCAGCGGAATCTCCGCTTTACCGGACACGATCTTCGTCCGGACTTCGGCGAAGTCTTTCTCGGTGCGCTCGTTCACGTATTGCACCGGCTCCCCAGAATAGCTTTCAATCTTGTCGGCATACGAATTGGTGAGCAGGATCCTGAAGAGCTGCACGAATTCCTCCCGCTCCTGCTCGTTGAGCTGATTCCATGGCGCACCCAGCGCCCGTTTCGACATCTCTTCATAATTGAATCGAGCGCCGATGACTTTCTCGAGCAGGCGTCTCCGCTCTTCAGCCCGTTCCGGTTTTTTGAGATCCTTGTCGCGGAGAATGCGCAGCACTTCGTCGATTGTACTTTTCACGGCGTCGGTGGCACCGCCGCTGGCCCACGACGGCTGACCGCCCCTCATCAAGCCGATCAAGGCGGCCGACGCGGCAATCAAGAGAATCGCAGGCCAGCCAATCGTCCCCTTCACCCCACCCCGTGTCTTCGGACGCCATCCATTCCGTCTCCGCTCCATCGCTTGCCCCCGTTATTTCACGTTGCCGTGCACGAATTGGCTGACCAATTCCTCCAAGTCGAGTCCGGACTCGGTGTCCCGGATCGTCTCTCCCGGTTTGAGCGGGTCGCCGCCGCCGCCGGGGGACAGCGCCATGAATTTCTCCCCAATGATGCCGCGTGTCTTGATCGACGCGATCGTATCGGTGTAGAGCCTGATCCCCTCGTCGATCGCAAGGGCCACCAACGCCCGGTCGTCCTTGAGCGTGATCTCTTTCACTCGCCCCACCTCGACGCCGGCGATTTCGACCGACGCGCCGCTCTTCAAACCAGAAACGGAGGTGAATTCGGCGAAGACCGTATAGTTCCGCCCGCCGATGACCTCCAATTTGCCCAGTTTGATCGAGAGATACCCCAGGCACACAATGCCGATCAAGACGAACACGCCGACCACCAGCTCCAGCTTGGCCTTTTCCATGTCCTAGCCTCGTGGCTCGTTCTTCGTGAATCGCGACAGGCAGGCCGCCTGCAGCGGCAAAAGACGATTCGCGTTCACCGATTCACGGGTAACGGCATCATCCCTCCGACCGAAATAAATTCCCGAACCGCCGGGTCCTCGATTCGCTGAAACTCGGCTGCGGGCGCCATGGCCGCGATCCTCCCCTCTTTCAACATGGCCACCCAGTCAGAAATGCCGAAGATCTCGGGAATCTCATGGCTGACCATCACCGCCGTAAACCCGAAAGTCCGTTGCATCCCGATGATCAAGTCGTGAATCTGCTTGGCCATGAGCGGATCGAGCCCTGTCGTCGGTTCGTCGAACAGGATAATCTCCGGCTCCATCACCAAGGCCCTCGCCAGGCCCGCCCGTTTTTTCATCCCGCCGCTCAATTCGGCCGGATACTTGTGCCCCATGCCGGCCAGACCGACCTGCTCCAACTTTTCATTGACCCGGCGGGTCACCTCCGGGTCTTTCAGCCGCAGTTTTTCCCGAAGCGGAAACGCGACGTTTTCGAACACCGTCAAGGAATCAAAGAGCGCCGCGCCCTGGAATAGCATGGCAAATCGCTTGCGCACTTCGTTAAGCGCCTTCCCGCGCAACCGCGAGATGTCCACGCCGTCGACCCAGACCTCGCCACGATCAGGTTGGAGCAGGCCGATCATGTGCTTGAGCAGAACGCTTTTCCCCTCGCCGCTCCGTCCGATAATCGTCGTCAGTTTCCCCTTGGGGATCTCCAGATCGACGCCCCGCAGGACCGGTTGGCCACCGAGTGTCTTTTCAACCCCGATGAGTTTAATCATGTAATCATGGACAGCGAATAGCCCAGAGCTAGCCAACCGCGGGAGATCTTGAAACCCCGACTATTTGCCGCTCGCGTCTGCTGTTAGCTCGCTTATAGCAGCACCGACGTCAGGAAGTAATCCCAAACCAGAATCAGCACAGACGACAGGACCACGGCCTCAGTGGTGGCTGTGCCAAGCCCTTCGGCGCTCATCCTCGTATAAAACCCTTTATAACAGCAGACCCAACTGACGATCAGCCCGAAGCTGATCGATTTCAAGATGCCGCCGTAGACGTCTTTCCATTCCACCGCCGACTCGATCGAACTCCAGTACGATCCTTCGTTCACCCCCAGCAGTTCGACTCCGACCAGATAGCCGCCGTAGATCCCTATCACATCGAAGATGGCCACAAGCAGCGGCACCCCGATAAGCCCCGCCACCAGTTTCGGTGCGATCAGATACTGCAGCGGATTGACGGCCATCGTGTCCAGGGCATCGATTTGTTCGGTGATACGCATGATCCCGATCTCGGCGGTCATGGCGGATCCGGCCCGCGCCGTCACCATGAGGGACGCCAGCACAGGCCCCAATTCCCGGATCATACTCAATGCGACGGCCGAACCCAACAAGGCTTCCGATCCGAACTTGCGGAGCGTGTAGTAGCCTTGCAAGCCCAACACCATGCCGGTAAAGGCCGCCGTGAGCACCACCACGAACGTGGACTTGTACCCGATGAAGTGGAGTTGCTTGACGATTTGAAACAGGCGGAACGGCGGTCGCGCAAGCCACGCGAATGAAGCAAGGGCAAAGAGCAGCATCCGACCCATCTCCTGTACGATGAAGAGCGCGGTCCGCCCGATCTTCGCGATCGCTCGCACGATCATCGGACATGCCCCTGTTCCGACCCAGCTCGGCTATTCCTGAAGCGCATCGAAGAACGTCCCGTAGAAGGCGGTCAGCCGTGCGGCCGCCTCGAGGCTTTGCATCCGAAGCCGATGACAGCCCACAAGAGTGGACGGATGCGTCACGATTCGCGCGAGGCCGCGAAGCCAACCGGCCGGCTGCAGAAAGAGATTGAAGTCGAGCGGAAGATCCTCCTCTGCAAGATCGGAGGCGGCGCGAACAATGATGAACGGCACCCGACGCTCGTGAGCCGACCTGGCGATCGCCGCGCTTTCCATGTCCGCCGCGATACCGCCAGTCGCCGCCGCGACCTCCCGCTTCTGCGCAGCGCGCCACAATACGCGCGGCACGGTGACGAACCGCCCGCAGCGGGGCGCCGGCACGGCCTTCTGAGCCGCTCGCACGGCCGCATCTGCGTAGTCGATCGAACAGGCGAGAGAAAGGGAGGAGAGAGAAGAAGCAGGGGCTTCACCGTACAAGATCACGTCGGTTCCGATCAACAGATCACCGACGCACGCGGAGGACAAGGCGCAAGCGAATCCGGTCGAGACGACCAACTCGAAGGAATACGCCGCCAGCGCTTCCCGACTGACGGCGCCGGCCCTTTCGATTCCCATGCCTGTTTGGATGAGTCGTATCTGAACATGACCTTGCCGCCCCACGATTCCGCGGAAAGTTCCCGTTCGCTCCTGCTTGTCAACGGCGACAGCCTCCCGAACCGCGTTGAATTCCCACCGGGTTGCGACGAACACGCCGACCTGCTTCAATCGGCCTCCCGGGGATCCGGACTAGTCGAACCGAAAGCGTCCTGTCTCGCGAGCGCGTTGGCGCAATTCGTCGGCTCTCGTTCGACCACGTGTCCTGATGTTGCGATACATGGCAAGGGCCCACAACGGGAAATACTGGCAATACCAGTGATAACGGAGATAAAACACGCGAGGGAATCCGGTGCCCGTGTGGCGGATCTCTTCCCATGAACCGTCTTTACGCTGCTGCCGAATGAGATAATTGATCCCCCGCACCACGCTGAACGAATCCGTTGCGCCGGCGGCTATCAACGCCATCAATGCCCAGGCGGTCTGCGACGGCGTGCTGTCGCCCTTTCCGCTGTACGCCGGATCGGCGTAGGAAAGGCAGGATTCGCCCCACCCGCCGTCCGGGTTCTGCTTCGATTCCACCCAGGCCACCGCGCGGCGGACGTACGGTGCCGTGAGATCTTCCCCGATCGCCCGCAAACCGGCCAGCACGGACCACGTGCCATAGATATAGTTGACGCCCCATCGGCCGTACCAACTGCCGTCCGGTTCCTGTTCTCGCTTTAAAAATTCCAAGGCCGGCGCCACGGCCGGATGACTCTTGTCGTAGCCGAGCGTGCCCAGCATTTCCAGGCAGCGGCCCGCCAGGTCCGCCGTGCTAGGATCGAGCAGCGCCCGGTGATCGGCGAACGGAATGTAATTGAATACGATGCGATTGTTGTCCTTGTCGTAGGCCCCCCATCCTCCGTCGGATCCCTGCATGGCCATGACCCACCGGTATCCGCGACGAATCGATTCTCTCTGCCTCGTTTCGTCCGCCATGCGCAGCTTGGAGAGGGCCATGATCACCACGGCGGAATCATCCACGTCGGGGTACAACTCGTTCTCGAACTGAAAATACCATCCGCCTGGCTCGGCCTGAGGCGAGGACACTTTCCAATCCCCTACCGTCCTGGTCTGGCGAGCCATGAGCCACAGAGCGGCCTTCTGCAACGACGGATGGTCCTGCGGCAGCCCCGCCTCGACCAAGGCGTTCAGCAACAGCGCCGTATCCCACACCGGTGAGAAACATGGTTGCAGGTGCATCGCCTCGACCCGCTCTCCGTTCTCACTCACGGTGTCGTAGACTTCGAGCTCTTCAATTTCCCGCAGGGCCTTGACCACCAGAGGATCGTCCACGTCACGTCCCAGGCAGCGCAGCGCCACGACGGAGTTGGCCATGGCGGGGTAGATCGCGCCGAGTCCGCCGCTGCCCTGCATATGGGTTACCATCCAGTCGGCCGCCTTGCGTAACGCCTTCTGCCGCAGCCACGTGATCGGCACACGATCGTACAGCTTCAGCACGGCGTCCAGTGTGATGAAAACGTTCCGCCAGGTGAACCAGGCCGCATCTTTTTTGAACGGGGGGACGTCCCGATAGTCGACGAGACGGCGCGGCGTCGTGTACAACTCGTCGATGCTCTGCTCCGCCGGAATCCGGCAGATCGGCCGGTGCGCGAACACGATCAGCAGTGGAATCAACACGGCACGGGACCAATAGGAAATCGCGTAGACGCTGAAGTAGAACCGTTTGGGGAGCAGCATGATCTCCGGCGGCATGCTCGGGATGCCCCGCCAGTCGTATTGATCGAAGAGCGCGAGCGCGATCTTCGTGAACACATTGGCGGCGACGACGCCACCGAGCGCGAGAATGCATGCCCGCGCACGGACCAGACACGGGTCGTCGGCGGGCACGCCGCATAACTTCAGCGCAAAGTAGGCCTTGACGGAGGCGCTGATGTCAGCCGGGCCGCCGTAGTAAATCGGCCAGCCGCCGTCGGGCAGTTGGGCGGATTTCAAATACCGGACGGCCTTGCGTTCGCGCTCCAGGTCCACGAGGCCCAGGAAGCGCCGCAACATGATGTATTCCGAAGTAAGCGTGGTGTCGGCTTCGAGCTCCGCCACCCAGAAACCGTCGGCGGCGTGCTGGCGGGCGAGGAACCAGGCCTGACTGCGACGGATCGCTTCGTCGATGGAGTCAAGTTGGCTGAATGCCTGCCCCGGCGTGCGGCGCGGCGCCGCATCGGCCGACGACGTCGCACCGGATTTATCGGACACCAGCCGGAGCGCCGGCCCCCTGGCACGATCGCCCGCCATCTTGAGTCGCACCGGTACGGCGGCGAACAAGCTGTCAGAGAGGCGATTGAGCAGTGCCCGAATCAGCTTCATACTACTGTCCCTGGAACGACGGAGATGGCAGGAAGAAAGCGAACTACAGGATCAACCTACCAAGCAGCGGCAGAAGAAGCCAGACAATCCACGTGCCCGCTCATCGAGCGGCTTATAACAAACAACATCGGCGAAGTCAAGCAAAGGAGCGCAGAACCGTCCAGAACTACTGGTCTTTTTCGGCTTCTTGGCGGACAACATTCAGGCCGGCTGCAGATCAGCGAGGCGGACGGAGACCAACTTGGAGACCCCCGGCTCTTCCATGGTCACGCCGAAGAGCGAATCGGCCACCGACATCGTGCGCTTATTGTGCGTGATCACAATGAACTGGGCGGTCCGAGCCAATTCCTCCAGCACCGCCGTGAAGCGGCCGATGTTTTCCTCGTCCAACGGTGCGTCGATCTCGTCCAGAATGCAGAACGGGGTCGGCCGGATGAGAAAACTCGCGAACAGCAGCGCCATGGCCGTCAACGTCTTCTCGCCGCCCGACAGCATCGTGATGCTCTTGAGTCGTTTCCCCGGCGGCTGCGCGACGATGTCCACGCCCGGCTCCTGACTCGTCCCCGGCTCGGTCCCTTCCGGCGACGCGTCGTTCACCAGTACCAACTCGGCTCGGCCCCCGGGGAAAAACTGCGCGAAGACTTCGCTGAACTTCTCCTGCAACTCGTTGAAGGTGGTCAAGAACATTTCTTTCGTCGTGCGATTGATCCGGTGGATGATCTCCTTGAGCGAGGTGATGGAATGGGACAGATCTTGCTCCTGTTCCGTAAGGAAGCGATAGCGCTCTTCTAACTCCCGATGCTCCTCGATGGCGGCAAGATTGATGGGCCCCATCCGATCCAGTCGATCGCGGATTTCCTGCAATTGCTGCCGCAGTTCTTCCGCCGTCGGTTCGCGAGCTTCGCCCGCTATGGGAGCGGAGTCGGCTTCGTCGCCCGCTGCTTCCCGGCGTTCGAGCACCGATGCAGGTGCGACTTGATAGGTGCCGTTCAACGTGCTCTCCACGGCTGCAAGCTGCGTTTTCAATTCGGCGCGCCGGACCTCTGCCGTCATCCGTAACTCCCGAATGGATGCAAACGCCTGCCGGACTTCGGCCAAAGCGTGTTCGAGGCGCTGGGCCGTTCCCATTTCCTCGGTCTGACGTTCTTGCGTCGCGATCAATTCGGCCTTGATCCGGTCCACGGTTCGTCCCAGTTCCAGACACAACGCGTCCTGCCGTTCGCACTCCCGCTGGCTCTGTTGCCGCGCCACCTCCAATGCCGAGACCTGTTGATCGAGCTCCGACCAGCGAACGGTCGACGCCTCCTGCCGATCGACCAGTCGGGCCAACTCGGCTTCCGCATGGGCTCGGCGCACGCGCAATCCTTCCACCGCCAAACGCGCGTCGGTCAACTCCTGTTGCAACGCCCGGCTCTCTTCATCGATGGCCTCGATCCTCGCTTTCAGTCTAGCCAGTTCCGCCTCCTGTTCCTCCTTGTCTCGGACATCACACGCCAGCCGTTCGCGCGTCGACCGGATCGCGGCCTCGATGCGTTGCCATTCCTCGTGCCCGCGCTGCAGCTCGGCCGCGATCCCTTCGGTGCGCCGCATGAGTTCGGCAACCCGTTGTCGCAAACCGGCTTCGTCCTTGACCAGCGAGAGCGCCAGTATATCCGCCTCGCGCAACGCATCAGTCAGGCGCTGCTCCTCGTCCCGCAACGCCGCCAGGTGCATGGCGAGATCCTCTCGACGCCGGCGGATCGTTTCGATCGCACCGACCAATTCTTCGCGCCGGGCCGCGAGTTGCTGGACTTCCCGCCGGCGCTGCAACAGGCCTGTATCCGAGCCAGCTCCTCCACCCGTGATCACACCCGCCGCATCCATGATCTCTCCGGTCAAGGTGACCAACGTCGGCCCGTCGGGGGCGGCCCATCGGTGGCGTTCCCATACCCGGATCGCCGTCTCCAGCGTGTCGACGATGACCACACCGTCGAGCAGGCAGGCGCAAATAGCAGCAGACTCGGCCGGCGTTTGGACAAGGTCGAGCGCCCGCCCGATCACACCCGGC
The DNA here is from genome assembly GCA_035573855.1 of Nitrospiraceae bacterium. GTDB lineage: Bacteria > Nitrospirota > Nitrospiria > Nitrospirales > Nitrospiraceae > DATLZU01. Next base: position 24,128 of record DATLZU010000041.1, read on the forward strand.
TCCTCCGCCAAAGCGGACCACCAGACATGAACCCGATCGGCCGACCAACGCGGTTGCCGCGGAATAAACGCGCCTCGCCCGAGGTCTTTTTGGCGAAGAAACTCCACGGCCCGGCACGCCACGGACGGCTGGTCGACGAGCCAACCCCGCACCCGTTCGCCCAGCACTGCCTCGATCGCGCGATCCAATCCTAGGGGCACCGCCAGCCATTCGGCGATTGCCTCGCGTATGCCGTCGCAAGCTCTGAGGGCGGTTCCCTCTTCCCCTTGTCGTCCATAGCCCATCTCTTCCCGGACGATGCTTTCCAAAGTCCGCAATCGGGAATCAGTCGCCGCCAATTCCTCCAGCCGCTGGCTGAGAAGTTGTTCCGCCTCCGAGAGCTCCGTCGCCACTCGCTCGGCTTCCTTGAGGGCTTCCCGGCGGGCGCGTTGGACTTCCAGCCGCCGGTCCTCATTCTCACGCCCTTGAACCTGCAGCGCTCGAATGTTCTCCAGCAACGCCGCCCGTTCGCGATCAATCTCCACCCGCTCGCCCGCTAACCCTTCCGCACGTTGGACGCTCTCGCGTTCCCGCTCCGCCAATTGCGTCAGCGCATGTTCCCCGCCGGTCACACGGACCGTCAATTGCAAAATATCCTGGCGTAACCGCTCTTCTTCCGTTTCGACCGTCGCCCGCCGTTCTGACGCCTGCCGCATGGCGGCTTCCAACTCCGCCAGCCGGCCCGTCCGCTCAGCTATTTCCGCATCGCACTCGGACAACACGAGGCGCAGCCGCTCCGCCTCCGCCGCAGTACGGCGTTGCTCCTCGGCCAGCCGCTGCCTTTCTTGGGCGGCCTGGGCTTGCTGCTGGTCGTACAGCGCGATTCGGTTCCGTTCCACCTCCGCCGCTGCCGACGCCTGGGCCTGTCGTTGTTCCGCCTGCCCCAACTCCTCCCGGACACGATTGATTATCTCCCCGCTTTCCAACAGGTTGAGCTTGATCATCTCCAACTCGGCGCTGAGCCGGGCCTGCTCAGCCGCCTGCGCTGACTCCCTGGCTTCCAGCTCGCCGGCTTCCGCCTCGATCCTGTTCAAGCCGTCTCGCAGACTCCGATATTCGTCGGCAAGGAGTCGTATTTCCAACGACCGCGCTTCTTGCTGGAGCGCTTGATATGACCGCGCCTGTCTCGCCTGCCGCTCTAGGGAAGTGAGCTGTTTTTTTACCTCTGCGATGATATCTTGCACCCGCAGCAGGTTCTGCTGGGTCGTTTCGAGTTTGCGGAGCGCCTCGGCCCTCTGTTTCTTGTAACGGACGATGCCCGCCGTTTCCTCGATCAATTCGCGCCGATCCTGCGGCGACGCGTTCAAGATCTGCTCGATCCGACCCTGTTCAATCACCGTATGCCCTTTCGACCCGGCGCGGGTGTCCAGCAACAGACTCCGAATGTCCTTGAGACGACAGGGCGTCTTGTTGATCAAATACTCGCTCTCGCCGTTCCGATAGAGCCGCCTCGTGATCATCAATTCCTGATACTCATGAAGCGGACCCGGCAAGCCGGCGACCACTTCCGGCGCGAGGTTGTCAACCCCACCGATAACCAGCGACACCTCTGCCATTCCGAGCGGCTTCCGAAGCTCGGTCCCGTTGAAAATCACATCCTCCATCCGCTCGCTCCGAAGCGTCTTGGTGCTCTGCTCGCCCAACACCCACAGGATGGCGTCGACCACATTGCTCTTGCCAGCCCCATTGGGACCGACAACGGCGGTGATTCCGCTGGGAAATTGAATCTTGGCTTCGGCAAACGATTTGAACCCGATCATCTCCAGCGATTTCAGGTACATCTGGAAAACCTCCCAGCTGTTTTCCCCTGGCCAGTCGCGAGTTGCGGCCCTTGTAGCACAGCCAACAGCGGAAATCAAAGCAGAAATACCGTATGGGGTGGGGAGAGAGAAAGTCGGCTACTATTTGTAGTGGCCGATTGAGGCGGCGGCAGGAAATTCGAATCAGTCAACCGCCGTTTGAGCGTCGGGAGATTGATTGGACACTCACCAGTTCCTTGGGCAGGAGAAACTCGACGTCCTCTTCGATCACCGTCAAGTCTTCGACCTCGGCCGGTCCGTAGCTCTTTAAATAAGCCACGACTTCGGTCACCAATACTTCCGGCGCGGAGGCGCCAGCGGTAATGCCGACCGCCTTGGCGTCTTTGAGCCATTCCGGATTGATGTCGTCCGCCGAGTCGATCAGATAGGAAGGAATCCCGCAGTGCTCGCCCAATTCGCGCAACCGATTGGAATTCGAACTGTTGGGTGACCCGATGACCAGAATCACGTCCACCAACTTGGCTAATTCCTTGACGGCGTTCTGCCGATTTTGCGTGGCGTAGCAGATGTCCTCCTGATGCGGTCCTTTGATGTTGGGGAATCGACGATGCAGCGCCTCAACGATATCCCGGCATTCGTCTACGCTCAGGGTGGTCTGTGTGACGTAGGAAAGATGGTTCGCGTTTTCGACTTGAAGCTTCTCGACGTCTTTCACCGACGAGACCAGATGAAACTTATCCGGAATCTGACCGAGCGTTCCGATGACCTCGGGATGGCCAGCGTGGCCGATCAGAATCAACTCGTAGCCCTGGGCATAATCCCGGTTCACTTCGTTGTGCACTTTGATCACCAAGGGGCACGTCGCATCGATCACCTTGAGCCGGCGGCTGTTGGCTTCCTTCCACACTTCCTTGGCCACGCCGTGAGCGCTGAAAATCACCACCGACCCTTCCGGCACTTCGCTCAGTTCCTCCACGAACACCGCCCCTTTTTGCCGGAGCGAATTGACCACGTGGCGGCTGTGCACGATTTCATGCCGCACGTAAATGGGCGCTCCGTACTTCTTGAGCGAGAGGTCGACGATGTCGATCGCCCGGTCGACGCCGGCGCAGAACCCACGGGGATTGGCGAGATAAATCTTCATATCCGCTACCGCTCCGTCTCTGTGCAAGAACACGTTCGGACTCAGTCGGACTGAAAGCCGCTCATTGAAACAACACCTTACGTCAGACCCCGCCTCGCCGTCAACACTTTTGACCGCGACCGCCCATGCGAACGCTGGCCGGGCCGGTCCGGCACTCGAGAGACCGCCGACGTCTCGGACGCTGGCAATCTGAACGCGGGACGGTCGGAGTCGAGCCGCAAGGCCTTGACACCTTGAGGCCTTCTCATTAGGCTGTGCTTCAAGTGAGTACGGCTCCCTCCAGCAAGAAAATTCTCATCGTGGAGGATGAGAAAGACATCCTCCAACTGGTCAAGCTCTATCTCGAAAAAGAAGGATACCGCACCGTCGCCGCGATGACCGGCACGGAAGGACTCCGGTTGGTGAAAAGCGAGCGGCCCGACTTAGTGATCCTGGACCTGATGCTGCCCGAATTGGACGGGTTGGAGATCTGCAAGAAAATCCGCACGGCTCGAGAGACGGCCCTCCTGCCGATCATCATGCTGACGGCCAAGGCCGAAGAGGCTGACACCGTGGTGGGACTCGAACTCGGCGCGGACGACTATGTGACCAAGCCATTCAGTCCCAAAGCCCTGGTCGCGCGGGTCAAGGCGCTCTTGCGCCGCGTGGAACGCAGTCAGGAAGAAGGTCCGCCCCGCTACCTGTACGGCGACCTCGTTATGGACCTCGCGAAGCACGAAGTCACGCTTAACAACCGCGAGGTGCCGCTGACCGCCAAAGAATTCGGCCTGCTCGAGCATCTGCTGCGGAACTCCGGCCGCGTCTTGACCCGCGACGTGCTGCTGAACGCCGTCTGGGGGTACGATTATTACGGCACCACGCGCACGGTCGACGTGCATATCCGTCGACTGAAACAGAAGATCCCCCTGTTGAACGACGCCATCGTCTCCGTCAAGTCGCTCGGATACAAGCTCAAGGAACGTGACGGGTGACACGAGACGGGCGACAAACGTTGGGGCACACCCCCCACACTTCCCGCCGCATGACACGCGTCACGCCTCACAGCCTGATGCCCCTTTCCATCCGCTGGAAAGTCACGCTCGGTACCCTATTCGCCGTTGCGCTCGGGCTCGCCGTGGCGGGATGGGTGTCCATCAGCTCGATCGAAACGATCGAATTGACCCGCCTGAAAGACACCCTCCACGCTCAGACCACCCTCGCCGCGTTGACGCTGCAGCCGCTCCTGCAGCAGGAAGATTTGCGCGGCCCCAGCCTCGCCCTCCAGGCTCTCGCCAAAGAAATCGGCCGGCGTTCCTTTGCGCGCGTCACCGTGATCGCCGCCGACGGCACCGTGCTCGCCGACAGCGCCACCGACGACCGTGCGGTGGCGCGAATGGACAACCATGCCACGCGCCCTGAGGTCGTGCAGGCATGGGCGTCCGGGGAGGGTGCGACCATGCGGCTCAGCGAGACTACCGGGCAGCGAACCTTGTATCTCGCGCATCGCCTAGACCTTGCCGGCCAGCCGGAGAACCGCTTGGTGATCGTCCGGCTGGGGTTGCCGATGACGCAGATCGAAGCGCAACTGCGCGAGCTAAAACAGCGACTGACCTTGGCATTGGGATTGGCATTTTTGGTTGCCGTTGCGTTAGGGATGGTCATCGCCCGGAGCCTGACACGCCCGCTCTCCGACATGGCGCGCGTCGCCCGAAAGTTGGCGGCCGGCGCGCCAGGGCAACGCGTCCCCGTTACCTCGCAGGACGAAATAGGAATCCTCGCCCGCGCCCTCAATGACATGACCGACCAGTTGGAAGCCAAGATTCACGAACTGTCCGATGACCGAGCGCAGTTGCTCGCCGTGCTGGTCTCGATGGTGGAGGGCGTGATGGTGCTGGATTGTCGCGGCGTCGTCCTGCAGGTGAACCCCGCGCTCGAGCGGATGTTCACGCTCAAGCCGGGCGAGACCAAAGGGCGTCCGTATTGGGAAGTCATCCGGCACCATGAGCTCAATGAATTGACCGCCCGTGTGCTGGAACGTCGAACGAGCCTGGGAGGAGAGCTTACCCTCACACCGAGCGGGCATCAGCTTCGCGTCGAAGCCTCGGTCACGGCGTGCGCAGGGGAAAACGAACCGTGCGCCGTCTTGGTTTTCCATGACGTCACGGCCGTCCGCCGGTTGGAAAAAGTCCGAAAGGACTTCGTCGCCAACGTCTCTCACGAACTCCGCACCCCATTGACCTCGATCAGGGGGTATGTCGAAGCCCTGCTGGACGGCGGAAAGGACGATCCCGACACGCTGGTTCGGTTCCTCGACATCATTCTCAAACAGAGTCACCGGCTGGAGCTCATCCTGGAAGATCTGCTGCAACTCTCGCAGATCGAGTCCGGACAGGTTTTGTTTAAGCGGGAGCCCGTCGCCCTCGGCACCATCATCGAGCGAACCGTGGCGCTGATCAAGCCGATGGCGGACAAGAAAAATCACGCGCTGGCGGTCCGGATCGCCGACGATCTGCCACCGGTCATCGGCGATGAAGACCGGCTGGTGCAGGTGTTGACCAACCTGCTGGACAACGCGGTCAAATACACCCCGCCGGCAGGCGCGATCACTGTGGCGGCTCGCGCGCTTCGCGTACGGATGGCGGACGGCTCGGACGCCGAGGTCGTGGAGCTCACCGTCACCGACACCGGCGTGGGGATTCCCGAAGCCGACCGCCCCCGCGTTTTCGAACGGTTTTACCGCGTCGACAAGGCCCGCTCGCGGGAACTCGGCGGCACCGGCCTGGGCCTGGCCATCGTGAAGCATATCGTGGAAGGACATGGAGGACAGGTGTGGGTCGAGGGGAACGAACCGGTGGGCAGCCGCTTCGTGGTCCGTTTGCCGGCGGCGGGTGAACGAACGGCCTCCGCTCAATCCTACTTTGCCGCCAAGACATAGATCGCCCCCGCAAGGATCGCCGCACCGGGCAGGGTGAACAGCCAGGCGAACACAATCCGAGCGGTGACACCCCACCGGACGGCGGACAGTCGTTTGATGGCGCCCACTCCCATGACGGACGACGTGATGGTGTGCGTGGTGCTGACCGGCAGTCCGATATGCGCCGTCATCAGCAGAACCGCCGCCGCGCCGGTTTCGGCGGCGAAACCGTGCACCGGTTCCAGCTTGACGATCCGCATCCCGAGCGTCCGGACGATCCGCCAACCGCCGACCGCCGTCCCTAATCCCATCGCGATCGCGCAAGATCCGATCACCCAGCCCGGGACTTCCGCAGTCGAAATCTGACCGGCGGATAGCAATGCCAGCGTGATGATGCCCATCGCCTTCTGAGCGTCGTTGGCCCCGTGGCTGAAGGCCATGAAACTGGCCGAGACGAGCTGCAGTCTGGCAAAAAGTCGCGTCGCCACGCGGCGTGGAACCCGGAAGAACGCCCAACTGATAAAGATCATCAAGACCAAGCCGATCGCGAAGCCGAAAAACGGCGATAACACCATTGCTTCCAGCACCGAGCGCAGCCCGGACCATTTCACCGCCGTCCATCCGCTGTGAATCCATGCCGCGCCGACCATGCCCCCGATCAGCGCATGGGAGGAACTGGTCGGGAGGCCCAGCAACAGGGTAAAAAGATTCCAAGAAATCGCCCCGGCCAAGGCTGCCGCGACTACTTCCTGCGTGACTGCAGTTGGATCCACAATACCTTTTCCCACCATCTTGGCGACGGCCGTCGACATGAACGCTCCCGCCACGTTCAGCACCCCTGCGACCACCACGGCGACGAACGGGCTGACGACCCGCGTGGACACTACAGTGGCGATCGCGTTCGCACTGTCGTGCCAACCGTTCGAAAAATCGAACAGCAGGGCCAGCACGACGACAAGAAGCAGCATGCCGGTCAGATCAAACATGGTTTTGATGGCCAGAGTCGATAAGCGCGGGGCGAGAGTCGAGGCAAGACAAGGAGGGCGCAGCGCTAAGACTGACAGACTGAAGAAGCGGTTTCACCGTTTTAATCCCCTGGCCTATCGCCTCTAACCTCGTGCCCACGCTAGAACTAGATATGCTTCAGCGCGATGCGCTCCAGAATATTCGCCACGTCTTCGCAGCGATCGGTACCCGCTTCAAAATTTTCGTAGATCTCCTTCCATTTGATGACGGAGATTGGATCCGTTTCGTTCTCGAACAGCCGGGAAATCGCATCCCGCGAAATGCGGTCTGCCTCGTTCTCCAGGCTGTTGACCCGAACACTGACTTCGTTCATGTCGGTGTGCGACTTTCCCAGTAAATCCACGGCGGCGCCTACTGCTTCTGAGGCCTGATAGAGGATATTGGACAACTTGATGGCCATTTCGGTGGGCTTTTCCACCTTATAGAGCACGAACCGATCCGCGATCGCCTCCACCACGTCCAAAATATCGTCGATCGCGCTGGCCAAGTCATGGATGTCTTCCCGGTCGATCGGCGTGATGAAGGTCTGATTCAGTTTCCTCGCGATGTCGTGGGTGATCGTGTCACCGTCGTGCTCGATCTTCTTGATGCGCTTCGCCTTTTCGACCGGATCGGTGAAATCCTCCATCATGTCTTTGAGCAGTCGACTCCCTTCGATCATGTTATGCGCTGCTTTGCGAAACAGATCGAAGAAGGCTTCTTCTCGGGGAATCAAGCCGAACATACCGACTCACCGCTGTGTGTTCACAGCGAACTCACCGCTCGGCGCCGTTTTCCGATGATTACCAGCGCATCAAGGCCGTGGCCCATGTCAGCCCGCCGCCGAACGCGCCGAGCAGCACGAGGTCGCCAGCAGCGATACACCCGTCGCGCACCGCCCAGTCCAACGCGATAGGGAGAGACGCGGATGAGACGTTCCCGAATCGCTCGATGACAGAATACAGCACCTCGGGCGGAAGCCCCAGTCGATCCCGCAGCGCCGCCAGGAGACGTGCGTTGGCCTGATGCACCACGATCCGCTTCACCTCGGAGAGACCGACACCGAATTCCTTTACGTGGTCCCGCACGGCCGCTTCCAGTCGACGAACCGCGATCCGAAACAACGACCCGCCCTGCATGCGAATCACGTGCTGGTTGCGACCGATCGTGTCAGAACTTCCGGGAGTCCGCGAGCCGCCGGCTGCAACCTGAATCAACCTGTGTCTCGCGCCATCCGCGTAAAGTCGGATTCCTAGAATACCGGAGCCATGGCCGTCGACGACCGTCTCGCCGACGACGATCGCCGCCCCCGCTCCGTCTCCGAACAACACGGCCGTCGCGTCGTCCTCACGATCCAGGAACCGGGACTTGACCTCCGCCGCAATCACCAGGCAACACTTCGCCTGGCCGCTCCTGACCATCGCGTCGGCCATCGAGAGAGCGTACAAGAACCCGGAGCAGGAGGCCGCCAGATCGAACGCCGCGACGGCCCGCGCGCCCAGCGCCCGTTGGACGTAGCAGGCGGTGGACGGGAAGGTCGTGTCCGGAGAGGTGGTTGACACCAGAATGGCGTCGAGCGACGTCGGAGCCATCCCTGCCGCCTCGAGCGCGTGGCGGGCCGCCTCCGCGGCCAAATCGGATGAAGCCTGACATTCTGATGCCCAATGGCGCGTTCTGATGCCGGTCAGCCGGAATACCCGATCCGGATCCCTTGCCAACGAAGAACTCACCTCGCCGTTGCCGACCACCCGTTCGGGCACATACGAACCTGTTCCAACGATTCGACTGCGCTGCATCGGCATCCGAGTCTCCGAGGCAGGCTCAAGAGCCTGGTTTGTTCGCGCCGGGCGGGATTATAGGGTTCCCTCTCCGACCGGTCAACTGCGCCCGACCTCATTTCCGTTGCATTTCAGCCGGACCTCTGTTACAAAGGCCGCAATTTGCCGACCATCCATCGCCGTGCTCCTCATGCACAGACCACCTATTCGCTGGCGATCGCCGATCGCTTTCACCGTGACGTTGTTGCTCGCCGCAACGTTGGTCACCTGCGGCTGCTCCAGTACCTCGAAAAAAGCCGGCGGCAAGACCTTAAGCGGCACCGACGAGCAAATCTTCATCGGTGACACGATCGAAAAAAATTACGACCCGAACGTCATCATGAAGCGGGGGGAAGCGTTCTTCGAGAGAGAAGAATATGCGGAGGCGCTGGTCGAATATCAGCACTTTCTCGACCTGCACCGCACCCATGTCCTCGCCCCGTATGCGCAATTCCGGCTTGCGGAAGCTCACTTTAAAATGGCGCGGACGATCGACCGGGATCCCGACCCGGTGTACAAGGCCTTGGCCGCGTTTGAGAAGTTGAGGCGGGAATTTCCCGGGAGCCGCTACGACGCGCAGGCGCTGCAAAAAATCCAGGAGTGCCACGAATGGTTGGCGCAGACCCATCTCTTCGTCGGGCAATTCTATTACCGGCGAGGATCTTATCTCGCCGCCGCCTACCGTTTCGAGCTAGTCGTCAAGGAATACCCGGATATGAACGCGGCGCCTGACGCGTTGTATTACCTGGCGCTGAGTTGGAAAGAACTCGGCGCGGACGATTGGGCCCGCGACAGCCTTGTCTTGTTGGCGGAAAAGTATCCCAACAGCCAGTACGCCGAAGACGGCCGCAAGCTGCTCGCGAAACTTGGCAACTCGAAACCGACAGCCTTGGTGGCCAAGTCGTCCGACGGTTCGGACGGCCGCCGGCTGCCCGCTCCATCTTTCAACGGCGCGAACAACCATCGCATTCCCGACTTTCCACCCGGCGCCCAACCTTCCACCTTCACCCCTCCCTCCGCCAACGGTCTCGGCCAGAGCTTCATGCCTTGCCGTATCGGAGCGTGGTGTTGATTCTCCAGCTTCAAGCCAACTAGCCGGTCGCGAATCGCGCAAGGCCGAGGAGGCCATCGATTGTCCGGTATTTCGGTGGCTCGCTGATGGCTATCCGCTGTTTGCCGCTTGCTGTCAACGGAATGGTAGAGCCTCGCGTAGGAGTTCGCGGAACGAGGACTTGACGATGCCTTTGGCCTCGTGGAAAAAGCTGTGATAAGTATGCCGCCCGCGCAACACGTCGTAATACAGGTTGATCACTTCCTGATAGCGGTGCATGAGACGGTGGCAAAGCTTGGGAAACGAATAGACGATGCGGGCGATCCGGGAGGCGATGCGGAATTCCGGGTAGATCTCCCGTCTCACCGCCAACTCGTAGTCCATCAGTGAGCGGCGCCGGTCATGAAACGTTCCCAGAACTGAGGCAGCGGCTATCTGCCCGGATCGAACAGCATAGTAAATGCCTTCGCCGAACAGCGGATCGACCAGATGCCCTGCATCTCCGACTAGCAGAGCACGGCCGCAGACCAGCGCGAAGGGGGGCTGTTCCATGAGTCCGACCGCGCGGGGCGAAAAGAGCGGCAACGGATGGCCGGCCGGATGCGGCACAGTGAAACTCGCCAAGCCTTTCTCCTCCCGCACGAACCGATCGAAAATCTGCTTGGGACTCGTCGTTTTGCCCCGAAACTCCGCCACGCCGATGGACAGCCGCTGATGCTTCGGGAAGATCCACGCATACCCTTTAGCCGTCGCCCCCAGATCGATGAGCACCTTCCCTTCGCCCGGATAAGGCGGCATCATGCCGATACCGATCTCGCTCTCCAACGTGGGCATGCGACGCAGACGACGCGCGGGGAACAACCGCTGGGCCACGACGCTATTGGCCCCATCCGCACCGATCAAGACCTTGGCGCGATAGCGGCCCCGGTCTGTCGTGACCTCGATTGCATCCGACAACTGACGGAAGGCCAGAGCCTGCTCCCCTTCATGGACTTCGGTCCCGGCCCGGCGCGCCTTCTCCACCAGCAGATGATCGAAACGGTCTCGCATGACCATGTAGGCGATCGGCTGGGAAGACTCGATGAGAAATGGTTCCTCGCCCCGATAGGTGAACTGCACGCCGTAGATCGTGTGTTCGACCACCGACTTGAAATCGGACTCCAAGATCCGGTCGATTCGGAGCGAGAGTCCTCCGCCGCAGACTTTATACCGGGGATGGAGCTGCTTCTCGAGACCAAGCACGGCCAAGCCCGCGCGGCTGAGTTCATAGGCGGCCGTGGCACCCGCCGGTCCCATCCCAATGACCATGGCGTCGTAGGACTTTATGTGTGGCGCAAGGGGCATGGGTAAACCCGGTCGTCAGTTCTCAGCCTTTCGGATGCTCAGACCTGACAAGGCTCGGCGGTCCTGAACGCGCCCCTGGGCTCAAAGCTGAAAGCCGACGGCTTTTCACTGTCCCAGATACCAGCCGATGCCGTATCGCTCGAGGAAGCTGGTGATCATGGTGAGCGAGTTGGCGTAGATCATCACGCCGACGACGACCAGCAGCACGCCGCTGACCGTCGAGACTCCCCACAAATAGGCACGGACCTCTTTGAAATAGGCGAGGAACCGATCCACGCCGAGAGCGGTCAGAAACAGCGGCAGCCCGAGGCCGAGCGAATAACACGTGAGCAGCGTCACGCCGTCGGTCAACGCATCGGTGGTGCTGGCGTAGAGCAGGATCGTGCCCAGGACCGGCCCGACGCAGGGCGTCCAGCCCGCGGCAAAGGCCACCCCGATGAGAAAAGAACCGAGGTAACCGGCGGGCCGGTTTCGGAAATGGAAGCGTTTCTCGGTCTTGAGAAAATTCAGGTTCAAAATCCCCAGCAGATAGAGCCCGAAAATAACTACCAGGATGCCGCCGAATCGGCGGAGATGTTCCTGATAGGCAATCAGCATCTGCCCGATCAAGCTGGCGGAGGCGCCGAACGCCACGAACACGACGGAAAAGCCCGCGATGAAGAGCAGCGAGTTCATGATGATGGTCTTGCGGAACCGGCTCCGTTCCGCCGCGTCCGTCAGTTGCTCGACCGAGAGGCCCGTGATGTAGGAGATGTAGGACGGCACCAACGGCAGCACGCAAGGCGACACGAACGAGAGCAACCCGGCCGAGAAGGCGGCGAAGAACGAAATCTGCGGGAGCGATTGCGACATGGTCAGAAGGCCTGCACCAGACTTTGAATCAATTGGATCGCTTCAGGACTTTGCCAATCGCGCGCGCCGAAAATCCGATGCCGAATGATGCCGCGACGATCGATCAAAAAGGTCATCGGCAGCGTACGGGCACCATAGGCGATTCCGATGCGGAAGTCGGCATCGTGCAAGATCGGAAAGCTCAAGCCGATCTCCTGTTGAAACGGTCTGGTCACCGCTGCGCCCTGCGGGTCCGTCGAAACCGCCAGGATCTCGAAGTCTCTGCGGTTGAACGCCCGGTAAAGCTGTTCCATCGCCGGCATCTCAAAGCGGCAGGGACCGCACCAGGTCGCCCAAAAATTCACCAGCACCACTTTGCCGCGTAGTCCATCGAGCGAGACGAGGTTTCCGTCGAGATCCCGCAGTTGGAAGGCAGGCGCCGGCTCGCCGAGCCTGGGTCCCGAGCGGTCCGCCACGGGCACGACCTCCGGCGGCGACGACGAAGCGCGCTCGCTCGGTTCGCAGCCCGCCCCCGCCACCACGAGCATGGCGAGCAGGCACATGTACCCCCACTCCTGCAGCATGACGACGGATCACAGACGCGGCGCGTCAGCACCCGAAGAATCGGCCTGTGCGGACTTGGCGCCGGATTTCAGCAACTGCGTCACAATCTGCAGATTGTCCAGTCGGGTCCAGTCGCGAGGCCCGATGATCTTCTCTCGGAGGACACCCTGTTGATCGATAATGTAGGTCTCGGGGACGCCCATCAACTTGTATCGCTTGTCGGTCTGTCCCCAGGAGTCGATGAGAATCGGGAAGGTGAGGTTCAGACTCTTGACGAAGGGCGGAATGTCCTTCTTCGTCGTGACCCGGTCGATGCTGACCGCGAGAATCACCAACCCGTCCTTCTCAAAGTTCCTGTAGAGCACCTCCATGGACGGCATCTCCTCGCGACAGGGCTTGCACCAGGTCGCCCAAAAATTGAGAAACACGACCTTGCCGCGATAATCGGACAGCCGCACTTCCCTATCGTTGAGGTCCGGCAGTGTGAAGTCAGGCGCTTGCTTGCCCACAGTGAGCGGCTCGTATTTGGCGCTCTGCATCCAGACCACACTGAACGCCAGCGCCAGGATTCCCGCCGCCATGAGTACGATCGTCAGGCGCCGCGAGGCCGGTGGCATGTGCGGCGTGTTCCGCACAGATTCGACAGTCATTGGTTTCGCCATGCGTCGTCGAAACAATCCTGAGCGCTCAGTTGAACATCCAGAGTTTTTTGAATTCCGCGCGTGCCGACTCGGAAGTTGGCACTCTGAACTCACACCTTTTCACTTACGCGTACGCGTGGAGGCCGGACAAGAGAAAATTCACACCCCAGAAACAGAAGATCACCATCAAGAACCCGAAGATGGCATAGATAGCGGCCCGACGGCCTTCCCACCCTCTGGTCATCCGAGCATGGATATAGGCGCCGTAAATCAGCCAGACGATCAGCGACCAGGTCTCCTTCGGATCCCAACTCCAGTAGCCGCCCCAGGCGTAGTTGGCCCACATCGCACCCAGGATGATCCCGAACGCTAACAGGGGAAACCCGATCATGATCGCCTTATATCCCAGTTCATCGATGGTTTCGAGATCGGGAAACCCAGCGAACACCCGCGACCGGCTGCCCCGCCGTTCGGCACGCTCCTTCAACAGATACATGACGCCCAGCCCACCCGCCATCGCAAAGGCCGCATAGCTGGTCAAGGTCACGGAGACATGAATGTAAATCCAATAGCTGTTCAAGGCCGGCACGAGCGGTTCAGCCGTTTGATAGCGGTACGGCAGCAACGAGGCCGCACCCATCGCGATGAACCCGATACCGACCACAAAGGCGCCGATCGCCTTGATCCGATACCGGAACTCCAACAGCACATACCCGAGAATGATGGCCCACGAGACATAGGCCATGGCTTCGAACTGGTTAGACCAGGGCGCGAACGTTCCGGAGTGCTGCATGCGCTCGAACGCCCGCGTGCCTAACGCGAGGGTGTTGACGATCCAGCCGAAGATCGTCACCAGCGTCGCCACCTGTCCCAGTTGGGTCGCCCAGGCCCCTTCGCCTTCTTCGATGTGCGCGGTCGGGTGCCCGGCCGGCGCCAATTGCATGGCCGGGCGCCGCACGAATATGTAGGCGATGTACAACACGAGCGCCGCAAGGTAGAGCCAAAAGGTCATGTCGAACAAGAAAAGCGAGCGAACCATATATCCTCCCCGCCGTTCATATCTCGTGAAGCGTCTCTCGTGTTTCCCGACGCACGCTTCACGCGCGACGCTTCACCGATTCATGCATCCAAGGTTTTGATCCGTTGCGTCAGTTTGGCGAATTCCTTCTGGAAATCGATCTGACTCTTGTGCGTCGTCCCGCCGAGATGTACCGTCACGCCGTTCGGCTCCGGGATCACTTTGGCCCATAGCCGCCGATGGTAGATGAACGACGACAGCGTAATGCCGACGACGATCATCGTGGAGCCCACCCAGACAATATTCACCCCGGGATTCTTTGCGATTTGCAAGCCTGTAAATTTCTTCGGCTGATATCCAACCAGCTCGAACGCATACTTCGAACCTTGGATCTCAAACAAGTCGGGATAATGATAAAAAATCCAGGGCGTCGCTTCCAGCGTCTTGCGTTCCTTGATCGCGAGACGGACCGCCGGGTTCGCATGCTCGATGGTCTTCGAGAACACCTTCTTCTCGGTGGAATTGAACGCGAAGTCGGCCACAAAGTCGGTCAGCGTGACCTTCAAGTCCAGCCCATCGACGCTCGTTTCTTTTTGCCATTCCAGATCGACCGTTTTCAAGACCTTGTCGGTCGCCTTGTCCTTGACGTTAATGCGGGCGACTTCGATCCGGTCCCACGCGTCGCCGTAGCTCGATTGATAAAACCAAATACCCTTGTAAACGAGCGGATCATTCACCGTAATCGTTTTCGTGGTCACCGGCACGCCCTGATCAATGACAGTCAGCGTGCTGTTGTAAGACTTGATCGCACCGTTCTCGTAATAGTCGATCCAGAACTTGTCCACCTTCAGGTCGAAATTCCCGCGCGGGATGTGATAAGTCTGTCCCTCCAAACACACGCCGAATTCCTGAAACCCGTAATAGCTGCCGATGAGTCCGCCGAGCACGATCACGGTGGCGCTCAGATGCGCCATATGGGCGCCAACCCGTCCCATCACGCCTTTGGTCGCATAGAGGGTCACCTCGCCCGGCTCATGCTTTGCCAGGACCCGATAGCCCTTTTCGATCAGTATCTCAGCCATGCGTTCAGCCACTTGTTCCTGTGGCGCCGCGACGGGGATCTCGGCCCTCTGCTTCATGTTCCGGATGAACGCCAGGGAGACGTTCACCTTGTCCTGACGCATGGAACGCCAGACGGCCGGGAACCGCTTATAGAAGCAGGTGAGCGAGTTGACGCAGAGCAATCCGAGCAGACCGGTGAACCACCAGGTGTGATAGACGTCGGTAAAGCCCAGGCGCACGAACCAGCGGTAGGCTTCTTCCCCGTACTCCTGGATATACACCTCCGGCCGCTCGCCCTGCTGAACGACCGTCCCAATCGTGGCGGTCATGGCCAGAGCGATGAACAGGAACATGGCCAGTTTGATCGACGCAAAAAACTCGACCAGTTCCCGAGAAAATTCTTCCCACCCCAACCCGGGCGTGGACGGGCGCGCTGCCTCCCGTTCGGAGATTACCTCGGGTTTTCCGTTCATAACGATTCCGTCCTTATTTTCTGAATGTGAATGCCGAAGCCGGCCGGATTCCATCCGGATCCACAGACGAAAAGACCACCCCTCCCGGCGACTCCGGGTGCGGCCGAGGCCTTGAGGCTGGAGAGGCACGCAAACGAGAGAACTCAGGCAAGCCCGCGAAAATCAAGTTATGGTACAAGCCGAGGTAAAGATGTGTCAAGCAACGGACCCCAGCGGACCGGCGGCGCCCCCATACCGATGAATGGTGGACAAATCCCCGCAGCTTGGTTAATATTCGCCAGGGTTTTGGGCGGTGTTGGGAGTGCTGACACATCCAGGCATTGCCTGGACCGACCATCCGAAAGAAGCCTTCGGCCATGCGTCCCCATTCACCCAAAAATTTAGTCAGAGGACACAATGAGAAATAACTATCTGTTCACCTCAGAATCCGTCACCGAAGGTCATCCGGACAAGATCGCCGATCAGATCTCTGACGGCATCCTTGACGCCATCATCGCCAAGGATAAGCACTGTCGAGTCGCCTGCGAGACCATCCTGACGACCGGCATCGCCTTCGTTGCCGGCGAAATCTCCACCACTGCCTACGTCGAGATTCCGGACATCATCCGTCAGGTGATCAAAGATGTGGGCTATACCGACGCCTCCTGGGGATTCGATTACCACACCTGCTCCGTCCTAACATCCATCCACAATCAGTCACCGGACATCGCGCAGGGGGTCGATTCGGGCGGGGCGGGCGACCAGGGACTCATGTTCGGGTACGCCACCAACGAGACTGAGGAACTGATGCCGATGCCGATCGTGCTTGCGCATCGGCTCACCAGGCGGCTGGCCGAGGTGCGGAAAAAGAAAATCCTGCCGTGGGTGCGGCCGGACGGAAAATCGCAGGTGACCATCGAGTACCGGAACTGGAAGCCAGTTCGGGTCGATACGATCGTCGTCTCGTCACAGCATAGTCCGGATGTCACCAGCAAACAGATCGAGCGCGACATTATCGAACACGTCATCAAGCCCGTGATGCCCAAGGGACTCTATGATCCCGCCAGCGTCAAACACTACATCAATCCCACCGGGCGCTTCGTGGTCGGCGGCCCGATGGGCGACACCGGGCTGACGGGGCGCAAGATCATCGTAGACACCTATGGCGGCGTTGGGAGCCACGGCGGCGGGGCGTTTTCCGGCAAAGATCCCACGAAAGTGGACCGCTCGGCCTCATATATGGCCCGCTATATCGCCAAGAACATCGTGGCCGCCGGCTTGGCGGACAAGTGCGAAGTCCAGTTGGCCTACGCAATCGGGGTGGCGGACCCCGTGTCGATCCTGATCGACACCAAGAACACGGAAAAAGTGGCGGTCGAGACGATCGACAAGCTTGTGCGCAAGCATTTCCCCATGACTCCGCGCGGCATCATCGATCACTTGAAGCTCCGACGCCCGATCTTTAGAAAGACAGCGGCTTACGGCCACTTCGGCCGGAATGAACCGGAGTTCACCTGGGAGAAAACGGACAAAGCCAAGATCCTGAAGAAGGAAGCGGGGCTCTGACTGCAGAGGTTTAACAGGCCATGCGCGAAAGGGGACGGAACGCAATCCCGTCCTCTTTTTATTTTTTATATGGTCGCCGGTAGCTGACAGCGAAGAGCTCATGAAGAATTCGGCTGCGTCAGGTTATGTGCTATCAGCTATCCGCTGTTCGTTTTCAGCTTTTTTAGGGAGGACATGTGGATTACGACGTGAAAGACATCAGGTTGGCTGACCAGGGTCGGTTGAAAATCGAATGGGCCGAAGTCACCATGCCGGTGCTGCGCCTGATCCGGAAGCGGTTTAAGCGGGAACAGCCGCTGAAAGGGATACGGATCACCGCCTGCCTCCATGTGACCACGGAGACCGCGAATCTCATGAAGACGCTACAGGCGGGAGGCGCCGAGATCCGGCTCTGCGCGTCGAATCCGCTCAGTACCCAGGACGACGTGGCGGCCTCCCTCGTCCAGCACGACGGCATCGCTGTCTTCGCGATCAAGGGCGAGGACAACCAGACCTACTACCGGCACATCGAGTCGGCCATTGCGCACCGTCCTCAACTGACGATGGACGACGGCGCCGATGTCGTCTCCACCCTCCACGCCAAACGGAAGGATCTGCTCAAACACGTCATTGGCGGCACGGAAGAGACGACGACCGGGGTGATCCGGCTGCGCAGCATGGCGGACCGCAAGGTCCTGCGCTTCCCCGTCATCTCCGTCAACGATGCGGACACCAAGCACATGTTCGACAACCGCTACGGCACGGGGCAAAGCACGCTGGATGGAATCGTGCGCGCGACGAACCGGCTGATCTGCGGCTCGACCGTCGTGGTGGCCGGCTACGGCTGGTGCGGTCGCGGGGTCGCCATGCGCGCAAAAGGCATGGGCGCGGATGTGATTATCACGGAAGTGGATCCGTTGAAAGCGCTGGAAGCGGTCATGGACGGCTTCCGGGTCATGCCGATGGACCAGGCCGCTTCGGTGGGCGACTTCTTCATCACTGTCACCGGCAACCTTAAGGTCATTCGTAGCGAGCATTTCGCCGTCATGAAAGACGGCGCCATTGTCTGCAACTCCGGCCACTTCAACGTGGAGCTAGATATTCCGGCGCTGGAAAAACTCAGCCGCAAGCGGCGGATCGTCCGGCCCGGCGTGGAGGAGTTTACACTGAAGAACGGTCGCCGCGTCAGCCTGCTGGGCGAAGGGCGGTTGGTGAACCTCGCGACCGCCGAGGGCCATCCGTCCAGCGTCATGGATATGAGTTTCGCCAACCAGGCCTTGAGCGCGGAGTATCTGGTGAAGCATCACAAGACGCTGGAGAAAAAGGTGTATCCGGTGCCGGCGGAGATCGACAAGGAGATCGCGCGGCTCAAGTTGGCGGGGATGGGAGTGAAGATTGATCGGCTGACGAAGGAACAAAAGAAATACTTGGCGTCGTGGGAGATGGGGACGTAAAGAGCTGGCCGGGAGTCTCCCATTGGAGGAAAGGTTGCAGTGAGAGAGATCTTCTCGGATACAGCCCTACCTGTCTTCTCTCCCCTCCCGCACAGGAGATGATGCTTCCAGGATGCGGGGAACAGCAGGTCGGCGAGGAAAATACTCTCGGATCGGGGTCATAGGTTCCGGCCCTATCTTGCTTTTTTGGCATCGCCCCGGAATACGACTTGACTCGCCGTGAAGACTCGTCTATGGTTCCTACATCTGCAGGCCGTCTGGGTCTGGTGGGTTTGCTTATCTCTCGCGCTTCTTCACTTCTCTGAATTCCTCCTTGCGCGACTGATTTCCGAATCTACGCAGCTCCTTCGTCAAGCGCCTTCAATCAAGCGTTGTGCGGTCGACGGCAGAACTCCGTTCTGCTTCGAAGGTTCAGAAAGGAGGGTGCATGTTTTTTCCTGCCACGCCGACCATGTGGGCCACCCTGCTGGAAAATATTTTAGCCGGTCTCCCTGCTGCGATTCTCCTTTGCAATGAGCAGCAGGTCATTACGTATGCCAATTCCCTTGCCATCGCGTACTTTGGCCCGTCCCATGCGACCGTGAAGGGGCGTCCACTTTGCGATGTTCTTGAGCTAGCCCCCGAGCTCCGAAGCCGGCTGCAACGCCAACTGCGATCCAGGTCATTCCTTCACGGCCGTCGAAAGCTGGAGGTTGAGGTCGGCCCGCGTATTCTCCGTTACCAACTGTTTCGCGTCACTCCAGCCAGCGCTATCCTGCCACAATCCGGTATCATGCTCTGGGATGTCACCAGTGAGCGACAGGTAGTGGACAGGCTCATTCAGGCAGAGAAACTGACCAACCTCGGGACCCTCGTGGCCGGTCTGGCCCATGAGATCAACAATCCATCGCAGGCGATCCTGGGGACGGCGGAACTCCTGCTCAATGAGCGAGATCCCGATAAGATCCGAGAATACGCTCAGGACATTACCAACTATTCGAAGCACATCGGGAAGGTGGTCCGGGATTTTTCAGGATATGCAAGATCGCCGTACCAGGACGGACGGATCGAAGTGAACCTTCAAGACCGATTAACCGGCGCAGTTCAGATGGTCCGCCGCGGACCATACTTCGGCGGGGTCGAAGTCGTCACAGCGTTCGAGCCGATTCCTGTCCTCCACGCGCGCAAAGGAGAGATCGATCAGTTGTTTGTAAATCTCATCACCAATGCCGCTCAAGCGATGAACGGAAAAGGGCTCTTGACCCTCGCGACGGCGATGGATGCGGATCAGGCCACCATTCATATCAGCGACAGCGGTTGCGGAATTCCTCAGTCCCTCGTGCCCAGGATCTTCGACCCTTTTGTCACAACCAAGGACCCGGACAAGGGGACCGGACTTGGGCTCAGCATCGTTCAGGAGATCATCACCAGATATGGGGGGACCATTACGGTTAAGAGCCAAGAGGGCAAAGGGACCACCTTCACGATTCGGTTCCCTGTGGATCAGGCCTAACGAGGGATCGCCGAAAAGGGGTCGGGAGTCTTTGTTCCCGCTAGGTCAGCATACAGTCAGCGCATTCATTCGCCGGCAAGTGGGACCGCATTGCCTTCCGCTTTCGCGCCCAGTCGAGCGGCCAGCTGATCTCGATTAGCGCTTCGCGGAACACGCACGCTTCAATTCGAAGTTCGAAGGCCGGTGGGAGCCCCTCCTCTAAGATCATCCGCCGAACCGCCTCGATCTTCCGGCGGCGAGCCGCCCACTGAGTCGACTGGGCTGCCTGTTGCATGTAGGGAGTCTGAAGGTGGAACGGCGCGTCATAGGGGAATCACCCGCGGATCTACACAGAAAATGAAAAACAGGCGCGCGCTTTTCTGCTACAATTAATTTTCTCTTCGATGGTCAGCCCATGGAAACACCCCATCACCACGATCCCAAGCTTGTGCGGACGCTGATCTTGGACGAGCTGTTCGACCAGTCACTGTATCGCGCCTTGCGGGAGATCTCGCCCGACAAGGACGCACAGAAGGTACTCGATGAGCTGGTCCAGGTGGAGATTCAGCACCTGGCGTTCTGGCAGAAGTTCTTCGATTCCACGCTGGACACCCTCGATTTGGGCCGGCGCGTGAAGCTGCGCGTCATCGTGCTGGCCTGCCGGCTGTTCGGGACCACGGCGGTCCATTTGATCCTCGAAGCGATCGAGGTCTACGGCGTAAGGAAATATCTCTCGCTGTGGAAGAGCTATCAAGGCCAGCCCTTGGGCGACGCGCTCAAAGGGATTCTCATGGACGAGTTCAAACATGAGGATACACTCGTCACGCAACTGACCGAGCGGAAGATCAATGCGGAGAAGATCAGGAACATCTTCCTGGGATTGAATGACGGGCTGGTCGAAATCCTCGGAGCGGTGAGCGGCTTCTTCGGCGCCTTCGGCGACGCCGTGATGGTCTTGATCGCCGCGTCGACGACTGCCGTGGCGGGCTCGCTTTCGATGGCCGCCGGCGCCTTCTTGGCGTTGAATTCCGAGAAAGAGGTGAAAACGACCGAGTCGTTGAAGAGGCAGTTCTTGGGCGAGGAAGCGCATTCGGCCGACATGGAGGAACAGCCCTTCGGGTCGGCCGTGGTCGTCGGCGCCAGCTATTTCGCCGGCGCAATGATCCCGGTTCTCCCCGTCCTGTTTGGCGCCACGAACGCCGTGATCTCCGTACTGACGGCCGGCCTCGTCATTATCGTGGTCTCCACAGTTCTCGCCTTCTTGTCCGGCATGAATGTGCGGCGCCGGATCGTCATGAATCTCGTGATCATCACAGCGGCCGTCATCATTACCTATGCCATCGGTATCGCCGCAAAGACACTCTGGGGCATCTCCGTGTAAAGCTGGCGGCGGATAGCTGACAGCTTATGGCAGGCAGCGAATAGTGAATACCAGGTAACCGGCGCCGGCTTGTCCATAGCGCATATCTTCATCGGCTTCTCCGGCTATTCTTACAAACCCTGGCAAGGGCCCGGACGTTTTTACCCGGAAGGTCTCAAGTCGTCTGAGTTCCTGCGTTACTATGCCACCCGGTATCGGACCGTCGAATTGGATGGAGTCTGGTATCGCCTGCCGACCGAACAAACCGTTCGATCGTGGATCGAGCAGACTCCCTCGGCCTTTCTCTCTGCACCCAAGGCTCACCGCTGGATTCTTCACATGTCGAGGCTGAAGCCGGAGGCACTGTCATTCACGCAGCTCATGCGGGACCGGCTGGCACCGCTGGCCAAGAACCGGCATCTCGGCCCGATCCTGCTGCAACGGCCGCCAAACCTGCGACGCGACGATGCCCGTCTTGCCGATTTCCTCGGCAAGCTACCAAGGGGCTTTCGCTGGGCTATCGAGTTTTGCCACGAGTCGTGGAACGTTGCCGAGGTCGAAGCGC
>DATLZU010000042.1:0-33316 GCA_035573855.1 Nitrospiraceae bacterium
GCACGGAGCGATCCGGCAGGAGATCATTTTCGCCAACCATTGCGCCGAGGCGGGCCGGCCCCAGCGGTGGCTCTCGATCCCGCTGATTCTCACATCCCATACCTGGGAGAACGGCAAGAACGAGCAGTCACACCAGGACCCGAGCATGGCCGAGGCGCTACTCGGCGAACCGTCGCACGTGTCGCGCGTCGTCTTCCCGGCGGATTTCAACACGGCGGCGGCGGTCATGGAACGCCTCTACCGAACACAGGGCCAGGTCTGGACGATCGTGGCACCCAAGGCAGACACCGTACCGGACCTGTTCACCCCGGAAGAGGCTGGATGGCTGGTCGAGATCGGCGGCGCCCGGCTGGACTGGACGTGTCACGATCCCGAGCGCGCGCGGATCATCGTGACGGTCGTCGGCGCATATCAGCTTACCGAAGCGATCCGGGCTTCCCGCCGGCTGTCGGAGCGCGACATCCCACATGCGGTGGTCTATCTCCTTGAACCGGGCCGCTTCCGGACGGCGCGCAACGGGAGGGAACAGGCCCATCAGGCGCCGGCGTCGCTGGTCGAGCGGTTGTATCCGGCCGCGGTGCAATCCCGGCTGTTCCTCACCCACACGCGCCCGGAAACGCTGCTCGGCCTGCTGGGCCCCCTGCACACCGGGCCACGCACGAGCGGCTTGGGCTACATCAACGAAGGCGGCACGTTGAACACGCCGGGCATGTTGTTCGTCAACCGTTGCACCTGGGCGCACGCGCTGCTTGAAGCGGCGCGTCTGATGGAGTTGCCCCGCGAGCGGCTGCTGTCCGCCGAGGAGTTGGAGGCGCTGGATGGGCGGCGCAGCCCCCACGGGGTGATCATTCCGGATGTTTCCCCATGATGTTAACGGTATTGTCCCTCCTGGAGCCCATCGGAGGTCGCCTCCACCTCGGCTGAACTTTGAGACGTTTGTTTCAGTGAAGCAGGCAACGTATTTCATCGACCGTCATTTCTGTCGTCGATTGCTGGGGACCGAATCAAGGAACACCTTCAGCCGCAGGCCCCCTTGCATAAGCCCGGCGTATCAGCTATGCGGAAAGCACAGAACTTCCTGCCGGGAAGCGCTCAGTTCCTCTCCACCGCATCTCCTTTTGGACGTGACAGAAAGAAGCACCGAAACGCGTGAAGAAGGACAAGCCGAGTAAGACGCCCATCGTAACGAGGCCTGCTTCCAAGGACGCGCACCGGCGCAGTGGAGGCATCTTGTTGGCGACGGACTTTCTCCAACCTTCGCGGCGGGCGTTCGCATACGCGCTCAAGCTGGCCGCTGCACGCCATGCGCATCTGCTGATCGTTCACGTCCTCAAGACTGCGTTGAACGGTAAGCCGCCTGTTCGGACCGTGAGCCGCCGCCTCAACGCGATGAAGACAGCGGCGCTGCTGGAGTTAGGCCGCATGGCACGGATGGCGCAGGAGAAGGGCATCGCCGCCCATCCCTGCCTACTCTATGGGAGCCCGATTGCCTCGATTCTGGAAAAAGCTCAGGACGTTCGGGCCGAGCTGATCGCCCTGGGCACGCACGGGCGTACGGGGTGGGATCGGCTGCAGCTTGGCAGCACGGCCGAGGCTGTCCTGCGCGGAGCCCGTTGTCCGGTGATGACAGTGCGCGGCGCGATTGCCGGAGATCCCAAGCCGTCCGCGCTCGGCGCCATCAACCGGGTGATGGTCGCCACCGATTTTTCGTCACATGCCGCCCAAGCGGTTGCGTTTGTCGTCCCGCTCGCGCTCGCCTTGAAAGCGCGGGTCCTGCTCGTCCACGCCCAAGTCCCTCCGGCTCACGGCGCCGCCGGCCGAACGAACGTCCCCGGAGCACCCGGCATGTCGAACGGCTCAGGCAGGTCGCCGCAACGATTGTTGGAACGCCTGCTCTCCTCGCTCAAGGAAAAAGGCATTCCCGCCGACGCCTTGTGCGGGACGGGGGACCCCGTGGCGGTCATTCTCGGAGAAGCCCGCCGCCGGAAGGCCGATCTTATCGTGGTCGGCACGCGCGGCCGCCGGGGGCTGCCGCGCCTCATCCTCGGCAGCGTCGCCGAGCAGCTCGTCCGGCGCGCGGGCTGTCCGGTGCTGGTGGTAAAGGGCGGCGCACGGTCGGCGCAACTCGTTTAGGTGTCCATGCGGACTTCATGGAACACTCGTTGACAACGCTTCCGGTCGAATATCTGTTGCTAGGAGCCTCGCTCCTGCTGATCGTGAGCGTGATCGCCAGCAAGGCCTCCGGCCGTCTGGGCGTTCCCGCGCTCCTGCTTTTTCTCGTGATCGGCATGCTCGCCGGCTCCGACGGTCCCGGCGGCATCCACTTCGACAATCCGTGGCTGGTTCAGTCGCTTGGTGTCGTTGCCCTGGCGTTCATCCTCTTCGCAGGGGGCATGGACACCGATTGGGAACATATTCGTCAGGTGGCATGGACGGGGCTAGCCCTGTCCACGCTCGGCGTAGGCGCCACCGCCCTGCTGGTCGGGTGGTTCGCCACCGCCGTGCTGCACATGAGCTGGCTGGAGGGACTGCTGCTCGGCTCGATCGTGTCCTCGACCGACGCCGCCGCGGTGTTCGCGGTCCTGAGATCCAAGCACGTGAGTCTTCGCGGCCCGCTCAAGCCGTTGCTTGAGCTGGAGTCCGGCAGCAACGATCCGATGGCGGTGTTTCTGACCGTCGGCATGATCGCGTTGCTGATGGAGCCGGCAACCTCGGCCGTCGATCTTCTTCCCATGTTCGCGCGGCAAATGATCCTCGGCGCCGCGCTGGGCTACGGCATGGGCCAGGTGATAGTCCTGCTCATCAACCGACTGAAACTGGAATATGACGGGCTGTATCCGGTCCTGACCTTGTCCCTCGTGCTGCTTACGTACGGCGCGACGGCCTGGCTGGGCGGAAACGGATTCCTCGCCGTGTACCTGGCCGGCCTGAGAATGGGCAACAGCGCGTTTCTCCACAAACAGAGTCTGATGCGCTTTCACGACGGTCTTGCGTGGCTCATGCAGATCGTGATGTTTCTGACGCTTGGGCTCCAGGTCTATCCATCGCAGCTCGTCCCCATCGCGGGAGCGGGGTTGCTGCTCTCCCTGTTTCTCATGATTGTCGCCCGGCCCGTGGCTGTCCTGACCACGCTCAGCTTCTCCCGGCTGAGCCTGAGGGAAAAGTTGATGGTCGCATGGGTCGGGTTACGCGGCGCGGTGCCAATCGTGCTGGCCACGTTTCCGCTGCTGGCCGGCGTCCCGGACGCCGGCCTGATCTTCAACGTGGTCTTTTTCATCGTCCTGACGTCGGTGCTGCTGCAAGGCACGTCGATTCCGCTGGTGGCGAGATGGCTCCAGGTGGACGCCCCGCTGGCGAGCCGGCCTCCGGCCTATTCACCGCTCTGGGAAGCGCCCAGCAGCCTGAAGAGCGGGCTGATCGAGCTGAGCGTTCCGGAGCACTCCAGGGCCGTCGGACAGCGCATCCTTGACCTCGGCTTTCCCGAAGGCGCATTCGTTATTCTGATCGCCAGAAACGGCCAATGCTTTGTCCCCAGCGGCGGCACGGTGCTCGAAGCGGGCGATACGCTGCTTGTGTTCACGGACCAGGCTTCAGTCATAAAACTCCGCGCGATCCTTGATGCGCGCCGGCAGCCGGCAGCCGCCGATGTCGCGGAAGAACGCCGACCCGAGAGGTCCGTTTCCTAATGCCGAAACGTCCCGCCACCGGACAACCGTCCATGCCGACCCGGGCCGTCTCGGACGCCGCGTTGCACCATCTGCCCGCGCATGAAGTCCTGCTGTTGTTGGAGACCGATCGGACGCGGGGTCTCACCGCCGACGAAGCCGCGAAACGGTTGGAGCGCTTCGGCCCGAACGTCCTGCCTTCCTTTCGACGCCACGGCCCCCTGATCCGATTTCTCTTCCAGTTCCACCATCCGCTGATCTACATCCTGCTGGCCGCCACGGCCATCACCGTATTCCTCGGCGAATGGGTGGACGCCGCCGTGATCTTCGGCGTGGTACTGGTGAACGCCGTCGTCGGTTTCATCCAGGAAGACCGAGCCGAAAAGTCGCTGGACGCCCTGGTGGCGATGGTCAAGACCGAAGCCGCAGTAGTGCGGGACGGACGGAAATGCATGATTCCATCTGCCGAGGTCGTGCCGGGCGACCTGGTGTTGCTGCAATCCGGCGACAAGGTGCCGGCTGATCTCAGGCTGATTGCGGCGCGGGAATTGCGGATCGATGAATCGGCTTTGACCGGCGAATCCGTGCCGGTGGCCAAAGAGGATCTTGTGCTGCCGCCGGAAACGATCGTCGCCGACCGGCGCAATATGGCTTTCTCCGGTACGCTGGTCACCTACGGCCAGGGCATGGGGGTGGCCGTCGGCACCGGAGCCGATACGGAACTGGGGCGGATCCACCAACTGGTCGGCGAAGCGACCGAGATTGCGACGCCGCTGACAAAGAAGCTCGCCTATTTCAGCAAAGTCCTGACGGTCGTCATCCTGGGATTGGCGGCCGTGACGTTTCTGCTCGGCCTCTGGCGGGGACAACGGCCGGCGGAAATTTTTATGGCCGCGATCGCCCTGGCGGTCGGCGCGATCCCGGAGGGGCTTCCGGCGGCGGTGACGATCACCCTCGCGATCGGCGTGAGCCGTATGGCGCAGCGGCACGCCATCATCCGCAAGCTGCCCGCCGTCGAGACGCTGGGCAGCACGACCGTCATCTGCACCGACAAGACGGGCACATTGACGAAAAATCAAATGACCGTCCAGGTCATCTGGACCGGCGGACGCTCCTTCACCGTCGAAGGCACAGGGTATGAGCCGATCGGCGCGATTCGGGAGGACGCCGCAGGTCAATTGTCAACCGTCGATCGCGAAGACGCAGACGTCGCGCACAGCACACCACACGCCTCGCGCGATCCTGGTCTTCACGAGATCTTGACGGCGGGAGCGCTGTGCAACGATGCACAATTGGTCGAGCAGGACGGCGCATGGGACATCGTGGGCGATCCGACGGAGGGCGCGTTGCTGGTGGCGGCCCGCAAGGCCGGACTCGATCCCGAGCGCCTCGCCCGGACCTCTCCTCGTCTGGACGCCATTCCGTTTGAATCCGAGCGGCAGTACATGGCGACCTTGCACCGTCCGGCCGAAGGGGCGCCTGTGGCGTATCTGAAAGGCGCCGTCGAAACAGTCCTCGGCCGGTGCGACCGGATGCTCACGGCAGAGGGGGAAGAGAGACCGTGTGATCCGAACCTCGTCCTGGCCGAGGCAGAACGATTGGCGGCTCAAGGGCTCCGACTCCTGGCGTTTGCCAGGCGGCACGTCCCACCCGATGTGACCGCGCTGCAGGAACAGGACGTCGCCTCTGGCCTGGTGTTTCTGGGGCTGCAGGCCATGATGGACCCGCCGCGGCCGGAAGCCGTCGCCGCCGTGCGCGCCTGCCAGACGGCGGGGATTGCGGTCAAGATGATCACCGGCGACCACGCGCAGACGGCGCGCGCGATTGCGGAGCAGATCGGGCTGAACGGCGTGCGCGGAGCATCCGGAGCCGGGTTGCAGGTGATGACCGGCGTCGACCTGGCGGCCTGTCCAGCCGCGCATCTGCCCGAGGCGGCGGATCGCACGGCGGTCTTTGCGCGGGTCTCCCCCGAACAGAAGCTGCGTCTGGTGGAAGCGTTGCAGGCCAGGGAGCACGTCGTGGCGATGACCGGGGACGGCGTTAACGACGCGCCGGCGCTCAAACAGGCGGACATCGGCGTCGCGATGGGACGGAGCGGCACCGAGGTGGCGAAAGAAGCCGCCGACATGGTGTTGACCGACGACAATTTCGCGTCGATCGAAGCCGCCGTGGAGGAGGGCCGCGGCGTCTTCGACAATCTGACGAAGTTCATCGTGTGGACGTTGCCGACCAATATGGGCGAGGGATTGGTGTTGCTGGCCGCAATCGCCGCCGGGACGGTCCTACCGATCCTGCCCGTCCAGATCCTCTGGATCAACATGACGACGGCAGTCGCGCTGGGCATGATGCTGGCGTTCGAACCGAAAGAACCGGGAATCATGCGCCGCCCGCCGAGGGATCCGCAGCAACCGATCCTGACCGGCACACTGGCGGAGCGTATCGTGCTGGTCTCCGCTTTGATGCTCGCCGGGGCCTACGGGGTGTTTCTCTGGGAACATCAACGCACGGCTTCCCTCGAAGCGGCCCGCACGGCGGCGGTGAACGTCTTCGTCCTGGTGGAATTGTTCTACCTGTTCAATTGCCGCTCGCTCGACCATACGATGTTCCACATCGGGGTCTTCAGCAATCCTTGGATCTGGCGGGGCGTGGCGGCCATGCTCGCGCTACAGCTCCTCTTGACCTACGCGCCGCCGATGAATCGCCTGTTTCATACGAGCCCGATCGACGGGCCGGCCTGGGTGCTGATTCTGGCCGTCGCCGTAGCGGTGTACCTCATCGTCGGAGTCGAGAAATGGATTCGTCGGCACTGGCAGGCGCGGCGGGCGGAATCGGTCAGAAGGGCATGAGGACAACCGGCATGCATTGTGTTCCTCGCCGTTTGCCGCTTGTTATCGACTATCCGCAATTCGCCGTTCACCGGGAGCAAGATCCATGATCGGACAATCCCTGCGCCTGAGCACGATCCGCGGCATTCAGGTTGGCGTTCATTACTCCTGGTTCATCCTCTTTCTGCTCATCACCTTCTCCCTGGTGGCGCGGTTCGCGGGGCAACACCCGCGCTGGACACTGGCCGAACACTACGTCATGGCCTTTCTGACCAGCCTGCTGTTTTTCATCTCGATTCTCTTGCACGAGTTGGCGCACAGTTTCGTCGCGTTGACCAAAGGGATTCCGGTCCGCGCCATCACTCTGTTCGTCTTCGGCGGCGTCGCTCAGATCGGGCGCGAGCCGGACCGTCCGGCTGTCGAGTTCCAAATCGCGGTCGCCGGCCCGATCGCCAGTTTCGTCCTGGCCGTTGCGTTCGGAGGCCTTGCCGCCGCCACGGAAGACCGGTTCGAGCACCTCGCGGCCTTGGCCGACTGGCTGGCCTCGATCAACCTGGCTCTGGCGGTGTTCAACTTAATTCCGGGGTTTCCGCTCGATGGGGGGCGCATCTTCCGCGCCGCCGTCTGGCAAGTCACCGGCAGCTTGACGAGGGCGACGCGGATCGCGGCCCGTTCAGGCCAACTGTTTGCCTATGTCTTTATGTTCGGGGGCATCGCCGTCGGCTTCACGGCCAATTGGTTCAGCGGATTGTGGCTGGCCTTCATTGGCTGGTTCCTGCTTAATGCGGCGCAGGAGAGCGTCCTCCAGGCCAGTATCCGGTCCGTGCTCACCGGACTGGTGGCCGAAGACGTCATGGCACGCGACTGCCGGACGATCGATAAACGGACGAGTCTCGCCGAGTTGGTGGACGAGCATATCCTGCGGACCGGCCAGCGGTGCTTCGTGGTCTCATCGGACGGACGGATCGACGGGCTGGTGACGCTCCATCAGGTGAAAGCGATCCCTCGCGACCGCTGGGCGGCGACGCCGGTGGAACAGGCGATGACCCCTCTCGCCGAGCTGACGGTTGTCTCGCCCGACACCCCGATCGCGGAAGTCTTACAGATGATGGAGAGTCGGGACATCGCCCAGATTCCGGTGACCCGGTCCGGTCGTTTCCTGGGCATGATCACCCGAGACCATGTGTTGCGGGTGCTCTCGGCCAAAATGGAACTCGCCTCCCCGTCGTGATCATGGCACACCCGCGGCATCGGACCGTTCCCCGTTGGTTCATCGTTTCGGCGCTGTTGATCGCGGCCGTTCCCGCTGTCACGATCGCGCTCAATCTCGCTCCGATCCGTGCCGCGCTCATCCAACGGTTGGCGATGGAAACCGGCATCGAACTCACGGACCTGCGTATCCGGCTCTTGCCCCGCGTCCACATTCAATTCTGGAACGCCGTGATCCGCGATGCGCATCACACCCGGGCAATCTTCCACGCCCAAGAAGGGGTCTTGACGCTGCGCCTGTTCCCATTGCTGCGAAAAGAAATCGCCCTGAGTCAGGCAACGGTGGTCGCCCCGAGGGTCGTGATTCGGCGGGATCGGAAAGGACGGTGGCATATTCCGTTCCTCGACGAGCCGGAGCCGGCGGTCCAAAGTTCGCAAGGGTTCGCCTGGGGCCGGTTGATTCCGGATCTCCGGGTGCTCGGCGGAACGATTCTCTTGGAGGATGAGTTCGAACGCGAGAGCCTGCACACCTGGGGAATCGAGAACATTTATGTCGAGTTGGACGCGGACCTTCTGCGGGAAACCGCCGATCTGACTCTTAACGGCGAGGTCAATGCGGCAGGGACGGCGTCGCACATCAACCTGGAAGGAGAGTTGTCGATCGCCGGCGCCTCGGAAAAGCTCGATTCACTCGACGAGACCGGCGCACCTCCACCGGTTCGTTTCGAAGGTACAGTCGCGCTCACACAGGTCGATCTGGGACCTTGGCTCGATTCGACCGTCCCGCTGACCGACACGCGTTGGCGGGCGGATGTCTCGTCGCGCCTCGTGCTGGAGCCGGGAGACGCAGGGTATGACGTGACCTGGTCTCAGTTCGAGGCGCGACTCGATTGGGTGACCCTGCACGGGTCCGGTTTGCTTTATGGTTTCGGCGGAGAACACCCGGCCTATTCCTTCACGGTGTCGGGCTCGCCCGTCGATCTTGCGACTCTCCTGCATCATTTGCCAGCCGCCTGGATCGACGCCTCGATCCGTTCGGCGATGGCCGAGTATGAAGTCACGGGAACACTGGAACTCGTGTCGGCCACTATGACCGGAGCTCTGAACCGGCCGGGGGAGGGCGAATGGAAAGGCACCGTCAAGCTGTCACGGGGCGGCGCCGTTGTCGGCCCGGCGCGGACGTTCATCCGGGAACTCGCGGGCACTGTCTTCTTCGACCGAGTCCACGCGGAGGCGGTGGACCTGTCCGGCCAGGTTGGGCCGCTGCGCGTCTCGAACGGCACGTTGATCTTCTCCCATCTGGATGTCGCGCCGGCCGTCGATCTGCGGGCGACCGGAAGCGGCCGCGTGCGCGATGTGTTGGAACTCCTCCGTGCGGTCGGCAGACCGGCGGCCGGGGCGACGACGCTCGGCGCGATCGTGGACCTAACGGGCGAAGTACAGGTTTCGCTGCATATCGGCGGGCCGCTTACGCCGACCCCGCAGGTGGAACTGATCAGAGCGGACATCACCGTCCATGATCTCGGCGCGAAGGTGCCGAACTGGAACTTGTCGGCCGAACACCTTGACGGGATCGTCGGGATCACACCCCGGTTCATTGAATTCAAGCATCTGCAGGGAACCGTGGGCCCCATCCGCTTCGACCTGGAAGGAGCAGTGGAGCCGGGATCGTCACCCCGCTTCGAGGATGTGACGATGACGGCTTCAATCGAAGGCTCGGGACTACGGTCATGGTTGGTCGCCCATGCCTCGCTACCGCCAGACGTCATCCTCGACGGACCAGTTCACGCCGTCATTCGACTGTCCGGCCCAGTCTCCTCGCCGACTTGGCAGAGCTCAATCGATCTGTCTCAGACGACCATTGCGGTGCCTCCCGTATTCAAGAAACAAACAGGTATGGTCGCGTCGCTGAAATTCGACGGGATGCTGGTCAAGGGCAAGCGCCTGATTATTCGGCGTCTCGCATGGGAGTTGCCACGGGCTCACATAGAGGGGTGGGCATCCGTCCGGTTGCAGGGAAGGCCGACATTCAGACTTCACCTGAAGGCCGGTCCTCTGCCGTTCGCCGGACTCGTCGACGTCGTTCCGATGGGCTCTATCACGGAGGGAATGGTGGGGGTTTCAATCGGCGCAACGGGTCGCGGACCCGATTGGACATCATGGACACTCTCCGGCTTGGTCACGGTGGAGCGAGGCACGATCGCGCTGGAGGATTTCCAGGACCCGCTGAGAGAGCTGTCGCTTCGGGTCTACGTCGAGGAGCGCGACGTCAGGATCGAACGGCTGTCGTTTAAGCTCGGCGACAGCGACCTCGCCGTGCGGGGTTTCGTCAAGCGATGGGCAAGCAACCCGGCACTGACGTTGGCCGTGGAATCGTCGAAACTCGATTTCACGCGGCTCATCCCCCATGAGCGCACGGCAGGAGGCCGTCAGATTCTGGAACGGCTGCGGTGGTGGGCCGCATCCCGCCATGTCGAGGTAACCGTCAGCATCAAGCAGGCGCAGTACCACCGCCTCGTCTTCAGCATGCTGTCCGGCCGCCTGAGGTTGGGCGAAGGCAAGATCGCACTCGAGCAGGTGACTGGAAAGACACCGGAGGGCATCCTTTCGGGACGGATCGTCGCCGACATCCATCCGACGAAGCCGATCGAGGTCGAGACCGCGTTGAACATTGACGGAATGCCCGTGCAACGGCTCATTGCGGTGATCGACCCGGAGGCGGAACCGCTTCAAGGGACGCTGTCGTTGACCGGAACCGT
Organism: Nitrospiraceae bacterium; assembly: GCA_035573855.1. Classification (GTDB taxonomy): domain Bacteria; phylum Nitrospirota; class Nitrospiria; order Nitrospirales; family Nitrospiraceae; genus DATLZU01. Next base: position 10,459 of record DATLZU010000042.1, read on the forward strand.
TCGCGGAACGGTTGACGGACCGTCGCCGTTTCTTCGAACCTTGCGCAGTCTTGCCCCGCTGAAATTGCGCCTCGAACGGGGACAGGTCCTGCACGGGACGGTGTTGCCCAAGGTGCTCAAGATGCTCAACGTACCGGCCTTGCTCAAAGGGAAGGTGGACTTCGAACATGACGGGATTCCGTTTGATACCATCTCCGCCACGATCACGGTTGAAGACGGAATGTTGGCCTCCCACAATATTGTCTTCGACAGTCCGATCATGAAAGTCAGCGGGGCCGGCACGCTTGACATGGTCTCGGATGAACTGCATCTAGCCTTGGCCGTCAGTCCGCTCGGCGCCTACTCCGATCTGATCGGCAAGGTCCCGCTGTTTGGGCGGCTGCTGGCGGGCGACCGCCCGGGATTGTCCACCGCGCTGTTCGAGGTTAAAGGACCGCGGAGGAGTCCGGCCGTCCGGTATCTGCCAATCGAGTCCTTCGCTAAGGGGCTCACCGGATATCCTCGACTGGCCCTCGATGTGTTGGCGAACGCCATCGCTCTGCCCAAACAACTGCTTATCCCGAGGGAGCGAGAGTAGCCGGATCATCAGCACCAATCCCATGTCCGATCAGGCGCGCTTGTGTCGGGGAGTCAATTCGGGCAGACTGAATAGGCGCGATGCGGCACAGTCCTGAACAGAAGATCGGAATCGGCCCCGGCCGGTCCTGCAGGGCGGCGCTGTGGGCCATTACGTCGTTCGTCGCTTGTGCGGTCGGCGGCGCAGCCGCCTTCGAAAGCTTCGAAGAGGACATGATCCGGATCTACGAACAGCTTGTTCCGGCAACCGTGTCACTTTCCTCCGCCTACGCATCGCACGGGCAGCGGGGGGCGGCGCTGCCCGACGGCGTAGGATCGGGATTCATCCTCGATGAAACCGGGCTGATCGTCACCAACGCGCACGTGGTGGAAGGCGCCCATGCTGTGATGGCCACCCTCCACGACGGGCGGCGCGCGCGGGCCGAACTCGTCGGGAGCGATCCGGTGACGGACATCGCGCTGCTGCGTTTGGTCGACGTCAAGGGACCGTTCAGTGCGGTGCGGCTGGGAGACTCCAGTACCCTGCGGGTCGGTCAGCGTGCGCTGGTTATCGGCAATCCGTTGGGCCTCGGCTCCACGCTCACCAGCGGGATCATCAGCCGGATCGGAGGCGCGCCTCCCAATCTCGCCGCGGGCGAACCCCAGGTGCTGCAAACCACGGCGCCGATCAACCCCGGGAACAGCGGCGGACCGCTGGTGGACTCCGAAGGCCGGGTGATCGGCGTCGCCACCGCCATGATCGAAGGCGCCCAAAACATCGGGTTCGCCATCCCCATCAACACAGTCGTCCACGTGGTGTCTGAACTCAAGCAGAAAGGCCGGGTCATCCGGCCGTGGCTCGGCGTCGGCGGGAAGTTCGTCACCGACGAGTTGATTGCGCTTTTCACCCTGCCGCTGACGGCGGGACTGTTGGTGGAAGCCGTGGACCCAGGCAGCCCGGCGATGGAAATCGGCCTGCGCGCCGGCGACCTGGATGTCGTCGTCGAAGGGCAGGCATGGACGCTGGGCGGTGATATCATCACCGCCGTCCAAGGAATTCGCTTGCGCTCACCTCACGATCTCCTGCAGGCCATCGCCCGATTCCGGGTTGGCCAGAAGATCGAGATCGAGTACCGACGCGACGAAAAATCGTATCGCCGCGATGTGACGCTCCGCGAGCGGCCGCGCCAGCTTTCGAACAGCCCTGGCGCCAAGCCGGGCCGTATGACCGGAGAGCATCCGTCACGCCTCACGCCGTCGCCGAACGCCGGCGTTCCTCTGTCGTTTTGACTGCTTCAAAAAATACAGCAAGGAGCGAGCAGCGAAGAGCGATGAGCTATTGGCTTCGCGCGAGGCGCTGTCGGCCATGTTCAAAGCGGACAAGGACAACCTTGACCAAGGCGCCGCTGCGGATTTAGCATGGTCGCCGTCCTTCCGCCGCCGCATCGCAAACCGTGAGTCACATTCACACACCGGTCTTTCAATGAAACCGCACGCCCTAGCCGGAGACCCGGTCAAGCACCTGAATACGAAGGACGCCCTTGTGGGTTCGGGTATCCTGGCGCTGGCCGTCGGCATCTTCCTCGCGGACGTGTGGACGCCGCCGAGCGTCGTCACGGCTGCGCTGTACGCCGGGCTGGTGTTTCTTTCTCTGTCGGCGTCTCATCGCGCCATCCCCATCGCGACGGCGGCCGGATGCACGGCCCTCACCGTCCTAGCGTTCTTCCTGTCCCCCTTGAGCGCGGAACCCGAAAGCGATCTGGTCAACCGCGGGATCGCCATCGTCGTGCTGTGGGCGACCTTGTGGCTCGGCCTGAGGGAACAGCAAGCCGCCGAGCGCCTTCGCAAAAACGAGCGCGATCTTCGCGACTTCATCGAGCACGCCGCCGTCGGCATGCATTGGGTAGGACCGGACGGCCGTATCATGTGGGTGAATCAGGCGGAGGCCGATCTGCTCGGCTACGCGCCTGGCGAAATGATCGGACGCCATATCGCGGAATTCCACGCGGACCAGGCCACCAGCGACGACATCCTGGAACGCCTTGCGCGCGGCGAGACGCTGCGCAACTACGAAGCGCGACTGCGCGGCAAGGACGGCTCGATCAAGTACGTGTTGATCGATTCCAACGTGCGTTGGGAGCACGGGGCATTCTCTCACACGCGCTGTTTCACGCGGGATATCACGGAGGGGAAAAAAGCCGAACAGGCGCTTGTCTCTAAGGCATTGGACGCCCTGGCGGCGGAGTCCGTCGAGCGCAAACGGGCGGAAGAGCGGCGCCGGGTGAGTGAGGAGCGATTCCGGCTGATCGCGCAGGCCACGCATGACGCCGTCTGGGATTGGAATCTCCGCACCAACGACGTGTGGTGGGGAGACGGGCTGCACCGGTTGTTCGGGCACCAGGCGGACCAGGTCGGTCCCAAGCTCGACTGGTGGATCGATCGCGTGCATCCGGAAGACCGAGACACCGTCCTCACCGGCATCCACGCGTTGCTCGAACGAAGAGAATCCTCGTGGTCCAACGAGTACCGATTCCAGCGAGCCGACGGATCCTACGCGCATGTGCTGGACCGGGCCCGCGTCATCTTCGACAGACACGGTGCTCCAGTCCGCATGATCGGCGCTCTAACCGATATCACCCTATGGAAACAGATGGAGCGACATCTGCGGGAGAGCGAGGACCAGCACCGGCGCCTGTTCGAGCACAGCCCCTATCCGATGTGGGTCGTTGACCTGGAGACCCTGCAGTTTCTCGCCGTCAACGACACGGCAGTCCGCCACTACGGCTACTCCCGCGAGGAATTCCTGCGCATGACGGTCAAGGACATCCGGCCGCCAGAAGACATTCCGCGGTTCCTTGGAGTTCTGTCCGCCAGCCGCGACATTCCCTCCGGAACCAACATCGGCGTGTGGCGCCACCGGAAAAAGGATGGCACACTCATCGACGTGGAAATCTCCTATCACAACATCGTGTTCGCGGGCAGGCCGGCGCGTTTGACGCTGCTTAACGATGTCACCGAGCGAAGACGGGCCGAGGACACGACGCGGGCGTTTCTCCGGATCAGCGAGAAGCTCAACGCCACGCTAGATGTGGATCGACTGATGGACGAGTTGGTCGTGGAAGCAATCACCCTCGTGAATGCGGAAAGCGGGTGCGCCGGCCTGCGCACTCCCGAAGGGATGGAGTGCCGCAGATATTTCCATCGGGGCGAAGTCGTGCCGCTCGAATACCGCTGGCCTGCCGGGCGCGGTCTGCCGGGCTGGGTGTTGAAGCATAAGGTGCCCTACGTGACGAACGACGCGGCGACGGATCCGCAGATCATCCCCGAATTGCGGAAGAGATTCAGCGTCAAGTCGGCCATCAGCGTCCCGATCCTGGACGCCAAGGAAGACGTCATCGGATTCTTTAACCTCCACAACAAGCGCGACGGCTCGGAGTTCACCTTCTCCGATCAGGCCAAGCTCGTGGCCGTCGCGCAGGCCGCCTCGGTTGCCGTGCAGAATGCCCTGGCCTACCAAAAACTCCAACAGGCGGACCTCATTCAGACCCATCTCCTGAACCGGATCATCTCCGCACAGGAAGACGAGCGGCGCCGGATCGCCCGCGAGTTGCACGACGAAACGGCCCAGTCGCTGACGTCGCTGCTGGTCGGTCTCCGCGCCCTGGAAGACGCGGAGACCCTTGAATCCGTGCAGGCCAAGGCCGGTGACCTGCGCCGGCTTACTTCGCACACGTTGGCCGAAATCCAGCGGTTGGCGCGCGGTCTCCGCCCGCTCGCGCTTGACGATCTGGGTCTGGAAGAAGCAGTGCGTCGCCATGCCGAGGAGTACGCGGCGGCCTACGGCATTCCGGTAGACGTCCATGTGAGCGGGATCAACGGACGACGGCTTCCGTCGGCGGTGGAGACGGCGCTCTATCGTATCACGCAGGAGGCGCTGACCAACGCCGCCAAGCACGCGGCCCCGAACACGATCAGCGTCGTCGTCCGGCATGAATCGTCGCTGGTCAGGCTGGTCGTCGAAGACGACGGATGCGGCTTCAATGCCAGACGCTTGCTGAAAAATCCGGAAACCTTCTGGCATCTGGGCCTGCACGGCATGCGGGAACGGGCGGCCCTGCTCGGAGGGAGTTTCTCGATTGAATCCGCGCCGGGGAAAGGAACGACCGTCTCCGTCACCATTCCCCTTCCGGAGGACTCGGCCGCATGAAGATCAGGGTCTTCATCGCCGACGACCATGCGGTGCTCCGAAGCGGCCTGCGCCTGCTCATCAACGGACAGCCGGACATGGAAGTGGTGGGCGAAGCGGCCGACGGACTGCAAGCGGAGCAACAGATCCCGACGACGGCGCCGGACGTGGTGCTGATGGATCTTTCGATGCCACATGACGGCCTCCACGCCATCCGGCAAATCAGCCAGGCGTCTCCGGCGACGCGCGTGCTGGTGCTCACCATGCACGACGATCCCGGTTACCTGCGACTGGCTCTCTCGGCCGGCGCGGCGGGCTACGTGGTGAAAACGGCGGTGGACTCGGAACTCCTGACGGCAATCCGCACGGTCGCCCAAGGACGGACCTTTGTGGACCTCTCGTGCGACCCCGATCGGATGTTCGCTGATCCGCCTGAGACGGACCAGAACCGTTTGCGCCGGCCGACCCGTCCTCCCGATCAACCGTTGAGCCGGCGCGAGCGGGAGGTATTGACCCGCGTCGCGCGCGGCTTCACCAATCAGGAAATCGCCGAGCAATTGAGTTTGAGCGTCAAGACCGTTGAAACCTATCGCGCCCGCCTCATGGTGAAATTAGATCTTCGAAGCCGCGCTGATCTCGTTCGCTATGCGCTGGACCACAGCCTTCTGACTTCCGCCGAGTCGCCCAGGGCGTAACCGCGACCAGCCTTGTCAGGTTTTTCCCCTCGCATCGCCAGCCATTTTCAGGGAAATCCCCGCTACCGTCAGTCCGCGTCGTTTTGTAGAAAAAAGCGCGGAGCGGGCAGCAAACGGCCCGGTCAAATAAAACGAATAGCGTAGAGCGAATCGCGCGGAGCTATGTGTCATCGTTCTGTGCTGCTAGCTCCTCGCTATTTTCTCCACAGAAAGGATTATGCCGTGCGGTGCGGTCGTTGCGGCGGGTTGATGGTTTGGATTGGGCCATTAGCGGATGACACCGCTTCGAGCCCGCAGGACGAACATTCCTGGCGCTGCGTGAACTGCGGTGAACTCCTCGATGGGACAATCCTCGCAAACCGCTCCACGCCGCCCGAGCAACGGGAGACGCCACGGAGACGCTGGCGCGTACCGTTGTCGTCCCGTATATCCAGATGAGACGACCCGAGCCGAGGCGGGGGAACTTCTCCGTCGCGACAATTCTGCCGCACGAACCTCAAACCATGGGAAGGCGTATCGTGATCAAAACGCGCCGGCTGCCCGGACAACCCGAGGTACCGACCGCCGCCTCTCCTCCCGATCACGGCCACGCTTTTCGGACCGACGCCCTTTACGCCGCAATAGAAAAACGGGCCTACGAACTGTATGAAACGCGCGGCGGCCAGGACGGCCAGGACCTCGACGATTGGCTTGCGGCGGAACGGGAACGGCTCAGCCGGTAATGCCGGAGGACAGCGCATCGATGGGAAGTTCATCAACCGTGAATCGGGTGAGGAAAAGCCATGGGCATGCAGAACACCTATCGCAAGGCCTATCAGGACAAGCTGGAATCGCAGATCAACGAGTGGGCGGCCAAGCTTGAGGTCTTGAAAGCCAAAGCGGAGCAAGCTGAAGCCTCGGTGAAGATCGAGTATGACAAGCAGATCGAAGCGATATCCGCCAAGTACGAGGCGGCGCACACCAAGCTTCGCGAACTGAAAGAAGCCGGCGAAGACGCCTGGGAGTCGCTCAAGACCGGAGCGGAGAAGGCCTGGGCCGATCTCAAACAGGCGGTCGAACACGCGGCAGCCAAGTTCAAGTGAGTGGGCCGCAGCCGCATGGCTGCGGAACTTCTCATCAACAAGAACGCCGGTCGTCACAGATGGTCAATGTGACAAGGAGGAGCTATGAGGACAGCGCAGTGGGCACCGATCATGGCGGCAACGATACTCCTTCTCGGTGAATCGGCACTCGCGGCGCCGGAAAAAGATCCGCTCAAGCCGCGCGTGCCGGCGGATCAGATGGCCGAGGCCAAGAAGTTGAGTACGCCACTCTATCAAGACGCCAGGCGGGCGCCGGCCAAGATCGTCGAAGAAGGCAAGGCCCTTTACGAGGGCAAAGGCACCTGCTTCAACTGTCATGGCAAGAGCGGAAAGGGCGACGGGGTGGCCGGGGCTATGCTCAACCCCGGCCCCCGCGACCTCACGAATTGCCAGTTCCAGAACGCGCGGTCGGACGGGGAACTCTTCTGGATCATCAAGAACGGCAGCCCGGGGTCCGGCATGATCTCGCTCGTGCCCGGCGCACTGACCGAAGAGGAGGCCTGGAAGGTCATCGCGTACGTGCGGAGCTTCTGCGCGAAAGGCGGAAAGTGACCGCTGCGGGCCTGCGGCGTGACTTTTGATCTCGTCGTCCCGCATCGGGCGGAGTGGGAGAATATCGATGACGCGCATGCGAACCCGTTGGTTTGTTGGAGGCTTGGTTGCAACCGTCATGTGGTGGTCCGCCGCTCCGTTTGCCGCATCGGGCGATTCCACCCAAATCGCCAAGGGCCAGAAGGCGTATGCGGAGAAAAAGTGCGCCATGTGTCATACGATCAACGACAAAGGAGGCAAGAGCGGCGGCGACCTAACCAAGGTCGGTGCGGTGCGGGACGCCGATTGGCTCAAACGGTTCACCAAGGAACCTAAGTCTGTCATGCCCAATGCCAAGATGCCGGCCTTCAAAGGCACCGAAGAGGAACTCGACGCGATCGTGGCCTACATGGCGTCGCTCAAGTGAAAAGGGTCCCATGAACCTCTCATCGGTGGTGAAATGGGCGGCTCGAACGGCCGGCGTGCTCGCGGTTTTCGGACCAGTCGGATGGCTGAGCCCCAACCCCGGTGAGGGTCAACCAGCCGACTCGAAGACGACCGTGACCACGGTCGCGAGTGAAGATGCCCGCTGTCTCGGGTGCCACGGCGAAATTCAGGAACTTCGTCTCGGCAGCAAACATCAGGGATTGTCCTGCCTGACCTGCCATACCGAGACCTCCGCGCATCTTTCCGACGCGCAAGCCAAGCCGGCGACCAGTTTCGACTTGACCGTCTGCAGCGCCTGCCATCAGGACCAATACAACAGTTTCCTCAAGACGCATCCGGCGTCCGGCGCGCGCAGGGAGAAGGCCGTCCCGACCGGGCGCGCGCCGACGCTCGACAAACTGCTGATGGGACACGGGTTTACCAAAGAGCACAACGACCCCCGCTCGCATGCCTTCATGCTGCTGGATCACCTGCTCGTGGACCGAGCCTACGGCGGCCGGTTCCAGCTTCGGTCCTGGCAGGACATCGGATACATTGGCAAAGCGTGGGATGTGCTGGAAGACACGCACCGTGAACTGGTCGAGACTGCCAAGGCTGCCAATCCCACCTGTCTCCTGTGCAAAACCTCCGATTTCATTTTGCAGTGGGGCTTCATGGGAGAACCTCACCCGAAGGCCAAATGGGCGCGAACGTCCGATGTGATCGAGTTGGCCAAGACGCTGCAAAACCCGATGGGCTGTGTGCAGTGCCACGACCCGCACGCCGCGAAGCCCAGGATCGTCCGCGACGCACTGATTCAAGCCGTGACCACGAGGGGCGCAACCCCGTATGCCAAGGACGCCCAGAAGCAGGCGATCCGCGTGGTGGAGTTCCGTGGCTACCGCAAGATCGGCTTGCTCGCGCCAGCCAACTCCACGCTGCAGTGCGCCCAGTGTCACGTGGAATACAATTGCAATCCGGGCCTGGATCCCACGACCGGCAAACGGATTGGCTTCGAAGATGCCCGCACCAATTACTTCCCGTGGGTGAACGTGTTCGACATCAAAAAGGCCTATGACGACCTCCAATTCCGGGACTTCAAACATGCCGTGACCGGAGCGGCGCTGATCAAGGTTCAACATCCGGAAACGGAAGTGTTCTGGCAGAGCCGGCATGAGCAAGCGGGAGTGCAATGCGCCGACTGCCACATGCCGAAGCTTCACCGGCCCGACGGCACGACCTTCACGTCGCACTGGCAAACGAGCCCCAGGCGCTACCTGAAGGAGACCTGCCTCCGTTGTCACAGCGACTGGTCGGAAGCCGATGCAACCTACCGAATCGATGCGATCCAGGAGTATACCCGAGGGAAGATTCGCAAAGCCGAATTTTGGCTGGCACGGTTGATCGACACCTTCGACACAGCAGCGAGAGCCGGGGCGGCTGAACAGGTCCTGCAAGCGGCCCGCGCGCAGCACGATACGGCACATGTGCTTTGGGAATGGTGGACGGCGGAGAACTCCGACGGGTTCCATCACCCGGAGCAGGCGCGCGAAGCACTCGGGCAATCCATCACGGCCTCGAAGAAAGGCATCGACCTGCTGGAGGCCGCTTTGAAGGACACGCGACGTGCCCGGGCCCGATGAACGTCAGGCGCACGCGGTGACGCTGCGGACGTTACCCCTGCCTCTCAAGGTACTGGCGACCTGTTTTCTCCTGACGATGGGCATCGGTTACCTTTTCGGCGTGGCGTATCTCTATCTGACGGCGATCCAGCCACACGCGAACGGGACCTTGGTCAAGGCGATCATCACTAAATACCACGGAGACCGCGGCAGCAGCCGGTTGGAAGCCTCGCTCGAAGGGAGCATGAAAGAGTACGCGACTTCTGAGGAGCGACAGCAAATCATCGGCTGGATTCGCGCCGGGGCCGGCGAAGCGCAGTTCGCCGACATCCGGCCCATCCTACTGCGGGCCTGCGCGAGCTGCCACAGCGCGGAGGCAGGGATGGGCCTGGCGCCGCTCACGACTTATGCCGAAGTGGCGGAGTTCACGCGTGTGGACCTGGGCAAATCCATTCAGGCGCTCGCCCGCGTGTCGCACGTGCACCTGTTCGGGATGAGCTTCATTTTCATGCTGACCGGGGCGGTGTTCTCGTTGAGCGACACGCCGCGCCTGCTGCGCGCTCTCCTGATCGCGGCGCCTTTCGTGGCGATTTGGCTGGACATCGGATCCTGGTGGTTCACGAAATGGGCGCCGCTGTTCGCCTACACGGTCATCGGGGGCGGGGTGCTCATGGGGCTCTCGCTCGCCGGGCAGATCGGCCTCTCGCTCTATGAGATGTGGATCAAAGCAGAGGACTGAAGGTGTTTTCGTGATCCGTCGATTAGTCATTTTCGGCGCGTCGGGCGATCTCACATCCCGCTTTTTGGTGCCCGCGCTGGCGCGGCTGCAGCAGGGCGGCCTGCTGCCCGACGGCTTCCAGGTCCTCGGCCTGGCGCGGGACGACTGGGACACTGAGACGTTTCGGCGCCGCATCGAGGAGAGGCTGGAACACGCCCTCCCGCGGGTCTATCCCTCGTCCCGCAAGGACATCCTGTCTATCCTGGAATACCAGCGGGCGGACGTGACCGACCGCCGGCAGATCGCGAACGCGCTCGGCCCGTTGACGGAACCCTTCGTCGCCTATCTCGCGCTTCCCCCTGCGCTGTTTCGACCGACGGTGGAGGCGCTGGCGGCGCTCAGCCCGCCGAAGGGCAGCAAGATCGTCCTGGAAAAGCCGTTTGGGCAGAACCTCGAAAGCGCCCAGGCCCTGAACCGCCTGTTGCACAAATCGTTTCCCGAGGAGGCCGTTTTCCGGCTTGATCATTTTTTGGGCAAACAGACGGTGCAGAATATCCTGGGACTGCGGTTCGCCAACCGGATCTTCGAGCCCCTGTGGAACTCCCAGCACGTGGAACGGATTGACATCGTCTGGGATGAAACCCTCACGGCGGCAGGTCGGACGTCGTTCTACGACGGCACCGGGGCCTTGTGCGACATGGTGCAGAACCATTTGTTGCAGTTGCTCGCACTGATCGCCATGGAGCCGCTCCACACGCTCAACGAACGAATCCTGCGCAACCGCAAAGTGGACGTGCTGCAGGCGGTCCGCCGCCTCTCTCCCGACGAAGTCATCCGGCGGACGGTCCGCGGCCGGTACGGCCGCGGAGCCATTGGCGAGCGTGAAATTCTCGCGTATGTCCAGGAAGAAGGCGTCGATCCTCAGCGCGGGACCGAAACGTTCGCGCAGGTGACGTTGACGGTCGACAACTGGCGGTGGGCGGGAGTCCCCTTCACGCTCCGGACGGGTAAGGCACTCAAACAAGATCGTCGCGAGATCGCTGTTCACTTCAGACCGGTGCCTCATCTGGCCTTCGGGCAGAAGGACGACCCCCGACCGAACGTGTTGCGCTTGGAGCTCGATCCGGACCGCATCACGTTGGGCGTCAACATCAACAGTCCCGGTGACCTCTTCGGGTTGGAACGGGTCGAGTTGGACACCGTGTTGCCGTCTCCGAGCCTTCCGGCGTACGGGCGCCTGCTGCTCGACGTGCTCAAGGGCGACCCCCTGCTGTCGATCCGCGACGACGAGGCGGAAGAGTCATGGCGCATCGTCGAGCCGATCCTCGACGTCTGGGCCGGAGGAGGCGTCCCGCTGCAAGACTATCCGGCCGGATCGGACGGACCCACGGTCACGGCCCGCAGGCTCGGCGACCGAGACGCGGCGAGAAGATAAGCCCATGCATCACATCCACGACCGGACAGCCGAGGGAGAGTCGTTCGCATGACACAGTGGGCGCCGCTTCGTCCGATCGACGGGTATCTGCCGATCGAAGATCACGGCTTGATTGGCGACGGAGCCACCGCCGCGCTGGTCGGGCGCGACGGCGCCGTCTCTTGGCTGTGCGTACCGCGCTTCGACTCCCCGCCCCTGTTTTGCCACCTTCTGGATGCAACCGATGGCGGCGCCTTCACGGTGGCGCCGGAGGGAATGCGCGAGGCGCGGCAGTTCTACGAAGCGGACAGCGCGGTCCTTGTCACCGAGATGCGCACGGCCACGGGTACGATTAGGGTTACTGACGCGTTTCCGCTGCGATCCGGCGCCGATCTCGCGGAGGATCAGCCAGCGACCAGGCGGGAACTGCTCCGGAGCGCGGTCGTGTTGGAAGGCCAAGTGCGGCTCCGCATCGAGATCGCTCCCCACGGCGGCGCGGAGGGCGAGCCATGCGGTGACGGAGTGGCGATCCGTTGCAAAGGCCGTCCTGATCTCGACCTACACCTCTCCTCGACGGTTCCCCTCAAGGGACTGTGCACGGTGCACACGCTGCAGGCCGGCCAGTCCGCTCACCTGCTGTTGCGCTGGACCGGCGTCCATCATCACCACGGCATCGATTACGAGGAACTGCTGCGGAACACGCGCGACGTGTGGCGCCGTTGGATGCAGCACGTGGATTACCACGGCCCGCAGGAGGCGCTCGTCCGCCGGGCGGCCATCACGCTCAAGCTGCTCGATCATTTCGAAAACGGCGCCATCGTCGCCGCGCCGACTTCATCGTTGCCGGAAGCGATCGGCGGCCCGCGTAACTGGGATTACCGCTACGCCTGGATCCGGGACGCGGCGTTTTCAGTCTATGCGCTGCATCGCATCGGGCTGTCGCAGGAAGCGGCCGGTTTCCTCGGCTGGGTCTTGGACGCGGTGGACCGAGACGGGCGGCCGAGGGTGCTCTATACCCTGGACGGCAAGGCCCCACCGCCCGAACGGGTGGACACGGAGTTGGAAGGCTATCGCCGGTCGCGCCCGGTGCGCTGGGGCAACGCAGCGGCGGACCAACGCCAGCACGACGTGTACGGCGAAATCATGGATTGCGCGTATCAGTGGGCGGCCCACCACGGCCGGATCGACCCGGCGCTGTGGGGACGGTTGCGGAAACTCGCCGACGCAGCCCGCCGCGAATGGCGGACGCCCGACCATGGCATCTGGGAAGTCCGGACAGACGGGCGCCTGTTCACTTACTCCGCCGCGCTCTGTCAGGTGGCGCTGGACCGCGCCGCCCGGCTGGCGGAACGCTTCCAGCTTCCCGGCCACGTGCAGGAATGGCGCGCCGCAGCCGAGGGCATCGGTCGTGTCATCCTGGAGGAGGCATGGGACGAGAACCTCCAGTCCCTCACCGAACATCTCGGCGGAGGAGGACTGGATGCCAGTTTGTTGTCGCTGCCGCTGCGCCGGGTCGTGCTGGCGGATCATCCGAAGATGGTCGCGACCACGCGCGCGATCGCCGATCGGCTAGGCGCGGGGCAGGGACTGCTCTACCGCTATCTGCCGGACGAATCGCCCGACGGCTTGGCTGGCCATGAGGGGGCGTTTCTCCTCTGCAGTTTCTGGTTGGTGGACAACCTGGCCAAACAAGGACAACTCGATGCCGCGATGGATCTCTATGATTCGCTCTGCGCCAGGGCCAACGGGCTGGGGTTGCTGCCGGAAGAAATCGATCCGGCGACCGGAGCGTTTCTCGGCAACTACCCGCAGGCCTTCAGTCACATCGGGGTGATCGCCAGCGGAGTGAACCTGGGACGGTTACTCAAGAAAGCCGGGCGGACCGCGTGAGGACGAACTGCCGTGGTGAATGGGGATTGGATCGACGTGTCGGTGGCGTTTCGGACGGGCATGGTGCACTGGCCCGACAATCCGCCGATCCGGATCACGCGCATTCTGGACATGAAGCATGGGGACGCGTGCACGCTCTCGGAGATTTCGATGGGAGCGCACAGCGGCACACACATGGACGCGCCGGTGCACTTCCTCCGCGGCGGAAAAGAATTGGACGAGATGCCGCTGTCGGCGGTGATCGGGCCGGCCCGTGTCATCGCCATCCGCGACCCCGATCGCATCCGCGTGGAGGAATTGCGCCCGCACCGGATTCGTCGCGGCGAGCGTATCTTGTTCAAGACGCGCAATTCCGCCCGAGTCTGGAAGACGGATGTATTCATCAAGGAGTTCGTGTACCTGTCCACGGAAGCCGGCCGATATCTCGCCGCGCGCCGGGTGCGAACCGTCGGCGTCGATTACTTGTCCGTCGGCGGTTACAAAAAGAACGGGCCGGAGGTGCATCGCGCGCTGTTGAAGGCCGGCATCTGGATCATCGAGGGGTTGGACCTGTCGCACGTTCGTCCTGGCGAGTACGACTTGATCTGTCTGCCGCTCAAAATCGCCCACAGCGACGGCGCGCCGGCCAGGGCGGTGTTGCGCCGGATCCCGGCGGGAACGTAACGCCTGCAGGCCGCCCCCCTAATTTCTCAGGACTTCTTTCTCCCCCGGAGGAAGAGGTTTTGGGAGTCCCGCAAGAACTCCTCCTTTCTCGCTGTGGGAGAGGGGCGATGAAGAATCGACGCTATCGGCTATTCGGCTATTCGCTGCCGCTCTGTTGAAGGCAGAGCTATGGTCAGGGGGAAGGAGGGAACCATGAACGGCGTGTATCGAGGTTTCTCCATTTTGTTGTCGTCTGCGGTGCTGTGCGTCGGGATCGGCTGCAAACAGGAAGGACCGGCGGAGAAAGCCGGCAAGAAAATCGATGAAGCGGTCGAGAAGGCCGGGCAGGCACTGCAGGAGAGCAAGGAAAAGGTCGAGGCGGCGGCGGAAAAAGCCGCCGAAAAGGCGCAAGAAGGAGCGGAGCAGATGAAGGAAGCGATGCAAGAAGCCGTCGAGAAGGCCAAGGAAGCGACGAAGTAGAACGGAGAGCCCATGGCCAAACCGGCATCGCGCGGCGCCGAATGGAAGCGTCTCGCCGAGGACACGGAGCGTACCCGCTACTGGAAACGGTGGGGACCGTATCTCTCGGAACGGCAGTGGGGGACCGTGCGCGAGGACTATTCCCTCGACGGGACCTGTTGGGACTATTTCCCTCACGACCATGCCCGCAGCCGCGCGTACCGATGGGGGGAAGACGGCCTGCTCGGCGTCTGCGACCGGCGTTGCCGCCTGTGCTTCGCGCTCGCACTCTGGAACGGGCGCGACCCCGTTCTCAAAGAGCGGCTGTTCGGCCTGTCGGGGCCGGAAGGCAACCACGGAGAGGACGTGAAGGAGTGCTACTTTTATCTCGATTCCACGCCCACGCATTCTTATATGAAGGCTCTCTACAAGTATCCTCAGGCGGAATTTCCTTACGCGCGTCTGGTCGAAGAAAACCGCCGCCGCGGAAAAGACGACCCCGAATTTGAGTTGCTGGACACAGGTGTCTTCGACGACAACCGTTACTGGGACGTGTTGGCAGAATACGCCAAGGCCTCGCCCGACGACCTGCTAATCCGGCTCACGATCGCCAACCGCGGGCCGGAGCCGGCGACGCTCCATCTGCTGCCGACCCTTTGGTTCCGCAATATCTGGTCCTGGGGACGCTCCGGAGAAGGCTATGGCCCCAAGCCGCAGATCGTCCGCGGGAATGAGACGGCGGTTCTGACCGATCACCATGAGCTGGGACGGTTCCGCTTCATCGCCGAATCAGCCGCCGGCCGGCAGGGCCCGGAGTTCCTGTTCACCGAGAACGAAACCAACACGGCCCGCTTGTTCGGAACGCCGAACCCTTCGCCGTTCGTCAAGGATGCGTTTCATGACTATCTTGTTCACGGCCGAACCGACGCGATCAATCCGGCCGGCGTCGGGACCAAAACGGCCGCCCTGTATCGGCTCGATGTGCCGGCCGGGCAGCAGCAAGTCGTGCGTCTGCGGCTCTGTCGGGAGGAAGGCGCGCCGGCGTCGCCGTTCGGGCGTGAGTTCGACCGCCTCTTCGACGAGCGGGTCCGGGAAGCCGACGAGTTCTACGCCACCGTGATCCCGCCGGGCCTGTCGGACGAAGAACGGCGCGTGGCGCGCCAGGCCTACGCTGGCCTCCTATGGACCAAGCAGTTTTACTTCTATGTCGTCAAAGACTGGCTGGACGGCGATCCGTCCCAGCCTCCTCCGCCCCCTGCCCGGCGGCAGGGCCGGAACAGCGACTGGCTCCACCTTTACAACCGCGACATCATTTCGATGCCGGACAAGTGGGAATTCCCCTGGTACGCGGTCTGGGACCTGGCCTTCCACGTGATCCCGTTCGCGCGGATCGATCCGGCGTTCGCTAAGGCCCAACTCCTTCTGTTTCTGCGCGAGTGGTACATGCACCCCAACGGCGAGATTCCGGCCTATGAGTTCGCCTTTGCCGATGCCAACCCGCTGGTCCACGCCTGGGCCTGCTGGCGGGTGTACAAGATCACGGCGCAGAAAGGCCAGCGCGACCGCGTGTTTCTCGCCCGGGTGTTCCAGAAGCTGCTCATCAATTTCACCTGGTGGGTCAACCGCAAGGACGTGCGCGGCCGACATCTGTTTTCCGGAGGGTTTTTGGGACTCGACAATATCGGCGTGTTCGACCGCTCCAAGCCGCTGCCCACCGGCGGCCACTTGGAGCAGGCGGACGGCACGGCCTGGATGGCGTTTTACTGTCTCACAATGCTGGCAATGGCCATCGAACTGGCCCAGGAAGACCCGGCGTACGAAGACGTGGCGTCCAAATTCTTCGAGCACTTCGTGGCGATCGCGGACGCCATGAACAACCTCGACGGAACCGGGCTATGGGAAGACGATGACGGGTTTTATTACGACCATCTGCACGTGAACGGCGAACCCGTCGCCTTGAAAGTCCGGTCGATCGTGGGACTGCTCCCGCTGATCGCGGTGGAAGTCCTGGAGCGAAAGGAACTGGATCGCCTCCCCGGTTTCACCAAACGGATGCGCTGGTTCATCGAGAACCGGCAGGACCTGCATCGCCAAATTTCCTACATGGAGTCGCTGAAGGATGCCGCCCACGATCGGCTGCTGTTGGCCATTCCCTCCCGCGAGCGGCTGGAGCGGGTGTTGCGCTACGCGCTCGATGAGCGTGAGTTTCTGGCGCCCTTCGGCATCCGCTCGCTGTCGCGGGTGCATCTGGAACACCCGTATGTCTTTCAAGCCGAGGGCAACGAATATCGGGTCGCTTACGTCCCCGGCGAATCCGACAACGACCTGTTCGGGGGCAACTCCAACTGGCGGGGCCCGGTGTGGTTTCCGTTGAACTATCTTTTCATCGAGGCGCTCGAGCGTTACCACCATTTTTACGGCGACCGGTTGCTTGTCGACTATCCGACCGGATCGGGACAGAAGCGGTCTCTTCGAGAGATCGCGGTCCTGCTCGCCGAACGTCTTGCGGCGACGTTTCATCCGGACGAGCGGGGTCTGAGCCCGTGGCAGGGAGAGGACCGTCGCTTCGCCGACGATCCGCACTGGCGCGGGTTGACACTGTTTCACGAATATTTCCACGGCGACATGGGACGGGGCTGCGGCGCCAGCCATCAGACCGGCTGGACGGCTCTGGTGGTCAGATTTCTGGAAGACCTTGCACAAGATCGCACGGGAAAAAAAGGGAGAAGGAAGGGGTAAAGGGGTACGGGATAAAGCGAGAGCGGAGCAGAGGGTGAGGCGGGATGAGCAGATGACGCCGCAGGTGGTGCTGATCATGGGCGTCTCGGGCTCCGGGAAGACAACCATCGGGCTGCGGCTGGCCGACGCGTTGGGCTGGAGTTTTTGCGACGGAGACGTGTTCCATTCACCCGCCAATCTCGAGAAGTTAAGGCAAGGCGTGCCGCTGACCGACGAGGACCGCCGGCCCTGGCTGGGAACACTCCGGTCGGCGCTCACGGAATGGATCGAGCAAGGCCGGCACGTCGTGTTGGCGTGCTCGGCGCTGAAGGCCGCGTTTCGACGTGCGCTGGTTGAGGGGTTGGAGGACCGCTTGTGCGTCGTATACCTCAAGGGCGACTTCGACCTCATCAAGCAGCGCCTGGTTCACCGCGAGGGTCACTTCATGCACAAGGACTTGCTTGCCAGCCAGTTTGAGATTCTGGAGGAGCCGGCCGAGGCCCTGGTCATCGATGTAGCCGATTCCCCCGATCACATCGTGGCGAGGATTCGGTCGGCCCTCGGCCGGTGAAAAAACGGCGGCAAACGGCGCGCAGCTAGTGGCGGCTTGCTCTTCTCTCCACAACCAACCGGAGGCGTCTATGGATCCTTTGGTCTTGCTCGGCGGCTTGGCGGTGGTCATCGGGTTCATCGGCCTGACGGTGCTGTATCTCAAAAAGAAGAAAGGTCATCGAGGGCCCTGACCCTCTCGCACAGCTATGTTTCAACGGAACGAAGGGCGGCCCAGAGAGCCGCTGATCAAGCCGGTCATCGAGCCGTTCCAGAACTTCATCCGGGCGGAATCGGCGGCCGGCATCTTGTTGTTGATCTCGACGGTCATCGCGCTGGCATGGGCGAACTCGCCTTGGGTTGACGCCTACATGACATTTCGCCGGCTGCCGATCACACTCGGAATCGGCGACTTCGCCCTCACCGAGCCGCTGGTCCTGTGGATCAACGACGGGCTCATGGCGATGTTCTTCTTCGTCATCGGGTTGGAGATCAAGCGCGAGGTGCTGGTCGGGGAGCTCTCCTCTCTGCGCCAGGCAACCCTGCCTCTTGCCGCCGCGCTGGGTGGGTCGATGCTCCCGGCCCTGATCTATTTCAGTTTCAACGCGGGGACCGAGGGCGCGAAGGGCTGGGGCATTCCGATGGCCACGGACATCGCCTTCTCGCTGGGAATTCTTTCGCTGCTTGGAGCGCGCGTTCCGCTGGCGCTGAAAGTTTTTCTCGTCGCGCTCGCGATCGGCGACGACCTAGCGGCGGTGCTGATCATCGCCTTGTTCTACACCTCCACGATCTCGTGGGCGAGCCTGGCGGTGGGCGCGGCGTTTCTGGTCGGTCTCGTCGGCGCAAACCTCCTGGGCATCCGCCATCCGCTGGTCTATGGAATGCTCGGCATCGGCGGGTTGTGGCTGGCGTTTTTTCTGTCCGGAATCCACCCGACGATCGCCGGCGTGCTCGCGGCGTTTACGATCCCGGCGAGAACACGGTTATCCGGCGAGGAGTTCGTTGCGCGGGCGCGCGCGCTGCTCGAGAAGTTTCAGAAGGCGATGGAGCCCGGACGGCCACCGCTGGCAAACCCGGACCGGCAGGCCGTAGCGGCACGCCTGCAGCAGGCAGCCGACGAAGTCGTCACTCCGCTGCAACGTCTGGAGCACGCCCTGCATCCGTGGATCACCACCGTCGTGCTGCCTGTCTTTGCCCTGGCCAACGCCGGCGTCACGATCGAAGGCGAGGCAGCGGCGACCTTGCTGCACCCAGTAGCGCTCGGCGTGATCGGCGGCCTGCTGATTGGCAAGCCGGTCGGGGTGACATTGGCCTCTTGGTCGGCGGTGCGGATCGGGGTCGCAACCCTGCCCGAGGGAATCACCTGGCGTCACGTGATCGGCGTGGGATTTCTGGCCGGCATCGGTTTCACGATGTCCCTGTTCATTGACGGACTCGCATTCGGCAAAACGCCGCTCGATGCTCCCGCCAAAGTGGGCATTCTGATGGGCTCGACGTTAGCGGGCGTCACGGGCTGGTTGATCCTGCGGACCGGGGGCCAGTCGGAGCGAGAGTCGGTTGTATCTCCCTCCCCCTCTCCCTAGCAAGGAAGGGTGAAAGCGGTCTATGCGGGAATGCCGAAGCGCCAGTAGGAGGAGGAGGACGTTATGCAGGACGAATTGGTGAATCGACCCCTTGTGAAGGCGTGGATCTGGTGGTCGCTGGTCTGGCTGACGGTGTTTCCGATCGTCGGGGTGGTGGTGTCGATCAAATTCCACAACCCGGAATTTCTGGACGGCCTCCCGTGGCTGACCTTCGGCCGGCTGCGTCCCGTCCACGTCAACGGCGTAATCTTCGGCTCCTTTTCCACGGTCTTCTTGGGCTTGCTGTACTACATCGTCCCGCGCCTCTGCGGCGTGCGCATGTACAAGGAGGCATGGGGCTGGTGGCTCTTGCACGCCTGGAATGCGTTTCTGATCCTCGGTTCGCTGTCTCTGCTGATGGGCTACAACATGGGCTTGGAGGCGGGCGAGTTCGAATGGCCGTTGAACATTCTGCGGTTCGCCGTCCTGGGCGCCATCACACTCCAGGTGCTGGTCACCGTCTTCCGCCGGGTGGAAACGCGCTTTTACGTGGCGATGTGGTACGCCACTGCCGCGTTGATCTGGACGATCATGAATCTGATCCTCGGCAACGTGCTGCTGCCCTACACGGAGGATCTCACCGGCGTCAACAGTGCCGCCATGCACGGGCTGTATATCCATTATATTGTCGGGCTCTGGATCACCCCAGCCGGACTTGCCCTCATCTATTACTTCCTGCCGCTGAGCGCCAAAAACGCGCTCTACAGCCACAAGCTCTCGCTCTTGGGTTTCTGGTCGTTAGCGTTTTTTTACCCGTTCGTCGGGACCCATCACTATCTCTATAGCCCCATCCCCCATTGGACCCAGACGATCTCGATTGTGACCAGCATGCTGCTGATCATTCCGGTGTGGACCGTGATCGTGAACTTTTTCGGGACGATGCTTGGCCGGTGGGGCGCGGTGGCTGGTGGCGGAGGGGGCGACAATTACGCCGCCAAGTTCCTAATGCTGGGCGCGGTTTATTACCTGCTCGGGTGTTTCCAGGGATCGGTCGAGGCGTTGCGCCGACTGCAGGAACTGACCCACTTCAACGACTTCGTCATCGCCCATTCGCACCTGACCGTCTTCGGCACCTTCGTCGTCTGGGCGGTCGGGGCGGCCTATTACGTGTGGCCGCGGGTCACAGGCCGAAGGCTGTGGAGCGATCGGCTGGCGAGCTGGCATCTCTGGCTCACCATCGCCGGCTTTACCGTCATGGCCGCGGGGCTGACCGCGCAAGGGTTCGTCCAGGGTTCGATGTTGGAATTCGGCGCCAACTTCGTGGACACGGTCAAGGAGATGAAACCTTGGTGGGTGGCCCGGACGCTGGGCGGTGTGGCGATGGACGCCGCCCTGCTCCTGATGTTCATCAACTTCTACAAGACCGCGCAGGCGGGGTCGCCGGTGGAACGCGAAATTTTCGAAGCCGCGGGACCGGTCGAGACACCGGTGCAGGTCGTCGCCAAAGGGAGTTGGATCGAAAGCCCCTCCACGGTGTTTCTCGCCGCCGGATTCGCCTTCTTTTTCCTGGCGGTCGGCATCCAGGGTATAACGCCCTGGCTCATGGCCGAAACGCGCACGCCGATCGTCGAAGACGTCGTCACCAAACTCCCGATCCGAGTGGCCGACTACACGCCACAGGAACTGCAAGGCCGTCAAGTCTATATCCGCGAGGGCTGCTGGTATTGTCATTCCCAATATGTCCGCCCGGTCACCGGCGAGTCGTTTCGGTGGGGACCGGTCTCCCAGGCCGGGGAATACGCCTACGACCGCCCGCATCTTTTCAGCACCAGGCGGATCGGACCGGATTTGACCCGCGTGGGTCTCAAGTACGGCGACGATTGGCATATCGCCCACCACTGGTCGCCGCAGGAGGTGGTGCCGGACTCGATCATGCCCGCGTTTCCGTGGCTGTTCGAACCGGCCAAGAACAGCGGCCCGCCGCGGCTCAACGAGGAGGGCCAGGCGCTGGTAGCGTATCTGCAGAAGCTAGGCACGGGCATCGGCGACTGGCGCGAAGGCTTTGCCTCGACGCAGAAGGTTGCGGGGCTAGGTCTTGACGCTAGCCCGCAGGCGCAGGAGGATTTGCTCGAGTTCGGCCGGGAGATCTATGCCCGCCGTTGCATCGGCTGCCACGGGGTGCAAGGAGACGGCAACGGTCCGTCGGCGCGGTTCATGGATCCCCGTCCGCGCGATTTTACGAAGGGCGTGTTCAAGTTCCGCTCGACGCCGGGCAAGGATTCGCTCCCGACGGACGTGGATCTCTTCAGCACGATCACGCACGGGCTGTGGGGCACCGCGATGCCGTCCTGGCAAGAGATTTCCGATCACGAACGCCGCGCCGTGGTCCAATATATCAAGACGTTCTCGGATCGGTGGCGGAAGGAGCACGTCGAACGGCCGATCGTGATCCCGCCCGAACCGCCCATCACGACGGCATCGTTGGACAAAGGAAAAGGACTGTTTCTGGCCAACTGCATGATTTGTCACGGTTCCGGCGGCCAGGGAGACGGCCCCATGGTCCCGGTGCTCACAGATATCTGGGGGCAGCCGCTAAAGCCGGCGAATTTCACCTTGCGAGCCGGCGCTGCGGGCGGCGTGAAGCTGGGCCATGACAGCGAACATCTCTTCAGGACGATCGCGACCGGCGTAGGCGGCACCCCCATGCCGGTGTTCAACGAACAATTGAAACCCGAGGAAATTTGGGACATTGTTCATTATGTGCAATCGTTGCGCGTCGCGGCGCACGAAGCCGAACTGGTCGCGGCTGGACTTAAGGACGCGGACCGGGAACAGGCCAGGACCCGCATCTGGGCCGGACTCTCCGCCGCTGCGCGGCGTGGCGACCTGGCGAAAGAGGTGGTGCAGCACCGACCGCACCGGGAGCCTGGAAGCCTGACGGCTCAGGCTCCGGACTCAGCCGTCAACAGGAGGTGAACGGATGAGCGAACACGATGGTGAGCAGGTCTTGCACAAGCCTTCCAACGATCATGAGACCGAACAGGTCTACCACTACCGGCATGCGGGCATCCGCGAGCGAGACGGCGTTGTTCCATTATGGCTCATGCTGGTGGTTCTCGGGCTTCTCATCTGGAGCATCTACTATCTGCTCCGATATTGGAGCCCGACCTGAGCGCCATAGAAGGATAGCGAGTAGCCGGCAGCTGACTTGACGCAGCGGCAGGCTCTACTTTCTTAGGCGAGGTTCTGATGGCGACGTTGTTCTTTGCATTCCTCCTGGCTTTGCTGACCGCGGTCTTTGCCTTGCAGAATACGGACCGCGTGACCGTGCGGTTTCTGATCTGGGAGTATGAAAGCTCGCTGGTGATTGTCATCCTTTCGTCCGCGGCGTTGGGCGCGGCGCTCATGTTTCTTCTGTCGCTCGGCCCCCGTTGGCGACGGGCGCGCGAGACATCGCGGCTGCTGGAGACCATCGAGACCCAAGGAGCGCGCATCCGCGAACTCCAAGAGCAACTCAGCGGGACCCCTCCGACGTCCTCCCACCCCGACTGCTGACCCACCGCATGCACGACATCCT
The DNA here is from genome assembly GCA_035573855.1 of Nitrospiraceae bacterium. Lineage (GTDB taxonomy): Bacteria > Nitrospirota > Nitrospiria > Nitrospirales > Nitrospiraceae > DATLZU01. The sequence continues at coordinate 33,085 of DATLZU010000042.1, forward strand.
GACCAGGATACCTCAAGCGGCCGGCGCCGGCCGTGTGCGCTGGCGCGGCGGCCAGCTCGAACTATTACCGCTTTCACTTTTTGTGCTGCTGGCTGCCTGCGCATTGCCGCAGGAGGTCTCCAAGACGCCGCGCAGCGCGGTGGAACAACTGCTGCTCACCCACGCCGTCGAACGGGCGCTGGCCAACGTGACCGTGCCGCTGCCGGCAGGCGCGACCGTCGCCGTCGAGGTC
>DATLZU010000043.1:0-116140 GCA_035573855.1 Nitrospiraceae bacterium
CGCGAGCAGCGACGAATTGAACTGGTCACGCACCAGTGGGACTATGAAGTGCTCTACCTGGTCGATGGTCCTGCCACCCCGGTTCATTGCGGCTCGCCCGAGTTGGGCGAGCGGTGCGAGCATGAACAGAGGATGCCCGTGTAACGGCATCGGCGTCTTCGTCCTGCTCCTGTCGCTTGTCACACTTGGCTGCACAAGGGCCTCTGCGCCGCTCGACCTGTCCTCCTCGGATCCCTCGCACGACCAATGGAAAATTGCCAGCAACTACGCTCGCGAAGCCGCTCTGTTTCGAAGCAAGGCGGAGGAATTGGCCGACCGGGTGGCGGTATACGAACGGCTATTCGGGCCGGACTCGGAATGGGTGACCGGCGCGAAGCTGCTGATCGAATACTATCGGAACGCGGCGGAGGAACGGGAGCGCCTCGCGGACATGCATCTCGAACTCACCGCCGACGGACGCCGATCCCGGGTCGCTGCTCCCGCCTCTCGCTGATCTCTATGGAGGAAGCTATGTACCACCCTACGACCCATACGCTGCCGTTGATGCTCATTGCAGCCATCATGTCGTTGAGCGCCTGCGCCGGGACCAGCGTCCAGCCGGGCTACCGGGGATTGATGTGGCGTCCGTTTTCAGAGGGACTCTCCCCCGAGCCGTTGAAGGATGGTTTCTACTGGCGGGCACCCTGGAACAGCATTTACCTGTACGATGTCCGGTGGCAGAGTTTCACCGAACACATCGACGCCCTCAGTGCGGATGACCTTCAGGTCCTGATTAAGGCCGCCATCATCGTGCGGCCCATCCCTGAGGAAGTGTATTTTCTGGCCCATGAGGTCGGCACGGATTTCTATCCGCGTATCGTGAAGCCGGAGTTTCTGGCCGCCGTACGCAGTGTGGTATCCGGCTACAACATGGTGACGGTCCCGGAACGGAGCTCGGAAATCGCCAGCAAGGTGCAGGCGGTGGTAACGGAGAAGCTGAAAGGCCGGCATCTTGAGATCCAAAGCGTCGCCTTGGCGGACGTGGATTTTCCCCAAATCGTGCTGAACGCCATCGAACAGAAGCAGGCCAAAGAGCAGGAAAAAGAACAAAAGGAATTCGAGCTGACGATCGCAGCCAAAGACGCCGAAATCGCCCGTACCAGAGCGAAAGGCGAGGGCGATGCGATTCGCATTCGCGCCGAAGGAGAGGCGGAAGGGCTGCGGATCCGGGCGATCGGCCAGGCGAAGGCCCAGGAGACCATCGCCAAGACCCTGACGCCGGCGTATCTCCAATTCAAGCTCTATGACAGCCCGAACTCAAAGATCGTGCTGCTGCCGGAGAATTTGAACGTGCCTGTCCTCATCAATCCGGATGCGCCGCCGTCAGGCGCGGGGGAGCGAAACCAGGGTGTTGTGCTGGGCCGTTGATTGCGGCCCAAGGACCCAGACGGCACTCCTCGGCGGATTGCATCCACCGAGGCGACCAACGACCGACGAGACGACGGCGGCCGCGTGATAAAAGCGCATTGGTTCAACAACATAACGGCTTGGGTCATGATCACCGGGATCGTCGTGGTCTGCCTCGCCATCGTGGTCCTGAATCTGCTCGATCGGCACGTTATCGAAGAAGCGGCGGCCCGGAACGTCCACGCCGAATTCCTGCGCGCCGCCTCCTCCGTCAGCCGGTTCATCGGCAAATCGGGCGATATCCGCGATATCGACGCACTGAAAGAGGCCTTCGCGGACATTTTTGAGCTTCGCCCTGGTATCCGCCACCTGTCCGTCTTCGAGATCACGCCGACTTCCGGCAAGTTGATCTTCAGCAGTGATCCGGTGGCGGCGCAACCCGCGCTGAGTGAACGGGAGCGGACCGAGATTGCCGCCGGTCGATCCGTCGCCCAGCTCGATATCTCCACGGAGGACCGTGCGTGGCTCATCACCGCTCCCGTCATGGTCGATGGCCGGATTGTCGGAGCGCTGCGCGGCCGGTTTTCGCTTTGGAAATACGATGGGTTGATCAAACAAGAAGGACAATTGGCCAAGGATGTCGGGATTGGAGCGGTGCTTGTCACCTGCCTTGTCTTCCTGGCGTTGATCCGGATCAAAGTCCATGGGCCGGTCCGTCAACTCATTCGCGCCATGCATCAAGCCGAGGCCGGGGATTTGACCACCCTCGCCCCCGTGACAGGTCCCTCGGATCTCCGGGAAGTGGCCGGCCAGTTTAACCGCATGCTTGAGCGAGTGAGAAACGCAATCGCCGAAAAGGAGCGTCTGTTGAGGGAGGTCCGGGGCTTCAACGACATGCTGATGACGAAGATCGCGGAGACGCGAGAGGAACTCCAGCGGACCACCCATTTGTTGGTAGAAGCGCGCGTCAAAACCGAACGGACCCAAACGTTGGCGGCTCTCGGCGAACTGTCTGCGGTCGTGGCGCACGAACTCGGCAACCCGCTCAATGCGATTTCCGGGCATCTCCAGTTGCTGGCCAAAGAACCGAACTCTCCGGCCCGGCAGCGCCACCTCTCCATCATTCAATCCGAGATCACACGCATGGTTTGCATCATTCGGCACATTTTGGATTCCACGCGTATGCAGGTGAGGACCGCTCCGGTCGATCTGAACCGCGTCGTTCAGGAGGTCATGACCCTGATCTTTCCAAACCTTCCCGGACGGCGGATCGTGATGAAAGCCGAATTGGCCCCCGTTCTCCCCTTGATCGCTGGCGACCAGCGGGCGCTCCACAGCGTGATGTTCAACCTGGCCACCAATGCCGTGCAGGCCATGCCGTGCGGCGGGGAATTGCATATCCGCACGGAGCGTGTTTTTCGCGGCGCAATCGAGGGGCATGTCATCCTGGCCGGCGGTGGGGACCTGGCGGTCGACGCGGTGCGTCTGACCGTAGCAGACACTGGGCAGGGCATCGAGCCGGAACATCTGGCCCGCATTGCCGAGCCCTTCTTCACGACCCGCCAGAGCGATGGGGGGACTGGTTTGGGGCTCGCCATTTGCCAACGGGTGTTGTCGTCACTTGGCTGCCGGTTAGTGGTGCAGAGCAGGATCGGGCAGGGGACGACATTCGTTGTCGATCTGCCCATTTGGAAGGCATCCGACGCCGAGGAGGGAGTCGAATGAACAAGAACGCCTGGATTCTTGTGGTGGACGACGATCGACGGAATCTCGAGATGCTGGGGGAAGTGCTCCGCGGCGCCGGGTTCCACATTGATTTGGCCGAGGGCGGGCAGGAGGCGATCGAACGCTGCGATCTCCGCGAGTACGACGCGGTGATCAGCGACATCAAGATGGCCCCGGTGACGGGAATGGATGTGCTGAACGCCTTCCGCCGGACCTCGCCGGAGACGCCCGTCGTGCTGTTGACGGCCTTCGGATCTGTGGACACCGCCATTCTTGCCATGAAGCAGGGGGCCTTCGATTACATTACGAAGCCGGTCAACCTGGACGAGTTGCTGCTGGTCGTGCGGCGGGCGGTGGACCATTGCCGCCTGGTGCGGGAGCACCGTCACCTGCAGAGCGTGTTCACCGAGCGACCCCGCGCGGCGTCCATCATCGGCCAGAGTCGAAAGATGGTGGAAGTGTTCAAACTGATCGGCAAGGTGGCGCGGAGCAGGACAGCGGTGCTGATCCAGGGCGAGAGTGGAACCGGCAAGGAACTCGTCGCTCGGGCCATCCACGATCACAGCGACCGAGCTGCCCGCCCGTTCGTCGCCGTCAACTGTAGCGCGATTCCGGACTCTCTCCTTGAAAGTGAATTGTTCGGTCACGTCAAGGGCTCCTTCACGGGCGCCCATGCGTTTCGGCGCGGCTTAGTGGAGGAAGCCGACGGTGGCACGTTCTTTCTGGATGAGGTCGGCGATCTTTCCCCCGCCGGCCAGGCGAAGTTGCTGCGCGTGCTTCAAGAAGGAGAGATCAGACGCGTAGGCAGTAACGAAGCGATCTCCGTCGATCTGCGCGTTATCGCCGCCACCCGGCGCAATCTGCAGCAACTGGCGTCCGCAGGACGGTTCCGCGAGGACTTGCTGTACCGCCTCAACACGGTGACGATGTTCCTGCCCCCGCTCCGCGAGAGGCCAGAAGACATCCCCTTGCTCGCGGAATTCTTCCTCGCTCGCCACGGCACGGATGACAAGATGGCCGCTGTCACGCTTTCCACGGACGCGATGCAGGCGTTGGTCAAGTATCCTTGGCCCGGCAACGTGCGCGAGCTGGAACACGTGATCGAGCGGGCGGTGGCGTTGGCGACCCACTCGGTCCTGTCGATCGAGGATCTGCCGCCGGACATTCTGCGGAAAGGCAACGGCACGGGAGAACAGACGGACGGCTTGCCTGGCACGCTGAACGCGCTGAGACGGGAACACATCCTGTCCACGCTCGAAACTACCCGCGGCAATAAGGAACAAGCGGCGCGGCTGCTCGGCATCAGCCGGCGCACGCTGTACCGGCTGCTCGACCGCTACGGCCTGACCGAAGCCCGGTCCAACCTCGATCGCGAACCGTCCGGCACCGCTTCGACCTGAAACCTCGACTTCGCTTCGTCTGTGTGTCGTCCTGTCCTGGCGTGCCATCCTGGCACATTGGACCGCCCACCATTCCGCGGCTTGCTTTCCGGTGCGTCGATGAAATGGTCGATGCCTACGGGGTTCCGTAGCCGAAGCGTACGACCACACGGCGTGGCATCGCCCTTGCTGCGGCTCACACATGACCACTGCGGCATGAGTCGGATGGTTATCACTGGGCGCAAGGGAGTCGTCGCAAGTCGACCAAGGAAGCAACCGGTCAGAGAGGAGGCGGACTATGGCGTGCAGGCGGTGCGGAGGCTTGGTGGTCGCCGAACTATTTTATGACTTTGAAGAAGAAGGGAGTCGTATGCAATGCCACGGTTCGCGATGCGTGAACTGCGGGTGCATCGACGATCCGGTCATCCGCGCCAATCGCCTGCAGCCTCCGCCGGCAGGACGTTCGTCCGCTCGTGGTCTGGCAGCGTGCCAGCGAGTCGCCGTCGTGTCCTGATCCGCCCAGAAGACAGGATCTCGTGAGCGGAAGGAGATGCGGCGGCTGTGCCCCGTCGCGGCGACGCCTCTCTGCCCTCCTGTGGAGGCGTCCTTCCGCGCACAAGATCCTGGTTTCCTGCGCGGCAAGTGCAAACCCCACTCCTGGAAGGAGGTCACCAATGGATGGTTACGGCAAACGCGTATTGGTGGTGGAGGACGATGCGGATTCGCGTCAAGTTCTCGCCCTCTTGCTCATCCAAGCCGGCTATAGCGTCTATGAAGCCTGTGACGGCCTGGAAGCGATGAACGAGATGAAACGGCGACGCTTCGATGTCGTCGTGACCGATTATCACATGCCGCGGCTGAACGGGCTCGAGTTGTTGATGCTGAGCCGGGTGGCCTGGCCGGACCTGCCCGTGGTGATCGTCTCGGGAGGCCAGAGCGACATGGCCGAGATCGCGGTCCAACGTGGCGCGTTTGCCTGGATTCGCAAACCCTACGAAGGCGCAGTGCTCCTCGAGGTCGTGAACGAGGCGGCGCGGCGAGCGACGAACGACCGTACGCACGCCGCGTGCGGTCGGTGCTCCGCATGAGGCCGGTCAGGTTTCTGCCGATCAGTTTGCTCCTGGCTTTGGGCGCTTGTCAGACTACGGGCTTCAGAAGCGGGACCGTTCCGTTGGATGACCGGACGTTCATGGGGTTGTGGCGCACTTATAGCCACTGCCGGGTCAGCGAGGATGCGGAAGAAACGCGGAATGACGCGCGGCGGCTTAACCAGGCTGTTCGTGCCATGACCCGGCGCGAGGAGTCCTTTAACACGCTGCCGGAAGCCCTCCGGGCCCTCATCGAGGAGTCGCCTTCCCGCTTTGCGGTCGATCCCGGAGCGATGGCTGCGGCCTGTGCGCTGCATGCGGCGCAGGCGGCTCAAACGGCTGGTCGGTATGAGGACGCGCTCGAGCTGCTCCGTTCGGTCAGCGCGTTATCTGAAAAATCCGGGTATGCGTACTACGCCGCCGAGGCGGAACGAGGTTTGGCCCGGGCTGCACGAGCCCTGTCCGCCAAGGCTGGCGGCTTTCAAGGAGGTGCCGAGGCCCCTCTGCGTCAGGCGACCGTTCATCCATGATTCGACGACGATCACCGCTGCCGCAACTAAGCCATGCAGGCGCGTTACGCGAACGATCGGAAGGTTGCGTCCCTTGGTTCCTTCTTGTTTCCCTGACGCCTCTGGCGTTTGCCTCTTGCGTGACCCTTCAAGTCGAGCCCTTGACCGCGCAACGGTTCGAGCCACGAGCGCACTTCACGGAGATTGACGCGCTTAAGGCCGAGCCGACCCGGCCGCATGTCAGGCTGGCCCGCATTATCGCGACCTCTCACAGCGCCAGCGAGGACGCATTGCGAGACCGTATTCTTGCCCGGGCCCGGCAATTGGGCGCCGATGCTGTGGTGCTGGGCAAAGCTGACGTTCTCGAGTCGATGGGGCCGAGTCCGGCCTATCAGTCAACCTTGATCCAGGCCGGTGCGAACTCGACCCCACTTTTATGGGGTCCTTGGGGTTGGTGGACTCCGTTCTACCTGGATCCCTGGAGTTTCGTGCAAGGCGGCGCGGACCAGACACAGTACACAATGTATCTCTCGGGTGTCGCTATCCGGTATGACAGCCCCTCAGCGGAAGAGCGGACGCCATGAGCGTTCGCGTTCAAAACTTAAGTTACATGACCGTCGAATGAGGGTCATCATCACATGTTGCTGTTTGTCAGTGCCACGAGCCAGGCCGGTACGCAGGTGACGGCCGACAACGTTGAACAGGTCAACAGTGTGAGAAGGGGCAGAAGAAGGGGGGATGAACGGGATGCGAAGACGGGGACGCAAAATGGGAGCGGGCCTCCTCTTGGGAATCGCCACGCTCCTCATGGGATGTGTTGGGACCACTACCGCCAAGCGACAGTCCACCGAGCTTACCGATCCGGTGCTGGGGATGCTCAACAGGGGCATTGTCTCTCTCACGGTCAATATCGAGCGCGCCGGGAAGCGCATGGAAGAGTTGAAGCAGTTTCCCGATACGCAAGAACCGTTAATTCAGGAACTGCGTGCCATGGATCTCTTAGCTCTCGAACTGCACCAGCGGCAATGGATCCTGCAGCGCCATCATCTCCAGTTTGCGAAAGCACAGATGCTGGCTGTCAGACAACACCCGACCGAGAAGACCCGATTGCTCGAGGAATGGACCGCCCATGAGCGGCAGTACGAGCAGGATCTGGAAACGTTCCGGCAGAAGCGGCTGGAGCTGGAGCAGAAACGTCTGAAGGCGGAGGCGCAACTGATCGAGGCGTCGCTTCGATGAGCCGATGCGGGGTACGATGCCCAGTGGCGACTGTCCGATGGAGCAGATTCAATGCTCTGGCACGGCTGGATAGCCGTTCTGGGAACTCGCCGCGCGGCGCGGGCGCGGTCATGTTCGGCAAGCCGGTGCGTATGTCACGCACCGGCTCGCGACCGAGCCGGTCTCCAATCCATGGGGATATGACAGTCCCTTCTACAGGCCTGTGTGAGGATCCGATACCTGGTAGGGACGGCGGGTCTAAGGCGGCGACGCCGACAGCCTGGCCGTGCCGTACGATCAGCCCATGAACGCAGTGCCGGGAACGGCGATTCGATACACCGGCCTTCAGGCGACTGTCTCGCACTAAAGCATCGGCGCGGTTGCGATCATGTCGGCGATGTACGATTTCGACCTCATTTGCATTGGCAGCGGACCGGCCGGCCAACGGGCGGCGGTGCAGGCCGCGAAGCTTGGGAAACGGACCGCGGTTGTGGAACGCCGGCGGATCGTCGGCGGCGTCTGTGTGGAAACCGGGACGATTCCGAGCAAGACGCTCCGCGAAGCGGTGCTGTCCTTCATTCAGGCCGCCGGCCATTCCGAGCGACTGGGAAATCACTTCGAGAGCCGCCCGACGGCGGAACAACTTCTCTCCAGGGTCGAGCAGGTAGTACGGCGCGAAGTCGAAGTAGTGGCAGATCAACTCCGGCGTAATGAGGTCGTGCTCATCCACGGCGACGCCTCATTCAAAGATTCGCACACCGTTTCGGTGACGACCGAGAACGGCACCAAGGACGTGACAGCCGCCCATATCCTGATCGCCGTCGGGACCAGACCGGCCTTGCCATCCAACGCCTGGATCGACGGGGAGGTCATTCTCACCAGCGATGACGTCGTGCGCCTCAAGCGGCTCCCGCGGAACATGGTGGTGGTCGGCGGCGGCATCATTGGGATCGAGTACGCCTCCATGTTCGCGGCGCTGAAAGTCAACGTCACACTGGTGGACCAGCGCACCAGGCTCTTGGAATTCCTGGACTCCGAGATTGTCGAAGAGCTGATGCACCAGATGCGCAACCGCAACGTGACCTTTCGCCTCGGTGAAGCGGTCGAACGGTTGGAGCACACGGACGGCAGCCCCCGGCGCGCCATTGTCACGCTGGAATCCGGCAAGCGTATTGTCTCGGAGTCGGTGCTGTACTCCGTCGGGCGAATCGGCGCGACGGACCGCCTGAACCTGGCCGCAGCCGGCTTGACTGCGGACAAGCGGGGACGGCTGAAGGTGGACGGCCGGTTCCGGACCGAAGTGCCGCACATTTTCGCAGCGGGCGACGTGATCGGGTATCCCAGTCTGGCCTCGACCTCCGCTTCTCAGGGGAGGCAGGTTGCCTGCTACGCGTTCGGAGTGGAAGTGGACCCGCTTCCCGAGCATTTTCCCGTCGGCATCTATGCCATTCCCGAAATTTCGATGGCGGGTCCGCCCGAGCACGAACTGACGAACCACCGGGTGCCCTACGAGGCCGGGGTCGCGCGCTACCGGGAGATCGCGCGAGGCCAAATCCTCGGCGATGACAGCGGCCTGGTCAAGCTGCTCTTTCATCGCGAAGACCGGCGTCTGCTCGGCGTGCACGCGATCGGGACCGGGGCGACCGAGTTGATCCACATCGGGCAGGCGGTGCTCGATCTGGGCGGGGGGTTGAACTACTTCCTGCGCACGGTCTTCAACTACCCAACCCTGGCGGAGTGCTATAAAGTGGCCGCCTTGGACGCGTTCAACAAACTCTCGAGGTAAGCGCGGGTCGCCTACGTGCGAACCCGCTGAAGGAGGGTGCTGTCCACATGCGATCCGCACTGCAAAGGCTCCTGCACCCTGCGATTGCGGCGGTCTTGAGCGTGGGATTCGCGGCCTGCGCGAGCGTCGATACCATACGGCTGACGAGCGAGACGTTTCCGCCGAAGGCGTCGGTTGACGAGGTCGAAGTGCTCGAGCACGATCCGGCACGCCCGCATATTGCGATCGCGGAGTTGAGGGTCGGGGATTCATGGCTCAGCTTCGGGTCACTGCAGCGCAAGATTTTGAAACAGGCCGCCACCCTGGGCGCTGATGCGGTGGTGTTTTCTCAGCCGGAGGTTCAAGTGGAGCACGAGGTGGCCTATGAGCCGGTGTATAGCCCATGGGGATTTTACGGCCCATTTAACGGACCTTGGGCATGGGGATACGGCTACGGCGGCTGGGGGTACGGGGTCGGCCCATATCCATGGACTTGGGGAACCTCAGTCGGTAGTGTTGCGGTGCCGTACGACGAAGCGTTCAAAATGCTCGCGGGAACCGCCATCCGGTACGTTGGATCGCAGGCTCCTTGACGACGCTGAGACAACGTTCGGGGCATATTCCGTCGCGTGCCCAGCAAAAAGGTCGCCGGTAACGATCAAATGGGAGTAAACGCTCACCACCAGCTCTACCACGAAGCAAAAACCTGGCTTGAGTTCAATCACCGGGTCGGAGGAATCATTGTCGTGACCCTGGCCGGCCTGACCTGGCTGGAGCTGCGGGAAGTCCGTCCCTCTCTCCTCATCAGGCTGAGTTGGCCGTCCTGCCTCATGCTCCTCGGGGGCTACAACCTGCTTTGGAGCGACAAGCCGGCTTGGCCGATCGGACCATCGGGGCTGGTCGATAGCCTCTCAAACTCGGAGTCTTGCAACATAAAATTCTGGCCCTCCTCGTGTTGACACTTGGCCTGATCGACCTGCTGCGCCGCCTGCAACGAGCGACTCACCCTGCCTGGCTCTACCTGTTCTATGGTCTGGGCGCGCTGACAAGCGGTATCCTTGCGGTGCACGACCCGACTCTGCCGTCTCCCACCCACTTGCCCGGGTTGGTGTCAAGTCATATGTTGATGGGCGGCCTGGCCTCTCTGACGCTCGTGTTCAAGGTGCTTGTCGATCATCGCCTGATAGGAGGAAAAGTCGCGTACCTGTATCCGTTAATCCTGGCGGTGCTGGGTGTGCAATGGATCTTGTTCAGCGAGCCCGGCGAGACGGGAGCGGGAATCGAACAGGGCCCTGCGGACTAATCCGCCTCGTGCGGCCGCGCCGGTGGCCAACTCGACCTGCAGTTGTCATGAATCCTTTTGCCGCCTCGGCCTATGGCTCAGCCGACTGCGACGCAGGGTTGCTGCCACGCATGAGGGCAACGAATCGTCGCGTATCAGGCGGGTTCGGTCATCGTGTCTTGTGAGGTTGGAGTCGAACTCGGTTCGGGTCGTTCACCGCGCGGGTCACGGCGACCAGGGTGCAGCTGTGTCTTGCTCGTTGCGCCTTCGATCGGGGCGAGTCGGCCGCAAATGGTGACCGGATCCGCGTCACATAGAGCGATCCGTCGTTGGAGAGCTGATGGCGAATGGCCGCTGCAAGCAAGGGGCCCGGTTTTCTAAGCGACGCGAAAGCGACCACATGGGAGGTGCTGAATGGGTGTGATGACAGCACGTGCGGTTTTAATCATCGGAGGCTTAGCCGGATGCGCAGGAGGGGCGTTGGCCGCGTGGCTGCTGTTCAACGATCGGGCGGTCGCTCAAGACACGGCGAAGACAGCTCCACCGGTCGTCGACGCGCAAGAATTTCGTCTGATTGATCAACAAGGAACCCTGCGCGCGGTGCTCGGGCTATCGGCCGAAGGCGAGCCCTATCTCGCCTTGCTCCATCGCAACAACACACGGATCATCTGGCTCGGTCTTGCCGAAGAATCGGGACTGGCAATCCGTGACGTCGATGGCAAAACACGCCTGCTTCTGAGCCTGGACGCGGCCGGTGAGCCGTCCTTGATTCTACGAGATCGCCTGCATCGGACCCGCTCGATTGCGCCCTGATATCCGCAAGTTTTCGGGCGAACCATCAAGGCTGTCCACGCTCTTGAGCCAGCAAGGCCGTCAAGCTCTCGGTAGCCGACCGGGGCACCGTTTCCTCTTGCACCGGACAGGAGTAAGCCGACAACTATCAGCGCCGCCTCGCGCTTCAAGGTTTGTTCGCCTGTTGACGTTTCGGGAGGGGGACGCTTACGCCCGTCTTCTGTGTCGGGCGATGACGATGAGGAAAAAACACGACGATCCCAAGAGCAGCAACCAGTGCAAGAACGTGATGGACCTGGGCTGAAGAAGAGGCCCACGCTTCGCCGAGGCGCTCTTCCGCCGCCCCGGCCAGAGGGATCACGGCAAGTCGATGAACCGGTACGCTGATCCGCGGAGGCATGAACACAGGGATCACGGATGCCAGCCCGTTCCGCCGCAGGCCCCTTCGGAGGCACCCGGTGGAAGCGCTGGCGGCGTCTTCACAGGCGTGCCGGACCAGGGTTCGCACCACGGTGGGCGTCCCCCAGAGACAGAGCCGGTCGTCGCGCAGCGCGACATAGTAGGGAGCGGACGATGCGGCCGAAAAGTAGTCATTTAGGTGAACCGGGCAGTGAAATGAGGGCGGCTAAAACAGCGTTGCCGTACGCATGATCACACGCCTTACGAGTTCGAACTGAAGCGGATGAGCGTGAGATTCACCGGTATGATAGCACGGCGCCGAAGCCATGATCGGGCCCGGCTCACGACCGCCAGGCCCATTCGCTGCTGCGGCGAATCTCTCGCAGGACCGTGTTCCATCTTGCCCGCGCTTCGTTGCCAGTCTTCTCTCAACATGAATGGGCCAATCTGGCACATTGTGTCACGCTGTCACATTCTGACACGCATACTTCTTTGTACGTTACCATCGTCATTCCTCTGCCCAATGCCTCTTGCCACAGCAAACCGCTGCTCTGACGCATACGCGCGCCCGGAATCACGCAGGCAACCCCACATTAATGCACGGGTTTTCTCCGGCCCGTAGAATTTACCCGGTTGTAACACACAATTTACGCACTCGTTACCGTGTCGGCTTCGGGGATGCATCTCCGGAAACCCGCATGCCGCGATGGGCGCGGCGCGCGGTACCGCGCGCTCAGCGCTGCGGACAAGAATGGAAAAAGGAGGTCTTATGCCGACGGGCGTGGTTGCGGGGGGCTTGGCGATTGTGCTGAGCATGGTGTGCGGCATTCACTCGTATGCGGTAGCCGAGGAGAGAGCCGATCAGGCACAATCCCGAGAGCGGAGCGTCTGGAATCCGTTGACTTGGAAGTGGGTGCCGACCGAGGAGGAGATTCAGAAGTACCGGCGAGGTTGGAATCCCATGACTCACGGCCCTATCTTGAACACGGGCATTGATATTCAGCCGAAGGGCCAGTTCCTCGTCCAACCGTTTATCTTCGGCGAGATCGGGCATGGCAAGTTCACGAATCAATTCGGCACTGCCACGACGGATTCGCCTTTTCATCTGAGAGCCGTTGCGCCAACGGTGATTGTCGCCTACGGCCTCACCGACCATTTCGAACTCAATGTGGCTCCATCGTGGATTTGGTTCAATTCCAGTCAGGCTCGTGACTCCGACGGGCGAATCATCCAGGAGGAAAACAATGTCGGCGACACAACGATCTATCTCAAGTATCGGCCCATTGTTCAAGATTCCGATACGGCGCGTCCCACCGTGACCCTCTACAACGGTGTGACGCTTCCGAGCAGTCAGTGGTTTGGGACCAAAGGGATCCCGGGAGGATTCTCACCGCTTGGGCGCCTGCCGGGGACCAAGTTCGGCGGCCTTTCGTTCACCGAGGGTATTCTGCTCCGTAAGAACCTGAATCCCTTTCGTCTCAACGCAGGGCTCTATTATTCGTACACGGCGCCGGGAAGCACGGCTGGTATGAACACCTACAACGGCGACATCGTGAACACGCGCTTTATCGTCGAATACATCGCCAACGAGCAACGCGGCCTGGGATTCAATTTGGAATTTGTGACGCTCCATGGCCTTCCCTTTCGGCTGGACGGCCATAACCTCAATATCAAGCCGGCGAGTTTCAATCTGATCGGCGTCGAGCCCTCCGTTCAATACAAGTTCTTCCATAACTCAAACGGGGCCTTGGTCGGCGCCGCCGGCGTGCTGTTTTCAGTTGCCGGGCAGAACAATATTGATGCGATTTACCCGAACATTTCTCTCTACTACTATTGGGGCAAGGGCAAGGTCATGATGAGGTAAGGCGCTCTTTCCGCACAGTGCGCGAGGTGCGATTCCGCTCACTGTGAACGGCTGCACAGCAAGAATGCTCCAGATATTTGGAGTGTCTTTGATGGCACACGCATTGCTTTCCCACCGATGTAGGGCTACAAATCGAGAAGGATCACGAGGAGAGCATCGTGCGGGCTTGGCTCACGCCAAACTGGAAACAATGGGGCGACCGAGAGTTGTTCTGGATCTTGCTGGCCCTGGTGGCGCTATTTGTCTGGGGAAGCCAGGTCCTGGCCGCTGAAGTCATGGCGTTGTGAGTGGGATTGTCACACTGATCGCGCCAGCCAGTTCGCCTTCATGCCTGCCCTCTTTGGGGTAACCGGAAATGTCCTCTTCTCCAGCCGGTTCCCCGTGGCACCTGAGGCATTCCTTTTCATAATAAATCGGATCGATCAGTCGGAGCGCGGTTCCACCCTCGACCAGTTCGCTGACCGGCGAGGCGGGGGCGGGTTGTTTGGTCAGGCGCTGCAAGATCTGCGTTTCGTGCTCGTCCGGCGTGTTCTTCAGGTTTCTCGGACGAAGCGCCGTCTGTTTCAGCCGAACGGGGAATCGTTGCGAAAAGCGAAACGCCGCCTGACTACCGAAGGTGGCGGGGATAAAGTTCTTGTAGCCGACGCCTCGTTGATTGATCACCAATTGCGCATCAGCCACCACCTCCTTGCTCGCTTCGAGCAGCCCGAGCAACAACTCCTTCGCCGATGAAGAAATCGTGGACGACCCCGGGCGGCTGAGATCGATTCCGGTTCTTGCTTTGAATTCCTGCACCACTTGCGCCTCGAACACGTCCGGCGTGAACCCCTTGTCCCCTTTGTGCGGATCATCGATCAAGGCCTGGTTCCGGTCGATCACGACTCGACCGGCATCCAGCAGGCTGGCCAGGAGATGCGCCGTTTGCTGGGCTTCTTCCCTCGAAAACGCAAAACCCTGTGCCGGCGGCATCACGAGCAGCCCAGCCGCGAGAACCCACCAGCGTCTTTTTCGACAGAGTCTCATATCCTGTTCCTGTTCATGCCCAGTGGACTGAGTTAGCGGCCTGCCGCGAGTCGGCATTCCCCTTGATCGTAGTGCCGTGGCATGTTCTCCGCCGCAAACGGCAGGCCTTCCGCGACTGCCCGTCGCGGAAAGGCATAGGATTCCTCCAACCACCGCCGCCGCATCTCGGCCAGTCTGCCTCCGGCGTCCAATCGAAACAACAGCTCGTTGATGAACCACCGCAGCCGATAACTGTCTTCCGCCAACACCACCGCGTAGTCCTCCTTCGTCAATATAAGCGGCTTCCCGTCTTCCATGTCGAGGAGCCGCCAATCTTTCCGCACCCGCGTCACCACGAACCGGAGGATCGGCTGCTTGCCGACGATCGCATCGACGGGCGGCTCTTGCGACTCGAACGCCGCCGGGAGAGAATCGCACAGGACCAGGTGGACTCCGGCGAGGCTGGCTTCCGCATACAGGTGAGCGGTCGTTCCTTCCTGCACCGCCACCGTTAATCCGGCCAACGCCGTCCGAATCTTCGCCGGCTCGTACACGGAGCGGGGATCGCGTTGCAGGACCGCGCGCACGCGCTCGGCGACCTCGTCCCCGCGGACGATCACCCCGAGACCGCCGTTGGTGAAATACGGAACCGAGTAGGCGAGGCCGGCCCTCGTCGGAGAGGGCACGTTCGCCGTGGTGGCGGACACGAATAGATCCAGCTTGCCCTCGTGCAAGAGCACGAAGAGCGCGCGATAGGGAACCAGATGGAGAACCGGAACCACAGGCTCGCCTCCGCACCGTTCAGTCAGCGCAGCCGAGATTTCCCGCACCAACTCCACATCCAGTCCGCTCACGCGAAGGCCTTCGTCTGTGAAAATTGCGGGAAACACGAAGGGACGCCGGGGCTCAAACCCCATGCCGACCTGTAACCGCTTGCGGGCGCAGATCGCGTCGAGCTCGTTGGTGGCGACGGGCTGAATCAATTGGATCGCATCGAACACCAGGCCGCAGCCTTGGAGGATGAACCCCAGCCCGAGCGCGTACGCCAACCCCGTCGCGTTCAATGCTAATATCGAATGCCGGTTAAAAACACCCATTGCTGCGACTGCCCCGCCTCGCCGCGAAAATCCACCCCGTATTGCGTATACTGCACGGTGATATCCACCGCCAAGCCGCCGGCCACCGGAAAACGGACGCCGACCTGTCCGCCCACGAGATGGCCCGGCGTGTCATGGCCCGGTCCCGGCATCACCGCTCCTCCCAGCAGCCCGACATACGGCACCGCCCGATCCTCCAGCGGGCCGAACAGCACGTGCCGGATGGTCCGGCTGATCGGCTTCCCCTTCGGGAAATCCAAGATGTCGATGAAATTGTTCCACCGGGGATTGATGAAGAGCGCATGCTGGTCGGTCCTCGTCCCTTCCGCGTGGATGCTAAAGAATTGATAGATGGTTCTCACCTCGAGATTTCCGTATCACAACGCGGTGAAACCGGCCTGAATCCCGATTTCCCGGTCATCGGGCGCGAAGGTCTGCTGACGGAATACCACGTCGAAATTGAAGGGTCTGAGCGGGAGGACGTCGAGAAAGGCTTCCTGGCTGGTGACCCGGGACGGACTGAGAACCATCAACACGGCGAGCAAGACCCAGCGGCGGGTCTCGGCTGGGACACCGAAACCCGCCCTGCGCCCCCGGTTCAGCATGCGCTTCCTGATCCCCGATCGCTCTACCCCTCGGCGGCGTCAACGCCGTTCGCCAATCCGCAGCGCGCCGAAAACAAAACCGACGGGGTGGCCTGACGGGTCGACCCCACCGGTCTCGGTGATGTCGTGTGCTCTTCGCTTACGGCGCGGACGGCGGAGTGATTTCCGTCTGCGGCATCTCGACCTTCCACGGCGTGTGCGGCATCAGCGGCGCCGGCTTGGCGTCCGGCTTGGCGACCAGCACCGCGATGGCCCCGCGCAGCGCGCCGGTCAGCGAATGGGTGACCAGCGGGTAGGCGCCTTCTGATTCGACGACCACGTCGAACGTCGCGGCGCTGCCCGGGCCGACGACATAGGTCTGCACGCCGCTCAGCTTGTTGGCCGGATTGCCGCTCTCATAGACGTTGTCCCAGATCTCGCCGATGGGATGGAAGGCCGAAAACTCGTTTGGGCCAGCGTTGACGAAATAGATTCGGACCCGCTCGCCCGGTTTGGCCTCCAGGGCATGCCCGCCGGTGACGAACGGATGGTATTTGAAGACTCCACCGTTGAAGACGATGTGGTCGAATTTCCGGTCAAACATACTTTGGACGTCGTCCGGATTTTTGAACAACTCCGATTGGATCAGCACGTATTCCCGGTCAGCCTTGGGCAGGGCCTTCGGATTCTTGGGATCCACGATGATCGCGCCGAACATCCCGCGGGCGACGTGCTGGATCATCGGCGGCGCTCCGCAATGATAGAAGAACACGCCGGGCTTCTTCGCCACGTACGTATAGCTGATCTCCTCTCCGGCGTTGATCGCCCTGTAGTTCTTCAGGAAGTCAATCTCGGCGGCGTGAAAATCCATGGCATGGGGATTCTTGTTGGTCGCCGGATTTTTCAGCGTGAACTTGACGGTGTCGCCTTCGGTGACGCGCACCACCGGCCCTGGGAACTGGCCGTTGAAGGTCCATGCCTTATATCTTTCGCCACTCCCGTCGATCACTACCTCGGCCTCGACGGCGGTCATCTCGACTTCATGCACCTTGGCAAACGCGTCGTGAAGGGGAACGCCCGCCGCCCATACGCTTGCGGCGGAGAGCAATGCCGTCGCATACGCTAAGTGTCGGTCGATCTTGAGACTTGTACATCGCATCGGAATTGTCCTCCTGGATTTGACGCTCAGTAGACTGAGTTAGGGCCGCAGCCGGGAAAGGATAGACGCTCTGACCGGCTCGTTCCTATGATCTAAGTCATATTTTGCGGCGAGTCGGCGGGGGAATCAGAGGGAATCAGCGGCGGGCGGCGAGGGAATCGACGGCCAGTTCCTTCAGGCGGGCCAAATCGCGGATCACGATCTGCTTGGCGCCGCCGGACACCAGTTTGGCGCGTTTGAATCGGCTCATGATGCGGATCGCGGTCTCGACCGTGACGCCCACCATGTTCGCCAAATCCTGGCGGGTCAGTCGCACTGCCAGGCGAAGCCCGTTCGGTTCCGGGATACCGACCCGTTCGACCAGCTTAACCAACAACGACGCCAGTCGCTGATCGGCTCGGTCCAGCGCTAAAATCTTGGCGTTTTCCTGTGCCTCGTTCAGACGTTTGCCTAGGTACTTGATCACTTCCAGCGCCGCGTCAGGATTCCGGCGCAGCATGGCGAAATAGGCTTTCTTGCTCACGCGGAGGATGGTGACGTCGCACAAAGGCGCCGCGCTGCCGGGATGAGTGGCTCCGTCGAACACCGCAGCCTCGCAGCAGAACAGGTCGCCGGGCATGAGGACCTTGAGCGTGCACTCTTTTCCCGATGGAGAGGACTTGACGCACTTGACCGCGCCTGCTTTGAGAATGTGGAAATACTCGGCCGGGTCGCCCTCCCGGAAGATATACTCGCCCTTTCGATAACAGACTTCGACGACTTCTCCGACCAGGCGCTGGCGGTCCCGCTCGTTCAGCAGGTCGAAGAGAGGGATGCGCCGCAGGGAGTCCGTTTCGGTCATCGCCGTCGCTATTTGACGATCCGCTTGGCTGTTTCCACGATCGAGCGCGCCCCGATGCCGAAATGGTCGATCAATTCTTCCGGCTTTCCACTGCGGGGAATCTCCCGGATCGCCAGCTTGTGGACCCGAATCCCTTCCGAACCGAGCGCGTTCAGCACTGCGTCGCCGATCCCGCCGTGTTCGTAATGATCCTCCACCGTTAAGACCCTCCCTTGTGTGGCGCGGGCGCTGTCCAACAAGGTGGCGCGATCGATGGGCGCCACGCTATAAAGGTCGATGATCCGTACGGCAATGCCCGCCGCCTTGAGCTGGTCATGCGCCTTCAAGGCTTCGAACAGCGTGACCCCGGCGGCCACGATGGTCAGCGCATCCGAAGGACTCTGCCGCACGACCTTGGAGCCGCCGATCTGGAACGTCTCCTCATTGCCGTAGAGGACCGGTGACTTGGGCCGGCCGGCGCGAAGGTACACCACTCCCCGATGCCGCGCCGCCGCCTCGACCAGCCGGTGCATGGCCACGGCATCCGACGGGTAAAGGACCACTACCCCAGGTTGCGCGGCCATCATGGCGATGTCTTCGAGCCCCATCTGTGACGGGCCGTCTTCTCCGATACTGACCCCGACGTGAGTGCCGACCAGCTTGATATTGGCTTGGCCGATCGCCGCCATCCGGATGAAATCATAGGCGCGAGTCAGGAAGCAGGCGAACGTCGCTGCGAAGGGAATCTTGCCGCAGGCGGCGAGTCCAGCGGCGGCGCCGATCATGTTTTGCTCGGCGATGAAATGCTCAAAGAAGCGGTCGGGAAACTTTTTCGCGAATTTCTCCGTGTAGGTGGAGTTCTTCACGTCGGCGTCTAGCACCACGACCGAGGGGTGGACTTCGCCAAGAGCGACCAGCGCCGACCCGAACGCTTCGCGCGTTGCGACCTGATCGGTCGGTCTGTACGACGGCGGCGCCATCGCGCCAGCCGGTTTCGCACCGTTCACAGCCGCGCGCGGGCGCTGGATCTGCGGTTCGGGCGCGCCCGGCGTCAAACAACGTGTCAACTCTTCGATCGCCCGGTTCGCCTCGTCGCCCTTCTTGAGCGCCTTGCCGTGCCAGTCCGGCTTGTCCTCGACGAACGAGATCCCGCGGCCCTTGAACGTGCGGGCGAGGATGACCGTCGGCTTGCCTTTGGTCCGCGCGGCTTCCTCGAAGGCGTCGAGCAGCGCCGGAATATCGTGTCCGTCCACGACGAGAGCGTGCCAGCCGAATCCGGCCCAGCGCAACCGGTACCCTTCCATGTCGTGCTGCAACATCGTGGGATCGCTTTGGCCGAGGCGGTTCACGTCCACAATGGCGCAGAGGTTGTCGAGCGCATAGTGGCGGGCGAGTTCCACCGCCTCCCACACCGCGCCCTCCACCGATTCTCCGTCGCCCAAAAGAACGTAGGTCCGGTAGTCGGCTCTGTCGAGGAACTTGGCGTTCAGCGCCATGCCCACGCCGGCGGACAACCCTTGCCCCAACGAGCCGGTTGCGATGTCCACGAAGGGCAGCCGGGGAGTGGGATGGCCTTCCAGATCGGAGGTCAACGTGCGCAGTTTCAGCAACTCGGTCTTGTCGAACAGGCCGGCTTCGGCCCAGGCAGCGTACAACAGCGGCGCGGCGTGGCCCTTTGAGAGGACGAATCGGTCGCGGTTGGGATGTTTCGGATCTTTCGGATCGTATCGCATGACCGCAAAGAACAACGTCGCGACGATATCGGCCGCGGAACAGCAACTCGTCGGATGGCCGCTGCCGGCCTCCGTCGTCGCGCGCACGCTGTCGATCCTCAGTTGAGCGGCCTTATTCCGCAGCATCGTGACCAATTCGGGAGTCACGGTCGCATGTGAAACCATAGTTGCTCCTTTCAAGCTGTGTCAGACGGTGGCACGGTCCGGCATGATTCCGGTGCGGCAGGAACTATCGACTCGGCTGAGGCTAGCAGAAGGAAACCGACGGAGTCAACGAACGTGGAGGTGCCTGCCTCCGAGACGCCGCTTGTCGGACCGTCGGACGGATTGCGCAAGCTGGTCGTTCATTGCATAATGTCCCCGGCAGTTGCAGACGGACCCGCCGTTCTCTCACACGACTCCCCGCCGTACCGCCCGCCACGTAAGAATGTCCGGGCCCGTGGGATCGACACGGACCGCGCGCGGTGTCCGCGTCGCCGTGCGTGATCCGAACAGACGGCCCGAAGAAGGAGCAGTCATGTCTCAGTTGACGCTGGCATTGATCATCTTCGGAACTGCGTATCTGGCGATCGTCACCGAACGGATTCACAAAACCATCGTGGCGCTGTTCGGCGCCGCCCTGATGATCAGTTTCGGAATCGTCACCCAAGAAGAGGCCTTCTACTCGCAGGAATACGGAATCGACTATAACGTGATTTTTCTGTTGATCGCGATGATGGTGATCATCAACATCACGCGGAAAACAGGACTATTCGAGTGGCTGGCCATCTGGGCGGCAAAACGGGCGAAGGCCCGGCCGTTCCGGATGATGGCGCTGCTCGCCGTCATCACGGCCGTGCTCTCCGCCTTTCTAGATAATGTGACCACCGTCCTATTGATGGCGCCGGTGACGCTGGAAATTTCGAAGCGCCTGGATTTGAATCCCATCTCTTTCCTGGTGGCCGAGGCGCTGGCGTCCAACATCGGCGGCACCGCCACCCTGGTCGGCGATCCGCCCAACATCATGATCGCCAGCAAAGCGGATCTAAGCTACTTGCAATTCCTGGTCATGCTCGGACCGGTCATCCTCGTCATTATGGCGGCGTTTCTCGGGGTGTTGTGGCTGATCGCTGGCAGAACCCTTAAGGTGTCGCCGGAACGCCGACAGGCCGTGCTCGCGATGAACGAACGGGACGCCATCCGCGATTGGCCTTTGCTGGCCAAATGTCTCTGGCTGTTGGCATTCACGACGTTGGGGTTCTGCATCCACGGGCTGGTTCACCTGGAACCGGCGACCGTCGCGCTGTTGGGGGCCAGCCTGTTCATGCTGGTCGGTCACGGTCACGACGCGGTGTCCGGGACCGGCGAACTCGATTATCTGACGGAGGTCGAATGGAAGACGATTTTCTTTTTCATCGGCCTGTTCATTCTGGTCGGGGGACTGGTGAAAGTCGGCGCGATCCGCTATCTGGCCGAGCAACTGGTTCATGTCACGCAGGGCAACGTGGCGGGCACGACGTTCGCCGTGCTGTGGGGATCTGCCGTGCTCTCCGCCGTCGTGGACAACATTCCGTACGTTGCCGCGATGAATCCGCTGATCATCGACCTGGCGCGTTCGATGCATCCCGAGCTTACCGAGTACACCGCGCTCGTCCATCAACCGGACATCCTGCCGCTGTGGTGGGCCTTGGCGCTGGGCGCCTGTCTGGGCGGGAACGGCACGATGATCGGCGCGACGGCCAACGTCGTGGTCGTCGATCTGGCCCGGCGCGCCGGGCACGCCATCAGTTTCTGGCGCTTCATGGCGTTCGGGTTCCCAATCATGGTCGGGTCCGTGCTCATCAGCATGGTTTATCTATGGCTGCGTTTTTTTGTCTGACTGAACCGGGGAGCAGCGCCTCGACGGATTCGCGGCCTTGCCGCGACGTTCCGCCGAGGTTCTTCGCGTCCGGTCGGAACCGGAGCAGCGCGCGGGCCGCTCCGCGAATCTGATCCCCACCGTCACGATCCTCGTCTGCCGCTCGGCGGGTTTCCGCTATATCAGCGACCTTCATCTGCTTGTGACTATTCCGCGGTCAGGTTGGACAGGGTGATCCTGGCACCGTTGGAAGGCGCGCAAACCACACCGGCATGCTCCTCCATTTGCATTGTCACGTGAGAAGGAAGGAATGTGGCGCCCGCCGCCGGGCATCGACCCTCAGGCTGAGCGGTTGAGGCAGTCGAGGATCGCGCGATTCCAGCCCGACGGGCCGATGCCCGGGGCCTTGATGAGGTGAGGCAGCGTCACGGCCCGATCATAGGATCCATCCGGTTTCTGGACCAGAATGGGCTGATCTACGGCGGCTAATAGGGGGAGATCGTTCGCGCTGTCTCCTACTCCGACGGTGACGGGCGCGCCGGTTTGTCCTCCGTTCCGACGGCGATAGCAGTCGATCAGGATGCGACAGGCCTTGCCTTTGTCGGAATCGCCGACGAGATGGTGGAACCTCCCTCCTGTCAGGCAGCGCAGGCCCCGGCTTTCAGCCAAACGTGCCACTTCTTCCACCAGCTCCGCTGGCCCGTCGATGAGGAAGGGTTCATCATAGTTCCGTTGTTTGGCCAGCACGGCGTCGGCTAAGGAGAGCCCGGCCCGTTCGGCGATCTCTTTGGCCGGCATGTCGCCGAATCCCCGCAACGGGCACCCCACCGCCTGCGCGATTTCCTTCAGCGCGGCGCGCAACCGCGCGTAGGGCGTACCGAGTTCGATGACTTGATGGCTGCCGCGTAAGACCGCTCCTTCGACCGGGAAATCGAAGTACCCTTTGGGGATGAAAATGCCCCCGCCGTTTTCGGTGACGAACGGGTGGCGGAGGTCCAAGCGGAAGCGGAGCGGCTCGATTTCCGCGCGGGTCTTGCTCGAGACGGGAATCAGCGGAACGTTCCGGATGCGAAGCGCGTGCAGCGCCTCCTGCGCTGCCTCCCAGGAGTAGGTCTCCGCATCGAGCAGGCTGCCGTCCAGATCGCTGAAGACGATCAGGCTGATCATGGGCCATCGGATCACGGGCCGATGACCCAGACCTTACTGGAAGCGTTCGGAGTTACGCAACCGGTTGGGCGCACACTATGCAGAAAGAAAGGCGCGTACAGGGAAAGTTTCTCTGACGGAGGGAAAAAGGTGACGACGCAAGCCGACACCCCGACCGCGCCGGCGGGGAAGGGTCACGGGGTCGCGCTCACTTCGTCCGAATAGCCGCTCTCGCCGGCGCTGTTATAAGCGGTTACGGCGAAGTAATAGGTCGTCCCAGGCTGGAGATTGGCCACGGTGTAAGTGGTGTTCAGGCCGGCATTTGCGTATGTCTGATAGCGTCGCGAGGAGGTCCCGTAATACACGTTATAGCCCTGGACGGTCGGATCATTGACCGGATCCCACGCCAAGGTCGCGGTCGCCCCCGTCGGGCCTGTTTCAGTCAGTACCTCCGGGCTCGATCCATCCGCTCCGCCTCCGCACGCCGTCAGCGACGCGGCGAACAGGAGAAGCGTGCCGATCGTCACCAGCCGTGGCAGCGTGCGCCGCGGTTGGCGGCATCTTCTTTGTCTTTCCATCGATACTCCCTCGACCGTCGATTGCTCGCCGCAAGAGCCACCATTACACCCGCTGCGGTCTCACTACCGATCTTCGGTCAGACATCTGAAGGTCGTTCGGGTCCAAGCAAGGGCGATGCCGACGCGACGACAATCGGAAGTTCGCTCCAGACGCGGGCAAGCGATGGGTCGGAACGGCGCCCTTTCGCACTGATGCAGGCGCTTCCCTGCGGCCACCCGACGGTGATTTTGCATCTCATTGATCTTGCGTCAAAGAGCGCTCGCATGATTTCCCCTACATGCCGCGGATGTGAAACAAACGTTCGGTGAGGCTGTGGCTCACCCGTGAGGCAGGAAACAGGAATTCCCTTGGCCACGGACCAGGAGCTGATCGCTCGGAACTGCTCGCTATTCGCTATTGGGGGAGAAGGGACGTTGCGAAGCCGCCGAAGTAAGCTACGGAGTCAACAGCCCGCTTACCGGAGGGGGTTCGGGAGGGGGAACCGGTTTGCCTTCCTGGGGCAAAAACCGGAAATGCGTCACGGCGAAAGAGACGGGCTGGCCAACCTCCAATCGGCATTGGCGGAATTCTTCTTTGTTCATGCGCGAGCGGAGGATCAACCCGTCGCCGGTCTCGATTTCGAGTCGGTAGGCCACCCCGAGAAAATAGACGCGGCGGAGCCTGGCTTGTTGGCGAAAACGGGCGGGGTCTTCCGACACCTTCACGTAATAGGGACGGAATCCCACCTGCAAACGGTGGCCGTCCTGAAACCCCGGAGCCGGAAACTCCAACGACCCCACGCGGACCAAGCCGTTCTTCACCTCACCTTCCAGGATGTTCATGGATCCGATGAACCGGGCGACGAATTCTGATGCCGGTTCCTCGTAGACCTCCGCCGGCGATCCGACCTGCTCCAGGCGGCCTTTGGAAAACACGATGAGACGATCGGAGACCTCCATTGCTTCTTCCTGGTCGTGGGTCACGAAAAGACTGGTCACGTTGAGATCGTCGTGCAGGCGGATCAACCACTCGCGCAACTCCTGCCGCACCTTCGCATCGACGGCGCCGAACGGTTCATCCAGAAGCAGGACGCTGGGCCGCGGCGCCAGCGCACGGGCGATGGCGACGCGTTGCCGCTGGCCTCCGGACAACTGGTGGGGATACCGATTTCCGAGTCCTTCCAGCCCCATCAAGCGCAGCAACTCCGCCACCCGCGCCTCGACATCCGACCGCCGCCACTTTCTGATCGTCAATCCGAAGGCGACATTGCCGAAGACGGTGAGGTGCTTGAACAGCGCGTAATGCTGAAACACGAACCCGATGTTGCGCTGCTGGACAGACAGGTCATTCACCCGCCTCCCGTCGATGAAGATCTCGCCGGAGGTGGGCGTTTCGAGCCCGGCGATAAGCCGGAGCACCGTCGTCTTGCCGCTGCCGCTCGGTCCCAAAAGACCGAGC
The DNA here is from genome assembly GCA_035573855.1 of Nitrospiraceae bacterium. GTDB lineage: Bacteria > Nitrospirota > Nitrospiria > Nitrospirales > Nitrospiraceae > DATLZU01. Next base: position 24,802 of record DATLZU010000043.1, read on the forward strand.
AATTCGCCTTCCCGAACGGCGAACGATACGTCGGAGACTGCCTGCACCGATCCGAACCGTTTGGAAAGCCCGCGCACCTCGATCTTCATGGCGTCTCGCGATTGGTCAGGCCTGTAGTACCGCGGCGGCGCGGGCTTTGGCGATCTCCAGCAGCGCCAAGATCCCGAACGACACGGCCAGCAGCGTGAAGGCCACCGCGTTGGCGGCCGTGTAATTGAAATCGACGTAGCTTTGGTAGATGTGCAACGTCGCGGTCTGGGTCAACATGAGGATGTTGCCGGATACCACCAACACCGCGCCGAATTCCCCGATCGCCCGCGCGGCGGTCAGCGTCGCGCCGTAAATCAATCCCCAGCGCAGCGACGGTAAAGTGACTTTCAGGAAGACCTGCCATTCGTTGGCTCCCAACGTCCTGGCGGCTTCTTCGCCTTCGGTGCCGATCGTCTGCAGCAACGGGGTCAATTCCCGGACGACGAACGGAAAGGTGACGAACAAGGTGGCGAGTACCATGGCCGGCAACGCAAAGAGCACTTTTATGCCCGCCGCGCCCAGCATGGTTCCCAAGATGGTCTCCGGACCGAACAGCAGGATCAGCATGAACCCGGCGATGACGGGCGACACAGCGAAGGGCAGGTCGATGATGCCACTGAGCACCGTTTGGCCGACGAACCGCTGGCGCGCCAACACCAAGGCGGTGATCGTGCCGAACACCACGTTGACCGTCAGCACGATGGCCGTGATCTCCGCCGTGAGCACGAATCCGTGCACCGCTTCCGGCGTGGTGATCTCCGCCCAGAACGCCGAAACGCCCTCGCCGAAACTCTGGACCGAGAGGTATGCGATGGGGCCGATCAGCAAAGCCGCAAAATAGAGCCAGACGGTCCCGATCAGGAATGGTTTCATCGCGTGATTTATGATGCGACCGTCATCGGCGCGCGGCCTCTAGGGCGTAGAAGCGCGGGCATCCGCTCGCCCGGGGGACGGGTCAACCGTTCCAACAAGACAAGAGCCAGAAAAGACACCGCCAAAATGGCGATGGATACCGAGGTCGCGCCGCGCGGGTTATAGCTTTCGATCTCGCCGTATACATAGACCGAGGCGACTTGCGTCTTCATCGGGATGTTGCCCGCCACAATGACGATCGCCCCGAACTCGCCTAGGGCGCGTACGAACGTCAAGAAGACGCCGGTCAGCAGGCCTGGCAACACCGACGGCACCGTCACTGTCCAGAAGGTCGTCCAGGGACTGGCTCCCAAGGTGAACGCCGCCTCCTCCGGTTCTCGCTCCAGCTCTATGAGCACGGGCTGCAGAGCGCGGATGGTGAACGGCATGGTGACGAACAGCATGGCGAGGACGATGCCCGGTTTTTCGTACAGAATCGCCAGCCCTCGGTCCTGCAGCCAGGCGCCGAGGACACCGGTCGGACCGTAGATCGCCGCGATCATCAGGCCGGCGACCAGGGTCGGGATGGCGAACGGCAGATCGACCAAGGCGTTCAGAAACCACTTGCCGGGAAATTCGTAGCGGACGAGCACGACCGCCGAGATCGTCCCGAGCACCGCGTGGATTACCGTGGTGATGAGCGCCGTCTCCAGGGTGAGCGTCAGGGCCGCGAGCGCCTGCGGCTGTGTCACGTCCTCGACGAACCGGCCAGGCCCTGCGACCAACGCCTCGCGACCGAGGGCCGACAGCGGCAGCAGAATCAGACAGACGACGTAGCCGACGGCGGCAGAGCGGAGTGCGAGCTGGATCACCCTGCGCGATCTCATGCGCTCATCCGTCTCTGGCCAACTCTTCCACCGTCTTGGTCCAAAGACCTTGCGGCCCGAAGAGGCGCGCTCTGACGGCGTCCCAGCCCCCCAGATCCGCGATGGTGAACAGGTTGGCCGGGCGGGGAAAAGCCCCGCGGGCGCGGACCGTCGCCGCCTGATTCACGGGTCGAAAGCCGAGTTCGGCAAACGCGGCTTGTGCTTCATCGCTGTGCAAAAACGCGACGAAGGCTTCCGCCACGTCGCGTACCTTATGGCGATCCACATGGCGATCGACCACGGCGACCGGATTCTCGATCAGCAACGTCTCGGACGGCACGATGATCTCGTACGGACGCCCGCTCCAGACCCGTGGCAACAGCTCGTTCTCGTAGGTCACGATTACGTCGCCGATGCCGCGCTCGAACGTTGTGACCGATTCGCGTCCACTCTTGTCCATCACCTTCACGTTCCGTTGAATCCGCTTCAGCAGTCCGGCTGCATAGGCTTCGGCCGCGGCACCGTCCGCCGACCGACCGGGGCCGACCTGCTGCGCCCACAGCTTGAGCCCGGCTCCGTAGATCGCGACGATATCCCACATGGCGCCGCCCGACGTTTTGGGATTCGGGTACAGCACCTCGACGCCCGGCCGAGCGAGATCCTCCCAGGTCGCGATGCCTTTGGGATTGCCTTTTCTCGTCCCGAACGCGACCACCGACGTGGTGATCACGCCGCCGTGCGGCCCTTTCCGCCAATCATGGGAGATCGCGCCGGCTTTGGCAATTTGATCAAGGTCGCTCTCCAGAGACAGCGCCGCCACGTCCGCTTCGAACCCTCCGAGAATCGCGCGCGCCTGCGCGCCCGAGGCCCCATAGGAACTGCGCACGCGAACCGTCTGCCCCGTCCGCTGTTTCCAATATCGTTGAAAGGCGGGGATGATCTTCCGTTCATAGGCTTCTTTCGGTACGCTGTAGGCGGCCAGAATGAGTTCGCGCGCGTCTTCGGCTGAGATCGGGACAGCCGGAAGCAGCAGTAGCAACAGACCGACCGACACCCGACCGGCTATTCGGCTGAGGCTAATTCTTCCCTTCATATCCTTCCTGCGGCCGCTTTGCTTTCTTGCCCTTGACGAATTCGCTGAGCGTGTAGTTGTCGAGAATATCGGCGATGGCGTTCCGTACCTCCAGCATCACGTCTTGAATCGGGCACCGCGCTTTTTCCGCATAGGGGCAGTCGCGACACTTCTGATAGGCGGTCTTGCTGACGCAGCCGAGCGGCGCCAACGGCCCGTCCAAAATGCGAATCACCTGGCCCAGCGTGATCTCGTCGGGGGACTTAATCAGCACATACCCGCCGTTGACGCCTCGGCGGCTCGCTAGAAGCCCTGCCCGCTTGAGCGCCAGAAGAATCTGTTCGAGAAATTCCAGCGGGATATTTTGACGTCTGGCGATTTCCTGACGGAGCAGGACTGAGCGGTTGTAATGGGAGACGAGCTCCAAAAGGGCTCGAAAGCCGTATTCGCTTTTTTTGGAAAATTTCATAAACCGGCACTGTACAGAAGTAAAGTGAGTTAATCAAGTTTTTGGACAATGACGCTTTCGGGAGTTTAACCGAAAATGGGCCAGCGATCATGTCATCGCGTTGTCGCCCGATCGCTTCACCGTCCCGGCTCTAGCGTCTTTACGTATGCTCGGTGCACCTAGCCCGGCTTGACTCTCCCGGCGTTTCTTGTTAGCTTGGCAGCTCGACTGAACGAAGGTTCGCCGCCGCTGTCAATCCCCGAAGAATGGACCGCTTGTGACCTTCCAGGACCTGATTCTCTCCCTTCATCGCTACTGGGCCGATCAGGGGTGCGTGGTCCATCAACCCTATGACCTGGAAATGGGAGCCGGCACGTTTCATCCCGCGACGTTTCTTCGCGCCTTGGGGCCCGAACCCTGGCGATCAGCATACGTGCAACCGTGTCGGCGTCCGACCGACGGGCGCTACGGCGACAACCCCAATCGACTCCAGCACTACTACCAATATCAAGTTGTGCTCAAGCCGTCGCCCGACGACATTCAGACGCTCTATCTTGAAAGCTTGACCCGCCTCGGCATCGATCCGACCAAACACGACATCAGGTTCGTGCAGGACGACTGGGAATCTCCGACCCTGGGTGCCTGGGGATTGGGATGGGAAGTGCGGCTTGACGGCATGGAGATCACGCAGTTTACGTATTTCCAGGAAATCGGTGGCATCGAGCTGAATCCGATCACGGTCGAGCTCACGTATGGGACCGAACGTATCGCGATGTATCTCCAACAGATCGACAACGTCTATGACTTGGTTTGGACGGACTCGGTCACCTACGGCGACATTCACCACCAAACCGAAGTCCAGTTCTCCCGGTATAATTTCGAACAGGCGGACGTGGGTATGCTGATGGCCACCTTTCAAGCCTTCGAAACGGAGTGCCGGAACCTGCTGGCGTGCAATCTGACGCTTCCGGCCTACGACTACTGCATCAAGACTTCGCATCTGTTCAATCTGCTCGACGCGCGGGGCGCGATCAGCGTGGCGGAACGGACGGGCTATATCGCGCGGGTCCGTGGGCTCGCCAGGCAGTGCGCAGAACGGTACATCGCGGAACGGGAAGCCATGGGCTATCCGCTGCTTAAGCGGGATAAGGACCTGGCGTCGAGGGCTCGAGCCGGCGCGAAGGAAAGGCCGCACGCCGGTCGCCGTGCTACGGGCGGTGCGCGGCGCTCATTTCTGGGTCGATGAAGAAACCCGCCAAACAGCGTTCGGGCGTGATACGCCGAACAATCAAGCCGGCGGCCGCCGAGTTGCTTCTTGAAATCGGGACCGAGGAACTGCCGTACCAGTTCATCCCTCCCGCCCTTCAGGCCCTCAAAGATTCGGCTGAGCGGCTGCTGCAAGACCAACGCCTCGCGTGCGGAGCCATCCGCACCTTCGGGACGCCGAGACGGTTGGTCTTGGTCGTCGATTCGCTGGTTGCTCGGCAACCCGCGGCGGTGAAAGAAATCATGGGACCGTCCAAGGCTGTCGCCTTCGATCACGCCGGCGAGCCGACTAAGGCCGCGCTGGGTTTCGCCGCCTCGCAAGGGGTCTCGGTCCAAGACCTGCAGATCCGGCAGACCCCCAAAGGCGAATACGTTTTCGCAGTCAAGCAGGAGCAGGGCCTTCCGGCCCATGCTGTTTTGGCCGAGCATCTGCCCCGCCTGATCAGCGGACTGTCGTTCCCCAAGTCAATGCGCTGGAACGCCTCGGGGATTCGATTCGCGCGCCCGATCCGGTGGCTGGTCGCCCTCTACGGAGAGCGTGTGCTGCCCATCGAAGTCGGCGGCGTGACGGCTGGCGACCGCAGTTTCGGGCATCGCGTGCCGTCGACGGGCAAGCCCGCCGTTTCTCAGAGTTTTCGCGTCACCGGCTTTTCCCAGTACTTGAAAGACGCCGAGCGTCACGGCGTGATCGTCGATCAGGACCGCCGCCGCCGGATGATCGCGCAGCAATTGACGGACCTCGCAAAGGCCGCCAAGGGCCATTTGCAACGGGATGAAGATCTGCTGGAGCAGGCGGTTTACACGGTGGAGTATCCCAAGACCATCCTGGGCGGGTTCAAACCGCACTACCTGTCGCTGCCCAAAGAGATTCTGATGACCGCCATGAAGGAGCATCAGGGCTATTTTTCGCTGGTGGATCAGAAGGGCGCGCTTCTGCCGAACTTTCTGGCCGTGACCAATATGAGGTTATCGAACATGGACCTCATCCGCGCGGGCAACGAGCGGGTGTTGGCGGCGCGCCTGGCCGACGCCAAGTTTTTCTTCGACGAAGATCGAAAGATCCGGTTGGCCGACCGGGTGGACAAACTGAGGACCGTGACGTTTCATCAGAAGATCGGCACGCTGTATCAGAAGACCGCCCGCATGGTCCAGCTTGCCGCGACGCTGGCCGAATTGCTGGGCCACAGCGGACTGATCAAGGACTGTCAACGCGCAGCCGAATTGAGCAAGGCCGATCTGCTGACCGGCATCGTCGGCGAGTTCCCGACCTTGCAGGGCATCATGGGCGGGGAGTACGCCAAACACGACGGAGAATCCGAAACGGTGAGCCGGGCCATCCGCGAGCAGTATCTCCCGCGTTCGATGGAAGGCGAACTGCCGGAGACGCCAGCGGGCAACATCCTGTCCCTGACGGATCGGCTCGATACCATCGCCGCCTTCTTCTGGGTGGGACTCGTGCCGACCGGTTCCGAGGATCCGTTCGCGCTTCGGCGACACGCCACCGCCGTCGTGCGCATCCTTCTCGAAAACCGCCTGCGCCTGAACCTCGCGGAAGCGATCGCGCAGGCGACCGCCATCGTGGCGGCCGACGGGTTCACGCCCAGCGGTTCCGAACAGGATGTCCGACGACGCATCGTCGAGTTCATCTTCGAACGGATGCGACACTACAGCCGGACGGTTCATGGGCTGCGGGACGACGTGATGGATGCGGCTTTGAAACCGGCCGAAACGGAACCGTTCGATCTGCTCGATTTGCTGGCCAAAATGCAGGCCCTGCAGACCATCACAAGCCGCCCGGAGTTCGATTCCTTGATGGTCGGCTTCAAGCGGGCGCACCGCCTCGTCGAAAAGGAACGCTGGGACCGCAAGCCGGTCGATCCGACGCGGTTTCAGCACCCGTCTGAATCACAATTGCACGAAGTCGTTGCAGATGCCGACCGGCGCCTTCCGTCGCTTTTGAAAGACGGGCGGTACGACGAGGCATTGGACGTACTGGTGCGAATGAAGCCGGCCATCGATGAGTTCTTTGCGGGCGTCATGGTCAACGCGGACGATCCGGCGGTCCGCGGCAACCGCCTGTCTTTGCTCCTGGAAGTGGACCGCCTCTTCGCCAGCGTCGCCGATTTCTCCCACATTCTGGTGCAGGGTCATTGATGAGAGTGCGTGTCGATGGGCCACCCGTTTGTCACCTCCGCCACTCCGCATGAGAGCTCCGAGGAGCGCCGAACCAGACGGTTGCGCCGGTTCTCGCTGGGGGTCACCATTGCCATGATGGTGCTGTGTAATGCGGTCTTTCTGCTCGGTATCTGGGCGAGCGGCGTGAATCTGGACCGCCTCGTCCGCCTCCCGGACGTCTTCAACCCCAAACAGGACATCTGCCTGCGCCAGACATGGCAGAAAGTGATCGGTTCCGACGAACTGGTTCAACTCTGTTCCGAATGGATCAATCTGTCTGATCCTTCCGGTCGAACGCACCAGTTCCCGAAAGACACGCAAGTCAAACAGGGGGCGGACGGACGGCTGTATTTCGATCACGGGGCCCGTGTGGATTATCGACTCTTCGTGTTCGTTCTATTCGTCGTCAGCATCCTGGCCGGCGGCCTTCTGTTGAAACGATATCTGGTGTCCCGTTATAAGCTACGGCTGGACTCGGCGGATTCCAAACCATCATCCCTTACCCGGTAAGCTCGTCAGGAGAAGGAGACGGCAGCGTGGGCAAGAAGAAATACGTTTATTACTTCGGAGACGGCAGGGCGGAAGGCTCCGGCGGCATGAAGGAACTGCTCGGCGGTAAGGGCGCCGGCCTGGCCGAAATGACCAACCTAGGCATCTCGGTTCCCCCTGGCTTCACGATCACAACTGAGGCCTGCGTCGAATATTACAAGCGGGGCAGGACCTATCCCCCGGGCATGTGGGACGAGGCGCTCGCGGCCCTGAAAAAAGTCGAGCGCTCCATGGGCGCAAAGTTCGGCGACCCCCACAACCCGCTGCTCGTCTCCGTGCGGTCCGGCGCGCGCGCCTCGATGCCGGGCATGATGGACACCGTGCTCAACGTCGGGTTGACCGAGCGGACGGTCGAAGGCCTGGCCGCCAAGACCCGCAACGATCGCTTCGCCCAGGACAGCTACCGCCGGTTTGTCGCCATGTTTGGCAGCATCGTCATGGGCGTCGGACGAGAACATTTTGAAGTCATCCTTAAACATAAGAAAGCTGAACTCGGCGTGACGCAGGACACGCATCTCGACGCCAAGGCGTTGAAGGAACTGGTCGCCAGTTACAAATCGTTGATCCGGGAACACACGCAGCGGGAGTTTCCCGACGATCCTTTCGAGCAATTGAAGATGGCGATCGATGCGGTGTTCTCCTCGTGGTACGGCGCCCGCGCGGTGACGTACCGCCGGCTGTACCACATCCCGGACACCTGGGGTACCGCGGTCAACGTCGTCGCCATGGTGTTTGGCAACATGGGCGAGACCAGCGGCACTGGGGTGGCGTTCACGCGCGATCCGGCGACCGGCGAGAAAAAGTTCTTCGGCGAATGTCTGATGAACGCGCAAGGGGAGGACGTCGTCGCCGGCATCCGGACGCCGCTGCCGGTCAGCGAACTCGCCAAGCTCCTGCCGAACGCCTATAAGGAGCTCGAAGCCACGTACAAAAAGCTCGAGCGCCATTATCGCGACATGCTCGACCTGGAGTTCACCATCCAGGAGGGCAAGTTGTACATGCTGCAGACCCGGGTTGGGAAACGGACCGGGATCGCCGCAGTGCGGATCGCCGTGGACATGGTCAAGGAAGGCCTGATCTCCAAAAAAGAAGCCGTTCTCCGCGTCGCGCCCGATCAACTGGCTCAGTACCTTTATCCGATTTTCGACCCCAAGGAAGAGTCGAAATGCACCGCGTTAGGTAAGGGTCTTCCGGCCGGCCCCGGCGCGGCTGCCGGGAGGATCGCGTTGACGCCGGACCGCGCGGTCGAAATGAAGGCCGCCGGCGAGCGGGTGATCCTCGTCCGGCAGGAGACCAGCCCGGACGACATCCACGGTATGAACGCGGCCCTGGGCTTCCTGACGGCGCGGGGGGGCATGACAAGTCACGCCGCGGTCGTGGCCCGGCAAATGGGCAAAGTCTGCGTGGCCGGCTGCGACGCGGTGGAAGTCGAAGACGGCCAGACGGTCCGGATCGGCGCCAAGGTCTTCCGGGAAGGCGACTACATCTCGATCAACGGTTCGACCGGCAACGTCTACGACGGCGATATTCCCGTTGTGGAATCCGAGATCATTCAGGTCCTGCAAGGCAAACTCGATCCGGCCAAGTCCGAGAAGTATCGGTGTTTCACCACCGTGTTGAAGTGGGCGGACGACGTGCGGCGCCTCCGCGTGAGAGCCAACGCCGACGTGCCGGAGCAGGCGCAGATCGCCCGCGGCTTCGGCGCCGAGGGCATCGGTCTCTGCCGCACCGAGCACATGTTTTTCGCCGAAGATCGGATCCCGATCATGCAGCGTATGATCCTGGCTCGGACCCGGGAAGAGCGCGAACGTTACCTCGAGCAACTGCTGCCGCTGCAAAAGCAGGACTTCATCGGCCTGTACCGGGAGATGAAGGGGTATCCGGTCACCATCCGCCTCCTCGACCCGCCCCTGCACGAATTCCTCCCGCATCGGGAAGAGTTGATGGTGGAGATCGCGAAGCTGGAACTGACCGGCGGCGATCCCGCCGTGATCGACGAGAAGCGGCGCTTGCTCGCGCGTGTCGAAGAGTTGCACGAATTCAACCCGATGTTGGGCCTGCGTGGTTGCCGGCTGGGCATCACCATGCCGGAGATTACGCGCATGCAGGTCCGGGCGATCATGGAGGCGGCCTGCGAGGTCGCCCGCGAGGGCAAGAAGATCGTTCCAGAAATCATGATTCCCTTGGTCGGCATGGTCGCCGAAATGAAAGCACAGAAGGATCTGATCCGCGAGGTCGCGCAGGAGACTATGAAGCGGTATAACACGAAGCTCTCCTACCTGGTCGGCACGATGGTCGAACTGCCGCGAGCGGCCGTGACCGCCGACCGGATCGCAGAGGAGGCGGAGTTTTTCTCCTTCGGCACCAATGATCTGACGCAGACTACCTTCGGATTTTCCCGCGATGACGCCGCCAAGTTCGTCGACTTTTACAAGACCGCCAACATCCTCGACGTTGATCCCTTCGCCGTGTTGGACCGGGAAGGTGTGGGTGCGCTGATGAAATTGGCGATCACCGGCGGTCGGAAAACCCGTCCCGACATCAAGCTCGGCATCTGCGGCGAGCACGGCGGCGATCCCAGTTCGATCGAGTTTTGCCATCAGATCGGGCTCGATTACGTCAGTTGCTCTCCCTACCGGGTCCCGATCGCGCGACTGGCTGCCGCGCACGCCGCCCTCAACGAAGAACGCGCCCAGTCGACATCCGTGTCGACGAAGCGGACGACCCGAACGGCGTCGCGTTCGCGCCGCCGTTCCGGAACGACCCGCACCTCGCGGTGAACCGGCAGGCGCTCGACCGCCGCTACATGACCCTGGCCCTTCGATTGGCCACGAAGGGGCTGGGGCGGACCAGTCCCAATCCGATGGTCGGAGCCGTGGTGGTGTCCAAGGGACGCATTGTCGGCCGGGGATACCACCGAAAAGCCGGCGGTCCACACGCCGAAGTCCTCGCCCTCCGGCAAGCTGGTCGGCGCGCGCGGGGAGGCACCCTCTACGTCACGCTGGAACCCTGCAGTCACACCAACAAGCGCACGCCCCCCTGCGTGCCGTTGGTCATCGCTTCGCAGGTCCGGCGGGTGGTCGTGGCGATGGTCGATCCCAACCCGCTCGTGAAGGGGAGGGGGATCCGTCAGCTTCGACAAGCCGGGATCCAGGTGGATCTCGGCTGCTGTCGCGAACGGGCCGAGGCGTTGAACGCGGCGTATTGTCATTGGATCACCACCGGTCGCCCGTTCGTCATCCTCAAGGCTGGAATGACGCTCGACGGCAAGATCGCCACCGCCTCCGGCGAAGCGAAATGGATCACGGGGGATGCGGCGCGCCGACATGTGCATCGACTGAGAAGCCGGGTCGACGCGATCATGGTCGGTATTGGGACGATTTTGCGCGACGACCCGGAGCTGACCGCTCGGATCGGCGGACGAGCAGGGCGATTGGCCGTTCGTCAGCCGTTGCGCGTCGTCGTAGACAGCCGACTCCGCCTTCCCCTTGACGCGCGTGTGACATCGGTCGCGAACGGTGTCGCCACGCTCGTCGCGGCCACGACGAACGCGCCGCGCGCAAAACTCGCCCAACTGGAGGCGCGGGGCATCGAGGTCCTGACCTTCCCCGGTCGGGACGGCCGTGTTCCCCTACCGACGCTGCTGGCCGCCTTGGCCAAACGAGGGATCACCAGTCTGTTGTTGGAAGGGGGAAGCGAATTGAACGCCTCGGCACTACGGGCCGGGCTGGTCGATCGTGTGATGCTGTACGTCGCACCTCGCTTGCTGGGAGGCCGGGACGCCATCGGCTTGATCGGCGGGCCTTCGCCGGCGCGCTTGGGAGAAGCCGTCGTCCTCCACCGACTCAGCGTTCGAAAGATCGGAGAGGATAGGCTGATTCAAGGCGACGTGTGTCACGTGTGAGAACCTACAATGTTCCGTCACCGTTCATGGGCGACCCTCGTCGGATCGGTCGTCGCTGGTGTCCTCGCGGCGTTCGGATCCTGCGTCCACGCCGCCGAGGGATCCGTTCCGCAAGCTTCACCGGCCCTCGCTTCTCTGATCCTGGACTACCTCACCGTCACCGATGCCGACCAGGCCGATCGGTTGTTGGCCTTGCTCCTCCGCCACCCTGACGCCACATTGCCGGCCGTCCAGCAGGCGTTACAGTCCGGACGTCCCTATTTACCAATGCCGGTGGGAATGCAGCCCAATGAGCCGCTTATCGTCAAAGGGGAGACTTATCGCTTCGGCTTGTACGTTCCGCCCTCGTACGAACCCGTAAAGGACTACGCCCTCGTCGTCTGCCTTCATGGCGCCGGGTTTACGGGCGACCAATACTTGGAGCGATGGCGCACCCGCCTGGGCGACGACTACATCCTGGCCTGTCCGACCATTCCGCGGGGGGCTTGGTGGACCCGAAGCGCGGAGGACCTCGTTTTGGCGACGATCCGAGTCGTTCAGTCCCGCTACCGCATCGACCCCGACCGGATCTTCCTCACCGGCATGTCCAACGGCGGGATCGGCGCCTGGATCATCGGCGCCCACCATGCGACCCGCTTTGCGGGTCTGGCGCCGATGGCGGGCGGCCTGGATGAAGTCCTGTTCCCCTTCCTGAGCAATCTGCGTTGGACGCCGGTGTATGTCATTCACGGACGAAAGGACCAGGTCATGCCGGTAGATCTCAGCCGGTCGATCACGAAAGAACTGTCCAGGCTCGGCTATACCTTCGTCTATCGCGAGCATGACCGCACGCATCCCGTCGCCGGCGGCCACTACTTCCCGCGGGAAGAGCTCCCCGATCTTGTCGCCTGGTTCAGCGCCCAACGGCGGATTCCGTTGCCCACGCGATTGACCCTTGTTCGCGATGCGTCGCACCTTCTGCCGTTCGGGTGGGTGCGGATCGACGCCACCGATCGCATTGCCGCGTTCAGCGAGAACCTGCTCGACGACAGTGATGAGGCCATCCGGCAACGTCTGTACGCCAGGCTAGAGGCGGAAATCGTCTCGCCCAATCGCATCGACATTCGCTGCGAGCGGGTACGCCGCTACACCCTGTTCTTGAACGACCGGCTGGTGGACCTCTCGCGACCGGTGACGGTGATCACGAACGGTCGGATCTCCTACGAGGGGCCGGTCTTCCCGAACGTGGAAACCCTCTTGCGACAAGCGCGCCTTCGACAAGATCCCCGGGAACTGTTTTCCGTGCAGGTCACGATCGCCGTCGAGCAGGCGCCGTGACCGCCCTTCATGGCGTATCTTCGATGACGGGTTCGCACAGCTTCATCCTGCTCTGCGGGATCGGTTTCTTGTGTTTCATCAGTTACAACCTCGTGCGGATGCCGGTCCTCGCGCTCTTCGCTGAATCGCTCGGCGCCGGTCCCGAAGGGATCGGTCTCATTGTGTCCGTCTCGACCTTGACCGGCGTGTTTCTCAAGCTGCCGTCCGGTGCCCTTTCCGATATTTACGGCCGGCGGCTGCTGCTGCGGGTCGGCATTCTGGCTTTCGGGTTGCCGCCGTTCGCCTATCCGTTTGTCTCCGACTTGCACACCCTGACGGTCCTCCGATTTGTGCACGGGCTGGCGACAGCGATTTTCGCGCCCAGCGCGCTGGCCACCGTCGCGGACCTGTTTCGGGAACGGCGCGGCGCCGCGTTGGGCACGTACACCGCCTGCACGCAAGCCGGAGCGTTGCTGGGACCGATGATCGGGGGCTGGCTCGTCTACGCGGCCGGGTTCTCCACGACCTTCGTGACCGCGGGGGTCTTCGGCTGCATGGGCTTGCTGGTTTTTTACAGTCTCAGACTGAGTCCGCTGCCGCCGAACTCGCGTGACAAGGGTCTTCGGCCCGTGCTGGTCGAGATGTGGACAGGCTTTGCGGCCATCGCCCGCAACACGCGGGTGCTGGTGACCAGCTCGACGGACGCGGCCAAAATGGTCGCCAACGGCGCGTTAATGGCGTTTCTCCCGATCTATGGTGTGGCGGTCGGGTTGAACCCAGGCGAGATCGGCATGCTGTTCGGCATGCAAGGGATCACGTCGTTCTTGTCCAAACCGATCATGGGACGGGTCTCGGACCGGATCGGCCGGCCGCCGCTGATTCTCCTCGGACTCGTGATCTGCGCCACGACGTTCGCGCTGATGCCCCGCATCGCCGACTGGCCGGTTCTCCTGTTGTTGTCGGCCGGCTTCGGCTTCGGCGAAGCCGTCGTCACATCGTCCTCTTCGGCGCTGGTGGCGGACAGCTCGGGACCGAAAACCCTGGGCGCAGGCATGGGCATGCAGGGGATGATCACGGATATCGGCCACGCCAGCGGCCCTTTGCTGGCCGGATTCCTGATCGCCCGCTTGAACTATGAGCACGCATTCGCCATCATCGCCGGCCTCCAGCTTGGCGCAGCGGCGATCTTCTGGAGCACCATGAGAATGCGGGCTTAACCGGTTGCGCTTGCCTCGCGTCTCCCGCGCCGCCGATCGAACGGGACACGGGCAGAAAGCGCCGCCCGTGCGGTGTCCGTGGCTTCGTCGTTTTCCAGGCAGGGACAAGAGTTGCTATAATACCGCCGCCAGTTCGAGGGGATCGGGCGTGAGGCCGGAATACGGCACCGAAGATATCGTCGTCGGCGTGTTGGCCGCGCTGGGCGTGGTTGTGTTAATCGTGGTTTTTGTCTGGGTGTTCCGCGAAGTCATGTTAAAAAAATAGGAACGACGTATGTTCACCGGCATTGTCGAAGAAATGGGCGTGGTGAGCAGTCTGGTCAAAGGCGTCACCGGGACACGTTTGAACATCTTGGCTTCGGCCATCCTGGCTGACCTCTCGGTCGGGGCGAGCGTCAGCGTGAACGGCACCTGCCTGACCGTCACGACGAAGACCGAGCGGGAATTCTCCGTGGATGTCTCTCCTGAAACGCTCTCGGTCACGACGCTGGGCAGCCTGGCGGCCGGTTCGCCGGTCAACCTCGAGCGGGCGATGAAACTGAACGCGCGCATCGGCGGCCACCTGGTCTCGGGACACGTGGACGGGATCGGGCGGATCCGGACCAGGCGTCAGGACGGGGACGCCGTCATGTTGGTCATCGAGGCGCCGAAAGAAGTGCTGCGGTATTGCGTGCCGAAAGGTTCGATCACGGTGGATGGTATCAGCCTGACGATCAACGACGTCTCCGACCGGTCGTTTACCGTGTGCATCATTCCGCACACGGCGAAAGTCACGACGCTCGGCGTCAAGCAGGAAGGGGAGTGGGTGAATCTGGAATCAGACTTGATCGGGAAATACGTCGAGCGGCTGCTTCAAGAGCGAGGTCATCTTCCCGCCAAGCCCGCCCCCGCGATCGACAGGGATTACCTGCAGAAACGGGGATTGATCTGATTAAGGCGATCGGCTCTCAGTTCCGGCTCTTTTGCCCGAGGGCCGATCAGTCCGGCTGACGACTTTGTGAGGCGTCACTCTTCAATCGTCGAAATATCGCCCGGGTCTTGTCCCATCTCCTTGGCCTTGAGGACGCGCCGCATGATCTTGCCGGATCTGGTTTTCGGCAGCGACGGCACGATCTCGATTTCCTGCGGCACGGCGATCTTGCCCAGTTCGTTCAGCACGTGATCCTTCAGCGACTGGATGAGGTCACGGCTTTCCGGGTATCCCTGCTTGAGGATCACGAACGCTTTGATCGACTCCCCTGCCGTCTTATGGGGTTTGCCGATCACCGCCGCTTCTGCCACGGCAGGATGGCTGACCAGCGCGCTTTCGACTTCCGCCGTTCCGATCCGGTTGCCCGCAACCTTGATCACATCGTCGGCACGGCCCATAAACCAGAAGTAGCCGTCCTCGTCTTTGCGGCACACATCGCCCGCCGTGTAACAGTCGGGAATCGTGTTCCAATAGACCTTGTACCGGTCCGGGTCCTTATGGATGGTTCGCATCATGGCCGGCCAGGGCTTCTTGATCACCGCAAACCCGCCGGCATTGGCCGGCAGGCTCCTGCCCTCGCGATCGACCACGTCGGCTTCGACGCCCAGAAACGGCCGTGTCGCCGAGCCCGGCTTGAGCGGGACGCAGGGAAGGGGGGTGACCATGATCATGCCGGTCTCCGTCTGCCACCAGGTGTCCATGATGGGCTTGTCGCCGCCCGTCACGCGATGGAACCATTCCCACGCCTCGGGGTTGATCGGCTCGCCGACGCTGCCGAGGATGCGGAGAGAAGACAGGTCATATTTCTTCGGCCATTCCTCGCCGTATTTCATCAGCAGGCGAATCGCCGTCGGTGTCGTATAGAAGATCGAGACGCTGTACCGTTCGATCAGTTCCCACCAGCGGCCGGGGTGGGGATAGTCGGGTTTGCCCTCGGCGGTCAGGATCGTCGCCCCGTTCAGCAGAGGACCGTAGACGATGTAACTGTGCCCCGTGACCCAGCCGGGATCGGCCACACAGAAATAGACGTCCTCGTCCTTGAGGTCGAAAACATACTTGGCGGTTAGATACGTCCCGACCATGTATCCCCCGTGCACATGCACGACGCCTTTCGGCTTTCCGGTTGTGCCGGAGGTGTAAAGAATGTACAGCGGCGTCTCGGAATCAAGTCGCTCGGCTTCGCAGACGGCGTTCTCGCCCTGCATCCAATCGGTCCAATCGATTTCCTTCGGTGCCGACAAGGTGATGCCCGGCGTTTCACGTCGGACTACAACGACCGTTTCGACTGTGGGGCAGGTGGTGAGCGCCTGATCCACGACGCCTTTGAGGTTGACGCGCTTTCCGCGATCGTATCCGACGTCCGCGGTGATCACGATGCGGGCCTCCGCATCCTGAATCCGGCTGGCCAACGCCGGCGCGCTGAATCCCGAGTACACGACGCTATGTATGACGCCGATGCGTGCGCAGGCCAGCATCGCCACGATTTGTTCAGGAATCTTCGGAAGATAGATGGTAACCCGATCGCCTTTGCGCAATCCCAGTGCCTTGAGGGCGTTGGCGCACCGGTTTACCTGGCGATACAATTCGCCGTACGTGAAGACCCGTTCCCGGCCGTCTTCTCCCACCCACATGACGGCCACCTTGTTCTTGCGCCAGGTTTTGACGTGCCGGTCCAGGCAGTTGTAGGTGATGTTGCAGGTCGCGCCGACGAACCATTTGGCCCAGGGATAGTTCCACTCCAACACGCGGTTCCAGGGCGTGAACCATTCCAGTTCCTTCGCCGCCCGATCCCAGAACCCTTCCGGGTCGGCGATGGACTGTTTGTACTCGGCGTCGTAATCTTGAATGTAGGCACGGGCTTTCGTCTGCGCCGTCGGATAAAAGACGCGTCCTTCTTTCAACAACGTATCGATTGTTTCTTCCATCGTCCGCTCTCCTTCTCTGGCGGGTGGCGAGGCGGCCAGCGCGCCGCCGGAACGCCCGCCATTATGAGCAAGCCTCCGCGCATTCTTCAAGGGTTTGCTGGGCTGCCCACAGCCCTTCCTCTCTCTTCCCGGTTCTTGGGTCACCACGTTTCTTGACAGTGAACGGAGCGCCAGAGTAGGCTGATGCGACGACATACGTACGGCTATGAGACTGTGTCTTAGAATGACGCGCTGCTGCTTTTTTTTACGGTCCCGTCATCCCCTCCAGCTCCCGGGCGCGCGCGCCATCGTCTTTGTGGTCTGCCTGCTTTTCCTAGGTGCTCCTGCCCTGGCGCAGAAAGGCAAGCCGGAGGGTCTGTACTACAAATCTTGGGCGGTTGTCATCGGCATCGAGAACTATCTCGTGGCTCCAAAATATCCTGGAGCCGTTGAAGATGCGAAAGCCGCGGCGGCGGCGCTGCGTGAGCTCGGGTTCGAGGAAATTCTGGAGATTTACGACAAGGATGCGACGTCGCGCGGCCTCCGCCACATTCTGACGGACTACTTGCCCAGAAAAGTCGGTCGGATGGATCGCGTCGTCATCTTTTTCGCCGGGCACGCCGGGGTCACCCAGGACCAGACGGGCAAGGATCTTGGCTATCTCGTTCCTTGGGACGCACAGCCGAACAACGCCGCCAAAGCCATCACGTTCGATCTGCTGAAGGACTTCAGCCGGCGGGTGATGTCGAAGCACACGCTCTTCCTGCTCGATACGGGTGTGCGGGGATGGGAAATCACCGCGCCGCAGCAACTGTCGCTGGAAGGACGGGCGGCGCCGGAAGAGGACACCGAAAAGCGCGCCGTGCAGGTCTTGACTGCCGCCGACAAAGGAGAGGTGCCGATCCGAAAAGACGGCCAAAGCGTGTTCATGACGGCGTTGCTCGCTGGGCTGAAGGGTGCCGCCGATGAAAACAAGAACGGCTGGCTCATGGCCAGCGAACTGGGCGCCTACGTCAAACAGCAGGTCGAGCGCATGACCAACGGCGCGCAGCACCCGCAATTCGCGCAACTGGACGGCGACGGGGACGGGATCCTGATCGAAGGAAAAAAAGCCGCCTTCGTGCTGGGGCCGGAGCCCAAGACGGAAGCCGAGCGCGCCGCGGCGGCGAAGACGCAGTATGAACAGGCGTTTCTGCTGCTCCAACAGCAGAAGTCCGCCGAGGAAGCGTTGGATCGGTTGAACAAGGCGATCGAGTACAATCCTTCCTTCGGGGACGCCTATGTACTGAAGAGTTACCTGCGGTTGGAAATCCTGCCCAATCTGGACGAGGCACTGTCGACTGCCCGTCTGGCGGTCCAGTACGCGCCGAAAAATCCGGATTCCTATTACACGCTTGGATTGATCTTCCAAAAACGCGGCCAATACGCGGAAGCCGAAAATGCCATGCGGCAAGCCTTGGCCATCAATCCGGACTACGCCGATGTCTACTATTCGCTCGGCACCCTCTATGCGGACGATTTGAAAGATCGCAAGAAAGCCGTCGAAGCCTTTCGCCGCTATCTCGAACTCGGGGGAACCGATTCGCGGGCCAAGTTCATCGTCGAGCAGAGCGAGACGCAGCCCCCCGAGAAGTGAGCATCGCAACGAGCGAAAGGCGACACGGTCTCGCTCGTCAGTCTCTGGCGCCACCCTTTAAATAGCCCAATCCGATCTTGATCGCCCGCCGGGTGATTTCAGCCCATCGCGTCTGGGGATATTCGGCCAGCACCGCCGCCGCTTTCGGATCTTGCACGTCAAGCTCCACGATCTTGATCACCCCGTCTTGAATCTGAACTTCGGCCACGGTCTCCTCCTTGACCAACCAGCCGGACGGCGGGCAGCGAACAGCCACGAGCGGGATGAGGTGTGGTCCGCGCCGGTTCCGAAAAAACGAACGCCGGTGCTGCGCCGCCACCCATGCTGTTGCGTTGACAGCTTAGGGGGTGCATGTTAGCATCTTTTCGAGAGTTTTTGTCGTACTTGTACGGCGATCGCGGCTGGGCTGTTTGGGACAACCAACGAGAGACGCGCCGCGCTTTCCCGTTCACCGACCACGGCATCAGCACGCACGAAGGAGGGACTTCCATGCGCACATCCACCGGACTTTCTGCGACTCTCACGGGATGCGGACTTGCCCTTACGCTGTTGATCGGGTTGACCGCCTGCGGCGGGCCTCCGACTTGGGTCAAGAAGGGGTCGGGTGCTTACAACGACAAGGATTCGAAGGCCTTTTACGGGGTCGGATCGGTGGTCGGCGTCAGGAACGAACCGCTCGCCTGGGATACCGCCGAGAACCGTGCTCGGGCCGAGATCGCAAAACACTTCGAAACCTATACCGGTTATCTTATGCGGGACTATGCTGCCTCCACCACGGCCGGCGATTTCACCAGGAACACGGAGGAGCAGCACGTCGAGCGGGCCATCAAGACCATCACAACCGTCACGCTCAGCGGCGTCCGTCCCGTCGACCGTTACAAGGACGAAAAGACCGGCACCTATTATGTGCTCGCGAAGCTGAGCCTGGAGGACATGAAAAACAATTTGGAGCAGGCCAAGGAATTGAACGCCCAAGTGCGCGACTTCGTCCGGAAAAACGCCGACCGCCTCTTCGAGCGACTGGAAAAGGAAGAGGAAAAACGGGCCAATCGGTAGTCTCCCTCTCTCGCTCTCGGTTTCGCCGTTGGAGGCTTTGACTTTACCGGGGAGGTACGCATGCAGGAGACATGGATGGCGGGATGGAGGATCGGGGCGACCCTGACGTTGATCGCGTTGTCGCTGTGGCTGGGAGGCTGCGGCGCGGAGACCAGGGTGACCCGCGTGGATCCCGGCGTCGTGACGGATCTCAGCGGACGCTGGAACGACACCGATTCCCGCCAAGTTGCCGAAGAGATGGTCAACCAGGCGCTCAGCTATCCGTGGCTGGAGAATTTCATCAAGGCCAAGAACCGCCCACCGGTCGTCATTGTGGGGACGATTCTGAACCGCAGCCATGAGCACATCAATGTCCAGACCTTCGTGCAGGACCTGGCTCGGGAACTGACGAACTCGCAGAAGGTGACCTTCGTCGCCGGTAAGGGCGAACGGGAAGAGATCCGCGAAGAGCGCCGCGAGCAGGCGGTCCATGCCCGCGAAGATACGCAGAAATCCCCGGGCAGAGAACTCGGCGCCGACTATATGCTGAAAGGCAGCATCTCGACCATCCTCGACGAGACGGACGGAGTCAAGGCCGTTTTTTACCAGGTCGATCTCGAGATGATCGACCTGGAAAGCAATGTGAAATCCTGGTTCGGGCAGAAAAAGATCAAGAAAGTGATCGAACGCAAACGGACGGTTTTCTAGATTCCACCTGCGCCGTTGAGCCTTTCCTGCTTATTCCTCTCAACCTCGGGTGCGAAGGCGCGTGCGTTCTTCTCGCCGGCATGGTTGGCGGTCGCCGGTCTCGCTCTCACGCTGCTCGCCGGCTGCGGCTCCAAGATCAACCGTTACGCCCTGATCGAAGACAGCCTCCTGGCCCATGACCCGCAACGGGCCGACCGGATCGTCGAACAGGCGGAACGAGAATACGGGCCTAAAAATCGCGTCCTCTACGCGATGGATCGTGGGATCACGCTGCACCTGTCGGGTCAGTACGATCGAAGCAATGCGGTCCTGGAACAGGCGGAAGAAGAGATCGACCGGCTCTACACCCGCAGGATCCGCACCGAGGCCAAGGCCTTCCTCGTCAACGACAACGAATTGCCATACGAAGGAGATCCCTACGAACAGGTGATGGTGAACGTCGTCAAGGCCTTGAACTATGCGGTTATGGGCCGACTCGACGACGCCTTGGTGGAGGCCAGGCGGATTGACAACCGGTTGAACGTCTTGGCCGACAAGACGAAGGAACTGGACGGCTACCGGGACGACGGGTTCGCCCGCTATCTTACCGGCATCCTTTACGAAGCCGCGGGAGATCTCAACAATGCGTTCATCGCCTATCGCAAGGCTCATGAGGCCTATGAGAGGATGTGGACTTGGTCCCGCACTCCTGTTCCCTCGACCCTCCGCGCGGATCTTCTTCGGGTGACGGACGCCTTGCACTTGACCGCCGAATTCGAAGAGTACCGCCGGCTTTTTCCCGACGTCGTATGGCAGTCCCGACATGAGCAGGAGCATCTCGCTCAAGTCGTCGTGATCAGCTATAATGGCCGCGCTCCGCGCAAGGAAGACCAATTCATCGATCTTCCCGTCAGCCTGGATGCGTTGCAGTTGGTGCTGCTGACGAAGGGTCTGGGTGGAGCAAACCGCCACGAGAACCGCGTCGCGGAAAGCGTCCTCTACGGTCTGAGCGGTCGCGTCGTACGGGTGGCCTTGCCGAGGTTGGTTCCGCAAAAGACGCAGGTGCGCTACGAGCAGATCACCCTCACCGGAACCGGCGGCTTATTCACTGCGCGAACGGAACTGGCGCACAATCTGACGGCCTTGGCGGAAAAAGCCCTGTCGGACCGGCTTCCCGCTATTGCCGTGAAAGCGGTGGCGCGGGCGGCCACGAAGTTCGCCATGGCCGAAGGTGCGACACGCGGCGCCCAACAGGCGGCCGGGAAAGACGCTGGGCCCTGGGTCGGGCTCCTGGTCGGACTCCTGACCAAGGGATGGGCGGTGTACTCAGAGGAAGCGGACAAACGCAGTTGGCGGACGCTGCCGGACGAAATCCATATGTCCCGCCTGTGGGTGCCTCCGGGCGAATACGAACTCCGGATCGATCCGCAGGGGCCGCAAGGGGATGCGGTGACCCGGAACGTTTCGCGCACGATGACGCTTCGGGCGGGCGATACCAAGTTCCTGATCCAGCGGGTGATCCAGTGATGCCGCTCGCCTCCGCACAGGGCTGGAGCATAGCGGTGCTCGCGGCGGCCTGTATCGTTGCAGCGACGGCGCTGCCGGCCTGCACAGGGTCCCGGTCCACCAGTCAGCCGGGATGGCTTGACGGCTCCAGTCCGGAGTTTCCTCCCAGTCAATACCTGCTCGGAATCGGTCAAGGCGAAACCCGGGCGCTCGCTGCGGAACGGGCTTATGCGGCGGTGGCCAAGATTTTCAAGGCCGAAATCACCGCGCAGGCTAAGGATTGGGAATCCTATCTAGTGATCGAAACCCGAGGCAAGGCCACGTCGGAACGGCGTCTGACCCTGGACCACGTCACCCGCGTTTCGACGGACAAGGTGCTCGAGAACGTGCGGATTTTGGCCACCTGGTTCGACCGGCGAAACGGCCAGCATTATGTGTTGGCGGGCATGAACCGCGCGCAGGCCGAGTCGGCGTTGTTGGAACGGATCGCCGAGCTGGATCGGATGATCGATGCGGAAGTGACGGAGGCCCGCGGCACCCGGGATAAGTTGACGCGGGTCAGAAACCTGAAACGGGCCGCCAAGAACCTGGTCCTGCGGGAATCCTACAATGCCGACCTGCGGGTGATCCGCGCCAGTGGCCAAGGCTATCCACCCGCCTATCGGGTCGCGGAACTGACGGCTGAACTGGAACAGTTTCTAGCGACCAACCTGGCGGTCGCAGTGGAAGTCACCGGCGATCAAGCGGAGCCGATCCAACGCGCGTTGATCGAAGGGCTGATCCGCGAAGGGCTTTCGGTGACGGGACGCCAGCCGGCCGGAGAGAATCCGCCGCTCGGCGGCGAGGCGGGTCCCGTGCCGGAACTGATTGTCAAGGGCGCGGTTCGGGTGTGGCCGATCGACGCGCACGATCCACCATTTCAATTCGTCCGCTGGTGCAGCGAGTTCGTGATCCAGGAACTCGCGACGCAGCGGATCGTGGGCGCGGTCTCCAAGGGCGGAAAAGAAGGCCACCTGACGACCGGGGAAGCAACGGCGAAAGCCCTGCGCGTCATGCAGCAGGAAGTCGCGTCGGACCTGGCGAAGGCCATTGCAGGCTACGTCTACGGCGACGCGGAGCTGCCGGCTGCCGCCCGACCTCCGGCCGGATGCCCACGAGGCGACGACGGATCCATGCCCCCTGCAACGAACCCGCTGTCGATGTGAAGAAGAAAGGAGGCTGAATGGTCCCAAAATCCAAGCCGACCGCCGCACGCATGTCTGCCACCTCCAACTCATTCCGGAACAGGGATGCAACCCGGACCGGCCGGCGGATGCCGAGCCGGCTCGTCAAGCGACAACTCGTCAAACGGATTCTCAAAGATACCGAAGCGGTGAGAAGCGGAAGCCTCGTCAACCGGCTGCGCAAGCAAGGATACGACCAAGTGCCGCTGGACGAGCTACAAGACCGTCTGTCGAAGCTACCGACGTCACTGGCGGACTTCATCCTGAAGGGGAGGGGGTGATCCATGCCGTACTATTATTTCGACTCGACCGGGCTGGTGAAGCGCTATAGCTCGGAACGGGGGAGCCGCATCGTCAACAAGCTGCTGGTCAAACGGGGGAAGATGGCGATCGTGCCCACCTGGGCGATCACCGATCTCTATTCGGTGCTCTCGATCCGGGCTAAGCAAGGGGAGTTGACCCGGGATGATTGCTATTCGGTCATCTACCGATTTGAGATCGAATCCTCGCAGGGACTGTTTCATTTTATCGCGCCCACCATGCAGACATTTCTGTCCACAAAAGAACTGATCCTCGATTTCCCACACCTGCGCTCGGCGCAGGCGCTTCATTTGGCCCTGGCCTTGGAATTGAAACCGCTTCGATTGACGGTGGTCAGCTCGGACCAACAATTATTGGGAGCGTGCCGGCCCTTGGGGTTGCATGTGATCAATCCGGAGGAAGATTAGGCGAGGGGCCAGCGGCGTGGAGACAGGGCCGGCGCCTGGCTTACGCGCATTGAAAGTCCGTGTGCATGGACGCGATCACGGTGTTCCACGCCTCGGCCATCTCGCGGAGTAGCTTCATCCGTCCGCCCGTCGCAGCGTCGGACGCCGTCTCGCCGGAAGACCGGTCTTCATCCAACAGTTTCAGCGCGTGCTGCAGATTGCTCTGCGCTAATCGCAAGGTGCCGCAGACGCCCGATGAGGCCGGGGCTTCGCCGCCGGCGCGACGGAACAGCGCCAACGCCCGGTAGGCATCTTCCTGTGCTCGGAAGAGCGCTTCGGCGCCGCGATACAATCGCCCCTTGATGGGGCTGATCTCCCGCTTGGCCAACTCCGAAGCCATCAGCGCGGCCTTGCCGATGCTCATCGCCGCACCGTCGGGATCGTCATTGGCCATGGCTTCCTCCGCTTTCACACGGAGCCGCTCCATCTCGGCCTCTTCCCCGACGGTTTGAGCGAACGTCCAGCCCGGAGTGCCGCCAATGATGAACACCATGAAGACGCCGAGTATCCCTCCGCGCAAAGTCGTCCTCTGAAACGGGTTGTCGCGATGAACGCTTATTGTAGATACTCCCAGGTATCGATTTGCTTCAAACTCCAGTTGACCGCTTCTTTGAGTTTGATGACCTTGGGATCCGCAGTAGCGTCATTGATCTTAAGAAGCGATTTCTGGATCGTATACAGTGGGTCGTAGGCCCGACGATCTGGTAGTTTCCCCAGTGCCCAGGCGACCTCGGTTTTGACCGCCAGATCATCGGTTTTCAGGGCTTCCAGCAATGGATCGATGATAGAAAAATCGCCGTGCAGTGCGCCCACGATGCCCAGGCCTTTGGCCGCAGCGGCCTGCAGCTCGGGCTTGCCGGTTTTCAAGACCTCGATCAGAACCGGGATGGTTTCTTTCTGGCCGATATTTCCCAAGGCGACCGCGGCCGCCTTGGCGATTTCCATGTCCGGTCCCTTCAACGCGTCGAGCAAGCGCGGCACGGACTTGGTCGAGAACAGGTACCCAAGCAAACCGACGATTCTGACTTTTCGCTCCTGTGTCGTCGCCGGATCGTCGAGGAATTTTAGGAGTCGATCCTCCTGGCCCCATTCGGCGGCGATCAACGCCGGGAAATCATACGCCCGGAGGCGCTCCCCGAGCTTCGCCATCGCATACGCGCCGGGATCCTCAACCTTGGCCTCCTCGGCCGCTTTCTGCGCGTCCGGAAAGTCCGTTCTCACTTCCTTCCGCCATCCCATCTTTTTCCCATCCAAGAGGTACAGCAGTTGACAGGCGGGGCCTTTCCACACGCGCGACGGCGAATCGGGCAGGTCCGCATCGCTTCCCATGCTCGTCGTTCCTTCCCAGACCTTGCGTTGCTCGCACTTCACCCGGAACACCACGTCATGAGGCTGGGCGGGATCGGTGACGACCGTATACCCGAACTCTTTCAGGCGCTGGGCGACGATGTCCGCCAGATTTCCGGGCGGAATCTCTCCCTTATCGGTGATCGCCAGCACCTCGATCAACACCCGATCGACTCGTTCCAGCTTGGCCTTTTGTTCAGGCGTCAGCGCCTCCCGCCGCGCCCACGTATCGGCACCGATGACGCTGAACACGAAAACGAACAACAGGCAACACATCCAGGGTTTCATCGACTTCCCTCCGACGACAGAGAGGTGCTCTCGTCGAACCTGATTCGAGCGTTTCCGTCACTCTACCGAACAGCCGGTACCATCGGCAAGCCGCAAGTTGAAGGTTTGTAGGGCCGCCAGTATAATCGCGCCCATGCTCAAGGGGAAAACGATCGCTTTCCTCGGCGGCGGCAACATGTCGGATGCCTTGATCGCCGGTCTGTTGCAAGCCGGAGCCGCCAAGGCCGAGCAACTCATCGCCACCGATGTCCTGTCTGCCAGGCGAAACTATCTCAAACGCCGATACCACATTAAAACGACAAGCAAGAATCAAGAGGCGGCCAGGCTCGCGAACATCCTCGTGTTGTCCGTCGAACCTCAAGTGCTCGACGAGGTTTTGGAAGAGGTTCGGTCGGTCGTGTCGCCGGATTGTCTTGTCCTTTCAGTGGCAGCCGGTTATCCAATCGCCCGGGTGGCATCGCGGCTCAAAACCGTCACTCGGATCATCCGAGCCATGCCCAATACGCCTTCTACGGTGCGGGAAGCCGTTACCGCGTTGGCGTTCAACCAGGGACTGTCGGATGAAGATCAGCACACCGCGCGGGCCGTCTTTGAATCGGTGGGGAAGGTGGTGGTCATTGAAGAGCGGCTGATGGATGCGGTCACCGGCTTGAGCGGCAGCGGTCCGGCTTATGTGTACGTCATGATCGAGGCGTTGGCCGACGGGGGAGTAAAGATGGGGCTGCCCCGTCATGTGGCGGAACTGCTGGCTGCGCAGACCGTCCTCGGAGCGGCCCGCATGCTGATCGAGAGCGGAGAACCTCCGGGACGCCTAAAAGACCGCGTCGCCTCGCCGGGGGGGACGACCATCGCCGGCCTCTATCAACTAGAGAAAGGACGGCTGCGGGCGGCGCTAATGGCGGCCGTCGAAGCGGCGGCGAAACGTTCAGCCGAGTTGGGCAAGGAGCAGAGTTCCGTGTAGAGAAGGAGCAGCGATGCGCGACCTGGCGGACCCGCCAATCCGGCGCCGGCTGTTCAGTCAACTCTTTCCAGGAGTCATCCCGTGCAATATTGGGTCAAAGTCATCTTCACCGACAATCAGGAACTGCTCGTCAAGGACGCGATCCGCCATACCATCAGCGACGACATGGAAGTGCTGGAGGTGGACTCGCCGAAAGAAGTCATCATCATTCCCATGAAGCAGATCAAATACATCAGTTGCGACGCGACGGTGTTCGCGGCGAAGAAACCATGACCCACAGGCTGACGTTGGTAGAACCTTAGATACCGCACGACCCGGCCGAGGCACCCGCTCCTGGTCCTCACATCGTTCCCGACGTTCCGCTAGCCTTGTTCAGCGGCGCACCCCAACAGCGGGCCGGCAAGCGTCATATACATACATATATCGGCTAAAGGGCGGTGAGCGGCCGTCCTCCAGCGTCGGCTGAGGATGGCCGCGTTGCCGCTGCTCTGGGGTGAGAAGCTGTTGCGCTTTGAGGTACCCGAGGGCTTTCGACTGAGTGATCCGACTCCGAATCTCTTCCAGATCGCGCGCGGCGGCCGCGAGCTTGTCGTCGGATGCCAGCGTTCCCGCATTCTGATCGCGCAGAAGCGTCAACAGTTTGAGTTCGGCCTCCTTGAGCTTCGCCTGTTCGATCAGGAACGTTTTTCTCGTCTCGTTCTTCGCAGCCACCAAGGCTACGATCTGCTCCGCTGTGAGCCCCAGCCGCCCGGTTTGATCGAGGAAGGAATCGAAGCTGGGCGTGCCCGGGTGCACTCCGTAACCGGCGCCGACAAGAACTGTTTGCTCCTTGCCCGCCGCCCGACGCTGGGAGGTCTGTTTCAGCTCGGCCAGCTTCGTCCGCTGCTCCTCCGTCAACTGCGCCTCAATCGAGTCCGAAACCTCGAAGAGCGTATTGAACAGCACGCCTTCCGTCTCGCCGGTCTTCTGCATCTTGGCGTGAACCGCTTCAGGATCCACGTCCAAAGCGCATCGCCAGTTCGTCGGCCTCCACGCGGCTGAGATCGATGTCCGTACCCAGCCGAAGCACTTGGCGCCGAGCGGCTTCCGGCAGCGAGTGAATGGCTTGCGCCTGGGTCTCGGTCAGGCGCAGCTCGTCACGGTACTCGTTGTAGACCCGCCCGATGCCTTCCAAGGACATCAGGCCGATTTTGGTGTTTGAATCCCTGCGATACCCGAAACGTCATGGTCGGATGCGTCGCCGCGTGGAGTGTGGCCCGCTGATCGGCCGTCAGCACGCCGCGCAGGCCGGCGAGCGTCTCGATGAACAGATTGAGCTCATCGGTCTCAATCCCTCCGGTCAGTGTATTGGCGGTGCGGTAGTCACCGTCCCGCACCAACCCGTGACGGCGCTTTTCCTCCAGCTCCTCAAACATCCCGACCAGCACCGCTTCCTTCATCCATATCTCGGTTTTCAACCGCTGAATGAGGCCGGCCATCGCTTCCTTCTGCTCCGTCGTCAGCCCGAGACTCCGGTCGAGGTGCGCGTAGGATCCGGCGATCTGTTCAATGGCGCAGATCATCCGTAAATCCAGCGTGAATTCCATGTCGTGCGATTGAGCGGTCGCGCGACTCGAGATGACAACAGCCATCAAGACCGCCACGATCAGTGTGCGCATCGGTGAACTTCTTGCTGGATATGGAACTCTTGGGCAAGCAGCACAGCATACGAGACCCGGCGTCGTCAGGCCGGATATAAGAGGAAAACAACACCGTGGCGGCTCAGGTCCGGAGCTTTCGGAAAACATTTCCCATCCAGGCAATATGCGCTTCCAACGCGCCGCGAGAAGCGAGGCGGGCAGGATCAGCCAGACGCGCGGAAGCGGCGAGCATGACGAGACGCGGAGGGGGACGACCCTGGCCGCGCATCGGTACAATGCGGGTATGGTACTGCGCCGCAAAAACGTCTACAGTATAGGAACTCGATCGGGTAGGCGTGTGTGTCCGCAACGGCCTGATCGAATCGCCACTGTTGCAGGATGATTGAGCTCATCGGCATGGGCGCCGTGGCCGGCGTCGTTCCCGTCTATCTGGGCATTGGGTTCGCGCTCGTCGCCGGCCGCATGCTGTCGCGCGCGTGGGAAGCCGGATTGATCGGTCTGGCGACCGGCGTGCTGGTTTATCTCTTCTTCGATCTGATGCACGAAGCGGTGGAGCTGACTGGCGCCCGAGACATCGCGTCGTGGATCGTGTTGCTCGGCTGTTTGCTGGTAAGCTTCGTCGGGTTGGTCGTATTGGAAGAGAGTCAACTGGGTAAGCACCGCCGCCTGACGCGCGTCCTCTCGTTGCCGTACCTTATCGCGTTGGGCATGGGCCTGCATAACCTTGGGGAAGGTCTCGCTATCGGGGCCAGTTACACCAACGGGGAGTGGGCGTTGAGCGCGCTGTTGGTCGCCGGCTTTGCGCTCCACAACGGCACCGAAGGATTCGGGATCGTGGGCGCGGCCGGCCGGAATTCGATCCCGGCGAAGGATGTGCTGCTGCTGGGTCTGCTCGCCGGCGCGCCGACCTGCGTGGGCGCCGTGCTTAGCGGACTCGATCCTTCCCCGTATTTATCAGTGGCGTGGTACACGCTGGCCGCTGGCTCCTTGTTGTACGTCATTCTGGCCCTTGTTGCCCTTACCTATACCGCCACGCGCCGCGTCCTGATGGCGGTCGGCATATTCGGAGGCATCGCCTTCATGTATGTCACCGCCATGCTTCTGACCCTGGCAGGAGGCCTTCACACCTAAAACCGCTAGCGCTGGAATGTGCGCATTCCATCCTGCATCTAGACTCGCACCAATCTGATTGTGCGGCTTCACGTGCAGAATGGGCTCGAGCAGGAATCCGTTGCCCCTGGCAGAGGACAAACGCCGTCATCGGCGTCGACGCCCCAATCACCACGTTGGCTGGATCAGGCTAAAGTTCTTATTGAAAAAGGCGAAACTCGCGGGAATCGTGAAATGAGGTGAGAGGGGGAATCTTAGTGAAAAACATTGGGAAGCTCGCATGGCGAGACGAGAAGGACTTCCTGTAACGTCTTGATCGGCAAGGGATGCTTGTGGTCTCTCGTCATCAGAAATGACGCGTCGGTGGAAACAGCACATGCAAGAGGACGATGCTCGTCGTCCTTGAGGATGTTCGATAGCTTCACCGTGGGGCGAACAAGCGAGGTCAGTGTGGCGATCTCTGCCATAGCTTCCCGAACCCTGATGGTCTGGGCGCGGTGAACACCGTCCATCACCGCGCGGCACAATTCGCGTGGGATTGGCGGAGAAACGAAGATTTCTTCAAGGCCGGCACGGGCGAGGGCGGGGATCTCTTCACCGGTCCTACCGATTACGATGGCCGACACAGAGACGCTCGGGTCGGCCATGATGCGATTCACGCTCGGCGTTGTGCCTTTGGGGTCCGAATGCGATTGGGCAGGCGCTGAAGCTCGTTTTCCGTGTTCAGCCCCCAGCAGTCGGCGACCCGTGCCCCCATTGGCGAAGACGCCGCCACCGGTGGGAGGCCACATACCCATTCAACGCGCCGCGCCTCGCCTCAGGTCCTCGTGCGCACATCCTTCTCTCGCAATCCGTTCCGTTGCATGAAGAATATCGGCCGACAACGAAATCATGATGGGCTTGGTCTTCCTCAGAGTCCTTTTGCCGGTCGGGTAATATGACGCTGTCATACAAAAAGAGGACGTTTGCGCCAGGGCGAACACCCGGCACGCGTGGAACTCAAAAAAGCCCGGCGCGCGCGAATCTCTTCGTTCGATCAAACTGCAGCTCTCTCGCCGAGGCGGGACGGGCACGCTAGCCAGGAATCGCGGGGCCCGGGATGACGCGGAGCGGCGATCAGCGGTCGGGCTGCGAGAGGAGAGGGAAGTGGATGCGCCGGCGTGGCTAGTGAGTCTCGCGCAGCTTCTTGATCTCCTCCTCGCCGAAAGTATGCCGCACCGTGCCGCCGGTTGTTTGGCCGAAATGCCGGAACGCCGCCTCAACCAGGAGCGGCATCAGCGTCGACAGATCCTTGGTGAGGCCGGTGGCCGTCGCGTTCCCTCTCCAGAATTCGACCAGCGACCCGGCCTCCCGTGACTTCGGCAAATCCCCGATTGCGATCACCACCTGGCTGGTGAACTGCCTGACCGTGCTCGGGTCGGAGGCCGCCACGCTTGTGCCGTAGGTTCCGCCGCCCGCGGCGCCCATCGCGCCCGGGGTTCCGAGCGTAGACGACCCCCGGGACATGGTTCCGGGCGACAATTCACTCACCCCATACGCCAGATAGACGGCCAGTCTCGCCGTTCGGGCCTCCGTTTCTTTATAGCCCTGTTCGTTCATTTTCTTGGCGACAAGCCGGGCGTAGGCGGAAAACGCTGGATCTTTCTCCACTTCTATGGCGGGAAAGACCGCATAAGTGACGTGCGGAGGAATCGGCGTCTCGCCTTTCCCGTGCACCTCGACGGCGACGGTTCGGGCGCATCCCAGCCCAGACAGCGTGAGCCCCGCAACAAATAGCCGCAACCATCTTGTCGTCATCGCATGACCTCGCCGAATGGTGAAAAGGCGGTGACTCCGCCAATGAGACGGCCTGAACAAGAAAAGGCCGTCTTCACCCTTTAGACTGGAACGCATCCCATCAGGGACCGGATTTGCACTGAGGATACCGAAGATAGCGGCCTCTTGCCACTTGGCGCGGACGTTTCCCTCTGGTTGCGGAGCCGGTGACCCGCTTCTTCACGAGGATCCCGGACATGACTCCCGTTGTCCGGGAACATGCTCTGACAAGGCGGTGAACGCCAACAAGGTAACCGTGACCAGACGAGAAACCTGAGTCAAGCCTGCGGCCTAAGAAACGGGGACGAATTCCAAGAAATACTGTTTTGGCAGGAAGGTATGCTCGCGCAGGAGGCGGTAGCCGGCTTTGGTCATCTCGTCCAACACGGTCTCGCGGGGAACCAGGTGCGCTTTGGAGAAGCCCAGATCGCCGGACCGTTCGTCGTGATAATAGTCGATGATTGCAATCCGCCCGCCGGGTCTCAGCGCGGATTTCACATTGGTAAAGTAGGTCGTCCGGTTGTCCAGGTGGTGGTAGACGTTGCACAGGAAAATCAGGTCGACCGACTCAAACGGCAGCTTGGGATTATCCGGCTGCGCCAGGATGAACTCGGCCGCGTAGGAGATATGCATGTGCTCGACGCTGTCCTTGACGTGTTTCAAGGCCTCCGGTTCCACATCGATCGCGTACACTTTTCCGGTCTCCGTCACCGCTTCGATGAATCGCCGGGTAAAGTAACCAGAGCCCGACCCCAAATCGGCAACGACCATGCCCGGTTTCAAACCCAGCGCCTGAATGACCTCGGCGGGCTTCTGGTAGTGATCGCGTTCCGGACGTTCGAGCTGGTCCAGGTACTCCGTGACGCTCGGCAACCGACCGTGCTGGCCGCCATGCTGCGCCCAGACCGGCTGACCGAGCCAGATGGCCAGCGCCAAGGCGGTCAGCCTGGCGAGAAACCGTGGGATCGGAACTCGAGGTGGCATGTGGGTCTCCTTGGTGTTCAACATACGCACTGGATCATGCGCGGGCGCCCGCCACCCGCTGTTTGGTGATGATGGCGTTCAACTCCTCGCCCGTGATCGTTTCTTTGCCGAGCAGCACCTCCGCAGCTTCGCGCAGCACACCCTCTTTGCTTCGCAGAATCGTCAGGGCCCGTTCGTACTGCTCGTCGATGATCTGACGAACCTCGCAGTCGATCTCGCGCGACGTTTCTTCGCTGTAATCGCCGGGCGAGAAGGTCTGACCGGTCTGAAGGAAGAGCGGCTGTCGATCCCGCTCGAAGCTGACCTGCCCCAGCTTTTCGCTCATGCCGTAGGCCTTCACCATGCTCTTGGCGATATCGGTCGCTTTCAGTAGATCGTCCTGCGCGCCAGTCGAGACTTCGTTGTAGATGATCTCCTCAGCGGCGCGGCCGCCCAGCAACACCGCGATCTTGTTCTTCAGCTCGGTCTTGGTCATCAGGAAGCGATCCTCGGTCGGCAGTTGTAGGGTATAGCCCAGTGCGGCGATTCCGCGGGGGATGATCGAAATCTTTTGCACGGCGTCGGCCCCCGGGATGGACAGAGCCACGAGCGCGTGGCCGACTTCATGATGCGCAACGCGCTCTTTCTCCATGCGATTCAGCACGCGGTTCTTTTTCTCCAGGCCGGCGATCACCCGCTCCACCGCCTCCTGAAGCTCCGACAGGCTCACCGTGTCCTTTCCGCGCCGGACGGCAAGCAGGGCCGCTTCGTTGAGGATGTTCGCGAGATCGGCGCCGACGAACCCGGCTGTCATAGCCGCGATCACTTCGAGATCGGCCTCGTTCGCCAAGGGGATATTCCGCGCGTGAACCTTGAGAATGGCCAACCGCCCGGCTTTGTCCGGACGATCCACCAGCACCTGCCGATCGAACCGGCCGGCGCGCAACAGGGCGGGATCGAGGATTTCCGGCCGGTTGGTCGCCGCCATCAGGATCACGCCCACCCGTGGATCAAATCCGTCCATCTCGACCAGAAGCTGGTTGAGCGTCTGTTCCCGCTCCTCGTGCGCCATCGGCCCAATGCCTCGGGCTTTCCCCAAGGCGTCCAACTCGTCGATGAAGATGATACACGGTGCCTTCTGTTTCGCCTGCTCGAACAGGTCGCGGACGCGGGCGGCGCCCACGCCGACGAACATTTCGACGAATTCCGAGCCGCTGATGGAAAAGAACGGCACGCCCGCTTCCCCTGCGACGGCCTTGGCCAGCAGGGTCTTGCCGGTCCCGGGGGGACCGACAAGCAGAATGCCTTTCGGAATCTTGCCGCCCAGTCGTCGAAATTTCTCGGGCGTTTTCAGGAACTCGATGACCTCCTGCAGTTCTTGCTTGGCCTCATCCACCCCCGCGACGTCGGAGAAAGACACCTTGACGTCCTTCTCCATATAGATCTTGGCCTTGCTGCGGCCGACCGTCATAAATCCCTGACTCTGGCTCATGCGACGGAAGATGAACCACCACACGCCGAAAAACAACGCGATCGGCACGACCCAAGACAGGAGATCCCGCCAGAACGTGCTCTCAATGAGGCCCGTGAATTTGACCCCGTGCCGTTGGAGGTCCTTGATGAGATCGGGATCCTCCACCCGTACCGTGTCGAAGAGTTTGCCTTCCTTCATCCGGCCGTGGATCACACTCGACGACACGGCGACCTCAGCGACCTTCCCCTCGGCAACCGCGACCTTGAACTCGCTGTAAGGAATTTCGGCGGGATTGAAGAAGGGCGTGACGAAGAACTGGAAGAGCATCAACGCCCAGAGGGCGATGATCAGATACCAAATAGAGAATTGTTTTTGTTTGGGATCCATAAATTCACCGTGACTCGTGACGGGTGAGAACGGGTTCCCTACTCTGTGATCCTGGTGACGTGCCACGTGGTGCGCATCACGTGTCACGGCGTCTTTTTCGGCCTGAGCCGTTCCGACAGCACCGGATACTTGGCCTGGCCCATGCCGAAGTTGCCGGACGCGGGGTCGGCCGCGATGACGCGGAGCGTGACGCCGTCCGGCGCGTCTTTCGGGAGCGGCACGAAAAACGGCGCCTCGAAACTGCTCTGCAATCCGACGTGAAACATCTGGAGCCGTTCGACGACCCGGTCGCCGATCACGACCTCGCCGTAGATGTGCATCTTGCGCGAATCCCAGTCGCCGTGCGGCCGCACCGGAGACCCTGACAGGGTGCGGATCGATGCCCGCAGGGTTACGTCTTCCTTGGCGATCAGCGGCTCGCCAGGAGTCGGCGCTTCGATCTGCACGATGTAGCCGTAGAGGTGAAGCACGATGCCGTCGTTGGTCAGATCGTGTCCGGGGATCAGCAGAACGGTCTTGCTGGCGCGCTGGGCGGCCGCCGGGTAAGCAAGCGGCCCTTCCGCCGAAATTTCGACCAGCGTCGGTCGATCGAGATCGAGGGTCGCGCTGAAGGAGGCCGATGGTCGGGAGCTGTACCGTGGTTCTTCCATGAGGCGCGGCGTCCGCATGATCTGATTCTGGTCGCCGGCCTCGCCCTGCTGCACGCCGGTCGCCAGAATCCGTCCCGTCGCGAGATCCGTGATGGTGACGCGTGCGCCACCCACCTCGCGTCCCAGGACCAAGGAGCCATGCGCGACGACCCGCACCAGCACCGTGGTCGGGATGGGGCTGTTGAGTACCTCCTCCGCCGGCGGTTGGTCTTCCGCCGAGGCGAGGGATGCGATCGCCAGCATTCCGGCGATCATGACCATGCACGATCGGCCGACAGTGCGAACCATAAATCGCAGCCTCACTTGACCTTCGTTCCCGGGGCCACCTCTTCGAGCACGGTGACCAATCCGCCGACTTCCGCATCCCCCGCCGCCAGCACCATCCCCTGGGACTCGATTCCCATGAGCTTCGCCGGTTTGAGATTGGCGACGATCACGACACAGCGTCCCACCAGCGCTTCCGGCTCGTATTTCTTGCCGATGCCGGCGACGATTTGGCGCCGCTCGCCGCCGAGATCCACCAGGAGCTTGATCAGCTTCTCCGAACGCGGCACGCGCTCCGCACTCAGCACTTTGGCCGTCTTGAGCTGGATGCGTTGGAATTCCTCGATGGTGATTTGAGCCGGGGGCGAACCGGACGACGTGGGCGGCGTTGATCCGATCGCCGATTCGGCGGTTGACGGCTGCCGATTGGTCATGGTCGAGACTCCTTGCATGTGGGCGATGTCGATCTTGGGAAACAGCGGCTTGCCCTTGGCGATGTCGAACCCGGGGGCCAGCGGCCGCGCGAGCAGTTTTCTGCCCTGGATCTGCGGATGGAGGCCGAGCTGAGCGGCTATGTTCTCGGCGGTCTGCGGCATGAACGGGTACAGCACGGGGATGAGCCGCTCCAATGCGTTCACTACGCGGTACAAGACCCCGTGGAGTTGCGACTTGCCTTCAGCACGCTTGGCTAACGTCCAGGGCGCGGTCTTGTCGATGTACTGGTCGCATCGTTGGATCAACTCCCACATGGATTCGAGCGCCCGATTGAATCGGAGGTCCTTGAGGTAGACCATGGCCGATTCGGTCAGTTCACTGATGGCCTGTTCCAACCGACCATCCAGTTCATCGTGAGGCGGGTAATTCGGCGGAATCTTACCCTGAGTAAACCGGTCGATCATCGCGAGTGTGCGGCTCACGAGATTGCCGAGACCGTCAGCCAGTTCGCTGTTGAGACGGCCGATCAACGCCTCGCGGGAGAAGTCCCCGTCCTGGCCAAACGGCACCTCCCGCATCAGAAAATAGCGGAACGCATCGACGCCGAATTCATCGACGATAGCGTGGGGATCCACGACGTTCCCGCGGCTCTTGGACATTTTTTCGCCGTTCACCGTCCACCAGCCGTGGGCGAAGATCGTCCGCGGCAACGGCAACTCCAACGCCATCAGCATGGTGGACCAATACACGGCGTGCGTGGTGAGGATGTCCTTGCCGACTAGGTGGATCGAAGCGGGCCAGAAGCGATCGAGGGAGGGCGTCGGGGTCAGGTATTCGAGCGCCGACAGGTAATTCACCAGCGCGTCGAACCAGACGTAGGTCACATAGCTTCGATCGAACGGCAGCTCGATCCCCCAGGAGAGGCGGGTTTTAGGGCGGGAGATCGAGAGATCTCCCAAGGGTTGGGCTTCGAGAAACCCGAGTACTTCGTTGAACCGTGCCGGAGGCCGAATGAACTCGGCGTGGGCTTCGGATACGCTCGGGTGAGCCTTCAAGTACTCGATGAGCCTGTGCTGATACTGACTCATCCGAAAGAAATAGTTGCTTTCGCTCAGCCGTTCGACCGGTCGCTTGCAGTCCGGACAGAGCCCGTCCACGACATCTTTCTCGGTCCAAAACCGCTCATCGAACGTGCAATACCACCCCGTATAATCCGCCTGATAAATTAATCCCTTCTCGAAGAGGACTTGAAGATAGCGTTGAACGATGGCTTTGTGCTGTGGGTCGGTCGTACGGATGAACGCGTCGTTCGAAATGTTCAGCCGCTTCCACAGCTCGCGGAACCGGGGCGCCATGCCGTCGCAATACCGTTGCGGATCGATGCCGGCCTTGGCCGCCGCCTGCTGGACTTTCTGCCCGTGTTCATCGACGCCGGTCAGAAAGAACACCTCGTAGTCCTGTTGGCTGTAGTGGCGTGCCAGCACGTCGGCCGCGATGGTCGTGTACGCGTGCCCGATGTGCGGAACATCGTTGACGTAATAGATGGGAGTCGTGATGTAAAACGACTTGGCCATGCCGGTCAAAGATAACAAGGTGGGGCTCCCTAATTCCAGTGACGGCGGATGTGCCTCATCTAGCGTCGTGCTTCGCGCCTCGGGCTCGTTCTGGTTCCTATCGCATCCCGCAGGCAAAGCAGGATGCTTTCCAACGCCAGTTGGACGTTCAAATGGCGTGTCGCCTGTTGTTCCCAGGTTTCGATGTCGTCGAGCAAGTCGAGCAGCGCAGCCACATCCACGTCGCGGGCCGCTGCTCGCAGGGCATCCAGGCAGTCCAGGTTGAGCAACGCGTCGGGGTCCGCGCCGACCCGCACGAGGAGCAGATCCCTGAGCCATCGCGCCAGCCACGCCAACGCTTCATGGGCCCGATCACTTTTGGCCAGCGTTTCCGCTGCCGTCAATAGGGCGGTGACGGACCGGAGGGACACCGGATCCGTCAACGGCAGCAACTCCCGTCTTGCCACCTTGAGCTCATGGGGATCCAGCTTCAACGCCTCGCCCAGGCGTCCTTCGCTCAACATCGCCACAAACCGCGCCTCGGCTGGGGACAGCCCGCGCCTCTCGATCAGAGCTGTTTCCACCTGCGCACGGGATGGGGTGGAAAACCGCAGCGCCTGACAGCGGGAGCGGATCGTAGCAGGCAACGCCGAGGGCCGGCTCGTCACCAGCAGAAAGAGGCAGTGAGGAGGCGGCTCTTCCAACGTTTTCAGCAGCGCGTTGGCCGCGCCGATGGTCAGGCGGTCCGCTTGATCGATCACGCACACCTTCCACCGGCCGATCAGCGGCCGGTACACGCTCTGCGAGTCGATCTCGCGAATCTGTTCGATCTTAATCTGCGGCGTCGCTTGTTCCGCATCCGGCTCGATGAGGGTGAAGTCCGGGTGGGTGCCTGCTTCGATCTGGCGACAGGACCGGCAGGTTCCACAGGCATCGGGATCACCCGGACCGACGGCCATGTCGCAGTTGAGCGCCTGCGCAAAACGCAAGGCCGACAAACGCTTGCCGATTCCGCGCTCTCCATAGAAGAGATAGGCGTGGGCGACTCGGCCGTGCCGTATGGCGGCTTTCAACAGCGCCTTAGGCGACTCATGACCGATGACGTCTGCGAAAGGCATCGCACGTCAAGAAGCGGATTGTGCTCCGGTTCGGCGAACGCTTCGGCGAAGGAACCGTCGCACGATCGCCGCGACCTCCTCCGCCAGGGTGTCGGCCGGTTTCGTCCCGTCGAGCACGACGATCCGGCTCGGCTCGCGGGCGGCCAGTTCAAGAAATCCCCGCCGCACGGCGTTGTGAAACCGGCGGGATTCCCGGTCCAACCGGTTCTGCTCCAACTTGTTCCGCTGGCGTCTGGTCAAACCCGCGCCGACAGGCAAATCAAACAGCAGGCTCAGATCCGGTTCCAGCCCGCCGGTGGCGAACCGGTTCAGTCGGCGCAAGACGCCGACATCGAGTCCCCGGCCGTATCCCTGGTAGGCTAGTGTGGAGTCCACGAACCGGTCGCA
Organism: Nitrospiraceae bacterium; assembly: GCA_035573855.1. Lineage (GTDB taxonomy): Bacteria > Nitrospirota > Nitrospiria > Nitrospirales > Nitrospiraceae > DATLZU01. The sequence goes on from DATLZU010000043.1 coordinate 62,597, forward strand.
CAGCACGACGATTCCGCGATCCAATGCCGGCTTGATCACTCGCGCGATGTGTTGGCTGCGAGCGGCCAAAATCAACAACGCTTCGCAGCGGGGATCCATTCGTTCGTGGGTTGACCGCAGAAGCGTCCGCCGAATGGCTTCGGCGAGGGGAGTGCCTCCGGGCTCCCGGGTCTCCAGCACGCGATGGCCGTCTTCACGGAGCAGCCGCGCGAGCCGTCGAATCTGGGTCGTCTTTCCACTGCCTTCGACCCCCTCCAACGTGATCAAAACTCCTCGCGGCCTCTCCCGTGTCAGGTTCACCGACTCCCCGTCTCGACGCATCCGGAAATAGGTCGGCATCCTATTCCAAGTGCTTGAAAATAGCAACAAAAGGCTTGCGACGGGCTCTCCAAAGTTTGTATGATGAGCGACCACGAGGAGCCCCGGTGATCACGGTCAAAGCCGCCCTGAAACGCTACTTTCTCACTGGCCTGCTAGTCATCACTCCGATCTGGGGCACGATCCTCATTCTGAAAACCTTGTTTGTGACCGTGGACGGGATCCTGGGCGACATGCTGGCCCGGATCGTCACCCCCGGGTACTATGTGCCGGGCCTCGGCATCGCCACCCTTGTTCTGCTTATTTTCGCCACCGGACTGTTCGCCGCCAACTTCATTGGGCGCCAGATCGTCGCGCTGTGGGAGGACTGGCTGAACCGTGTCCCGGTCGTCCGGGGCATCTACTCGACGTTGAAGTCCATGATGGACATCCTGTCGTTCACCGAGCGGGGCCAATACAACCGCGTCGTGCTGATCCAATTTCCGAAAAACGGCCACTACTGCTTCGCCTTCGTCACGGGTGTCACCAAGGGCGAAATACAGGACCTGTCTTCCGACCCATTGGTGCACGTCTACGTACCGACTTCGCCCAATCCGACGTCCGGATATTTTTTGCTCGTGCCGGAGCGGGAGGTAATCCCGGTCGAGATCAGCGTGGAAGAGGCGATGAAACTGATTGTCTCCGGCGGGCTCTATTCGCCCACTCCCTCCATGGGCGCCACGCTCGGCGCCGATTCCAAGTGGTTCAAAGTCAAACAGCCGGAAGCGGGAGTGCCTATCGCATGATCGAACGGCCGGTCCATCGGGCTTCCTCGTTCCCGGGTGTCGTGGGCCCGGCGACGGGAGCGCCGGTCCCCGGACTCGGCGCCATCGTCATGGCGGCCGGGATTGGCAAGCGCATGAAATCCAAGCTGGCCAAGGTGCTTCACCCCGTGGCCGGCCGGCCGATGATCCTCTACATCGTGGAACTGGCCGAGCGGCTGGCTGGCGCTGGGGTTGCGGTCGTGGTCGGTCATCAGGCCGGACGGGTCCGTGCGCTGCTCGAAGGCCGCGCGATCGCTGATCGGCGCGCGTCCCGGACCGCGATCGTCGAACAGCCGGAGCCTCTGGGGACCGGCCACGCCGTGTTACAGGCCAAGCCGGTGTTTTTCGTTTCTTCGCTCGAGCGTCCGGCAACGTTCCTGATTTTGAACGGTGACACGCCGCTGTTGACCGAGGCGACGATCCGCGAGCTGTTGCGCGTTCACGAAACCGACCACGCGACGGCGACAATCCTGACCGCCGTGCTTGAAGACGCGACCGGCTACGGACGGATCGTGCGCAGCAATCCGGTCGGAGACAACCGTCCAGACCTGCTGGATTGCCGCGTGCTGAAAATCGTCGAGGATTGTGACGCCTCCCCGGAGGAAAGGCGCTTGCGAGAAGTCAACGTCGGGACCTATGTGGTGGACGGTGGTTTTTTGTTCGAAGCGCTGGATGCGCTGCAGCCGCACAACGCGCAGCGAGAATATTATCTGACCGACCTTGTGACCCTTGCGGTGGAGAGGGGGTTGCGTGTGTCGGCCGTCACGCTTTCCGACCCGGAGGAGGGCCTCGGCGTCAATACGCGCTGGCAACTGGCGCGGGCCGAACGCGCGATGCGCGAGCGGATCCGCGAGCGGTGGCTGGACGCCGGCGTCACGATGCGCGATCCGGCGACGACCTGGATCGACGCCGGGGTCGTCATCGGACCCGACACGGTGCTGTATCCCAACGTCACGCTCGAAGGCTCCACAGTGATTGGCGAGGACTGCGTAATCCACTCGAACGTCCGCCTGACGGACTGCGTACTCGGCAATCGCGTCGAAATTTTGGAGCACTGCGTGTTTCGCGAGGCCCGGTTGGAGGACGACACGACGCTGGGGCCGTTCGTGCATCTGCGGCCTGGCACGGTGGTGCGCCGCAAGGCCAAAGTTGGCAATTTCGTCGAGATGAAGAACACTGACCTGGGTGAAGGGTCCAAAGCCAATCACCTCAGCTATCTCGGCGACACGGTCGTCGGCAAGGGCGTGAACATCGGGGCCGGGACGATCACCTGCAACTACGACGGCGTCCGCAAGTATCGGACGGTCATCGAAGACGATGTGTTTGTGGGCAGCGATGCGCAACTGATCGCGCCGGTGACGGTCGGCCGCGGAGCGGTGGTAGCGGCCGGCACCACCGTCACGCAGGACGTGCCGGCCGACGCGCTGGCCATCGCGCGGGCGCCGCAGGTCAACCGGGAGGGATGGGCCGCCCGACGCCGGGCGCTGCACACTGGTGGGGATCGTGAAGCGACGCCCGTGAAGCCTCCGGCGAACTCCGAGCGAAACGCACTTCACGCGTCGCGGACGGCACCGGGACAGCCTCCTGGTACCAAGAAGCGCACGTCTTTTTCAAAGGGCAAGAAGACGGGCAAACAGGCGAGGAGCTAACAGAAGATGTGCGGCATTGTTGGCTACGTCGGCAACCAGGACGCCGTCCCCATTCTCCTGAGCGGATTGCAGCGGTTGGAGTACCGCGGGTACGACTCGGCCGGCGTCGCGGTGTTGCAGAACGGGAAGATCGAAGTCCGGCGCAGCGTGGGCAAGCTGGCCAATTTGCAGAAGTCACTCCAGGAGCGGAGTCTGAGCGGGACCATCGGCATCGGTCATACGCGGTGGGCGACGCATGGCAAGCCGTCCGAGCAGAACGCCCATCCGCATCGCTCGGACGGCTGCGTGTTGGTGCACAACGGTATCATCGAAAACTACTTGCCGCTGAAGCAACAACTGCTCAAGGACGGCTACATATTCGAGTCGGAGACCGACACGGAAGTGGTGGCGCATCTCATCGGCAAGGAGATCAAGCGGGGGAAAAGCCTGGCCGACGCCGTGCGGGCCGCGACCAAACAGATCCGCGGGAGTTACGCCCTTGCCGTCATCTCCGAGCGCGAACCGGATACGCTTGTGGCGGCGCGCTCCGGGTGTCCCTTGGTCGTCGGTCGGACCGCCGAGGCGACGTTCGTCGCCTCCGACGTCATGGCGATGCTCTCGCACACCCGCGACGTGACCTATCTGGAGGAAGGCGACGTGGCGGTGGTGACCGCGAAGGACGTCCAAATGACGGACCTGGACGGCCGCCCGGTTTCCCGTCCGACGACGCGCGTCACCTGGGACGCCTCGGCCGCCGAGAAGAGCGGCTATCCTCATTTCATGCTCAAGGAAATTCACGAGCAGCCGCAGAGCATTCTGGATACCTTGCGCGGCCGCTATTCGCGCGAAACCGGCGAGGCGGATTTGCCGGAGATCGGCCTGACCCCGCACGAATTCGCGGCGGTGGGACAGATCTGGATCGTCGCCTGCGGCACCTCCTGGCACGCCGGCTTGGTCGGCAAATATCTGTTCGAAGAAATGGTCCGGACCCCGGTTCAGGTGGACATCGCGTCGGAATTCCGCTATCGCGATCCCCTGGTCCGAAAAGACGACCTGTTCATCACGATTTCCCAATCTGGGGAGACCGCCGACACGCTGGCCGCCGCGCGCGAGGCGAAGGAAAAGGGCGCGCGGGTGGTGTCGATCGTCAACGTGGTCGGCAGCACCTTGGCGCGGGAATCGGACGGCGTGCTTTACACCCATTGCGGACCGGAGATCGGCGTGGCCTCCACCAAGGCGTTCACGGCGCAACTGATGGCCCTGTACTTGCTCGCGTTGCACCTCGGACGCGTGCGGGGCGTGCTTTCGGCGGCCGACGGCAAGGCCTGGCTGGACCGTTTGGTCACCCTACCGACGCTGGTCAAAGGATTGCTCGGCCGGGAAGCCGAACTGGTCGCCATCGCCAAGCGCTACCACGCCAAGCGGAACTTTTTGTACCTCGGACGGGGCATCAACTATCCGATCGCGCTCGAAGGCGCGTTGAAGCTGAAAGAAATCTCGTACATTCACGCGGAAGGATACGCGGCCGGCGAGATGAAACACGGACCCATCGCGCTGATTGACAAGGACATGCCAGTGGTGGTGCTGGCGCCGCGCGATAGGCTGTATGAAAAGACCGTGAGCAATCTGATGGAAGTCAAGGCGCGTCACGCCCCGGTGATCGCCTTTGTGGCGGAAGGGGAGCGGGAACTTGGCAGGACCGCCGACGCGGTGTTCACCATTCCGGACGTGCATCCGCTGCTGTCGCCGATTCTATTCACGGTTCCGCTCCAGTTGCTGGCGTACCATATCGCCGTGCTAAGGGGAACCGATGTGGATCAGCCGAGGAACCTGGCGAAGAGCGTGACGGTGGAGTGATGAAAGCTGAACGAGGCTTGTCTCCGACGAGCCGGCCGTCCTCGAACCCTGACCGATGGAAAGACCCCGCTGCAGGGGCGACCGGGCTCCCAAGGCTGAGCCCCCGCTCAGCACGAGTTTGTTTGAAGGGAGTGCGCGCGGAATGTCAAAAATTAGTAAGGACGAGGTCGAGAAAGTTGCGCAGCTGGCGCGTCTGGAATTGACGGAGGCGGAGAAGGACGCCTTCGGCCGGCAGCTCAGCGCTATTCTCGCGTACGTGGAGACACTCAACACCTACGACACGACCGGCGTGGAGCCGACCGCGACGGTCTTGGGGGAGGTCAATGTGTTCCGCGAGGACGCGGTGCTCCCCTCGCTTCCTGTGGACCGGGCGCTCGCCAATGCGCCGGAGCAGGCTGATGGGTTTTTCGTCGTGCCCAAGATTCTTGAAGACCGGTAGGAGCCGGGCGTGAAGCGGCCACGTTGCGCTCATCGCGGATGACACGTCATCAGATCATGGAGTAAAAGATGTTCAGGCAAATGTTGCGGGCCAAAATTCATCGCGCGACCGTCACCGACGCCTGTCTCGAGTACGAAGGCAGCCTGACGGTGGACGAAGATCTCCTGGACGCCGCCGGCATCTTGCCGTACGAAGCGGTCGTAATCTCCAACTTGAACAACGGTGAACGGTTCATGACCTACGCTATGGCCGGCAGGCGCGGCAGCGGCGAGATCGTGTTGAACGGCCCGACGGCCCGCAAAGGGGCCGTCGGCGACCAAATCATCATCTTTTGCTATGAGTACTATGCTGAGGAAGAGATCAAACGGCACGCGCCGAAGATTATCAAGGTCGATGAGAAGAATCGTATTATCAACAAAGGCTAGCGGCGCCTCTTGCCCCTTGTCCCGCGCCGCTCGCCCTTTCGCTCCGAGATGCCATGTCCCTTCATAAGCTGACCCTTCAGGAGTTGCAACGGAAATTTACCGCTGGAGAGGTAACTGCCCGCGAGATCGTGCGTGCCTATTCCCTGCGCATCAATCAAGTGGAACCGAAGGTCAAGGCCTACATCACCCAGACGAAGGACGTGGCCATGGCGCAAGCCGAGGCGCTGGACGAGCGGCTCAAAGGATGGAGGCGCACGCTCCCGCTCATGGGCATGCCGCTGGCCGTCAAGGATAACATCTGCACGGAAGGCGTGTTGACCACCTGCGCATCCCGCATCCTCAACAACTTCGTGCCGCCTTACGACGCGACCGTGATCGCCAAGCTCCGGGAGCAGGGGTATCTCCTGCTGGGAAAGACCAACCTCGATGAGTTCGCGATGGGTTCCTCGACTGAGAACTCGGCCTTCGGGCCGACCCGCAATCCCTGGAATCTTCAACATGTCCCCGGCGGATCCAGCGGTGGATCAGCGGCTGCGGTGGCGGCGGACGAATGTGCGGCCGCCCTAGGGTCCGATACCGGCGGATCGATTCGCCAGCCCGCCGCCTTCTGCGGCGTCGTCGGATTGAAACCGACCTACGGCCGGGTGTCCCGCTACGGGCTGGTGGCGTTCGCCTCGTCGCTCGACCAGATTGGCCCGATCACCAAATGCGTCGCCGACGCAGCGATCATCCTGGGGATTATCGCCGGCCATGATCCGCGCGACTCGACGTCCGCCACCGTCCCGGTGCCGGACTATCTCAAAGTTCTGAAACGCAGGGATCTGCGGAAGGTCCGCATCGGCGTGCCGGTCGAATATTTTGCGGAGGGACTCGATCCCGAGGTGGACCGGGCGGTGAAAGACGCGATCGGCGAATTGAAGAACTTGGGTGGCGAGATCAAGGAGATCAAGCTGCCGACCACGGACGCCGCGATCGCGACCTACTACGTGATCGCGACGGCAGAGGCCAGTTCCAACCTTGCGCGTTACGACGGGGTGAAATACGGCTTACGTGCCAAACAGACGAAAGACCTGCTCGAGCTGTACATGAAGACGAGGCAGGAAGGGTTCGGCCCGGAGGTGAAGCGACGGATCATGCTCGGCACTTATGCCCTGAGCGCGGGCTACTATGACGCCTATTACGGCAAAGCGCAAGCCGTGCGGACGCTCATCCGCCGGGACTTCGAGGCGGCCTTCACCGAGGTGGACCTGATCGTCACGCCGGTTGCGCCGACGACGGCGTTCAAGCTTGGCGAAAAACTCGACGATCCGCTGCAAATGTATCTTTCGGACATCTACACGATTTCCGTCAACTTGGCCGGCGTGCCGGCCATTGCGCTGCCCTGCGGGTTCAGCAAAGCCGGCCTGCCGATCGGCTTGCAGATCATCGGGCGGCCGTTCGAGGAAGAAATGATCATCCGGGCGGCCCACGCCTATGAGCAGGCCACCAACTGGCGCGCGAAGCGACCCATCGTTCGATGAAGAAAACTGCCGGCGATCGGCGATGAACGATCAGTCTCGTGCCGAAGGCTGGCGGTATGAAGCCAAAGATTCACGTTGAGATTGGAGGAAGAGATGATCGTCGAAATGGCGGCCGTCGTCGTGGCGATCGCGTTTGCGGTCTTGGTCGGCTACCTGGTGCCGATGCTCATCGAACTCCGCAAAACGGTTGCCGAGTCCCAACAACTGTTGGCCCGCATGAACAGCGAATTGCCCTCGTTAATTGCCGAGCTCCAAGCCATGAGTCAGAACCTCAACGACTTGGCCGAGCAGGCGCGGGGCGGCGTCGAGCGCGCGGCGGTGCTGCTGCACGCGGTCGGGGATATCGGCGAGTCGGTGCAGCAGGTGCATCAGATCGTCAAGGGAACGAGCGGGTCGTTGCTTGTGAACCTCGCCAGCATGGTGGCGGGACTGCGGGCGGCGACGACCGTCGTCAAGCAACGATTACACAGCAATCATGGAGAAGGAGGGACGACCGATGGGAGATGATCGAGGCGTGTCACCGGCGGCTGTCTTATTGGCCTTTCTCAGCGGCGCGGCGTTGGGCGCGGTCGCGGGGTTGCTCCTGGCGCCGCAGCCCGGCCGGGAGTCGCGCGAGCAACTCCGACGCTACGCCCGGCGGACGGAGGAAACGCTGCGGGATCTGGCCGGGAAAGCCGGCGAGACTTTCGAAGAAGTGGTGGAGAAAGGGCGCGATTTCGTCGAGGCCAAGAAGTCAGTCCTTAAGGAAGCGTTCGAAGCCGGGCGCGAGGCGATGAAGCGTGAGCGCGAGCGCCTGTCCGGCGAGACGAAAAGCTGAGCATGGTCTACGAAGTGATCATCGGGGTGGAGGTTCACGCCCAACTCCGGACCCGATCCAAGATGTTTTGCGCCTGCGGAACCGCCTTTGGGCTCGCCGCGAACACGCAGACCTGCCCGGTGTGCCTCGGCATGCCGGGCGCTCTCCCGGTCATCAATCGGACAGCGGTCGAGATGGCGGTCCGCACCGGCTTGGCGCTGAACTGTGCGATTCGGTCCCACAACCGGTTCGCGCGGAAGAATTACTTTTATCCCGATCTGCCCAAGGGCTATCAGATCTCGCAGTACGAAGCACCCATCTGCGAGAACGGGTGGATCGAGATCGCGGCCGGCGACGCCAAGAAGCGCATTCGCATCCGGCGGGCGCATCTGGAAGAAGACGCCGGCAAGAACATCCACGACACCGGAACGAACGGCAGCCGGGTGGACTTCAACCGCGCCGGCACGCCGCTCCTGGAGATCGTGAGCGAACCGGACATGCGCTCCGCGGACGAGGTGGTGGCCTATCTGAAGGCGCTGCGCGATATCCTGATGTACCTGGAGGTCTGCGACGGCAACATGGAAGAGGGGAGTTTTCGGTGCGAGCCGAATCTCTCGCTGCGGCCGCCCGGCCAGAAAGCCCTCGGCACCAAGGTCGAACTGAAAAACATCAACTCCTTCAAGTTCGTCAAAGACGCGATCGACTACGAGATCAAGCGTCAAACGAAGATCTTGAGCGAAGGGGGAACGGTTCGGCAGGAAACGCGGTTCTGGGACATCGAACGGGGCGAGACAGCGGTCATGCGCACCAAAGAAGAGGCTCACGATTACCGCTATTTCCCAGACCCCGACCTGGTCCCGTTGAAGATCGAACCGGAGTGGATCGAAGCGCTGCGCAAGACAGTCCCGGAGTTGCCGGCCGTCAGGATGAGGCGGTTCGTGACCGAGTATGGGCTACCGGAATACGATGCGGGCGTGCTGACGGCGTCCAAGGCCTTGGCCGACTATTTTGAAGCTTGCGTCGGGCTCTATGACCGGCCGAAGACCGTCAGCAACTGGGTGATGGGCGAGCTGTTGCGTGAGCTAAACAATGCCGGAGCCGACGTGACCGCGTCGCCGGTTGGCCCGGAGCGCCTGGTGAGCCTGTTGAGACTGGTGGACGACGGCACCATCAGCCTGAAAGTCGCGCGGGACATCTTCCCGGAACTCTACGCCAGCGGAAAGGAGCCCGAGCAGATCGTGAAGGAGAAGGGCCTGACGCAGGTCTCCGACGAAGGAGCGCTGCTCGCGATGATTGACGCGATCCTCGAACAGCATCCGGCGCAGGTGGCGCAGTATCGGAGCGGCAAAGAGCAGGTGCTGGGCTTTTTCGTCGGGCAGGTGATGAAAGCGTCGGGCGGGAAGGCGAATCCGGGCAAGGTGAACGAGTTGCTGAAGCGGAAACTGGCGGGATGAGCGCGAGTCGGGCGATCAAGGCGCGGCGGATTGTGGATTCTCGGAGAAGCCCCGATACATGACCATCAGACAGCGGGAAAGTGCTGCGAAATACTGCTACGATCTGAGGAAGATTGTCCTGACGGTGGCGGTGGTAACCAAAGGGTTTTCGCAGCAATTTCGGCCTCTCAACTTCTGGGTAAGGTTGCTGTTCGCGGGAGTGGCTTGGGATTGGCTTACGTGGGCGGCTACCTGCTGGATGGCTATGAGGAGAACCGATCATGACCGCGATGGATCGTCTCACCGTGTTCTATGCGCTTGGCAGTGTGGCGATGCTGGTACTCATCGGTCGGCTTCTCTGGCAGAAGCATCATCAGCAATCTGAATTCGGGCTGCTGTGACTTTAATGGCTTTCAGAGTTGTAGGCTGTCAAACTGGAGTGACGCGACAATGAGCGCGATTCGGGAGATCAAGGCGCGGCAGATTCTGGATTCGCGGGGGAATCCGACCGTCGAGGTCGATGTGACGTTGGAAAGCGGCGCGCGGGGCCGGGCAGCGGTGCCGTCCGGGGCCTCGACGGGGGAGAAGGAAGCGATTGAGCTGCGGGACGGCGACAAGAAGCGTTGGCTGGGCAAAGGCGTCGCCAAGGCCGTGGCGAATATCCACAAGACCATCGCGCCGGAACTCCTCGGCTGGGAGGCCCTCAACCAAGCCGCAATCGACCGCGCGATGGTGGCGCTGGATGGGACCAAAAACAAAGCGCGCTTGGGGGCCAATGCGATTCTCGGCGTCTCGTTGGCCGTGGCCAAGGCGGCCGCGAATGAAACTGGGCAGCCTCTCTATCGGTATCTTGGCGGAACCAACGCGCGGGTGCTGCCGGTCCCGATGATGAACATTATCAACGGCGGGGTCCATGCGGACAACCGCCTCGACCTCCAGGAGTTCATGATCATGCCGGTCGGCGCCTCTCGGTTCAGCGAGGCGCTCCGCATGGCGGCGGAAGTCTTCCATGCGCTGAAGACGATCCTGAAGAAGCGCGGCCTGAACACGGCGGTTGGGGATGAGGGAGGATTCGCACCCGATCTGCAATCCAACGAGGAAGCGTTGAGCCTCATCGTCCAGGCCATCGAGGAGGCCGGTTACCGGCCGGGACGAGACATCGCGCTGGCCCTTGACGCTGCCGCCAGCGAGTTTTATGAGAAAGGCCGCTATCGGCTGGAAGCGGAAAAACAGCCGGACCGCTCGGCCGAGGACATGATCCGCTATTACACCCGCCTGGTGGACAAATACCCCATCCTCTCTATCGAGGACGGCCTGAGCGAACTGGATTGGAAAGGATGGCGGATCCTGACTGAGCAATTGGGCGGACGGGTGCAGTTGGTCGGCGACGACATCTTTGTAACCAACGTGGAGGTTTTCTCCAAGGGTATCCGGGAGGGGATCGGCAATTCGATCCTGATCAAGCTCAATCAAATCGGCACCCTGACGGAGACCCTGGAGGCGATCGAGCTGGCGAAGCGGTCTGGCTATACGGCGGTCGTGTCCCACCGGTCGGGAGAGACCGAAGACACGACGATCGCGGATGTGGCCGTCGCCATGAACACCGGCTTGATCAAAACGGGCTCGCTATCCCGGACCGACCGGGTGGCCAAGTATAATCAATTGTTGCGCATCGAAGAAGAGTTGGGAGCAACGGCGGTGTATCGCGGCCGGGCGGCGGTCGCGGTGCGCCTGTGAGCACGAGAACCTATGTTGATTAAGCCGAACCGCGGACCGGCGGCGTTGACCCGGCAGCGGCGCGCGGTCGGGATCATGAAATTGGTCGCCTTGATGCTGGGGTTGGGGCTGACCGGCTCGCTCCTGTTCGGCGACATGGGGCTCATCCAATACTGGAAGATGCGGCAACATGCCCGCCAGTTGGAAGAGGACATCCAGGCGCTTCGGCAGGGCAACGCCGCGCTTCGGCTGGAGATCGAGCGCGTGCAGCACGACCCGGCCAGGATCGAGGAATTGGCAAGAGAGCAACTGGGCTTTGTGCGGAAGGGCGAGACGGTGTATCAACTGGCAGAAGAGCCTCGCGCCGGTAGCAATTAGCGAATCGCGTCTCGCTCTGAATCTTTGGCTATTCGCCGCTCGCGACGGGCTGCGCGCTGAATATGAAATCGGGAACAGTCGCCATCGTGGGCCGGTCGAACGTCGGGAAATCGACGTTGCTCAACCGACTGCTCAACGAGAAGATCGCTATCGTGTCGGACAAGCCGCAGACCACCAGGATGCGGATCTTGGGGGTCGCGCACAGGCCTGGTGCCGAGATCGCCTTTCTGGATACGCCCGGCCTGCACAAGCCGCAACATTTGCTCAACCGGCGGATGGTGCGGACGGCCTTGGAAACGTTGGAGGACGGAGACCTGCTGTATGTCCTCGTCGAAGCGACCGCGCCGCCTGGTCCGGGCGACCGATTCGCCATCGACCGGGTGCGGGAGGCGCTCGGCAAACGGGCGCGGCCTGTTTTTTTGGTCATCAATAAAATCGACTTGGTCCGCAAAACCCGGCTGCTGCCCTTGATCGAGACGTACTGCCCGCTGCTGGAGTGGACGGAAATCGTGCCAGTGTCGGCCCTGACCGGCGACAACCTCGATCGCTTGGTGGACTTGACCGTCAAGCTGCTGCCGGAGGGCGAGCCTGCGTACGGAGCGGACATGCTCACGGATCAGCCGATGCGGACGCTGGCGGCCGAACTCATCCGCGAGAAGATTCTTCATGAGACCTACCAAGAAGTTCCGCATGCCGTCGCCGTCGAAATCGATCGCTTCACGGAGGAAGGCAAACTGGCCCGCATTGCGGCGTCGATCCTGGTCGAGAAGGAATCGCAGAAGGCCATCCTTATCGGAAGGCGCGGGGAGCGGCTTAAAGCCGCCGGGACCGCCGCCCGGCGCGAGATGGAGCGGCTGTTCGGTATGAAAGTGTTTTTGGAGCTGTGGGTCAAGGTCCGGGCGGCCTGGCGCGAGGACGAACGAGTGCTGGTGGAGTTGGGGTATTAACACGCAGGCGATAGGCCATAGGCGAAGAGCCGGAAGCGCCCATGCAGCCGACGGAACGTACGCGTCCACTGGATAAGGACATCCTGAAGGAAGTTTCCCGGGAACTGGCCGAAAAGGGACAGGCGAAGTCCGATATCGTCCTGCTGTCTTTCCAGCGCCTGCTTCGTCGCGGCGCGATTACCAATCTCGCCAAGATGCTCGGCCGCATGCACCCGGCCGATATCGCCAGGGTTATCAACCACCTCTCATCTCCGAAAGAAAAGCGCACGGTCTTCGAACTCGTCCGTGGCGAGGCCCAGCGCGGACAAGTCCTCAGCGAGTTGGACGGTGACAGCATCAACCAGGTGTTGTCGGACCTGCCCCCCTCCGACGTGGCGTGGCTCCTGAAAGACCTCGGCCCCGACGATGTCGCCTACATCCTAGGCGTCCTCCCCGAAGAGCGGGCCAAAGAGATCCTCGCGCTGATGAAAACAGAGGACTCCACGGAGATCGCCGATCTGTTGAAGTACCCGAAAGACTCAGCCGGCGCGATCATGACCACGGAGTTTTTCTCGCTGCCGGAGGATACGACCGCCCAGGAAGCGATTCGCCGCCTGCAACACGCCACGGACGCCGAGATGGTGTTCTACATCTACGTGACCGATAAGGAGAACCACCTGGTGGGCGTCCTGTCGCTGCGCCAACTCCTCACCGTGCCGCCGGCCACGCCCCTCAAGAACATCATGACGCGCGACGTGATCAGCGTCACGGTGGATACGGACCAGGAAGAGGTGGCCCGCCAAGTGGCCAGTTACAACCTGCTGGCCATCCCGGTCGTCGAAAAAGACAACACGCTCGTTGGCATCATCACGGTCGACGACGTGGTGGACGTGATCCGCGAAGAGGCGACGGAGGACATGCTGAAAATGGCCGGCGCCATCGAGGAAGAAACGCAGTCCAAATCCTCAAGCCTCGCCGCCGCCCGGCTGCGGTTGCCGTGGTTGTTCACGAACCTGATCGGTAGCCTGGTTTCCGGCGCGATCCTCTGGTTCTTCCGCTTCACGATCCAGGAAGTCGTGGCGATCGTGAGCTTTATACCCGTCATCGCCGCCATGGGCGGCAACGTCGGCTTGCAATCCTCGACCCTGATCATCCGTGGCCTCGCGACCGGCTCGATCGAGCTGACCGACGTCGGGAAAGTGTTTTTCCGGGAGATCCGGATTACGCTGCTGATGGGGTTGGCGTGTTGCATCATTCTGACCCTGGTCGGCTGGCTGTGGCACGGCCATGCGGTCCTGGGCATGGTGATCGGGGCTTCCATGATGATCGCCTTCGTCGTCTCGACAAGCATGGCCACGTTCATGCCCATCCTGCTGAAACGCATGGGCATCGACCCGGCCATTGCGGCCGGCCCGTTCGTCACGACGGCGAACGACATCACCGGCATCACCATCTACCTCACGCTCGCCACCGTGTTCCTGGAATATCTCAGATGAAGAACAGGAGGCGAGAGGCAAGTAGATCCTGATCGGCCAGGAGATGAGGCCTTCGCTCGCACTTCGCCATTCGTTGCGACCCTTTCGTTCAGCGCTTCTCCCAGTGCAAGGCGGCGCGCACGGCGGAGTTTGTGTGCGCTGAAGAGCTGTGGCGCCTAAGCTGGCGCGCGTGTTCCGCCAGCTCGGGGATCGGGTCCCGTTTCAGGGAACCCGCGTGTTCGCGGTGGGAGGTAGGTCTAGTCATAGAAGCGATTCGCCTTCAGTCCGCTCCAGGTATGTTTCCACCGCCTTGACGTACTGGGGAAAAAGCTTCTGCGCCTTTCGAACGGCATCAAGGACGATGGTGTCCACGATGGCGTCGTACTCATGTACGAGACGGTTGCGGAGGCCGGCGGACGGAGCCAGCTCGGCCGCAAGGTCCGCTGAGAGGATGCCAAGGTCGGCTAGTTTCAGAAATCCCTGGTAATATTCATCGGGAACTGTTGCACCAGAATGCACGATCAGGTGAGTGTTGATATCGAAAGCGGCTTCGATTGCCTCCTGAAGGAGTCGTTCAGTGCCCTTGCGCGTGAACACTTCGCGCCGGTAGCGGTCCAGCGGCATCGTGACGACTTGCTCCAGCGTGCGGAGGTTGTCAATGATTACGGCCAACTTACGACGGAGCACAGCAGGATCGACCGGTGTCACGCCAGGCCCCGCTCCTGCAGGAACAACGTGATGACTTGCTTCTGCGCCTCGCGGAGTTTTGCCGCGTCGATATATCGCCGATGGGCCAGGGAACAGAATTCGGCATACAGGCCTGGCCTGCGTTCATAGAGCAGACGGCCGTGGCGAACTACTTCCATTGCCAACAAGGGGGATGCCTGGCGAAGGTCGACCACGTCGACATCATTCCGGTGAGTCAGGCGGATCACTTCGTTGGTGAGAGTCAGCAGGTCTAGTGGTTGGTCGCCCATAAGGGCAATATCCAGGTCGCTCCCCCGATGCCGCCGTTTGGTTGCAGCCGATCCGAACAAGACCGCGAGGCAGATCTCCGATCGGTTGAATACCGGGGCAAGCTCGTCCTTGAGCCGGCGATCGTCTGTGGGTGTGGACTCAGTAGTAGTGACTTCCATCTGAGGAATATTCGAGTTTTCTTCGGCTGGATTTGCCATGCAACAGTACCAACCCCTCGCAGCAAGGTCAAGGACGCAGGTGAACGGTCGGCTAGCCCAGAGAACGATTTGCGGAGAGAGATACCTCGCTTATCCGGCAGGACGAGCGGTTCACTTACAATTGTTCGTTAGCTGTCTAGTTTCATGACATTGTGAACAGCGATGATGACGAGACTGTCTCAGTCCGATAGGCTGGGCCGGAGCACTCATTCAGAAGGAGGGCTCCATGACCTATCACCAAAATGCTCGGACGACCGGGCATCAACGCAAACGCATTCGGCAGAGCCGCACGCCGTATTGAGTCCCAGCCAAGGCCCTGGGGATCAGTGTGGCCACGGTGGGGAAGTGACGCCGCCGCCCCGATGGGCCGACCGCTCCAGTCGGCCGCACCAGTCGCACAAAGCCTTGCCGCCAGAAGCCGCCCCCTTGTTGACTTGGTTGCGCAAAGACTGGCTGCTGGATCTGGACACGGTGTGGCTGGCGTTGCGGCAGACCGTCTTCCCGCAACTCAGTCGTTCGGCGGGGTATCGCGAACTGGTCCGGTTGTCGCTCCCTCCGCTCCGCCGGCTGCGGCCTCACCCAAACCAACCCCCGGGGCGCTTCCGCGCCTGTCCCCCCGGCTTTCTCCATCTCGACACCTTCGCGCTGCCCCGGCTGGGCGGCCCCCGGCGGTATCTGTGTGTCGCGATCGATCGGGCCACGCGCTTGATGACGATGCCGGTGGCCTCGGCACGCGATATGGCCAGTGCCGTGGCGTTCCTGGCGCACTGTCAACGCTTCTATCCGTTCCGCCTCTATCGGGTGCTGACGGACAACGGACGGGAATTCACGCTGTGCGGCTATCGGGGGCGGAACGGCGCCCGCTCCCCCAAGGGGCATCTCTTCACGCAGAGCTGCCGGCGCAGCCGCATCCGGCACAGCCTGACCAAGGCCTATCATCCCTGGCCCAACGGACTGGTCGAACGCACGGGGGCACCATCAAAGCCGAGATGGTCTCTCGCTGGCACTTCGATTCGACCGCCCTGTTGGACGCAGCCCTGTATGGCTTCGAACGATATTTCAACGAGCATCGACCGTACAAGGCCATGGGGGGCAAACCGCCCGCTCAATTGACGCAGGACTGGTATCACCGATCACCCAAGCGATTTCTCCGGCCACCGTTCGGAGCGTTCACAACCTAGTGACACTAGACAGTTAGCCTCAAGAGGGCAGGACCGACACAGGGGCAAACGTTCCAGCGTTATCGATGTTCTTATCTACTTCGCAAGTAGTGTCGGTGATGAGTATCGTCTGGTTTGTGAGCCACAAGTCGACCTTGATATTGAAGCGACTTTCCATTGGGATGAGAGCGAACAAAGGTACTCTCTGCTCCAACTGGCTAGCACGCGATTGAGGTCCACCAAGAATGCCGCTTCCGCACCCCCTTAACGGCGGCCTCACCACTGACTGGGCTGGTATGCCATCCGCGACGCGGCAAACGTACCCCTCTCCGCTGGGGAGGTCCGAAGCCTGCACACCCGACTCATCACTCGAACGGAAGTCTCGACCAGGTCGCCGACTCTGGCAGGACCAGCGATTCAGCGCGTAACTTCATCAAGGCACCGACTCTCATGGGCCACATCCGTGCGCTTCGCGTCGGCGTTGTCTAGGAGCCGGACCGGCTCAGTCCGCTCGGGATTTAAGGACCGCACCACATTCAAAATCACTTCCGGCTTTTTTCGGATGTTGGCCGCTATCGCTGTTGATGCAAGGCGGTTCCTGCATGCAGTGAAGACCATAGACGTGTTTTCGATTCGTCAGACCCTTAGTAGCCAGGAAATCAGGCCTTCGTGCGCATCTCCGCTTGGGGGAGATTCAGGTCGGCGGGTCGTCATGGGAGAATTCGTCTCCGGTGCCGTTCACCTTATGGAAGGCACGGTGCTAAGATATATACTCCGTCGTTGAAAGAAGGCATATCATTCCGATCGCCCCATGCCCTTGCTGAAGACACCTGCCATCACCCTCAAGAGCCGCAAGTGGGGCGAAGCGGATCGTGTTGTCACCTTTTATACCCTTCGGCTCGGCAAAGTGCGGGGTATCGCGCGCGGCGCGCGGCGGCTCAAGAGTCGATTCGGCGCCGCGCTGGAACCGTTCGTGTCCTGCGACTTGAACGTGTTCGAGAAGGCCGGCGATCCTCTCTTCCGCATCTCGCAAGTCGATATCCGGGAGCCGTTCACGGCCCTGCGGGAAGACCTGACGCTCATGTCGGCCGCTGCGCGGATGGTGAATCTGGTCGCCGCGATCACGCCGGAAGGCGATCCGGACCCGCGGATCTTCGACGCGTTGGCCGATGGCTTGCGGTCGCTGGAACATAGTCGCGATGCTCCGCTCACAGCGCTGCTGTTTCAAATTCGCGTGCTCGGACTTACAGGGTTTAAGCCGCAGATCGATCAGTGTTCCGCCTGCGGAAACACCCGGATGACCGGCGAGCCGCAATTCTCTCCGGCCGCTGGGGGAGTGATCTGCACTCTGTGCGCCAGACGGCAACCGACCCGCTGCCTTCCGCTCTCGCCCGGAAGCCTTGCGCTCATGCGACATGCGCTCCGCTGGTCGCCGGCCGTCCTTGATCGCCTGAGAGCCACCGGTCGGATCCGGACCGAGTTGGAAACCGCCATCGAGACCTACGTCACGACCGTCACGGGCAAACGGCTCCCGCCGATCGATTTTCTCGCCGTCGAGGATTCGTCAGTCTACGGTCCTCCGCGCTGACTCCTTGTTTTTGCCCCCCAGAACGTTCCCACGCGGCACGCACAGACCGCAGCTTTCTCACCGTCGCAGGTCGACCTAACGCACGTTGTCGATTCATGTGCGCGCGGCTTTCAGCGCATCCTTCACGATGTTCGTCTTGTACAGCAGACCACGGTAATAACCGGCACCATGGAGGGTTATAGAGCTTGTTGAGCGCCAGGAGCCGTTTGCCATTACAAATCGCCACATACTTCCGCAGGGCGCGGCGGTAGCTATCCACAGCGTGAGGGAGTTCGCGTTCGGAACACCTCGCCTTAGGAGTCCTTGATTGATGGCGCCCAGCACGGCGAGGTACGCCGTGCCTAGCGCTTGGCGGACTGGTGTCCGGTCGAGGTAGGGATCATCCTCGATCGGCACGTGTTTGAGAAGATCACCGGCGTGATGAAAAACCGAAAAGCTTCTTCTGCATCGCGTCCTCTTACCACAGCAGAGGTCATCTCCGTATAGCCTTTGAGCATTGCTGAACCAGCTGAAACAACGCTTTCTCAACGACGCAAAGCAACTCGGTGGGAAGAAGACCGGCCTTGTCGGCGTGATCTTCTTTTGGTACAGTCTTTCAAATCATGACACACCTCTTCAGTAAAGGCTTCTTGGGAGCAGAATTCTATTTGGGGTTCGATGGGCCGACCGACGCTAAGCCGGTGCTGTTGCGGTCAGGGTTAGCACTGGTGGTCATGGGTGTCGCCTCGATGACCTAGGGGCTGCACCGAAGTCCGCGCTGCGGAACACATGACGGGTTTGCGCGGAGAAGAGCACGTTGGCCTGTAAGCAGGTGACACGTGAAGAGCCATGAGCGATCTGCACCTCTTGAACCCCAGGACATGGGGTGGGTCGACAAGGGTGTGCTCGGCATCGTCTGGAGCGATGGCCACAAGGGCGTGTACCCGGTCCGTTACTTGCGCCAGCACTGTCCTTGCGCGGCATGCACGGATGAATGGACCGGCGAGCTGCGCCTCAAGCCTGACGATGTCCCGCTGTTGATCATGCTGCAGGACGTCGAACCGGTCGGGCGATACGCCTTGCGATTCAAGTGGAGCGACGGGCATGACACCGGCATCTATTCGTATACGTTTCTGCGCCGAATCTGCCAGTGCGACGTGTGCCAGCCGGTCAAACCGGAGCAACCGAAGAGCCGGCGATTGCTCTGATGGCGCTCTCTCCTCGCGACTCCCAGCCGTTGAAGATTCTGATGGCCTCCTCGGAGGCAGTTCCGTTCGCCAAGACCGGCGGACTGGCCGATGTGGCCGGCGCGCTGCCGCTGGAACTGGCGCGGTTGGGCCATGACGTGCGCCTGGTCATCCCCCGCTACAGCGCGCTCGATCGGAGCGGGTATCGGTTTGCCGACTACGCGCGCATCACAGTGCCGTCACCCTCCGGTTCTGTCGACGCTTTGGTGGAACGAACCGAACTGTTCCCGCCGAATCCCAACGCCCGCACATCCGTCCCGGTGTTTGCCGTCCGGCACGACCCCTTTTTCTTCCGACCCGGCCTGTACCAGGAACGGGGAGTCGACTATCCGGACAATCTGGAGCGGTTCAGCTTCTTCTCGCGCGCGGTCCTAGAGCTGTTGATCGCGTTTCAGCGCGCCGACGGCTGGAAGCCCGATCTGCTCCATTTGCACGATTGGCAGACGGCCCTCTGTGCGGTGTACTTGCGCACGCTGTACGCCGGACGGCCTGAAGTCGCCGGGGTGCGCTCGATTTTGACTCTGCACAATGTCGCCTATCAGGGACTCTTTCCCGGTGAGCGTTTTGCGGAGACCGGACTGCCTGTCGCACTGTTCACTCCGGCCGGTCTGGAATTTTACGGCTCGCTGAATGTCTTGAAGGGCGGCATCCTCTTCGCGGATTTTCTGACGACGGTAAGCCCAACGTACAGCCGTGAGATTCAGACCCCCGAATTCGGCTTCGGACTCGAGGGGGTGTTGGCGCAGTGCAAGGATCGTTTGATCGGCGTGGTCAACGGCGTTGACATCGAAGTGTGGAATCCCGCTGCTGACCAGCTGATCCCCGCGCGGTATTCAGCCGCCGATCTTTCTGGGAAGTCGACCTGCAAACGCGCGCTCCAGCATGAACTGGATCTCTCGGCTGACAACGTACCCCTGTTGGCGATGGTTTCCCGTCTGACCGGACAAAAAGGCCTGGATCTGCTCTTGAGCATCGTCCCTGAACTGATGGAGCTAAACCTGCAACTGGCCGTGCTGGGAACGGGAGATCCGGAGTACGAAGCCGAACTACGGTCGCTTCAGGCCAAATTTCCTCGAAAGATCGGCGTGCGCATCGGCTTTGACGAAGGGCTCGCACATCGGATTGAAGCCGGAGCGGACATGTTTGTGATGCCGTCGCGATACGAACCCTGCGGCTTAAGTCAGCTTTACAGCTTGCGATACGGGACGGTCCCTATCGTGCGCCGAACCGGCGGCCTTGCGGATACCGTGGTTCCGTATTCCCCTCTCGCGCTGCGTGAGCGGCGGGCAACGGGGTTCATGTTCGGAGAAGCGACACCGCACGCGCTGCTGACGGCGATCTGTTTGGCGCTGTGTGTATATCAAGACCGCGAAGCCTGGCGTTCGCTCATCGAGGCCGGAATGACTGCGGATGTATCGTGGACCGGATCAGCCCAAGCTTATGTCGAGCTGTACCGCAGGGTAGCGAAAGCCGGAACGCCGGTTGAAAGAGCCGCTGGGCAGTAGGAACTGACAAGGAGAGGGAGCTTCTGGAGACTGATCGTCGAAGATGACCGATCAGGATTCACCGCGCCGAAGCTTGCAGTCCGAGATCCACGGCTGCCAACCCGACCTTGGCCTGTGACACGTAGTAGGCGTATTCAGGTTGCGGGTGGTTCTTGATCACGTGATAAAACATTTCGAACGCGATGTCGTTCTTGCCGACCGAGAGGGCGAGATTTCCGGTATAAATCGCGCAAGCTGCGGCCATCGCCTTGACATCCACTGCCAACCGCGGTCGGGGTTCGGACACCAACCGCTCAAAGCGCCCGGGCAAGGGAAGCACGAAGCCGTCCCTAACGGTGAGGGCTTGGGCTGTCCGGATCAACCTGCCCGCCTCATCCCGCATTATCTCCACGTCGGTCCCCGA
Source organism: Nitrospiraceae bacterium (assembly GCA_035573855.1). Classification (GTDB taxonomy): domain Bacteria; phylum Nitrospirota; class Nitrospiria; order Nitrospirales; family Nitrospiraceae; genus DATLZU01. Next base: position 83,368 of record DATLZU010000043.1, read on the forward strand.
TTTGCAGCGGGTATAGCCTTGCCACAAATCCATAAAGCGACCATTGTCGACATATGCGGGCTTGGTGCCGGGACCGAGAGCCTGGCAACTGCTCAGTAAGACGATCCCGATGATTCCTGCGAAGGACTGAAGGAGAAACCGCTTCATAAAGCAGAACCTTTGTTATGGATTGTCCATCATCAAGACAAGCTAAAAAGGATAGCAATGACCGCGCCAACAGTTAAACCAACGAACTCATTGATTCACCGCGATTTTTCCAACTTACTCCAATGTGATTCTTCGTTGCCGTCTCAAATGTCCAACGCCTGTTGGGTTTTTACAACAAGCCTTGACAAGCAGTTGGCTCATCCGGAATTAGGAAGAAAATGAAAATCGCTCTTTCCCTCACCCCCCCTTCAGTTGGGGAGAGGGGTAGGAATGAAGCTGTTGCTGTTGGCTATCGGCTGCCGGCTGTTTCCGTAGGATGGCTATGCGCGGAAGATCTGAGCAAGAATCCCGGTCCTTGTGGTTGCGTTGGTCTTGCGCATGATGTGTTTAATGTGTTCTTTGACTGTTTGCTCGGTAATCTGCAGCGCGTTGGCGATTTCTTTGTTCGTCCATCCCTTGGCTAGGTGCTCCACAACGGCCTGTTCGCGATTCGTCAGTTGAAAACGCTCCTTGGCCTGTTCGGTGCTCACGTTTTGCCGACGCCCGACTTCCTCCATGGTGATGACCAGACGCGCCTGCTGAATTCCCCCCCGATCGGGGAGTCCGAAACCTCTCAATAAGACCTGCTGCTTGGCGTTACCGGCCAGACGTTTCAATTCGAACTGCTCCCAGTCCTTGGCCTCCGTCCGGACCTGCAAGGCCTTGACGATTTCGGCGCACAGCTCCGTCAGCGCGGTCGGGAGCACTCCATGGGCCGCTTTGGCGTTCCCGCCAGTCGTATTCTCGGCCGCATTAATTTGACGGCACAACTCCGCAGCCTGCCGGTTCATATGGAGCAGTTGCATAGAGGAGGAAAGCACGATGATTCCGGGACCCGAGCGTTGTTCGGCAATCGCTTCGACGCGGTCGGAAGAATCAGTCAGTGAGTCGTTCATGGCTCATCGCACAACAAGTGCTCAATCGATGTGAAGGAAACGAGTAATCGAGTTCCGTTGAGTAAGGTGGAGCAAATTTAGAAATGGAGATGGCCGATCGTACATAACCCTTTCGAGGGAGTCAACACCCGCCTTTCGATCTTTGAAGCCTACATCGTCGGTATTGTGGCTTCAGAGAGAGTCTTCTATAGTCTCCCTCCAAGATTTTCTTTTCCAGACAGCGCGATTCTACACCGGCGATCAAGAACAGTCGAGCAATCGAACCGTTTCGGTCATAGCGGCCCTGGGGGGAATTGGACACGGGGCTCAGCAAAGCCGAGAAAAAAACCACCGCTGTCCGTGGATTGTGAGCGATATCGGGTCCCGGCATGAACCACAATCCACGGACGCAGCAAGGCACATGGAGAAGCTCCACACAATTCCATCCAGGAGGGATGACCGTGGTTCCGAACGAGTGGGAGTGGCCTATTGTGGAAAGTCACCAAAAGCATAGTGAGCGGGTCGCGCTGCTGCGCCCGATTCCCTACGAAATGACGGCGCCGGTGGGTGAACCGGTTCCGGTAATTCGCCAAGGGAAAGCCCTGTCGGTCAACATCAGCAGCGGGGGAATGCTGGTGCTCATGGACCATGCGCCGCCGGTGGAACAGGTGCTGAAAGTGTACGTGCCGACGCCGATCACGCCGGCCGAGGTGCCGACGCTGGCGGAGGTGCGTTGGACGCGTCGGCTGCCGTTCGGAAAGGTCAACGGCAATGGACCTTATTTCGTCGGGCTGAAGTTCATGTTCTGAGGTTTGGTTTTTGTCTGTAGAGCTTATTCAGACCGAGAGACATTTTGGTCATGGTGTGATCAGTTTGAACGGTGAAAGGCAAAAGAATGAAAGTCTCCGCTCATTGCACCAATAGGAGTCACACAATGAAACCCGTTCAACGGCTTATCCTGATGGGGTTCTTTGTTCTGGTATGGAGTGGCCCTGCACACGAACAGGTGTGCGCTGCATCGTTGGGACAAAATCCATCGTCGGAGGGGCAATCAGCCAACCAGTTCGCCGAGAAATCTTCGCTCATCGTCACGCCTGATTACATCATAGGACCGGAAGACGTCCTGGAGATCACAGTTTGGAAAAACGCTGATCTGTCGAAATCCGTTCAGGTGAGACCGGATGGACGAATCTCGATGCCGCTTATCGGCGACGTTTCGGCCGTTGGCAGAACCACCTCGCAGTTGACCGCAGACATCGCGAATCGACTCAAGGCCTTTATGGAAAACCCGGTCGTATCCATCGTGGTGAATCAGGTCAACAGTTACCTGATTTATGTTCTGGGCGAAGTCAAGACGCCAGGCCGGTACCCATTGAAAAGCAAGACCACGCTGCTGCAAGCCATCACGCTCGCCGGCGGTTTTACCCCTGTGGCAGCACGGAACAAAATCGTCGTTTTTCGATTCGGAAGAGACGGCGAAGGGTTGATCAAAATCAAAGCTAGTTACGACGACATTGTGTTGCGTGATGGCACCAATCAGAACATCGAACTCAAACCGGGCGACCAGATCGTGATCCCATCCGAAACGATGGTGGTCATACCGGAGCGCTGAAACTTGCATCCCCGTAGGTTGCCCGACGACTCGCATCCATTGTTCAAAGCGCGTGGAAGCATGGTGAACGATACTCTTACGTGCAGCCGAAGCATCCCGATCGTTCGAGCCGCGGCCGCAATCCTGATCATGGTGAGCGTATGGGGGATCGTCGGCTGCGCCGCTGAACAGAAATATCAGGTTGAATATGAGCCGCCGTCGTCATTCTTGCTCGGTCCTGAAGACGTTCTGACCGTGACGGTCTGGAGGAACCAGGATCTCTCGAGGGAAGTCGTCGTCAGGCCTGACGGCATGATTTCGATGCCGCTTATCGGCGACGTGCCAGCAGCGGGAGTGTCCACCGACGTGCTTGCAAAACGGATCGCTGAGCGGTTGGTCGAATACATGGGCAATCCTACGGTCTCCGTGCAGGTCAAAGAGGTGAAAAGCTATTACATCTACGTGGTCGGGGAAGTGACGAAACCGGGCAAATACCCGCTGCAATCCTATGCCACAGTGCTTCAAGGCATCTCGCTCGCGAACGGATTCACTCCGTTTGCTTCGAAAAACAAGATGCACGTCGTCCGTATGGTGAGGAACGGGACAGGTCGCATGGAAGAAGTCCGGATTCCAGTTGGCTATGACGATTTAGTAGCGGGCAAGAGCAAAGTAGGAAATTTTATTCTCCGATCAGGTGACACGATTGTGGTGCCATAGCGGATCGATCAGGCAGCGACGGCACCTGATCTGGGTATGGGGAATGATGACGATCTTCGGAAATGCAACGACCATATCCGCGGGTGAACCGATGCTTCCGGGAGCGACATTCCTGAACCCACTTTCTTTTCAAGGGACGGATTCATCGGTCCAATCGCGCTGGATGCCCCGGACATCCGGAGACGAAGCGTCTCCGCAGGTCTGGCGCATATTGGAAGGAGTCATCGATCAAGGACCAGACCAGTTCCACAACCAGTATGGAGTGCCCAGTCCGGGAGGGGCTTTGCAGGGAATTCCTCTCACAACCGGCGTCTTAGGCGGGTTGAGCATGCTGCCGGCCATAGTGCCCTCTGTTTCCATCGCTCAACGCTACGATACGAATGTATTTAACACGCCGCGAATCGCGGGGCTCGAAAGAGACGATTTCGTGACCACCCTTTCTCCCCAGGTAGCTCTTATTCCTCACACCGGAGGACTCGTTAGAGGAAGCTTGCAGCTTGGTGGCATAGCGGAATACTACGCAAAACATCCCCAGTTGAACTATATCGGAGGCAACGTCGGCGGATTTCTGGATTTGACGCGCCTGGTTCAACAAGCCGTGCCACGGATGACGTTGCTGGTTTCGGATTCATTCACGTACACCCCGCAGCCGCCGGCGTTCTTGGCTGGTGGAGCAGTCAACGCAGCGGGCGATCCGGCTGACCAGGACCCGGCCAGTGCGTTTGCGAGAGGGCTTCAGATTCAGCGTGTCAACACAATCACAAATTCGGCTTCGGTCGTGAGCACTTACGCCGTGACGCCTGCGCTCAGTCTATACATGAACGCGACCCATGCGTTTCAACGGTATGGAGCGACGCCGGGGGCACCAGCAATGGCCAGCCTCGTCAGTACCGATTCTCGGTCTTTTTCGGCTGGTCCCCAAATCAGTCTCTCTCCAAACGAAACAATCCGCATCCTGCTTACCCATAACCGAACTGATTTCCTTAGCGGTCAAATCAGCGAATTTCCCCCCTACTTTGAGACCAACGGAGGGCTGATCGCCTATCGACGACCACTGTTTACACCAGCGGTCATCGGATTCGTGTCCGCCTCGGTCCAGGAAGTCATACCGAGCCATAGTCTCCAATATACCGGAAACGCGTCCATCACCTGGACTCGGTTCCCTGATATGATCTCCCTCAGCTACTCACGGCAGGTCTCTCCGAATTTTCTCGCAGTAGGCGCGCCGGTCACAACTGACCTCGTGAGCCTCGGTGTCACACGCACCTTAGGTCCGAGGCTGTCCGCAAGCGTAGCCGCAAATTACGCAAGAAGCCAGTCGATTGGTGCCGCCTTACCAGAAGGCGTCCCTAATGCACCCCCAGAGTTTTCGTTCGATTCGTACCTCGCCAGCGCCTCGTTCATTTACAGGGCGGCCCCTGGCTTCCTCATTTCGGGCAACTATCTGTATTCGTTCTTTCAATCAAAAGGTCTGACGCCTGCCGGTGGTGTTATTGGCGTCACTGGAGAGCAGATCACGTTCGACAGGCACATGATCCTTCTCCAACTTCAAAAAGTCTGGTTTTAAGCCCATGACGAACTATACTCCGCATGACTATCTTCGCATTTTCAGCCGGCGCAAGTGGCTGATCGTGTCCGTCTTGCTCACTTGCGTAGCGAGTGCATGGGCCCTCGCCGAGTTTCTTCCTAAACGATATAAGTCGTCCACATTGATTGTCGTGGAAAGCCAAAAGGTGCCGGAAAGTTATGTGAAGGGGGTCGTCACCGGCTCCGTGCAGGAGCGGCTTGGAACGATCAGACAACTGGTACTCAGCAGAAAAATATTGACCCAAGTTATCGAGGAGGTTGGACTGGCTTCGGAAAGACAAAAGGAAGACTCGATCGACGACATCCTGGAAAGCCTGCGAAAGAACATCGAGATTACCACATCCCGAGACGAAGCCTTCTCCATCTCCTATCGGAACGAGAGCCCTGTTACCGCCATGAAGGTGACGGCGAAATTGGCCGAACTCTTCATCCAAGAAAATCTACGAAATCGCGAGCAACTGGTTGAACGTGCAACGGAATTCCTTCTTGGGGAACTGAATATGGCCAAGGAAGAGTTGGAGGCCAAGGAGAAAGCCATTTCCGAATTTAAACTTCGGTACATGGGCGAGTTGCCAGGTCAGATCGAGGCTAACCTACGAGCGTTGGACAGACTGCAGACGGAAGTCGCGACACGGTCGGAGACGCTGCACAAGCTGAACGACCGCCTGGATTCCATAGAGAAAGCCATCAAAGAGTATCAGACCACCGGCTCAGCCTCCATTCCCTTACCTCTACGCCCAACCACTCGTTCCGCCAGACTTAAAGAGATGGAAAGCCGGCTGGCGACGTTGTCGGCGACGTATAAAGATACGTACCCGGACATCATCTTGCTAAAACAAGAGATTGCGAGGCTCAAGTCGCTCCCTCCTGAATCGGACGCATCGGAGGAATCTCTCACCGCGGCATCCGGGACGGAACAGAAAGCCTCGAACAATCCAGTCCTGCGCGAACTGCTGAGGCAACAACGAGAAGTCAAAAGCGAGATTGAGACGACAAAGGACGCCCTCAATCGGTTAAACGCGCAGATCAAAATTTATGAGACCCGGGTCGAAAATACGCCGGTGCGCGAACAGCAATTGGCCACCTTGATGCGCGACTATGAAAATCTCCAACGCAATTACCAGGCATTGTTGGACAAACGACTGAACGCCCGTATCGCCGAGAACCTGGAACGCAAGCAACAGGGCGAACAGTTTAGAGTCATCGATCGCGCGAATCTTCCGGACACGCCGGAATGGCCGGACAAATTCCGTTTCCTCATGGCCGGTCTGGCCGTCGGATGCGGGTTGGGATTCGGTTCCGCGATCTTTCTTGAGCAACTCCGGGTTGTGTTTCAGGACGCCGAAGAGGTCGAGCGCATTCTCGGCATATCAGTCGTGGGCACGGTTCCGGACTTCAGCCTGGCCTATGGCACTGTCTTCGGTAAGTTGCTCAAGTCGGAAGGGCATCTCCCTCTCCCGTCTCCGCAGAGCGAAGCGGTTGCGTCGGAACCACAGCATCCGACAACGTTGCAGGCGAGTTGGAAATCGCTGGCTGCTTGGGGAAACGAACGAACGCCCAGCGGCAAACGCGGAGGAACGAAAGAAGCGCATCCCCGGTACCATCATGAATTAAACTTCGTCACGAGGTGGAAACCGGCCTCAGTGGCAGCCGAACAGTATCGTGTCGCGGCTACTCGTCTGGTGCTGATGAGCGGGCACCGTAAATCCACCGTCGTACTGGTGACCAGCACGTTGAAAGGGGAAGGCAAGACATCGAGTGCCCTGAATCTTGCCTATGTCCTCGCCCACGATTTGGGAAAATCGACGCTCGCTATCGACTGCGATCTGAAGCATCCGAAATTGGGCCGTTACGCGGGACTGCCGGAAGGGCCGGGGTTGGCCGAGGTGCTCCGCGACAATGTCCCTGCCAATTCCTGCATTCAATCGCTCAACGGCGCCCCATTGTCTCTCCTTACAGGGGGCTCCGCGAAGTATCCCGTCCAGTTGCATCAGATCGAAAAGCTTCAATCTCTGCTCGAAACGTTTCGCGATCACCACGATTTCATCGTGCTCGATACGCCGCCGGTCTATCCGGTGGCCGACGTCAACATGCTTGTCAATATGGCCGATGTCCTCGTGCTCGTTATTCGGGCCGGCAATACGCCTAGAGATCTCGCCAAGCGAGCCTTGTCGGCCCTGAAAAGCAAACAAGAAAAAACGGCCTTGCTGACAGGAGTTCGTTCTCAAGACGCCCCGCACTATTTGCAGGAGGGGTATTACGTTCAACCCAGGGCGAAGAGCCTTTGAAGAGGACGGTCACGAACGCATGGCTGTAATAACAGCGACAACTGCCCAAACCGCCTCTCGGCCGTTGCTCACATTGCCGGGATGGAAACGTCGGGTGCTTATCCTGGGAAGTGGAAAACTCGCCGTCGATCTTTGCCAGATTTTACTCGACCGGCAGAGGTGGACCACGGAGATCGTCGGGTTCCTGGATAGGGACCCAGGAAGAATCGGACAACGCCTGGGGCGACATGCGATCATTGGTACGTACGAACGGCTATTCGAAATCGCCGAGAGCCACAACGTCCACACCATCGTGGTCTGTTTGGAGGACCAGCGCACCGTGCTGCCTGTACAGACATTGCTCGACTTTAAAGCGATGGGCATTGAAGTTATCGACGGGCACATGCTGTACGAAGAAGAAGCCGGACGCCTTTTCATCGACGTGCTGAGACCGAGCGTGTTGATTTTTTCGACCGGTTTCCGCCGCCGTTGGATCACGATGGCGCTGAAACGACTCATCGACGTCGTTGTTTCTATAACGGGTCTTTTGGCACTGGCGCCGTTCATGGTCGCGGTCGCGCTGCTGATCAAGCTGGACTCTCCGGGCCCGGTCTTTTATCGCCAAATGCGCGTCGGTTTGCGGGGACATCCCTATATGATGTGGAAGTTCCGTTCGATGTGGCAGGACGCTGAGAAACACGGACCCCGCTGGGCCGACACGAACGATCCCCGCATTTCTCGAGTCGGACGGTGGCTGCGAAAACTTCGAATCGACGAGTTGCCGCAATTGATCAACGTGCTGAAGGGAGAAATGAGCCTGGTTGGTCCGAGGCCCGAACGACCGGTTTTTGTCCAGGAATTGCGATCCTTCATTCCGTACTACGATCTGAGACATACGGTCAGGCCAGGCATTACGGGATGGGCGCAGACGAAATTTCGTTACGGAGCATCAGCCGAAGATGCTCACATAAAACTGCAATATGACCTGTACTACGTAAAAAACTTGTCGCTTTGGCTGGATGCGTTGGTGCTCGTGCAAACACTTCGGGTGATGCTGCGCGGCGAGGGGGCGCGGTGAAAAGTCTCGTTTCACCAGAGACAGTGAAGCATTATCTGTCTTTTGACGTGGAAGAACATTTTCACGTGTCGGCATTCGCCTCTCCCATGCGGCGTAGACACTGGGATTGCTTCGAAAGCCGGGTGGAACGAAACGTCCAGAAGATCCTGGCGTTGCTTGAGGATCACAAGATAAGAGCGACGTTCTTTGTTTTGGGCTGGGTTGCCGAGCGTCATCCCCGCATGATTCGGGACTTGGTCAAGCAAGGGCACGAAGTCGCTTCTCACGGCTATGCGCACGAATTGATCACCGCACAGACTCCGGCCCTCTTTCGCGAAGACGTGAGAAAAACCAAAAGAATTCTGGAAGACGTGACTGGGACGAGCGTCTTGGGCTACAGGGCGCCGAGCTTCACAATCACAACCGAGACGCAGTGGGCCCTTCCCATTCTGGCGGAAGAAGGGTATGCGTACGATTCGAGCATTTTTCCGGTATTTCATGACCGGTATGGCGTGCCCGGGGCGACACCGTGGTGTCATGAGATATCAACGACCTCGGGCCCGTTATGGGAGGTTCCCCCGTCATCCTTCGGCGTATTCGGTTTGCGAATTCCTGTTGCAGGTGGTGGCTATTTCCGTCTGTTTCCGTATCCCGTGCTGCGCACCATGCTTAAACGACTGGAGAAGAATGGCCATCCGCTCGTGATGTATCTTCATCCGTGGGAACTGGATCCTGCGCAGCCAAGGATGCGGGGCACCCTGACATCGCGGATACGGCATTACCTTAATCTCGAGAAAACCGAATTGCGACTGAAATGCCTCTTGCAGGACTTCGCATTTTGTCCGCTTCGAGAGGCCGTGCCGACCTTGTTCGCCGTCGCGAACAATTCCGTCGCGGCGAACGGCGTCGCGCCTCTATCGCGCGCCCAGGAGAACATTTATGGAATGGCGTAATGCCTCTGCGAGATTGTTTTGGCGCAACGCGAACATGACGGCGCCAACGGTGGCTTCACCGCCCACGGGATCGGTTGCCGAAAGCTTAGTGCGAGAGACGAACGACCAGCCGATGGTGTCTCCCGCAACGCGCTGTTGGTTCGCGATTTCGACCAAGCCGCATCAAGAACGCATCGCAGAAGGAACGCTTCAGCGTTTAGGCATCGAAACGTTCTGTCCGCTACTGCGGGAACGCAAATGGATTCGACGACGACAGGAGACGAAGGTCAGTCCCCTGTTCCCAGGGTATCTGTTCGCGCGATTCAGCATGAAGGAGTCGTATCGCGCCGTGCTCTATGCACGAGGCGTCAAAAGCATCGTTCGCTTCGGACACGATCCGGCCGTGGTCGACGATTCTTTGATTGAAGGCTTGAAAGCCCGTCTTGATGAGGGATGCTTAAGCGTTCCGACCAGACCGTTCCGTCCCGGTCAAATCGTCCGGATTGCGAACGGAACCCTGAACGGCCTCGAGGCGATTTTTGAACGGGAGTTGACAGGGTCTCAGCGAGCGATCCTGTTGTTGAAGGCCTTGGCTTTCAACGCCAGAGTCGTCGTTGCGTTGGAACAGATTGCCAATCTTTAGGCAGTCTGGAGCATAGGGTGAGAACTGGCGGACTGCCGCACGGGTCCGCCGGGTGTGTCATAAGTCCGGTAACCTCGTCTCGGCGACCTGAAAGCATTTGCTAGATTTGTCGCCGCGGAGCTCATTACTGCAAGGTGCCGGAAGACAACGGAAGTTGAACCGGTATTCACCGGATCGACGGTAGTCCATCCTCTCCGTCTCCGAAACTCAAACTTCAATGTTTGTTTCACAAGCATTCAACAGAACGACGGCGGTGAAGCCCGATGGTGATACGGCGATGATACACGCCCAAGCTTCGATGGCCCCTGCGAACGCTGTACTCTCTCCGACTGTGATCGAGTCGAGGCGCAACTCGTTTTATCTGAATGTTCAGGAACTCTGGGACTTCAGAGAGTTGCTGTACTTCTTGGCCTGGCGGGACATGAAAGCACGCTATGCCCAGACCGTCTTGGGTGTCGCATGGGCGATCATTCAGCCCTTGGCCGCACTGGTGATCTTTACAATCGTGTTCAGCCTGTGGGCCAAGCTGCCGTCGGATGGATTGCCGTACCCGTTGTTCGCCTACGCGGCTCTTCTTCCCTGGACTCTGTTGGCGAGAAGCCTCGAGCGGAGCGGTCAGAGCGTGGTCGCGGAATCCAACTTGGTGAAAAAAGTCTATTTCCCGAGGGTGATCCTGCCGATCGCTTCCACGCTCGCCGGCGTTATCGACTTCGTCATTGCGTTTGCTCTGTTCCTTCTGTTGATGGCTTGGTATGGAATCGCGCCGACGTGGAAAGTCATCGCAATTCCCATGCTTGTGCTGTTTACTCTCGGGACATCCTTGGCGGTCAGTCTGTGGCTTTCCGCATTGAACGTCCACTATCGCGACGTCGCCGGAGCCATCCCGTTGCTGACACAACTTTGGATGTACGCGTCGCCGGTCGTGTATCCCTTGGCTCTCGTACCAGAGCAATGGCGCACTGTCTATAGCTTGAATCCGATGGCTGGCATCATTGAAGGGTTCCGCTGGGCGCTCCTTGGAGGGGCTGCGCCCGACACGAGGACAGCGATGTTAAGCGCATCGGCGACCGGCATTCTGCTCATTTTCGGTCTCATTTTTTTCAATCGAATGTCACGAACCTTTAGCGACGTAGTCTAGCGCTGACTTTTTCATCTTCATCCCGGCCTATTGAAACATCCTATGACAGACATTTCCGTCAAAGTTGAGCACCTCAGCAAGCAGTACCTGATCGGGGTGCGGCAGCCATCCTATCACACCCTAAGTGATGCGCTGGTAGAAAGACTTCGCCGGCTTGTCTCAATGCGTGGGTTCTTTTCACACTCTCAGGAGACGTTCTGGGCGCTCAAAGATGTGTCCTTCGAGATCAAGCCCGGTGAGGTGGTCGGTATTATCGGACGTAACGGAGCGGGGAAAAGCACCTTGTTGAAAATCTTGTCGCGCATTACAGAGCCGACAGAGGGGCGGGCGTTACTACACGGCCGGGTCAGCAGTCTGCTCGAAGTCGGGACGGGGTTTCACCCGGAACTCACCGGGAGAGACAACGTGTACCTGAGCGGATCGTTACTCGGAATGAAAAAAGCCGAGATCGACGCCAAATTCGACGAGATCGTCGCATTCGCCGAGATCGAAAAGTTCATCGACACACCTGTCAAACGATATTCGAATGGCATGTTCGTGCGACTTGCCTTCGCCGTCGCCGCGCATCTGGAACCTGAAATTTTGATTCTTGACGAAGTGCTCGCGGTCGGGGACAGCCGCTTCCAAAAGAAATGCCTCAACAAGATGGAAGACGTTGGCAAACACGGCCGCACGATCCTGTTCGTGTCGCACAGCATGCCGGCCGTCGCGCGCATTTGCAAACGCGTGATCCTGCTTGAAGACGGAGTCGTGCGCATGGACGGCCCTGCCCATCAGGTCATCGCGACGTATATGGGGTCAGATGTCGGATCCTCAGCCGTGCGGGAGTGGTCGGACCCGACCACGGCGCCCCAGGGCGAAATCGTTCGCTTACGGGCGGTGCGGGTGAGAACGGAAGAAGGCAGAGTCACCGATGCCATCGACATCCGACAACCGTTCGGAATCGATATGGAATACGAAGTCAAGGAAGGGGGGCATGTGTTGCAGCCGTTTTTTCGATTCACCAACGAAGAAAACGTGTGTCTCTTCTGTCCACCCGACCTTGATCCCTCATGGCGCGGGCGGCCACGGCCGGCCGGCCGGTATATAACGACCGTTTGGCTTCCGGGCAATCTGTTCGCCGAGGGTCGCATTTTCGTTGACGTGGCGTTGTGCGTTTTGCATGGAGTGATCGTCCAATTCCATGAAAGGAACGTCGTGTCGTTTCAGGTGCTCGACACCCTTGACGGGGATTCCGCTCGCGGTGATTGGGCAGGGGAGATGGAAGGCGTGTTGCGCCCTCTCTTGAAGTGGACGACGACGTTTACCCAAGCCGGGGAACATCCGACATTGGTTGTCACAAAGGGGAGTAACGTATGAAAGCGGTCATCCTCGCCGGAGGATTCGGCACCCGCCTCTCCGAAGAAACCATCCTCAAACCGAAGCCGATGGTCGAAGTCGGCGGGAAACCAATTCTCTGGCACATCATGAAGATTTACGCCGCCTACGGGATTAAGGAATTCATCATTACGCTGGGCTACAAAGGCGAAATGATCAAGGACTACTTCCTCAATTTCTACGCCTTCAACAACGACATTTCGGTCGATCTGGCAACGGGCACGACGACGATTCACAACGGCGGCGACACGAAGGTCCAAACCGACTGGCAAGTTCATCTTGTCGAAACCGGCCTCCATACCCAAACCGGCGGAAGATTGAAGCGGGTCAAGACCTGGCTGGGAGACGACGACACATTTCTCTTTACGTACGGAGACGGCGTGGCGGATATCGATATCGAATCGCTGATCAAATTTCACAAATCCCATGGAAAGCTGGCGACTGTTACCGCCGTCAGAACACCGGCCCGTTTTGGACGGATGGCGTTTGAAGGAGACCATGTCAGAGACTTTTACGAAAAACCGCAATCCGGCGAAGGGTGGATCAACGGCGGTTTTTTCGTGTTACACCGTCGGGTCATCGACTATATCGACGGAGATGACACGCCATGGGAGCGAACTCCCTCCGAGCGACTCGCGCGCGAGGGCCAAATGGTCGGGTACCGGCATTACGGCTTTTGGTCTTGCATGGACACATTACGAGAAAAGAACTATCTGGAAGACCTCTGGAATTCGGGAAAAGCTCCCTGGAAGATTTGGTAACTCCGCACAGTTTCTCCGCGTCCGGCTGTTTCTATGTGGAAATTGTGCTCCAAATGATGACCTCACAGACGAGATGAAAGGAACAGCATGAAAATTATTATCACCGGCAACATGGGTTACGTCGGTCCTCATGTCGTGCGCCGCATGCGTGCCGTTTTTCCCGATGCTGAGCTGATCGGATTTGACATGGGCTACTTCGCCCAGTGTTTGACCGCGCCGGCAATTTTCCCCGAATGCTCGCTTACCGCCCAATATTTCGGCGACATGCGGCGCTTCCCGGAAGGGATCCTGCAAGGGACAGACGCCGTCATTCATCTGGCTGCGATTTCCAACGATCCGATGGGAGCTTTGTTCGAAGATCTGACGTTGGCCATCAATCACCGGTCCAGCATCGATCTGGCGCAAAAAGCAAAGCAGGCTGGCGTGAAATCCTTCGTTTTCGCATCGAGCTGCAGTGTATACGGCTTAGCCGAAGGGGGACCACGACAGGAAGAAGATTCGTTAAACCCTCTAACCGCCTATGCCCGTTCAAAGGTACAGACCGAACAGGATCTTGCGAAGCTGGCAGGTTCGGGATTCACGGTCACCTGCCTTCGCTTTTCAACTGCTTGCGGCATGAGCGAGCGGCTTCGTCTTGACCTTGTGCTGAACGATTTTGTCGCCAGCGCTTTGACCGCCAGGAGAATCATTATTCTCAGCGACGGAACGCCATGGCGCCCGCTCATTCACGTCTCGGATATGGCCAGAGCGATCGAGTGGGCTGTTCGGAGAGATCATCGAGACGGCGGACAGTTTTTAACTGCCAATGTCGGATGCGATAGCTGGAATTATCAGGTGAAAGAATTGGCGGAGGCGGTGGCACGGATGGTTTCGAATGTCGAGATTATCATCAACAAGAATGCGCAGCCAGACAGACGCTCCTACCGCGTCAGCTTCAATAAGTTCACGAAATTGGCACAAGGGTTTTTGCCCGAAATGGACTTGCAGGGAGCCATCGTCGATTTGAAAAACGGGCTCGAGGCTATGCAGTTTCGAGACGCGGAGTTCCGAAATTCTGAGTACATACGGTTGAACACTTTGAAACGACTACAGGCAGTGGGCGCCTTGACGGAAAACCTGGAATGGGCCTCTTGGGTCACTGCAGGAGAATACCGCACACGGAGTGTAGGGCGCTCGTCTCAGGCTGCAGGCGCCTTTCTGAGCTGACTGGCCAGGGAAGGCAAAACACCATGACGCGGTCAAATTGTCGATTTTGCCTTTCGTCTTTGGAGCACACGTTTGTGGATCTCGGCTTGTCCCCGCTGGCGAATTCCTATGTGAAGTCGGACCAAGTCAACCATGCAGAAATGTTCTATCCACTTCATGTCTACGTCTGTGGCAAATGTCTGCTGGTACAACTGGAAGAGTGGTCCAGCCCGTCCGAGATCTTCACTGACTACGCGTACTTTTCATCGTTCTCTACGTCATGGCTCGACCATGCTCGCCGTTACGTCGAGATGGTTGTGGACCGGTTTCGCCTCAACAGCCGGCATCTAGTTGTGGAAGTAGCGAGTAACGACGGCTATTTGCTGCAATACTTTCAGCCCTATAACATCCCGGTCTTAGGCATTGATCCTGCGGTCAATGTGGCAGAGGCGGCCAAAGCGAAGGGCATTCCCACTCTCGTGGAGTTCTTCGGCGAACAAACCGCGCAGAAGTTAGCGAAAAAGGGTCGGAAGGCCGATTTACTGATCGGAAACAATGTGCTGGCTCATGTACCAAAGCTGAACGACTTTGTCAGGGGACTCAAGATCCTGCTCAACGATCGCGGCATTGTCTCAATGGAGTTCCCTCATCTGATGAGGCTTATGGAGGATAATCAGTTTGATACGATTTACCATGAGCACTTTTCTTATTTCTCTTTTATGGTTGTCGAGCGCCTCTTCAGCACTCACGGACTCACGATCTTCGACGTAGAGGAAATTCCCACTCACGGTGGGTCGTTGCGCATTTTCGCTCGTCATGCCGAGGATAGCTCCAACCCCGTAACTGATCGGGTCATGGAGCTTCGGACTCGCGAGATTCGCAAGGGATACCTCGCCTTAGATCACTACCTCACATTCGCCAACAAAGTGATCGATGTAAAAGCGAAGTTGCTCTCCTTCTTCGTGGAAGCGCGTCGTGCCGGTAAGACCGTCGTCGGCTATGGAGCACCTGCGAAGGGCAACACCTTGTTGAATTACTGCGGGATTCGTACCGACTTTTTGTCATACACCGTGGATCGCAGTCCCCACAAGCAAGGACATTTTCTGCCGGGAACTCGGATTCCGATCCGCTCGCCAGACGAGATCACCAAAACGAAGCCAGATTATCTCCTCATCCTGCCCTGGAACCTCAAAGAGGAGATCATGGGGCAAATGGCGCATATTCGCAACTGGGGTGGCCGTTTCGTAGTTCCCATCCCCGAAGTTCAGGTGTATTCGTGATCTTTACAGAAACCGCTCTTAAAGGCGCGTTCATTATCGATCCGGAGATCAAGGAGGACGAGCGCGGGTTCTTCGCGCGAACCTGGTGCCAGAAAGAGTTCGAGCTCCGTGGGCTCACCACACGGCTGGTTCAATGCAATGTGTCGTTCAACACGACCAAGGGAACCTTGCGAGGGATGCACTATCAAGTGGCCCCGCATGAGGAAGCCAAGCTGGTGCGGTGCACGATGGGTTCTATTTATGACGTGATTGTCGATCTGCGCCCTGAATCGGCCACGTACATGCAGTATATAGCAGTGATTCTCTCCGCGACGAACCGTCGTGCCCTGTACATTCCCGAACGATTCGCGCACGGATTTCAGACACTGGAAGACAATACGGAAGTCTTCTACCAGATGTCGGAGTTTTACGCTCCAGAATGCGCGAGAGGTTTCCGCTGGGACGATCCTGCATTTAGCATTCAATGGCCAGAAAACGTCAGGGTGATTTCACAAAAGGATCGGGCCTACCCGAACTTTATGAGAGACCCCATTCGCGCCTGATGGATTTTGTCGATCTCAAAAAAGTGCTTGACCATCCAGACCTTGGGCAGGCCATGCACCGATTGGTCGGCGAGTTGTTTCCTATTTGTCGAAGTATCACCGGGAACGGGCTTCGGGGAACTCTTCGCCTGATCAAGAATCGTATTCCCATGGAAATCCATGAAGTGCCGAGCGGAACACCGGTATTCGATTGGACCGTGCCACTCGAGTGGAATATTAGGGATGCATACATTGCAGATGAGCACGGGCGCCGCGTTGTGGATTTCAACCAATGCAACCTGCACGTGGTCGGTTACAGCCGACCTGTCAAAAAGAAAATGCGCCTCGCTGAACTTCGAGAACACCTCTTTACGATTCCTGAACACCCCGATTGGATTCCCTATCGAACATCCTATTACAATGGAAATTGGGGCTTCTGCCTGAGTCATCGTCAATATTTGGATTTGCCGGATGCCGAATATGACGTGTGTATCGACTCCACACTGGAACCAGGACACCTCACCTACGGCGAATGCTTCCTGCCCGGAGAAAGATCGGACGAAGTGCTGATTTCATGCCACGTCTGTCATCCCTCGTTGGGAAACGACAATTTGTCTGGCATTGCGGTCACCACATTTTTGGCCCAGGCACTGGCGCTAGTTTCGCGGCAATACTCCTATCGTTTCCTGTTCATTCCCGGCACGATCGGGTCCATCACGTGGTTGTCGCGGAATCAGGAGAATGTTCACCGAATCAAGCACGGGTTGGTTTTAACCGGAGTAGGGGATGCGGGCTCCATCACCTACAAACGAAGCCGTCAAGGGAACGCCGAAATCGACCGTGCGACGTCTCATGTGCTCCGCCACTCGGGAAGACCCCATCAGATCATCGACTTTTTCCCCTATGGATATGATGAGCGGCAATACTGCTCACCTGGATTCAATCTGCCGGTCGGTTGCCTCATGAGAACACCGCACGGGCAGTATCCCGAGTATCATACGTCAGCCGACAATCTGGACTTCGTGCATCCAGAGGCCTTGGAAGAGACGTTGCACACGTGCCTGAAGATTCTATGCGTATTGGAAAATAATCGGACTTGCCAGAGCACCAACCCGTACTGTGAGCCGCAACTTGGCAAGCGAGGCCTTTACCGAACCGTCGGCGGTCAGAAGGAAGGCGCTTTCCATGAGATGGCGTTGCTGTGGGTCTTGAACTTATCTGACGGACGGCACTCGTTGCTCGACATCGCGGAGCGAGCCGGAACCCCGTTTGAGGCGATTCATGCGGCGTCGCAGGCTCTCACGCATCACGGATTGCTACGATGACACAGGAGGCCGGGTAACCACACTTTTGCCCGAGGAGCGCGGTCATGAATAACACGGTCTATTTTGATGCTCCGGTGAACGACGACGACCGGAGACTGATGCTGTTCGATGGTCAATTGTTTGTGTATTCGCCGAGAAAGAGCACCCTGGCCTTCATTGAGTTTGCGCGAAATCTCATTGCCGAGGCCTTTGCTCCTCATGATCCGGAATATGCGCAATATCGCATGCCGGTGGAGCAATATGCGGAGATACTCGGAAAGTTGAAGCCCCACTTCATCCATCATCCGGAATCGAAGCAGCATTTAAAGGCTATTCTTGCCGACCTGGGCTGCGATCTGGGAAAAACCTACTTTGATGTGCCAAAAATGAGAAGTTCGACAAGCGACAACTATCTCACGACGGGCATCGCGTACGCCTGGCATCCGCACCGCGACACGTGGTACTCGGCTCCAATGTGTCAGATCAATTGGTGGATTCCGATCTATGACATTCGTTCCGACAATGCCATGGCGTTTCATCCTCGATATTGGAATCGGCCCGTTCAAAATAGTTCGAGCGGCTACAACTATTATCTCTGGAATCAGCAACATCGCGGCAGCCATGTGGCTCAATATCTCAAGGAAGATCCGCGGCCGCTTCCACGGGCCACTGAACCGATGGAGCTAGATCCCCAGCTCCGCTTGATCGTTCCGGCCGGCGGGATCATCCTGTTTTCTGCCGCCCAGATGCATTCCAGTGTACCCAACACGTCGGGCAAGACGCGGTTCAGCATCGACTTTCGGGTGGTCCATTTGGACGACGTGGCGTCGAAGCGGGGAGCGCCGCATACCGATGAACAATGCACGGGTACCACGATGAGAGACTATTTACGGGCAACCGATCTCTCTCACGTTCCGGATAACTTGATTGCGCTCTACGATGACGGCACCGCTGTGCAAGGGGAGGTTGTGTATCAGCCCAAGGATTGATCGACAACCGCATGCCAAATGCTCCATCCATACATCCCGGCGGCACAGAACAGAAAGCTGACGACGTGATCGGATTGGTGCCTGCAGCAGGGAAGGCAAAACGGATTGCGCCGTTGCCTTGCAGCAAAGAGCTTTATCCGATCGGCTTCGATCGGAGAGGCCTGGACGGAGAACCTCGTCCCAAAGTCGTCAGCGAATATCTGTTCGACAAGTTCAGGAGTGCGCAAATCAAGAAGGCGATTCTTGTCATCCGCGACGGGAAATGGGACATTCCGGCTTACTTCGGGGACGGCACGATCGTCGGCGTCGACTTGGCCTACGTGGTGATTGCAGAGTCCTGCGGACCTCCCGACTCGATCGATCGCGCGCATCCGTTCGTTGCGCAAAAGCGGATCGCCTTCGGGTTTCCTGACATTCTGTTTGGCCCCGATGACGTATTCGCTCGATTGTTGCAGCACCAAGCAAGCCGCGGATGCGACGTGGTCCTGGGCTTGTACCCAGCTCACGATACCCGCCTGATGGATATGATTGACGTCGACAAGCATGGCAGAGTTCGCGCCATCCTTCTCAAGCCGAGGGAAACCGATCTCAAGTATGCCTGGATTTGCGCCGTCTGGACTCCGATATTCACGGACTTTCTGCATAGCTTCCTGGCGTCCAAGGAAGCGAGGAGGAGCCTTGGGACGCTTGCGAGCAAGAACATCGATCCTCAGGGAGACTTGCCTGTAGGGGCAGTGCTGCAGGCGGCCGTCAGGCATGGATTACATGTCGCCGGAGTAGTTTTTGATCATGAGGCCTATGTCGATATAGGTACCCCCAAAGACTTAGCGAGAGCAGTGCTGAAATGGCGACAGCCGTGACCTCCACTCCCAGTGCCTTCCAAGCGTCCACGGCAGGCAATGACTGCTCTCAGAGTGGGCAGGACTGTCCGTGGCCATAAGGAGGACACAGTGATTCAGCTTCAGCGGCCCAAGTTCGTGTTCATGGGTGGGAAACTGATTTCATGGGACGAAGCTGTGCTACACGTCGGATGTGAGGCTGTTACCAGGGGGCTCAATGTATTCGAAGGAATAAAAGGATATTGGCAGCCTGATGGCCGATTCGCAATCGTCATGCTGCAACGTCACTATGATCGCTTGCTGCGATCGGCGCGTCTGTTGCACATCCCATGCCACTGGAATTTTGAGTCCTACCTAAATGCGATCGACAAGCTTATGAGCTCGCTCGCAGAACCGGATCAAGACATGTGGGCGAGAACCACACTCTATGTGACGGAAGGCCACTGGGGGGAGGGAACGGTTTCCGACCTCGTTGTGACGGCGTATCACCAAGCGAAACAGGTCCCGCAACCAGTACATCTAGGTGTGAGCACGTGGCGAAGGAGTACTGATGATTCGCTTCCTGCTCGGATCAAGACCAGCACCAATTATCAAGTAGGACGGTTAGCAAGAATTGAAGGACGCGCTTTGGGTTGTCAAGAAATGGTTCTCCTTAATCAATGGGGGAGAGTCGCCGAGGCGACAGGAGCGTGTATATTGATAGTTCGTGACGGTGTTGTTTACACACCTCCGCCGACGGAGGGGGCACTGGAGAGCATTACAGTCGACATCGTCGAGGCATTGGCAGAATCAATGGGAATCCCCTTTGTTCGCCGGCCCATCGACCGAACCGAACTCATTGTTGCGGACGAGATTGCCCTCGCAGGAACTCTCGCAGAATTGACTATTGTGAAAACGTTTCAAGGTCGTCCCTTGTCACCGGATTCGCCAATCTTTAGCGCCCTTCAAACGCGGTATTTCCAAGCGGTCCGCGGAATTGCTCCTCACCCATTCGTTGAATTGTCGGTTCTCCCTTCGCGTGCCGCTGCGATTCAGGCCGTGAAGGTTTGACTATTCATCTGAATGCGGGCCCTCTTCGGCTTATAGTGCTCTACCGGTGATGCATTTCGATTTCTGGTTGACACGACGGCAAGCCTTAAAATTCACGATCTGGTCATTTTGGGGCGTGTTAGTGCTTAAATCTTTTTTAGTGAAAGCAGAGAAGAAGCTTTCCTTAGAGCCTTCAAAGAAGCCGGAAATATGGGGACCGACAACTCAGGGCAACCTAACTGCGGTAAATTCCGTACTGACAGATATGGAAGTTTCTACACTTAGAGTTTTAGCAGATGGGATTATCCCTTCAAATAAGGAAGGTCCCGGAGCCACTCAGGCTGCGGTGGCTGATCGAATCGCCGAGTCACTGGCTCATAACCCTGCGTTACGGGTTGCATACCAAACTGGACTTTCAGAAATCGATCAACTTGCCCGCTCGCGCTATGGTTTTGGTGTCACCAGCTTGCGGATTGATCAACGACATCAATTGCTGTCATTTCTGGATGAGCTTCATCGGACGATGTTTCTGGAAACGGGCTCACTCGTCAGTCGAATCCGCGGAAAAGCCTACTATTGGTATTACGTCAAATGGGGAGGGCTTGGCTCGACGCTCGAATTTTGGAGGCAGCTGCAATCTGACGTACTAGCGCACTTCTATAGCAGTCCTGTCGCCTGGGCGTGGCTCGGATATGATGGGCCCCCTTTTCCGTTGGGGTACCTGAAGCCTCCTAGCTGCAACTTGTCAGAGAATCCGGCTTGATGGATGTTATGGTTCACGTCCACCTTCACGGTGATCCACTGGACGTTGTCGTCATCGGCTGCGGAGCCGGCGGATCGGTCGTAGCCAAGGAATTGGGCGAAGCTGGACTGTCCGTCATCGTGCTCGACGCTGGCCGGCGCTTCAATCCTGAACGGGACTATCGTTCGGATCGACCGGATTTCCCAGTTGGAGCGTGGCAGGTATTTGAGCCGGAAGATCCCCGCCGAGATCTGTATACCGCCGGACCGCAGGGATTTCGTTATATCCGCGTGAAGGGTATCGGCGGTACCACGGTGGTCAGTTGGGGGGTCTCACCGAGATTGCACGAATCCGACTTTCGCGTGCGAAGCGCGGACGGTGTGGCGGACGATTGGCCGATCACTTATGGGGAACTGGAACCGTTTTACACTCAGGTCGAATACGAACTGGGGATATCCGGTTCAGATGGCGACGAGCGAAATCCTTTTGATGCTCCAAGAAGTAAACCGTTTCCCACACCCCCTCATCCTATGACCAGAGCCGGAGAAATCATCGCCCGAGGAGCAAGAAAGCTTGGACTACACCCGTTCGTTCCAGCTCTAGCGATTCCTACGAAGAGCTGGGGTGGCCGACCTGCCTGTGTGGAAGCAGGCGTGTGCGGCTATGGATGTCGAATCTCCGCTAAGTCCAGTGCGGACGTCACGTATGTCCGCAAGGCTGAGGCCACGGGCAAAGTCACAATTCTGGAATCCTGCGTTGCGCGTGAAATCACGATCGACTCTTCAAACCGAGTGCGCAGCGTGGTGTTTTTTGACGGAGAGGGGCGTGAACACGAGGTCAGAGCTAGAGCTGTTGTGCTTGCAGCAAACGCCATCGAGACGCCGCGTCTCCTGCTGTTGAGCATTTCGCGTCTCTACCCGAAGGGGCTCGCTAATTCCAGCGGACTGGTCGGCAAGTACTTGACGGAGCACCTGGATGCGGGAGCACGGGCCAGATTTGCGTTGCCTCTGAAAAATTGGCAGGGCGTTCCCGTTTCAGCCATGATCCAGGACCACTACGAAACAAGAAAGGCGAATCCCTTCGCTCGGGGTTGGCTGCTTGAAGTAGCGACTGCGAACACATGGCCGATTGCCGTCGCGAAACGCGTCGGGGGTTGGGGAATAGCACACAAAGTGCGCGTCAAAGAATTGTTCGGGCATGTCGTAGAGGTGTACGCACAGGGAGAGCAATTGCCTGATATTCGAAACCAAGTTAGCCTTGACAGGACTACCAAAGATCATTTTGGCTTGCCGGTTCCACACATCGTCAGCGAACCCCGAGGAAACGATCTGAAAATGTTACCGGCCATGATGGACAGTATTCGCGAACTGTTGGAGGCTTCGGGTGCAGCCGAAATCCTGGACTCATGGTCTCACCAGCCAGGTGCGTCCATCCATTACATGGGGACCTGTCGGATGGGAAATGATCCGCGTTATTCCGTAACAGATCGATGGGGGCGAACGCACGATGTGCCGAATCTGTTTATTGCGGATAGCAGTGTGTTCGTGACGGGAGGGGCTGCGCATCCGACCTTAACCTTGATGGCGTTGGCAGCACGAACTGCGGCCTTCATGATCGAATGTTTCCGTCGGAGAGAGCTGTGAGAGGCGAGCAATCCGGACAATTAACGCTTTCTCCCGCGCTGTCGCTCTACCTGGACGTAATCCGGATCGGCCTCGCTCTCGGTGTGTTCGTGACCCATGCCGTGAAAATCCCCTTTGGGGGCCCGTTACCCCTGGAGGGATATATGGGCCAGGAATTCGTCGTTGGCTTTTTCGTCCTTTCTGGACTCTTGCTCCCTCTCGGCTGGTCAGCATGTCACGATGAAGAACTGGGCGTGCCGGAGATTTGCGAGGCTCATGAGCCTGGTGATTCCGGGAACATTTGTGGCTATCGCACTGCCGTATCTGCTGGCGGCATTAGGCCGAACGTTCCATCCTCCGGTGCCACCTCAAGCCTCCGATCTCGTTTGTAGTGCTGCGACCCTCACTTTCGCGAACAGGGTTTGGTTTTTACACTGTGAACCAGCCGCCAATCCACCCCTGTGGTTCATGGGATACATAGCCTGGTTCACCGCGTTTGTCGCTGCATGGCACTACCTGGACAGAAAGACCTCGATTGCGGTGCTGGTTCTGATAGCGGGACTTGCAGGGCCCTAGATTCTGCTGGCTCTCCCTCTGTTTGTGCTCGGAACAGCGCTGGGGGCGGTCCTCCGATGGTCCGTTCCTCGATGGACGGGTTGGTTGCTCTACGGGTTGAGCGTGGTCTTGGGAGGTGCCTGGTTGCTGTCGAGTTTTCCTCCCCTCTCTCTTGGAAATGCGCTCAACTGGAGGCTCACAGCCCTTGTGGGAGAAACGCATGCACGCAATCTTGGCTATATGCAGTATCTCCTCACGGATCTTGTGTTTGGTGGCGTCTTCGCGCTTCACCTCGCGGCGTGCGGGTGGCTGCTCAATGGGAAGGTCGTCAAACGCCCAGTTTATTGCGTCGCGAAGTGGTTGGCGGACCGGACCGGTAGTCTATATGTGCTACATGCACCGCTCCTTCTTGGAGTCCACACTCTCGTTACCGAAAAGCCGGGTTCGGGATGGATCATTGTTGGGCTAGTCGATGCGTCGATCCTCATAGGCTGCCTTATGCTTGGCGGATGGATGCAGAAGCTTGAGAGTGGACTCAGGTATGCTCTGATCCGTGCATGCGGTGGCACCGAAGCGTGTGCGCTTAACTCCGCTGGTGTTTTGAGGGACGTTGGGGGCAGGACTTAAAGGCATCTGTGATGCTTTCACCTCTTGGCGAGGCGTGGCCGGAATCGTGTAGATGCAGGCCAACCGACCCTGCTTATGGAGAAGAGGGACATGCCGACCTATGTGTTAGGGATCTCCTGTTTTTATCACGATGCAGCCGCTGCGCTTTTATGCGACGGCGAGATCGTTGCCGCGGCTCAGGAAGAGCGATTTACCCGCGTGAAACATGACTCTGGGTTTCCGTCCCACGCCGTGACGTACTGCTTGGAGGCTGCCGGAATCCGTGCATCTGACCTGCATTACGCGGTTTTTTATGAGAAACCCTATGCGAAGTTCGAGCGTTTGCTGGAAACGTATTTGCAGTTTGCACCGGAGGGGTTCCAATCTTTTCGGCGGTCGATTGGCCTCTGGGCAAGGCACCGGCTCAGGATCAGGGATGAGATTTTGGAAGGGCTTGGCGAGAACTTTCGCGGCGAACTCTGCTTTACCGATCATCACGAATCCCATGCGGCGAGCGCGTTTTTTCCGTCGCCGTTTGAAGAGGCCGCAGTCCTGACGTTAGATGCCGTCGGAGGGTGGGGGACCAGCTCGATCGGCGTGGGCCGTGGCCACCGGTTGACGTTGACGCACGAAATGCGCTTTCCGCATTCGCTCGGCATGTTGTACTCGGCCTTTACCTATTACACCGGCTTCAAAGTGAATTCCGGCGAATACAAGATGATGGGGCTGGCTCCGTACGGCAGGCCGATCTATGCCAAGCTAATCATGGACCACCTCCTGGAACTGCGTCAGGACGGCTCGTTGTGGCTCGATATGAGTTATTTCAATTATTGCCAGGGCCTCACGATGACCTCCGAGAAGTTCCATCGACTGTTTGGAGGTCCCCCGCGCCAACCCGAAAGTGATATCACCCAGAAAGAGATGGATATTGCCGCCTCGATCCAGGTGGTCTGCGAAGAAGTCGTGCTGCATGCTGCCAGGCATGCCTATCGATTGACCAATTCGCGCAACCTCGTGATGGCCGGAGGGGTAGCCTTAAATTGCGTGGCAAACGGACGGGTTCTGCGAGAAGGGCCTTTCCGAAATCTTTGGATTCAACCGGCCGCTGGCGACGCCGGCGGCGCGCTGGGAGCGGCATTGTTAGTGTGGCATCACTTGCTCGGGCAGGAACGCAAGGTAGGCCAGACCGATAGTCAAAAGGGTTCCTTGCTCGGCCCCTCCTTCACGAACGAGGAGATCGGCTTGTACCTGGACTCGGTCGGAGCCGTCTACGAGTATGTGCCCGATGAAGAGCAACTGCTCACGAGGGTTGCTGATCTGATCGCTCAAGAAAACGTCGTGGGATGGTTCCACGGTCGAATGGAATACGGGCCGCGGGCGCTGGGCAGCCGCAGCATTCTTGGCGATCCGCGGTCGCCGCGCATGCAACAGATCATGAATGTCAAGATTAAGTTCCGCGAATCGTTTCGGCCTTTCGCACCCAGTGTCCTGAAAGAGTGTGCGCACGAGATTTTCGAGCTGGAAGAAGGACAAGAAAGTCCCTACATGCTGCTGGTCGCCCCGATCAGAGAGAAATGGAGCAGGGAGCTGACTGAAGAGGATCGACGCCGCATGGAGGATCCGGATCTGCGTATTCGGGTCGCTGTGCCGAGGTCGACCCTGCCGGCCATCACGCATGTAGATTACTCCGCTCGGATTCAGACGGTCGATGCCGAGCGGCATGGGCGGTTTTATCGGCTGATGCGGCGCTTTTACGATCGGACCGGGTGTCCGGTCCTCATCAACACCAGCTTCAACATCCGCGGAGAACCGATCGTCTGTACGCCGGAAGACGCGTTTCGGTGTTTCATGGCGACCAACATGGATTGCCTAATTGTGGAGAATTTCATCCTGCTGAAGGCAAGCCAACCGCAGGGTTCGCTCGAGGACGCCGAGACCTATAAGGCTCAATACGCGCTGGATTGAGGTCCCTTATGCTGCTACCTTTGCATCCGCGTCGGGCCTGGCTCCAAAGCTTCTGGATCGTCATGTGTTCAATGATCGGGTTGCTTGCTGGAGGCTGCCTTGCCGCTCGATTGGGGACCCCGTGGATCGCGACCGGTGTGCTTGCCGGAGTACTGCTGAGCTACCTCGGGTTTCTGGTTCCGACCGTTGCGCGAGGTCCGTACCGCCTGTGGTTTCGAGTCACGGATCTTTATTTCCGTATTGTTCGGCTTGCCGTGAAGGCCGCCTGCTTTTTTCTGATCTTCGTGATTGTGGGGCGTCGCAAATCATCACTTCTTTTTGATCGGCCCACTGAGATGGCGTCAATATGGGGTCCACGCAACACCCTGCCGGACGCGAACTATCCGCACGAGTATGAGGGTGAGACCGGAGGGGCAAAGCCGCGCGCGTGGGTCTCGGTCTATCTGTCTTGGGCTCGCTCTACCGGGAACGGCTGGGCGATTGGGTTGCTGCCTTTCCTGCTTCTTCTGTCTCTGCTCGAGCCGGAACAGGAACGTGTCTTTCCTGCCGGCATCTACACCCTCTTTTAAGCCTTGTGTCTTCCGCGGAACGGTCAAAAGCCATGAGTCGAGACGGGCTAGTGCTGCTCGCATCAGGAATCGCGTTTGTCGTGCTTTCTCCTTTGTTGATGATCGGGCTTCCGTTTTGGCTGGCGATCGGGCTCATGCGATGGACTGCCAGGAAGATGGAACCTGCTGTTCAACGTTGGCAGGACATTTTTGAATTCGATCCGGTGCTCGGCTGGAAAGCCAAAGGCAATCTTGATTGCCATGTCCTCGAAGACCGTGACGATGTGTTCCATGTCGTGACGGATCGGTTCGGATGGGCAGGCAGAGCCACGATCGATGAAAGCGATGTGATCGTCGTCGGGGATTCTCATGCATGGGGGTACGGCGTCGATCATGGCAAGGCGTTCTTCAATCTAAACCCCGGCCTGCGGATCAAAACAATCGGTGCTCCCGGATACAACCTCGTACAGGAGCTCTTATTGCTGGAACAAGTGGCGCCTCAGCTTCAAGGGAAGCTTGTTGTGTGGTTCGTCTATATTGGCAACGACTTGTTCGATAATCTTACTCCGGAGATAGACGGCTATCGCACGCCTTTTGTGCGGCAGGTCCAGGGAGGTAGCCGATGGGACATCGTGACCCATCATCTCTCACCGACCAAGTGGACATGCAGCGACAACGTGAAATTGCGCCGTGTTTATGCCTTGCTTGCGGCTCTCCACAGCGAAACATCGTTTGCCAAGCGTGCTTATGACGCCTGTGAGTTTCTCTTGGGCCGAGGCAGCCGCCTCTGCCGAGAGGTAGGAGCGGAGCTTGTCGTGCTCTCCATTCCGGCTATTGTAACGATCAGCGAGTCCCATATGCGGGCCATGTGCGTGGCAAGGTCGTTTCATATGCCAGTAGACCGAGGCTTGCCAGACCGTAAGCTGAGCGATATGTGTGCCAGACTCGGGATTCGGTACGAATCTTTGACCTCACGCCTAGAGGTTCGTCATTACAAGGAACGCGACGATCACTGGACCGAAGAAGGACATCGCCAGGTGGCGGCGGTTCTTTGGAACTTGTACAGTCAATTTCGGACCGATGCTGGAACCACACGATCGACACATTCCGATGACCAACGGCTCGTTTCGGTCTCGCATTAAAAGGCAGACAGACGATGCAACGCAATATGGCCTCTCTATCCGATTCGCCAGGTAGGACCTTCGCCCAATCTTCCCTGAACTGGTCCGTCATTGTCGCGCTGTTTGCTCTGGAAGGTTCCTGCGGTCTCGCTTTGTTAGCCCTTTATAAAAAGGGCGAGCAAGGATTTTCTGCGTTCATTCAGACCAACGCGGGAGTGTCCTTTTTTCTCAGCCTCGCCATTTTCGCCATCTCGGCCGGATGGATAGGCCGTACCTACTTTCTCAGTTACAGAAACGCCTTGAGAGCCTTTCAACTCACGGTGGTGATGAACTTGGTCACCGTTTTCTCGGTCTTGGTATGCAGCGAGCTCGTGATTCGAGTTCTCGTAAAACAGACCCCACAAGGTGACACCATCAACGGTCTGCTTTTGCTGCCAAAGAATTGGGACCGGTTGCGGGACCACTACCTTGCCATATGGGAGAAAGCCTCCACGGATCAGCAACAAGGGCTTGCTTCAGATGTGAGCTACTGGGTGTACGATCGAGATCTTGGTTGGTCAATCGGACCTAGCCGCAGGAGCGCGAACGGACTGTATTTTTCCGATTCTCAGGGCTTGCGTGCCCCCCAAACCGGCAACAGCTTTTCTCTCTCTCAAGCTGCTTCCTGGATCGCCGTGTTAGGAGATTCATTTACATTCGGTGAAGAGGTGACGTACGAGGACACATGGGCAGCGCGGCTTGAGAAGCTCCTAGGAGGGAGCTTCGCCGTCGCAAACTTCGGCGTCGCGGGATACGGCGTCGATCAAGCATATCTTCGTTATCTACGGGATGTACGGCCGTGGCATCCCGCGATCGCTGTGTTGGGTTTCATCTCCGATGATCTGTATCGGTCGACGATGGTGTACCCGTTTTTGAATTACCCCGAATGGGAGAATCCGTTTTCAAAGCCACGTCTCCTTGCAACCGAAGAGGAACTGCGGTTACTTAATATTCCCACCATTCCACCCGATATGATCTTCGCCCAATCATCGATTGCTGATCTGCCGCACCTTCAACACGACAAGGGCTACACCCCGTTCGAATGGCAACGCGAATGGTATCACTCTTCTTATTTCGCACGGTTTCTACTGACCAGGTTTCCTCGGTGGATGCCCATAAATGCTAATGCCTCTGAAGAAGCGGTGTTCTCGCTCAATGAACGAATCTTGCGCTCATTCATTCACCAGGCGTCCCAGTCGGGCACGATTCCGGTGATTGTCTATTTCCCCACCAGCGGAGACTTTCGTCCTCGACGACCCAATCTCACCGGCAAGCGATTCCTCCAACGCACCGGCATCCCGTATGTCGATCCCAGCTCTTGCCTGTTACAGGTGCCCGAAGCGGAACGGTTCGAGCCTGGCGAGCATTATTCACCTCGCGCCAACGCCGCCGTGGCCGAGTGCCTGGCTCAGCACCTTCGTCATATTCTGCCCTCGCTTGAAAGGTCGCAATAGCGGGGCGAGGCTTTCCATTTGTCTCATTGAGGATTCTTTGATGAGCACAGCATTCCCAACAGTCAGCGTCCTTGTTCCGACTTACAACCGAGCTGGTTTCCTCAAACAGGCAATTGACAGTGTCCTGGCGCAGACATTCGGCGATTTCGAGTTAGTCATTTCTGACAATGCCTCGACAGACGATACCCAAGCGCTCGTCCAATCTTACTCGGATGCGCGCATCATCTATTCACGGAACCCTCGTAACATCGGCTGGCAAGCAAATATGAAACGCTGCCTGGCCCTGGCTCGAGGCGAATACGTGACCTTTCTCCCTGACGACGACCTCATGATGCCTGAAAACCTGGAACGCAAGGTCTGTATTCTCCGTCGCTATCCTTATGTCGGATTGGTGCATTCACGATTTCACATGATTGATGAAGAAGGCCAGATCATCAGGGATAGTACGAATTGGGGCCACGGACCGGAGCGAGACTTCGATGTCATCGAATCGGGTTATGCCGTGCTCAAGCGCATGCTGACCGGCTTTTGCGAAGTCAATTTGCCGACGGCTCTGTTCCGCAGGGATGTGCGCGATCGAGTCGGCGAATGGACGGATCAATTACATCACACCGATGATTACGAGTATTGGATGCGGATTGCCGTGTGTTATGACGTTGCCTATTTGGCCTCTCCGCTAATCAAGTGGCGATGGCACCAGGGCAGTCTGACAAGTCAGCATATAAAAGAAAGTGCCACTGGGGTAACAGCCGAAGGGCTCTGCGAACAGTTGTTGGCGAAACGGATGGTGCTCGAACGGTATTGGTATCGGATTCCCGAAGTCGCTGCGCTGAAACGAATGGTTCGCCAGGAAACCCGCAATCGAGTCGTTCTCCAAGCTGACGTTATGCTGGATAATGGAGTGTCTCGTCAAGAAGCGCGGGCGTTTCTGCTCAAGATGTGCCGCACATTTCCTGAGCTGTGTTTGTCGTTCAACGTGTGGAAAACGTTTCTGAAGACCGTCTTGAGCCCGCGCAGCGTGCAAATCTTGAAGGCCGTCTGCCGCCCATAATCCCCATACCAGCTTTTGTCGAGCCCAGCGAGCTGACAACGTCTGTCAACATAGGTTTTCCAACGCAATGAAGAAGACCTGGACGATAGCTTGGTGCCACAACGGCGACGCCGGAGGATCCAAACGGTTTGCGTTTGAAATGGTACGGGAACTTTCAAAGCGCGGCCATGTGATTGATGAGGTGATTCTTCGTGGTCCTGTAAACAACACGGACTATCTTCCGCTCAAACCCTTCGTCAGGACGTCCACAGAAGTGGTGCTTCATAGTCCCGATCTGTCGCGGCAGCGTCCCTATCTGCTGTATTCGTCCGCGTTACTAGCTTTTAGCGTTTGGAAGGTTCGTCACCAGCCTCGAGACATTCAGATTCTGGCAGGGCGAATCAACACATCGGATTATGACTTCGTACACATCGACCACTACCCTCACTGCCGGGCCACCAGCATTCTGCCGTATCTGGAACTTCCCTCTGTCTTGTACAGTCACGAGCCGTCGCCAGTTCGATACCTGAGTGTCAACGGTCAGATGGCCTTGCCAGGACCTTCCGGACTCAAGGGAGGCTACGCCCGTCTGTGTGAAGGTCTTCACCATTTGGCCAATTATGTGCAAGACCGCCACGATATTCGACTGACCAATTGTGCGCAAGCCGTTCTTATTAACTCGCAGTTCTCCAAAGAGGTCTTCTTTCAGCGATACGGCCGCCTTTCAACGGTGTGTCGGTACGGAGTCGATTATCACACCTTTCGCCCGCTGCCAGTGAGTGTGGAGCCTTTGGTGGTTTCGATTGGCCGACTCGTCACAGTCAAACAACACCACATCGCCATCGAAGCGGTGGGGATGATTGACCAGACGAGAAGGCCCCGCATGGTCATTGCGACGCCGGAGTCTGTAGATCATGTCAAAGACCGGCACTACAGCACCGCGATCGAGAAGCTGGCGAAAGACAAAGGGGTAGCCTTGGACGTTTGGTATCGGCCGAGCCAACACGACCTGGCCAAACTGTATAACCAAGCGATAGCCCTGATTTTTGTGCCGATCATGGAACCCTTCGGACTGGTCGCCATCGAGGCCATGGCTTGCGGCACACCGGTTGTTGGGGTGAATGAAGCAGGCATCCGAGAGTCCGTCGTCGAGGGGGTTAACGGGATGCTTGTTGATCGGGACCCCGGAGAAATCGCAAAGGCGATCGGGCGTCTCATGGACTCTCAGAACCTTCGTGCAGCCATGGGCAAACAGGCGGTCGAGTATGTTCGCCAACGGTGGACTTGGCAACAGGCGGCTGATCACTACGAAGAGGAGATCAGGAAGCTATTGGAAGGAGTCCGTGGCCTATGAGCGCCTGACAGCTCGACTGATTATTCGACGGTTTCAAATAGGGACACAGCACACGATGAACCATCCCGCATCTGCACATTCTCTTACGCTTCATCGTTGCGATCGGTTTGTCGCTCGGACGATGAACTGGCTGTACGACCACCTCCGGTTCGTACCGGATGTCCGTCAGTTGGTCCTGTGTGATTCACTCCAGAACCGTAATGAATTTCCCGAGCTGGAAGCCTGGTGTCTGAATCCACAGAGTTTGATTCGTCGGTTCTGGCGAAAAATGGCCGGCCCTCGACCCTATCTTCTGGATCTCCTTCGCGTGAAAGCCCGTCATCCCTGTGTGCTGCATTCTCACTTTGGCTACGTGGCAGCGGAAGATTTCGGCCTCCAGAAGGCATTGGGCATACCCTGGCTGGTGGGATTCTACGGCGCCGACGTGTATCAATTGGGCCTGCACCCTCAGTGGCAAGAGACCTACATGCGCCTGTTTGAACGCCTCTCTTTTGCGCTGGCTCTCGGCCCGGTCATGGCCGATCGCCTACAGAAAATGGGATGCCCCGCCGAGAAGGTAAAGGTTCACCCGCTCGGTGTCGATGTGGACAGCCTGCCGTTTCAGCCGCGCGTCCTCAAACCCGGCGATCCGTTGAAGCTCCTCTTCGCCGGGACGTTTCGCGAGAAGAAGGGGATTCAGTATGTCCTCGAGGGCGCAGCCTCCGCGCACCGTCGGGGCGTCAATCTTCATCTCAATTTGGTGGCCGGAGAAATGGGCAAAAGCGGAGAAGAAGAGACCCGTGACGCCGCCTTCGCCTTGATCAGACGACTGGGAATCGAACATTTGGTCACCTATTTTCCGCTTCTTCCTTTCCGAAAATTGCTGCGACTGGGTCTCAGCTGTCATCTTTTTCTTTCGCCCAGCGTGACCGCGGCCAATGGAGACTGCGAAGGGACTCCGTTTGTCCTGCAACAGATGATGGCCACAGGGATGCCGGCCGTCGCCACCGTGCATTCTGACATTCCGTTCATCTTTGGCGACTTGAAGTATCTGCTCGTGCCCGAACGAGATTCGAACGCCATTGCCGACCGGCTGCAATCTTACGCCGAGCACCCGGAACAGTTAGTCTCCGACGGGATCGCCATGCGAAACCGTATCCGCTTTACATTCGACGTCCGGCACTGCGCTTCGCAACTGGCCAGGATCTACCGGTCGTTGATGACATTTTGACAACAACTCTTCGAAGAGGGGAAGGAGGAGTTCATGCGCGTACTGATCACAGGTGGAGCGGGATTTCTCGGCAGTCACTTGTGCGATGCTTTGATCGAACGCGGCCACCAAGTCGTGTGTCTGGACAACTTCTGCACCGGCCGTCCTGACAACATCGCTCACTTGATGGGGCATGAACGCTTCAGTTTCATCAAATACAACGTGTGTGACTACTTGCACATCGACGGACCGCTGGATGCCATCATGCAT